>CACHEU010000002.1 GCA_902578935.1 uncultured Pelagibacteraceae bacterium
AGATAAAAAGATTGCAAAAAGTAAAATCTCAGCAAAATGTACATATCCAAGCTATATGTTTTTTGTTGATTACAACGGAGATGTTTTGATGTGTTCACATGATTGGGGAAAGAAAATGGTATTAGGAAACTTAAAAAAAGAATCATTTTTAAAGATTTGGACTGCACAAAGATCGATATCTGCTAGAAAAAAATTATGCAATGGACAAAGAAGCTTTTCGCCTTGTAATCAGTGTAACGTTGTTGGGGATTTAGAGGGTAATATGCATGCCAAAGCTTGGAATAAATAACTTAAAAAATTAATCTTTAGTTGAAATAACTTAAAAATGTCAAAAATTTCTTTAAAAAAAAATTTTAAAGGAAAAACCGTTATTGTAACTGGTCACACAGGTTTCAAAGGGTCCTGGTTAACATTATGGTTAATTAGTCTTGGGGCAAACGTAGTTGGGATATCATCTAACGTGCCGTCAAGTCCTTCACATTTTGAAACACTGAATCTTAAGAGGAAAATTACAAATAAAAATATTGATATAAGAAACTTGAAAAAATTAAAAAAAATTTTTAGAGATTATAAGCCTAACTATGTATTTCATTTAGCTGCGCAATCTTTAGTAAAACGGTCTTATATTGATCCAATTTATACTTTTCAAACAAATTCTATTGGAACTTTAAATATATTAGAATCCCTAAAAAATTTAAAAAATAAATGTACTGTTATTTTGATAACTAGCGACAAAAGTTATAAAAATCTAGAGATTCAAAGAGGTTATAAAGAAGATGATATATTGGGTGGTACAGATCCGTACAGTGCTTCAAAAGCTTCTGCTGAATTAATAATCAAGTCATACGTAAAATCGTACTTTCAAAAAAATGATAAGATCTCAATTGGCATTGCCAGAGCAGGAAATGTAATTGGAGGAGGAGACTGGTCAAAAGATAGATTAGTTCCTGACTGTGTGAAATCTTGGTCAAAAAATAATAGGGTAAATATAAGAAATCCAAAATCAACTAGACCATGGCAGCATGTATTAGAGGCAGTTGGGGGATATTTAATATTTGCTACAAGGCTAAACAAAAATAAAAAACTTCATGGTGAAGCTTTTAATTTTGGTCCAAATACTAAAAAACCTTATAATGTTATTAGACTTGTTAAATCTATGAAAAAATATTGGAAAAAAGTTTCATGGAAAATATCAAAAAATAATAAAAATAATTTTTTCGAGTCGAATTTATTAAAATTAAACTGTTCTAAAGCAAGCAAAATTTTAAATTGGAAAAGTGTTTTATCCTTTGAGGAGATTATCAAGATGACAGCTCAGTGGTATAGTCGGTATTACTCTAAACCAAAAAAAATTCTACTTACATCGTTAAATCAGATTAAGAATTATGAAAAATTAATGAAGGAGAGATTATGAAGATAGTAATTTTAGCTGGTGGACTTGGAACAAGGTTATCTGAATATACAAAAACAATTCCAAAACCTATGATCAAAGTTAAAGGCAAACCCTTGATTTACCATATAATGAAAACCTATGCGAAATACGGTTTTAAAGATTTTTATATAGCCTTGGGTTATAAGGGTCATGTAATTAAAAATTTTTTTAAAAAAAATTCTTTCAACTGGAATATTAATCTAATTGATACAGGAAGAAAAACGATGACTGGCGGAAGATTAAAAAGGCTTACAAAATATCTTAAAAACCAAACATTCATGATGACATATGGTGATGGCTTATCAAACGTTAATATAAAAAAACTAATAAATTTTCACAAAAAAAGCAAAAAGATGGTCACACTTACGGCCGTTAGACCACCAGCTAGATTTGGTGCATTAAAACTGAAAGGGAATTCTATTACTTATTTCAAGGAGAAATCAAAAGTTGACGAAGGATGGATAAATGGTGGCTTTTTTGTAATAGAACCAGAATTTTTAAACTATATTAAAAATGATAAAACTTTTTTAGAGAAGGAACCACTGGAAAAAGTTTGTAGAAAAAAAACACTTGCAGCATTTAAACATGATGGTTTTTGGCAGTGCGTTGACACCAAAAGAGATCTTGAAAAATTGAAAAAAACTTTAAAATAGAAATTTTGAATAAAAAAATCACAATACTAATTGTTGGTGGAACTGGTTTTATAGGATACCATCTTGCAAAAAGATCTCTGAAGGAAGGTTGGAATGTTACAAGCGTCTCGACTCGAAGACCAAAAAAAATCAGAAATATTTCAAGCGTTAAGTATATAATTTGTGATATTACAAACAAAAATCTTTTAAAAAAAAAAATTAAAAAAGACTATCACTTTGTAGTTAATCTGGGTGGCTATGTAGATCATTCTGATAAGAAAAAAACTTATATTAGTCATTATGTTGGACTTAAAAATTTAGCAAATATTTTCAAAAAAAGAAAAATTAAATCTTTTGTTCAAGTGGGGTCATGCGCAGAATACGGAAAGGTTAAATCACCACAAAAAGAAAATTTTAATTGCAAGCCAATATCTAGTTATGCAAGAGCCAAAAA
The DNA here is from genome assembly GCA_902578935.1 of uncultured Pelagibacteraceae bacterium. Lineage (GTDB taxonomy): Bacteria > Pseudomonadota > Alphaproteobacteria > Pelagibacterales > Pelagibacteraceae > Anoxypelagibacter. The sequence continues at coordinate 2,519 of CACHEU010000002.1, forward strand.
TAATTCAACAAATTATATGAAAAAATTAAGTATTAAAAAAAATTTTCCAGGTACGGTTCTTAGATTCTATCAAGTTTATGGTCCCAAACAAGATGCCAATAGGCTTATTCCCATAGTTATTAATAATTGCATCAAAAACAAAAAATTTCCATGTTCGGATGGAAAACAATTTAGAGACTTTTTATATATAGATGATGCAATCGAGGCCATTATCAAATCACTCAAAAATAAAAAATCAACAGGTGAGATATTAAATATAGGACAAGGAAAACCAATGATGGTTAAAAATTTAATTGAATACATAAAAAAGAAAATAAAAAAAGGAAGACCCGTATACGGAAAAATTAAATTGAGAAAAGACGAAGCTGCTATTACGTTTCCAAACATTAAGAAGGCAAAAAAAATTATCAATTGGAAACCAAAAACTTCTTTTCAAAATGGTCTAAAAAAGACAATAAATTTTTATAATGAATAAGCTAAAGGTTACTAACCAGCCGCTTGTTAGCGTAATCATGAACTGTCATAATGGTGAACGATATTTAAGGCAGAGTATTTTAAGTGTCATTAATCAAACATATAAAAATTGGGAAATAATTTTTTGGGATAATAAATCTACTGATCAAAGCGCAAAAATTGCCAAATCTTTTAAGGATAAAAGAATAAAATATTTTAAATCAAACAAGTTTGAAAAATTATATCGAACTCGAAACTTAGCTATTAAAAAGAGCAAAGGAAAATATATATGTTTTTTGGATACCGATGATTTTTGGAGCAAGAATAAATTAAATTCTCAAATTAACTTAGCTAAAAAGAAAAATTATAAAATTATTTATACTAATTTTCTTATTAAAAATGAAAATACAAAAAAATCTTATTTACCTTATAAAACAATATTACCCAAAGGCAATATAACTCAAAACTTGTTAGATAATTATTGTATAGGAATTTTAACTATTATGATTCATAGAAAAATTTTTCAACAAAACAAATTTAATGAAAGGTATGACATAATTGGGGATTTTGATCTTTTTTTAAAGCTATCAAAAAAACACGAAATATCAGCAATACAGAGGCCTTTAGCTACATTTAGAGTTCATAATAAAAACTTTTCATCAAGGAACCTAGAACTTTATTTGAAGGAACTTAATTTTTGGCTTAAGAAAAATAGATTTAAACTTTATAGTGGTTTTAACCTAAGACAAATTAAAATTAATATTTTGAAGTTGAGAACAAAAAAGATAATAAAAAAAGTATTTTAGAGACCGGATAATATATGAGAATATTGATAACAGGTGGTTGCGGTTTTATCGGCTCGAATCTTGCAATTTTTTTAAAGGATAAAATTAAAAATGTTAAAATTGACAGTATTGACAATTTGTCTCGAAAAGGCTCAAAATTAAATTATAAGAGATTATATAAAAAAAAAATAAAAAATTTTAAAGGTAATATTGCAAAACCAGATAAACTTGCCAGGCTTCCAAAATTTGATTTGGTGATACATTGCGCGGCTGAGCCAGCTATAGAAGCATCGAGAAAGAAAATAGAAGAAGTTTTTAATTCAAATCTTGTGGGAACATTTAACGTTTTAAATAAATGTATAAAGGATAGCGCAAATATAATTTATTTATCCAGTTCTAGAGTTTATTCCATGGAAAATTTGTTTAAATTAAACAAGAAAGGCTCTGTAAAGGAAAATTTTAATGTTGAAAATTCTAAATCTATATATGGTTTTACAAAATTGAGTTCCGAGCTTTTGATAAAAGAATATTCATATCTACATAATATTAAATATATTATAAATAGAGTAGCTCTAGTTTCTGGTCCATGGCAATTTGGAAAAGAAGAACAGGGATTTGTAAGTTTATGGGTATGGAGACATTTAAACCTTTTGAAGCTTAGTTATATTGGCTTTGGTGGAACCGGAAGACAAGTTAGGGATGTTCTTCATATTCAGGATTTATGCGAATTAATTTTATTACAAATACAAAAACTTAAAAAAATTAACAACAAGCTTATGAATGTTGGGGGAGGGCAGAAAAACTCATTAAACCTCATCCAACTTACAAAGCTTTCTACACATGTAACAAAAAATAAAATAAAAATAGGCTCCATAAAAAAAACATCTCCTTATGATGTTCCTTACTATGTTTCAAATATAGAATATGTGAAGAAACTTTACAAATGGAGACCAAAAAGAGATTTAAGAAAAATTCTGACAGATCTTTATTTTTGGATGAAGCCAAACATATCTACTTTGAGAAAATACTTCTAATAATTTTTAGATTTATAGTCCAATTCTTTTAAACCAAACAACATTCCTATCATAAGAAATATATAAGCGGAATTTATAGTGGAAAAAAACCCTCCTGTACTTCTTAAAGGAAAAAATTCAATAAGGATTACAGATAAAATTGCATAAAAATAAATGTTTGATCTTAAATTACTTTTTTTAAAACATTTAAATATTACAAAAACAATCGTTCCAAAGAAAATTAAGAATCCTATTAACCCAGTATCATTTAATATTTGCAAATGATAGTTATGTTGGTGTGTTGAACAAATTCTGTTAGGTAAATGCACCCTTTCCTTACAAGTTTCTCTGAAAGACTTTATCCCCCTCCCTGTCAGAGGCTTCTCCAAAAAAAGATCTAAAGAAGTAATATACAGATTATTGTATACTGAACGCGTCTTTATATATCTATATTTTTTCTTATCTTTAAATTCTTCGGTATGGTGGAACCAGGTTTTACCTTTATATTTATTTAATTCGGAATAATCTCTTGTTACTTCAGAGTAAATTATTTTTGCATTGGGCATTGCACCTATAAAGGTGTTTGGTATTGCACCCAAAGCTTGAGAGTGAGCAAAGTAATAGCTATTTTTAATTTTACTTAAATACAAACTATTTAGCTTTTCACTTTGAAAAAAGACTATAGCCAAAACGGCAAGAGAAGAAAAAATAAATACCCTATTTTTGTAAATTCCAAAATTTAAAAAGAAAAAAAGTAAGACTATCAATATAAAAGTTAGCAGCATTACAGCAGGCATTTTGTTTCCAGAATAAAGCGTTGCAAAGAAACAAAGCACAAGAAAAGTTGTAGGAATAAGAATTTTTAAATATCTTTTTTTAAAAACAATCAGTGTAAAAAAGAAGCCTAAAATAGAGAATCTTTGTATAAAGCCTCCCGCCACATATTCATTTCCAAAAAAGCTAGATCTATGCTGTATTGTAGATTTTAGTCCAATAATATTTTTTCCAGTTATAAACTGAAAAATTACATCTAAAGAGATTAGTGTTGAGCAAACTAAACATGAAATTAAAAATTTTTTAAGATTTATATGATCATTAATCAAAGCATACCTAACAATCAATAACAAAATAAAATATCTTAGAAAAATTATTGATTTATAAAGCTTAACATTGCCTGGATTAGAAATGCTTTCAAAAAAAGTAAAAATAATAATTATTAAAAAGAAAGAACTTATTAAAAATAACAAATTATCTTTTTTAAAATCAAAAATCTTCCATCTGTATAGCGCTAGCCCAGTTATTGATATTAGCACTACACTTGTGTTTATAAAAAAATTTCCCAAAATATAAAATAAAGGGAAAAGATAAATTAACCAATTTAATAAAAGTAATAATATTTTATTATTTTTTTGCATTTTTTTAGTTATATATATTTATTATAAACTTTTTTAGCAGCAAGTTTATTTTTAACAATTTTATGTGAATTTCTTGAAATTAAGTTGGCCAGTTGTTTTTTTTCTATCAATTGAGAAATGCACTTTATAAGATCATTTTGACTTGAATAAACAAGAATATTTTTTTTATTTTTAACTAAGTTTTTAGGAACGGAGTCTTTGCTTACAATCGCAGGTAGACCATAAGACATGTAGGTAAAAATTTTATTTTGGAGTCCAGTTGCAACTTTCAAATTACTTATTCCGCAAATGCTTTTTTTTATCATTTTATCAATTTTTTTTATAGGACCATGCACTTTTACATTTGAAAAACAACTTAAAATAAGTTTATCAAATACATTTATTTTTCCGACGATATTAAATTCTATTTCAGGGTATATTTTATTTATTTCTGGAAGAATTTTTTTTGAAAAATTATAACAGGCTAATTTATTAGGTAGATACGTAATATTTCCTACAAATAAAATTTTGTTACTTTTAGTATTATATTTAAATATTTTCTTTTTTGATTCAAAACAATTTCCTACAACATAAATTTTACTTTTTTCTATAAATTCTTTAGCTAAAGCCAGTTCTTTTTCCGTGACAAATATAGTTTTATCAAAAGAGTTTGATACTTTTTTCTCATATTTTTGAAGCAAAAATTTTTCAAAAAGATATATATATTTTAAGGGGTTAAAAAAAGATAGTTCCTTGATTACTTGTCCATAGTTAGAGGAAATTAAATCTGTCATTTCCAAAATTGTTTTGCCGCTGAAATTGTCAGGGAGATATTGTGCAGATCTTATTAGATGGAAAATTATTACATCATATTCTTGTTTATTTTCAGAAACAAAGTTGTAAATATCCTTTGAAAAAAAATAACCATTCTGCATTGGTTGGAATTTAAGAATGGCAATAATAACGTTATAAATTTTGGAAAAAAAACCTGTTTTATAAATAATCAATTTATTAAGGAAATTTAAATTAGGTTTTTTTTCTAATACATTTTCTCCAAGACATACAAAGTCAACTTTATTTTTTTTTGATAAAGATTTTGATATATCAAAAATTCTTTTTTGAGCCCCGTCAAAATGATTAGATGATAAGTTCTTAGTTGAAATAATTAGTATTTTTCCCATTAAATCTTTATGTTATACCAACTATATATTTAACACAATTTTTCTGGGGCGTGTAGTTCAATGGTAGAACGCTACGTTGACATCGTAGAGGCCATAAGTTCGATTCTTATCACGCCCACCAATTTTTTACTATTTACAAAAAAATAAAATAATAATATAACGATGTGCCTGGCGATTATTGCGAAGGGGTAATACCCGATCCCATTCCGAACTCGGAAGTCAAGCCCTTCAGCGCCGATGGTACTTTGTCTTAAGATATGGGAGAGTAGGACGTTGCCAGGCTTAAAAATTATGAAAATAGCTAGCTCTTTAAAATCATTAAAAAAGCGAGATCTTGACTCAAAATTGGTTAAGAGAAGAGGAAAGCTTTACATTATTAATAAAAAGAAGCCAAAATTTAAAGCTCGACAAGGCTAAATTTTTTAATGAATGTAGGCTCAACAAAAGAAAAAAATCCAGAGAAAAGAATTTCTATTACTCCTGATACCTCGAAAAGCTTAAAAGGTTTAGGGTTAAACGTCCTTTTGGAAAAAGGATATGGAGAAAGTTTGGGCTATAAAGACCAAGAATACAAAGATAAAGGTGCCCAAATTTTAAATGACTCAAAGGAAGTTTTATCTAAATCCAATTTAATATGTAAAGTAAATTTACCCAGCGAAGAAGATTCAAATTTAATTAAAGAAAATTCTCATTTAATTGTTTCAAATTATAATCCTGAAAAGGAAAAAAATTTGTTAAAGAATAAAATAAATGTTTTTGCATTAAATTTATTGCCTAGAATAACAAGAGCACAATCAATGGATGTTCTTTCGTCCCAAGCTAACCTTGCAGGATATAGAGCAGTTATAGAGTCAATCTACGAATATGAAAAAGCAGTACCCATGATGATGACTGCTGCGGGTACTGTTCCAGCAGCCAAAGTTTTAGTGATTGGTGCTGGAGTGGCTGGTTTGCAGGCTATTGCAACCGCCAAGAGGCTAGGCGCAATAGTTTCAGCTACAGACGTTAGATTAACAGCGAAGGAGCAAGTTGAGAGTTTAGGGGGCAAATTTTTAACAGTCGAGGGTTCAGAGAATCTAGAAACTAAAGGTGGCTACGCCAAAGAGGCTGGGGAAGATTTCAAAAAAAAACAAGCACAAATGTTAGAAAATGCTGCTTCGAAGAGTGACATTATTATTTGTACAGCACTAATTCCTGGAAAGCCAGCACCTAGAATTATTAATGAAAAAATGATTGATAATATGAAATCAGGATCAGTTGTTTTTGATTTGGCAGTTTCTCAAGGAGGAAATGCTGCTTATTCAGAAACAGACAAAATAGTTGTTAAAAAAGGAGTTAAGATAATTGGAATAGGCAACGTAATGAATAAGCTACCTCTTACCGCATCAAATTTATATGCAAAAAATATATTTAGTTTTGTTAGAAATCTATACAGCAAAGAAAAAAAAGAATTTGTTATAAATATGGAAGACGAAATAATAAAAAATACTTTAGTGAAAGGAAGTAATTAAAATGGAAATTGATCCATTTATTTTTAGATTTAGCATATTTATTTTATCAATTTTTGTTGGATATTATGTCGTTTGGAGTGTGACACCCTCTTTGCATACACCTCTAATGTCAGTAACTAACGCTATTTCTTCAGTAATTATTGTTGGTGCAATAATCGCAGCACTAGCAAGTTCATCAAATAATATTTTTGAAACGTCTAATATTTTTGGATTTTTAGCAATTGTTTTAGCTGCTGTTAATATATTTGGCGGTTTCTTAGTTACACAAAGAATGCTTCAAATGTACAAAAAAAAGAAAAAAGATAAAAAATGATCTCAGCTAATTTATCAGCAATATTTTATTTAATTTCTGGAATACTTTTTATTCTTGCTCTGAGAGGCTTGTCATCACCTGAAACATCTAGACAGGGTAATTTTTTTGGAATTCTAGGAATGATAATTGCTATCACTGTTACATTTTTAACAGTAGGTAATTTTTCAACTGCGATAAATTATGTTTTATTATTTTTGGTAATAGGAGGAGCAATTGGTGCTTTTATTGCCTTTAAAATACCAATGACAGCAATGCCTGAACTCGTAGCCGGATTTCATAGTCTTGTTGGTCTTGCTGCAGTTTTTGTAGCCATATCAGCTTTTTTAAATCCCCAGGCATTTAATCTTGGTTTACCAGGTGATATTAAACTTGCAAGTTTAATAGAAATGTCAATTGGTGCTGCAGTAGGGGCAATTACTTTTTCAGGATCAATAATAGCTTTCTTAAAACTAAGAGGAATAATGTCCGGTTCACCAATAACTTTTATAGGACAGCATTTTGTTAATTTAATACTAGGAATATCAATTTTTGTATTAATCTATTATTTGTGCACAACACAATCAGAAAGTTTCTTTTGGAGCATGATCGCAATATCTTTCTTAATTGGAGTTTTATTAATTATTCCAATTGGTGGAGCAGATATGCCAGTGGTTATCTCTATGCTTAATTCATACTCAGGTTGGGCTGCTGCTGGAATTGGGTTTACTTTAGAAAATACCGCTTTAATTATAACTGGAGCTTTGGTTGGATCTTCAGGGGCGATATTGTCATACATAATGTGCAAAGGTATGAACAGATCTTTTTTTAGCGTCATTCTAGGTGGATTCGGAGGAGACTCAACTACTAGCAAGGAAAAGAAAAAAGATCAAAAACCAGTTAAAAGCGGTAACGCTGAAGATGCTGCTTTCCTTCTTAAAAATGCTTCTTCGGTAATTATAGTTCCTGGATACGGTATGGCTGTTGCACAAGCTCAGCATGCATTGAGAGAAATGGTGGATGCTTTAAAGAAAAAATGACATCAAAGTTTCTTACGCTGTACATCCGGTGGCCGGAAGAATGCCAGGGCATATGAATGTTTTATTAGCTGAAGCAAATGTTCCTTACGATGAAGTTTTTGAATTAGATGATATTAACAATGACTTTGCAAACACAGACGTTGCATTTGTAATAGGAGCTAATGATGTAACAAATCCTGTTGCCAAAACCGATCCTCAAAGCCCTATTTATGGAATGCCAGTCTTGGATGTTGAGAAGTGCAAATCTGTTTTATTTGTAAAAAGAAGTCTATCACCAGGTTATGCAGGGGTCGATAATGAGCTTTTTTATAGAGAGAATACTCTTATGTTATTTGCTGATGCTAAAAAAATGACAGAAGATATCGTTAAAAACATTTAAATATGCCTAAAACAAAAATATTTTGTGATATTGCTGATAGCAAAACAATAAAAGAGTTTAACAAAAAATCAATTGTTGATGGTTTTACAACCAACCCAAGCCTAATGCGAAAAGCGGGAGCAAAGAGTTACGAAAAATATTCAAAACTTCTTCTAAAAATTTGTAGAAAGAAGCCAATTTCGCTAGAGGTTTTCGCAGACAGTTTTACCGAAATGGAAAAACAGGCTTTAAAAATAAACTCTTGGGGAAAAAATATTTATGTGAAAATTCCTGTGATTAACAGCAAAGGAAAATTTACCGGACAACTAATAAAGAAATTAAATAAAAAGAAAATTAAGCTTAATATTACAGCAGTTTATACAGTTGCTCAGGTTAAGAAAATCAATAAATGTCTTGACAATAGAACCAAGTCTATAATTTCGATTTTTTCAGGCCGTATGGCAGATGTAGGAAAAGATCCTGTTCCAATTATTAAAAAAGCAGTTCAAGTAACAAGAAGTAAGAATAAAGTTGAGATTCTTTGGGCCAGCACAAGAGAACCTTACAATTTTACACAGGCTCAGCAACTAGGGTGTCAAATTATAACTATGCCACCAAAGGTGATTGAAAAAGTTTGTAATTTTGGAAAATCGTTTGATCGGCTAACCAAAGATACAGTCAAGGCTTTTCTACAAGATAGCAGAAAATCAAGATTTAAAATCTAAATAAAGTCTAAGTTTATTTTTCCTAAAGTCTTAAAATCAACCCTAATTTTATCACCTTTGTTTATTTTCATCGGTTGAATTACTGATCCGGTCATAAACCAGTCTCCCTTTTTAAAAGTAACGGGATTATTTTTAAATTCATTGATAATACATTTAATAGCTTCAGTCGGATGAGCTCTTTTTTCCCAAGCACTGGTTATTTTTCCATTTAAATCAACCTCAACCTCTATTGAATTTAAATTAATATTATCAAGATTTTGAATTTTGTCTCCAACAACAATAGCTCCAGCCCCACCATTGTCTGCAACATTTAAAAAACATTAGTTCTTGGCTATTTAAATTTTTTTTAGAATCAGGTTTAACACGAGTTGAAACTAATTCTAAAGATATGTAGATATCATAGTTGTCTTTTTTATTTTCAGCACCTGGAACCATTTTAGTATCTTCTAAGAATTTTAACGCAAACTCGCACTCAAGAATACAGTGCGGTACTTTATTATACTGAATTTTTAACGGGTTCATCAAAACGGTTTCATCTATAATTTTACCAATCATGGGACCATCAACATTTGCACCTTCTTGCAATTTTTTAGTAACCATACCTATTTTCCATCCCACGGTTTTTTTGTTGAGGGTTTTGTGGAACTCTTTTTGAATTAAGTAAGATTCTTTCCGATTTTTTGGATATTCTTCAGCATTAAGATTTATTAAATCTTTTTTTGTCCATGCATCTGCTAACTTTTCTCCTAATTTATTCATAGTTTTAATTCCTGGTTGCGGGGGTAGGATTTGAACCTACGACCTTCAGGTTATGAGCCTGACGAGCTACCAGACTGCTCCACCCCGCGTCAAAAAAAAATATTAGGCTTTTTTTACGTTTATTGCCTGCAATTTAGCATTTTCTTCTTTGATTTCAAACCTAAGTCTTTGGTTTTCTTTAAGAATTCGTAGCTTAGATTTTTCCAAAGAGGATACGTGTAGAAATATGTCTCTATCGGTTTTGTCTTCCGATATAAATCCGTAACCTTTTTTTGCATTAAACCATTTTACCTTGCCTGAAGGCATAATATTCTCCTGTAGTTTTTTGAATTATATTCTATTTTTTAGTCGCTGAAACTTTTTAACTCTTTTCATATTTTCAAGCTTAATTCTCTTCTTCTTTTCAGAAGGCTTTTCATAGTTGCTTTTCATCTTTATAATTTTAAAAAAACCTTCTTTTTGAAGCTTTCTCTTTAAAATTCTGAGAGCCTGTTCAACATTGTTATCTTTAACGTCTATTTTAATAAATCCTCCTTAATTTCCATGGGTAGTTATCATGATGGGTGAATATTGTCTATAAAAGATTTTAATAAGGCCTTTTTGGAATTTTACTTTCGAATTCGGATCTATATTTTTTTAGTTTTTCTCTAATTTTTGGATATTTTCGACTTAAAATAGCGATAGCAAATAGCGCTGAATTTTTGGCTCCAGCCTTCCCAATGGCTAAAGTTGCCACTGGAACACCAGCTGGCATTTGTACAGTTGAGAGAAGGCTATCTATACCATCTGTTACACTGGGCATAGGTACACCTAACACTGGTATGGTTGTTAAAGCAGCTGTTACACCTGCTAAATGTGCTGCTCCACCAGCAGCCGCAATAATTACTTCATAATCTTTTTTTTCAGCCTCAGAAATAAATCTTTCTAATCTTTTTGGGGTTCTGTGCGCAGATATTACTCTTACATCAAACTTTATTTTGAAAAGTTTAAAAATGTCACAAGTGTTTTTCATCACCTCCCAGTCGGATTTACTACCCATTATTATACCTACAGTAGGTTCCTTAATTGACTTCACTTGTGTCTTTCGCTGCTTCTTCTTTTAATTTTTTTTCTTTTTCTTTTAATTTCTTTTCTCTTTTTACTCTTCTATCAGCTTTCTCTACTGCTTTTTCAAACTGTAATTGACTACACAAACTTAAAATTACAGGATCTTTTGCTGATAAACTTGAAAAAATTCCAATAAGTTCTATTGCGGATAAGCGCTACCGTACCTTTTGTGCTACCAACCAGTTTTGCAATTTGACCATCAGAAAGTTGTGGAAAATTTTTTACAAGCCACAGCACTGCATCTGGTCTATCTTTTCTTTTAGATATTGGGGTGTACTTTGATTTTTTTCTTTCGCTAGATACAACAATCTCTTGATTTTTTTTTGATAGGCTTAAAGGTCTTTCATGATTTTCTGAACACAAATTTATTTCGTCCCTTGTTAATTGACCAGCTAAAATAGGATTATAGGCTTTTATTCCTTTTGCAACATCGCCATCAGCTATACCTTTAACCTCTAGTTCATGTAAATTGCAAAAATTTGCAATTTGCTTAAAGCTTAATGTGGTATTTTCTACAAGCCAAACAGCTGTAGCTTTTGGCATAAATGGGCCATCTGACATAACTTAATTTTTCTGTTTTCTTAAATTACTAAATTTTTTATTGTATTTGCTAACCCGTCCTTTATCTAAAATTTTTTGGCTTCCACCTGTCCAAGCGGAATGGGATTTTGGATCGATATCAAGTTTTAAAGTATCGCCTTCTTTACCCCAGGTTGACATAGTTTCAAAACCTGAACCGTCTGTCATTACAACTTTAATTTTATGATAGTTTGGATGGATCTTTTTTTTCATTTCAAATGATTATTATAATAATATTTTATATTGCTCAATATTTTTCTATAACAAATTTCTTAATTCTTTATGTATTTTTGAGTTGCTTGCTAAAATATCAACTTTTTCCTTGTTAAATCCCTCATCATTAATGCTCTCAATAAACCCTCCAGATTCTTTAACTATAATTACACCTGCCGCTATGTCCCAGTAGTTTATCTCTCTTTGCCAGTAACCGTCATACCTTCCTGTAGCTACGTAAGCGAGATCTAATGCTGCACTTCCAGATTTTCTTATATGAGCATTTGTTTTCATAGAAATTTTTTTGTACTCATCCAGTATAGATTCTTTTTTCTTACTAGCAGCTTTGGGTCCACCAGTTACTAAACATGCGATTTTAAAATCTGATTTATTTGAAACTCTAATTCTGGAATTATTTAAGTAAGCGCCCGACCCTTTATGTGCGGAAAACATCTCATTTTTTATAGGATCAAAAATTATTCCGGAAATTATTTCTCCATTTTCTTCATAACCAACAGAAATAGCAAAATGAGGCAAACCATTTAGAAAATTAAAAGTTCCATCTATCGGGTCAATGATCCATCTTTTATCTTTATTTTTTCCTTCTATTAATCCTGTTTCCTCAGTTAAGAATGAATATTCTGATTTTTCAAGTTCACGAATTATTATTTTTTCCACACGTTTATCCGAAGCTGTTACAAAGTCTCCTGGACCCTTTTCTGAAACTTGAAGTTTTTCAATTTCACCAAAATCTCTAATTAAAACTTTAGAGGCCTTCATACAAGCTTTGTACATCAAATTAATTTGAGGAGAATTGATTTTCATTAATTTATTTTTTTTACGTACTCTAGAGTTCTTGTGTCTAAGATTATTTTATTTCCTTCTTCCACAAAAGGGGGAACCATAATATCTAAACCATTTTTTAGTTTGGCGGGTTTATATGAAGAAGCTGCAGTCTGTCCTTTAACAACTCCTTCTGTGCTTTCGATTTCACATTCAATATTTGTTGGCAAATCTACGGAAAGTGGTTTCTCTTCAAGAAAAGAGATTGTTACTTTTAGATTTTCGCTTAAAAGTTTTAGCTTTTCTCCTAATAATTCTTTTTTAAGAGAAATTTGTTCAAAATTTTCTGGATCCATGAAAAAACATCCATTGTCATCAGAGTATAAAAAATTAAATTCCTTTTCCTCAAGTTGAGCTCGTTCAATATTTTCGCTAGACCTGAATCTTTGATTAAGCTTTGTTCCTTTTGTAAGACTTTTTAATTCCACTTGATTAAAAGCACCACCCTTGCCAGGCTTAACATGCTGAGCTTTAAGAACTGTCCAGTGATCATTATTGAGTTCAATGATCATTCCAGGCTTGATTTCATTTCCTTGTATTTTCATTTTAACTAAATTTTCTAATAGCTTTTTTCGGTTTTAAGCGTGGGTTATTCCAAATATAACTTGATATTGCAAGGTAATTTACTCCAAATTTCATTAAACTTCTGTAATTTTTATTATTAATTCCACCAATGGCAACAATAGGCAAATTAGTTCTTTGTTTAGACCATTTTACTAAATTCTTTTGAGCTTTCTTTGCGTTAGGTTTTAACTTGGATTTAAAGAATGATCCTAGCGCTATGTAGTCGGGCTTTTCCTTTATAGCATTTAATATTAATTTTTTTGAACCATGACATGTTATTCCGATTATTTTGTTTTTTTTTAATAAGTTTCTTGCATTTTTTATTGATCCATCAGATTGACCTAGATGGCATCCATCAGCATTAATTTTTTTTGCCAACACTGGTAAATCATTAATTATTAGCTTAACTTTATATTTTTTTGTAATTCCCTTAACTTTTTTTGCAATCTTAAGCAGTTTTGAATTTGAATGTTTTTTGAGTCTTAATTGAAAGTATCTTACTTTTTTCGATGAAAGAACCTCTGCTAAGTCTTTATAGAAGTGTTTGTTGATTTTACTAGGCGATATTAGATATAAAAACCTTCTCAATTTTAAGCCGCAAAACTTTGCTCAAGCTTTTCATTCCATTTTGCTTCTGTTGAAGCACCATTCATTTTAGCTCTATGATCAAAAACTTTTTGAATTTTAGCTATGTCTTTCATGGATTTTGCCCAGGTTTTCAAAGCTGATTGCTGTAAGGCTCGACCATAAGAAAATGTAAAATGAAAAGAAGTGTCATTAATTTTATTAATTGCATTTAAATTTTTTGTTGCCTCTACTTCGCTTTGACCTCCGGACAGAAAAGCAACTCCAGGAACTTCGCTTGGCATGTTCTTTTTAAGACATTCTAACGTTTTTTTCGCTATCTCTTCCGTAGTAGCTTTTTGTTTACAATTTGCGCCTGGCAATATCATATTTGGTTTAAGAACTGTTCCTTTAAGATTAACATTGTGGATTGCAAGTTCTTTGTAGCATTCGACTAAAACTCTACTAGTAACATCATAGCATTTATCAATCGTATGGTCTCCATCCATTAAAACTTCAGGCTCTACTATTGGAACCATTTTTGCTTCTTGTACCAATGCAGCATATCTTGCTAGAGCGTGAGCATTGGATTTTATACACTGTTCACTCGGATGTTTGGAAGAGATCGAATAAACAGCACGCCATTTAGCAAATCTTGCGCCTAATTTATAATATTCTTCCATTCTTCCTCTTAAACCATCTAAGCCCTCTGTAACTTTTTCTTTATCTGAACCAGCTAGAAGTTTTGCTCCTTTATCGACTTTGATGCCAGGAATAGATCCGCTTTTTTTTATTAATTCTGGAATGGAAAGTCCACTACTTGATGTTTGTCTTATAGTTTCATCAAACAATATAACCCCACTTATACAGTTTTTCATCGAACCTGACGCAAACAATGTTTCTCTAAAATGAAGTCTATTTTTTTCAGTACATTCTATATTGACACTCTTTAATCTTTTTTCCATTGTGCCAGTGCTTTCATCGGCAGCAAGTATTCCCTTGCCCTTAACAACCATTTGCTTTGCTATTTCTTCTATATTCATAAATTTTAATTTTTCTTTAACACTTTTATACCAGGCAGCTCTTTACCTTCAAGAGATTCTAGGAATGCACCGCCAGCTGTTGATAAATGCGTAAAAACCTTTTCCATTCCAGTATTTTTAATCGTAGCAATAGTGTCTCCACCACCGACAATTGATATTAGAGACTTTGATTTTGTATTTTCAGCAATTTTTTTTGCTATAGATAGAGAGCCAGTTGAAAAATTTTTATTTTCATAATATCCCGCCGGTCCATTCCAAAATACTGTATTGGAGGCGTCTATAGTTTTATTTATTAAATCTATCGTGTTTTTTCCGATGTCTAAAATCATATCTTCCGAACCTATATCCTTTAAAGATTTATAGGTCGGATGCCCATTAATACTAGAAGAGGTGTTGCAATCTACAGGAATAATAATGTTACATTTATTTTTTTCAGCCAATGTGTTTATATTTTTTACAGTATTTTCCGATCCTTTCTCAACAAGAGAAGCACCAATATTTATCCCTTTGAATTTAAGAAAATTATTTGCCATCGCCCCTACAATTACAAGATTGTCTGAACTTTCTAGCAAGCTTGATAAAACATTTATTTTAGTCGAAACTTTAGAACCACCAATTATACAAGTGACTGGTTTTTTTTTATTCTTTATTATCAAATTAATTGATCGAATTTCTTTTTCTAAAATAGGACCACCATAACTATCAATAAATTTAGTTATTTTATGCACAGAGGCCTGTTTTCTATGTGAACAAGAAAAAGCTTCATTTATATAAATGTCACCAAGTTTTGAAAGATTTTTTGCAAAAATTTCATCGTCACTTTCTTCTTCTTTAAAGAAACGAATATTTTCAAACAATAAAACTTCGCCGGGTTTTAATTTATTTGAAGCATCCATTGCTTTGGAGTCAATCTTTTCTTGATAAAAATAAACTTTTCCATTCAATTTTTTTTCTAAATAATTAAATATTGGCTTCATTGATAATTCTGAAACTACCTTTCCTTTTGGTCTTCCAAGGTGTGATAACAAAACAACTTTAGCCTTATCTTCTATTAATTTATTTACAAAAGATTCAATAATTTCAATTCTGGTATAATCATCTATTTTTGAATTGTTGATTGGTACGTTGAGATCCAGTCTAACAATAACACGTTTGCTATTAACAGGAATGTCCTTAGAAAAAATTTTTAAATCAGACATTTGTCCAATTATTTTTTAACCTTTGCTTTTACTGTCTTAACGATATCATCACTAGTTAAATTAAATAATTTATAAATGTCTTTATATGGAGCGCTTTTTCCAAATGTGGACATTCCAAGTGTAACACCATCTTTCCCAACCACACTCTTCCAACCTGATTGACTTGAAGCTTCAATTGAGACTTTAAAAGTATCTTTGCCAAGAATTTCATCTTTATAATTCTCATTTTGATTTTGGAATAGATCGTAACAAGGAACAGAAATGACCTTTGAGTTTATATTCAACCCTCTAAGTTTTTCTTGAGCTTCCAAAGCAATTTCAACTTCGGACCCCGAAGCGATTAACGATACATCGACGTTGTCTGAGGTTTTTCTCAAAACATATGCACCTTTAGAGCACATGTTTTCACCAGCACTGTGTTCACTAACGTAAGGTAATTTTTGTCTAGACAAAGCTATTGCGCTTGGGTTGCTTTTGCTTTTTAAAGCAATCTCCCAACATTCAAGAGTTTCATTGATATCAGCAGGTCTGAATACATTTAAATTCGGTATCGCTCTTAGATGTTCCAATTGTTCTATAGGTTGATGGGTTGGCCCATCCTCTCCTAATCCAATAGAGTCATGTGAAAAAATATAAATTACTCTCAATTTCATAATAGCCGATAATCTCATTGAAGGTTTTAAGTAATCTGAGAAAATCAGGAAGGTTCCGCCAAATGGAATTAAACAACCGTATAGGGCCAGACCATTCATAACGCCCGCCATTGCATGTTCCCTGACACCGTAATGAATATAATTTCCTGAAAAATTTTTAGAAGTAATAACTTTTGAGTTTTCAGTTTTTGTATTATTTGATCCACTCAGATCTGCAGATCCGCCGATTAATTCTGGCAAAGCATTAGATATAGTGTTGATAACAGAAGAGGAGGATTGTCTTGTTGCCATTTTTGGTTTTGTCTGAAAAAATTTTAATTTTTCATCGCCAAATATTTTGTCTAATTCTATTGGCAACTCTCCTTTTATTAATCTCTCATATTCTTCTTTAAGTTTGGTATTTTTTTTACCTAGAACATTATTCCATTCCTCTTCAAGCTTCTCTCCTTTGCTACCTATTTCTCTCCAAGATTCAATTAGCCCTTCAGGAATATCAAAAGGTTCATGTTTCCATTTAAGTTTTTTTCTTACTAATTTTATTTCATCATCTCCCAGGGGAGCGCCGTGAGAAGATGCTTTGCCAGATTTATTTGGAGAACCAAATCCTATTATGGTTTTACAAGATATTATTGATGGTTTTTTTGATTTAGTGGTTTTTTTAATCGCATTAAAAATTTCCTTAAAATTATGTCCATTTATTTCTTGAAAAGACCATCCGTAACTTTCAAATCTTTTTTTATAGTTGTCAGAAACACTTAATGAAGTTGGTCCATCTATTGAGATTTTATTATTGTCAAAGAAAACGATTAAATTTTTTAAATTTAAATGACCAGCCAAACTCATCGCTTCGTGACTAATACCTTCCATTAAGTCGCCATCACTAGCAATAACGTAGGTTTTATTATTGATCAGGTCTGAACCAAATCTTTTTTTTAAAATCTCTTGGGCAATTGCCATCCCGACTGAATTAGTTAGACCCTGGCCTAAAGGACCAGTTGTTGTTTCAATACCAGAGTTTTTTTCGTATTCCGGATGTCCAGCGCAAATTGAATTTAATTGTCTAAAATTTTTTATGTCTTCTAATTTAATTTTTTTATAACCCGTAAGATAAAGAAGTGAATACAAAAGCATCGATCCATGCCCTGCAGACAAAATAAATCTGTCTCTATTTATCCAGCTGGGATTTTTTGGATTAAACCGGAGGTAGTATTTAAATAGTACAGTTGCAACATCAGCCATTCCCATCGGCATGCCAGGGTGTCCAGAATTTGCTTTCTGAACAGCATCAATCGATAAAAATCTTATAGCGTTTGATAAATCTTTTAATTTTGGATCCACTTATAAATTACCTATATAGACTTCGATCGATGATATCAATAATATGATATAAAAAATTACGATGGAAAGTCTATACAACAAAGAAAAGAAACTTGAAACAGTTTTAGAAAAACTAAAAAATTTAAGTGGTTCACCGAGTGTTTACGAGGGAGAGTTGGAGCAGCTTTATGTGGAAAAGAATCAATTACAAAGCGAAAAAATAGAAATTGAAGGGAAGTATAATGACTTACTTTTGAAATATAATGAGTTAAAAGAGCAGATAAAAAAAATGGAAGAGGAACAAAAAAAAACAAAACGAATGCAGGACAAATTCAATCAAGATATTGAGGAATTGGGCGAGGAAACTGATTCTTTAGTAGAGGAAATAGAAAAATGGCAAATATAAACATTAAATTTAACAACAAAGATTATTTGTTGTCCTGTGATGATGGACAAGAAGAAGACTTGAAAAATCTTACTAAATTTTTGGATAAAAAATATTCAAGCCTTAGAGAAAAACTCGGCAATATTGGAGAAAATAAGCTTTTGCTTATAACGGCAATTCAGGTGATAGATGATTACTTTGATTTAAAAAAAAGAGTAGTATCTCAAAAGGATAACTTTGAAAATTTATCCTCAAAATTTAAGGAAATGAAATCTTTAGTCATAAATTATAAAGAAGGTAAAGAAACAGAAATATCTAAACTGAATGCAGAATTAGATAAATTCAAAAAAATGGTAGAAGAAAGCCAGTCCATATATGAGAGCATGTTAGATAAAACTACTCAATCCTTAGAGGAAATAATCAAAAATACTGAGACCGGTTCCAAGGTTCAGTAAATGCTGTCCAAAGAAAAGGTAAGAAAAAAGTTTCATTTAATTAGAAAAAGAAAATATTTTTCAGTAGACAAAAATTATTTTAAGCCACTAATTCATCTAATAAATAGAAAAAAAAAGAAAAATCTCTCTTTGTACTATCCTTCTAATTATGAGGTAGATACTATAAAGTTATTTGAGGCACTGGAAGAAGCAAACCGTCTTTTAACTTCTCTTCCTGTCATTTCTCACAATGGAACAATGAAATTTGTACAATGGAATTTGTCTGATCCTTTACAGGTTAACACATATGGTTTTTTGGAACCCATAAATCAAAAAAAAACAATCTCTCCAGACTTATTCGTAGTTCCTCTTTTAGCTTATGACAAATTCCATAACCGTTTGGGTTACGGAAAGGGTTATTATGACAGATTTCTAAAAAAACATGCAAAAAAGAAGAAAAATATTTTAACCATTGGACTTGCATTTTCTTTTCAAAAATATAAAAAAATTCCAACTTCAAAGCATGATGTAAAATTGGATTATATATTAACAGAGAAAGGTATTTTTTAATCTATTATGAATATATTAGTTTTAGGAGACGTTGTGGGCCCTTCTGGCATGAAAGCTGTAAAAGAAAAATTACCTGCATTAATAAAAGAAAAAAAAGTAGATTTTACAATAGTGAACGGGGAAAATGCTGCTGATAGCGGAGTAGGAATTAGCAAGCAAAACACAGAAGATTTATTTAATGCCGGAACAGATGTAATTACATCTGGAAATCATATCTGGGACGAAAAAGAGACAATGCAATTTATCACTCAAGAAAAAAGATTGCTAAGACCAGAGAATTCAATAAAGCCAGCACCTGGCGAAGGCTTAGGTATTTATAATTCAAAAAATAATAAAAAAATTGCAGTTGTAAATTTAATGGGCAATATTTTTATGAAAAAGAGCGAAGATGTTTTTCAAGCAGCAAAAAAATTTATAGCAAATATTAAGTTAAAAAAAGATGCTGATTTTATAGTTGTCGACATGCATGGAGAGATAACTAGTGAAAAAATGGCAATGGGCTATTTATTTGATGGAAAAGTTACAATGGTTGTTGGAACTCACACCCACGTTCCCACCTCTGATCATAGAATTATGGAGAAAGGAACCGCCTATCAAACAGACCTTGGTATGTGCGGAGATTATAACTCAGTTATAGGAATGAATAGAGATAATTCGCTAAAAAAATTTTTAAAAGATTCTTCAGCAAAAAAACATTTTCCTGCCTTGGGAGAAGCTACGATTTCAGGGCTGATTGTTACAGCTGACGAAAAAACTGGTTTAGCTAAAAAAATTCAACCAATTATTTTAGGCGGATCTTTGGAGAAAAGAATATAAGAAATGGCTGGTCATTCACATTGGGCAGGAATTAAACACAAAAAGGGAAGACAGGATAAAATAAGGTCAAAAATCTTTTCAAAAATTTCTAGAGAAATTACAGTTGCCGCGAAACTTGGTTCAAAAGATCCAGACACAAACCACCGATTAAGAGCAGCAATTGAGTCTGCCAAAGAAGCCAATATGCCTAAAGACAATATTAATAGAGCAATCAAAAAATCTGAAACAGACAAAAATGAAAATTTTGAAAATTTAAGATACGAGGGTTTTGGTCCAAAAAATATCGCTTTAATAATCGAAGCTTTAACTGATAATAAAAATAGAACAGCCACCAAGATAAGAACAGCTCTACAGAAATTTGGTGGTAACCTAGGAAGTTCTGGATCAACAACTCATTTTTTCGATAATTGTGGAATAATACAAATCTCCAATAAAAATATATCAGATGAACAGGCATTAGATTTTGCTGCAAAAGTAGGGGCCAAGGATTGCTTTAGTTATAAAGATTTTCATGAAATAATTACCACTAAAGAGGATTTTTACAAAATTAAAATTGAAGCAGAAAAATTAATAAAAAATTTAACTTACTCAGGCATAGAATGGAGACCCAAGAGTTCAGTAAATTTAAAGAATGGAGAAGAAAAAGAAATAGAGAGTATGCTTGAATTACTGGAAGACGAAGATGATGTTCAAAAGGTTTTTCATAATTGCAAATTTTTTTGAAGGATTTTAGATGAGAATAATTGGGATAGATCCAGGATTAAGCGGCGGTATTGCAATACTAGATGATTTAAAAATTTTTGATTTATTTGATATGCCAATCATGTCTGAAGGAAAAAAAAATAAAAATCAGTTAAATAGTGCTCAATTAGTTAACATAATAAAAAAACATATAATTTCAGGAAACACATTTGTAATAGTTGAACAAGTCAGCGCCATGCCCGGCCAAGGCGTTACAAGCATGTTCAACTTTGGACAAACTTTTGGGTCTATCAAGGGTATCTGCGCGGCATTAAATTTACCCATTTTTTATGTTAGACCGGCAAAATGGAAGAAACATTTTGAGCTCATTAATTCTTCCAAAGATGCTAGCAGGACAAAAGTGATAGAAATGTACCCTTCCATATCAGGCAGATTAAGCAGAAAGAAAGATGTTAACAAAGCCGATGCTATTTTAATCGCAAGATACTTTAGAGACTGTCGTGGTCAGTTTAATGAGTAAATTTATCCAAAATTATTAAATTTAAGTGCCAAATTGATGACACATTCTCCACGTAATCAACCACAATGGAACAAGAAATTGCAACTCAAGTTGTTGGCCTAGGTGGCACGAATGATTTTTCACTTTGGCAACTTTTTTTAAGAGCCGATTTTGTAGTTAAAACAGTAATTTTACTTCTTATTGCAAGCTCTATTTTTTCATGGACATTAATATTTGATAAAATAAGATTGTTTAGAAGAATAGATCAATCAACTAAGTCCTTCGAAGATAAATTTTGGAAATCAAAATCAGCTGAATCATTTTACAAAAGTCTACCAAACAAAACAGACGATCCTTTAACTATAATTTTTAAGTCTGCAATGTCAGAATTAATCAAAACAAAATCTAAATCGTCAGCAGTTCAAAGCGCTAGGGTGGAGAGGGTTCTAGAAGTTTCCACAGATAATCAGTTGAAGAGCATTGAGAAAAACTTTACTTATCTTGCTACTATTGGATCCACAGCTCCTTTTATTGGATTGTTCGGAACGGTT
Organism: uncultured Pelagibacteraceae bacterium; assembly: GCA_902578935.1. Classification (GTDB taxonomy): domain Bacteria; phylum Pseudomonadota; class Alphaproteobacteria; order Pelagibacterales; family Pelagibacteraceae; genus Anoxypelagibacter. The sequence goes on from CACHEU010000002.1 coordinate 24,066, forward strand.
TGGGGAATCATGAACTCTTTTCAATCCATAGCAATTTCTAGAAATACAAGCTTGGCTATTGTTGCACCAGGAATTGCAGAAGCACTATTTGCTACCGCACTAGGTTTATTAGCCGCAATACCTGCTGTAATTGCTTACAACAAATTTAACAGCGATTCACAAAGATATTTTTCTAGAGTTGATAATTTTTCTAAAAGATTTTTGTCGATAATTTAATTTATATGGCCTTCATAATTAACCGCTCAAAAAAAGAACCAATGAGCGAAATAAATGTTACTCCGTTCGTAGATGTTATGCTCGTACTTTTAATTATATTTATGGTGACAGCACCATTATTAACCGTCGGAGTTCAAGTTGATTTACCAGAATCGGCAGCAGATTCTTTGCCTGATGACCAAGAACCTTTGACAATAACCATTAATTCTAAGGGAGAGATATTTATTCAAGAACATAAGGTAACTTTTCAAAAAGTAGTTCCTAAATTATTGGCAATATCTAAAAATAGAACAGATACCAGAATTTATGTTAGAGGCGATAAAACAATAAATTATGGGAGAGTTCTAGAAGTTATGGGAAGGTTATCCGGTGCAGGATTTTCTAAGGTGGCGCTAATATCGGAACCTTATAAAAATTAATGTTTTATGAGCAGAGGTTTACTATTTTCTATTCTTTTTCATACCTTTGTTATTTCTATGACTGCTTTGACTTTACCTTTTATGTTACGAAATCCAGTTGATTTACCACCAATAGTTTCAGTGGAATTTATTCAAATTACAGACAAAACAAATATTCCTTTTGCGCCTAAAGCAAGAGAAATATTAGAAAAAGTAAAAAAAGAAGAAAAGAGAGTAGTGTCCGAACAGGCACCTCCAGCAGATAAAGCTAAAGAAAAGCCAGATAGAATACCAATGCCTGAAGATAAAAAAGAGATTAAAAAAATAGTAAAGAAAAAACAAAACCCAGAGGAAATAAAACCTCAAATAAGGCAGGCTTCAGAGTTTGAAAAAAAAGAATTGTTTGATCCTGACCAAATTGCAGCTTTAATAGACAAAGCTAAAGAGGAACAGGCGGAAACTAAAAAGAAGTCAAATAAATTGACACAAAGCAGTGTTAAAAATTCTTTTGCTAGAGGGCTCTCTTTGTCAGAAGAAGATGCTTTAAGAGCTCAAATTTTTGGTTGTTGGAGCGTACCTTTAGGACTACCTTATGATGAAAAATTACTTGTTAGAATTAAACTTAAATTAAAACAGGATGGCACCATATTGAAATCTGAGATTCTGGATCACGAAAGAATGAATACTCCTGGACAAAGCTTTTATAGGGTTTTAGCAGAAAGTGCTTTAAGAGCTGTAAGGATTTGTCAGCCGCTAAAAGTTCCACCAACAGGATACGAAAGGTGGAAAGATCTACAACTTAATTTTGATCCTACGGAGATGTTGAAAGGTTAAAAATTATGAAAAAAATAATTATAATTCTATTATTTTTTATATTTAGTGTTCAAAATGCAAACAGTTTAATTAAAGTTGACATTACAAGAGGTAACCTGGATCCATTACCCATTGCAGTTTCGCCTTTGCACATTGATGAAAAATCAGAAGATCTTAAAGGGCTAAAAGAGCAAAAGTTAGGTGAAAAAATTTCAAAAATAGTTGAAAGAAATTTTAAGTCTACCGGATTATTTAACCCTTTAAAAAAAGATGCATTTGTTCAAAAACCAGATATAGCTCATATAAAACCAAGATTTGAGGACTGGAGACTTATAAAAGCTCAAGCTTTAGTTACAGGAAAGATATTAGTTAAAGACAAAAAACTAAAAGTTGAATTTAGACTATGGGATTTGACAGCAGCAAAAGAAATGATAGCTCTATCTTTTACAACCACACCTACGAATTGGAGAAGAGTTGCTCATATCATTTCGGATAAAATTTATGAGAGATTAACTGGAGAAACTGGTTATTTTGATACAAGAATAATATATGTGTCTGAAACCGGGCCAAAAGATCAGCGTATAAAAAAATTAGCTATAATGGACCAAGATGGTCATGGTACAAAATATCTTACTTTAGGGAATGAATTGGTTTTAACACCAAGATTTAATCCAACAAATCAACTTGTTACTTACATGTCTTATTTTAAAAATATGCCAAGAGTTTATCTCTTAGATATTGAAACAGGAATACAAGAAGTTGTGGGAAACTTTCCCGGAATGACTTTTGCTCCAAGATTTTCTCCGGATGGAAAAAAAATTATTATGAGTTTTGCCAAAGATGGTAATTCGGATATTTATTCAATGGACATGGAAACAAGAAAAGTTGAAAGAATAACTGAGCACTCTTCAATTGATACATCGCCATCCTATTCCCCAGACGGAAAATATATTGCCTTTAACTCAGACAGAAGTGGGCTACAACAGATTTATGTTATGAGAAGTGATGGAACACAGGTAAAAAGGGTAACTTTTGGTAAAGGTCTTTACGGCACTCCTGTTTGGTCACCGAGGGGAGATTTAATTGCATTTACAAAAGTTCGTAAAGGACGATTCTATATTGGTGTAATGAGATCCGATGGGACTGGAGAAAGATTGCTTACAGAAAATTATTATCAAGAAGCTCCTTCGTGGTCCCCCAATGGAAGAGTTTTAATTTTTTATAGAGAGACCAAGTCTGATAGTAAGGGTAAAGGGTTTTCAGCGAAGTTATGGTCTATAGATATAACAGGGTACAATGAGAGGATGATAAAAACTGAAACTGATGCTTCCGACCCATCCTGGTCCTCATTGCTTTCAAAATAACATGTTTTTAGGTACAATTTCTACTTGCAAGATTCCTTTAAATTTGGAATATTACAAAAACCTTAAATATATTTAGGAGATGAAAATGAAGTTTAATAGTGCACTAAGAAATTTTGTTTTAGTTCTATTCAGTACATTGCTTATATCTGCATGTTCTACTGCTAAGAAAGCAGCAGTTGATACTGTTGATGATGTATATACTGGTACAGATACAGTTGAGTATTTAGCAAAAGGTGTTCCTGATAGAGTTTTTTTTGCAACTAACAAGTCAAAATTAACTACTAGATCTCGTGACACTTTAAGAAAACAGGCAACTTGGTTAAGAAAAAACAAAGATGTAACCGTTACACTTGAAGGTCATGCTGACGAAAGAGGAACTAGAGAATATAACTTAGCTTTGGGTGAAAGAAGAGCAAATGCCGCAAAAGATTATTTAATGACTTACGGCGTTTCTGGAAAAAGAATTACCGTAATTAGTTATGGTAAAGAGAAGCCGGTTAATCCAGCTTCGACACCACTGGCATGGTCTCAAAACAGAAGATCAGTTACAGTAAAAACAAACTAAGAAGCTTTTAGGATTGAAAGACCCTGTTATTCTTGATGAATATCAGGGTCTTTTTTTTGCCATTTTGTACAAATAAAAATCATCTAATGATTCTAAAAAAAATTAATTTTTTAGCAAAAATTTTTTTTGTTGCTATTCTTTTTGTGTCCTTTTCAAACAATATTAAAGCTGAAGAAGAAAGTCAGGATCTACAAGATATTATTCTTAAAATTCAGACCATAGGTAAAGACTTAAAAACTCTAGAAACAGCTTTTTATAAAACACAAGAACTTAAACCATCAACCACTTCTTCTGACGGTATAAACGAAGATATCTTAACAAGACATTTACTTAAATTAAATGAGATTGAAGAACAATTTAGAGAAGTGACAAATAAATATGAAGAAATTAATTTCAAGATAGATAAATTATCAAATAGAATAACAAAGATGCAATCTGATAATCAGATGAGATTTAACGATATTGAACAATCGGGAGTAGCTTCAACAGGAACAGAACAACAAAAAGTTGAGAAGAAGAAAAGACTTCCCGGTACCGATTTGCCACAAGATTTAGGCAGAGTTTCTGACACAGATTTAGAAAATACACAGGAAGTTCAGAAGACCCAATCAGTTGAGACCGCAGGACTTGTAGTAAGTGAAAAAGCAACTAGAAGTGAATCTTTATTACCCAACAAACCTGCAAAAGAACAATACAATTTTGCAGTAAGTTTCATCAAGGTTGGTGATTATGAAACTGCTGAATTTGCACTAAAGGAATTTATTGATAAAAACAAAGACAACGAGTTAGCCGGAAGTGCTCAGTATTGGTATGGAGAAACTTTTAGAATAAGACAGCTTTATCAAGATGCAGCGGCAGCCTATCTCGACGGTTATCAAAATTATCCAAAAAGCAAAAAGGCGCCTATAAATTTACTAAAACTTGGGACAACATTGGTTCAACTTGGAGAGAAAGATCAAGGTTGTTTAATGATTCAGGGTGTGAAAAAACAATATCCAAAAGCCAGCAAGTCTGTGTTACAAAAAGCTGAATATGAAAATAAAAAATTTAAATGTAGCAAAGCTTAAGGATGTTATTATTGAAGACAAAAAGATTTCAGCCATATATCTCAAATTAAAGTCGGTTTTATCAAAACATAAACAAAATAATTCTTTTGCTGTAGCAGTTTCTGGCGGCCCAGATAGTATGGCGCTTGCTTTTTTATCAAACTTATTGGCCAACGAAACAAAATACAAAACATATTTTCTCTTAGTAGATCATGGAATAAGGGCAAATTCTGCTAAAGAAGCTTTGCAGGTTAAAAAATTATTAAAAAAAAATGGAATTAACCTTCAAGTTTTAAGAAACAGGAAAAAAATTTCTAAAAATATTCAAAAAACCGCAAGAGACTTAAGGTATGAGCTTTTAATTGAATTTTGTAGAAAAAACAGAGTTACATCTCTATTAACAGCACATCACAAGGATGATCAGGTAGAGACATTCTTAATTAGACTGTCTAGGGGGAGTGGGGTAGAAGGCCTTTCGTCTATGAGTCAGTCCACCAATTTAGGTTATGGAATTAAATTGATCAGGCCCTTTTTGGAGTTTAAAAAAAGTGAACTCAAACATATTTCAAATAAAGTTTTTACAAAAACAATAAGAGATCCAAGCAATAAAAATAGAAAATTTTTAAGAACAAATATTAGAGAATTAACCAGAATTCTTGAAAGCAGGGGTTTAAATTTTGATCAAATTATTCGCTCAATTAATAATATTTCATCTACAAAAGAGGCCATTAATTTTTATGTTAATCGTTCTTTAAAAAAATTTGTAAAATTTAAAAAAAAGGAAACCGTTCTAGATTTAAAAATGTTTAAAAAGGAGCCCCAGGAGGTAAAATTTAAAATTATTAACAGAATTGTAAAAAATAGAGCTTTGTCCTATTACCCACCAAGATCCCAAAAGGTTTTAAATTTGATTAGTCGTTTTGAAGCTAAAAATCCAAAGAAGTGTACTTTGGGAGGATGTATTTTTGAAAGAAAGAAAAATTTGCTGCATGTGACAAGAGAGTTTTAAGAATTTATGAAAATGTGCTATAATTTGTCATATTTTTTAATTAATTGTACTTTTAAGGTACTTGTTTAAATTATAAAAATACCTATTTATTTAGTATGAACTTTAGAAATTTACTTATGTGGGGTTTGATAGTCCTTCTTTCAGTTGGACTTTTTAACCTATTTCAGAACCCAAATAAAACGGATGGGCAAAGTAACAAAATTGCTTTTTCAAAATTTCTACAAGAAGTTGACGATGGTAGAGTAGTTGAGGTTAAAATCCAAGGAGACAACATAAGCGGAGTTTTATCCGATGGTTCAAAATTTAATACCTATTCACCAAACTATCCGGGATTAGTTGAAAAACTTTCAGAGAAAAATGTAAATATAATTGCCTCACCAACGGAAGATAAAATGCCATCTTTGATTGGAGTGCTTTTGTCTTGGTTCCCTATGTTGTTATTGATAGGAGTTTGGATATTTTTTATGCGTCAAATGCAAGGAGGCAGAGGCGGCGCAATGGGTTTTGGAAGATCAAAAGCCAAACTACTTACAGAGGCTCAAGGAAAAGTTACATTCAATGATGTAGCAGGAATTGAAGAAGCAAAGGAAGAAGTAGAAGAAATAGTTGAATTTCTAAAAGATCCAAAAAAATTTAGAAGACTTGGCGGAAAAATACCAAAAGGTGCATTGCTTATTGGTCCTCCAGGAACAGGAAAAACACTTTTAGCAAAAGCAATTGCAGGTGAAGCTAATGTTCCATTTTTTACAATTTCTGGCTCAGACTTTGTTGAAATGTTTGTTGGAGTTGGTGCCTCAAGAGTTAGAGATATGTTTGAGCAAGGAAAAAAACATGCACCATGTATCATTTTTATTGATGAAATAGATGCTGTAGGAAGAAGCAGAGGTGCGGGTCTTGGTGGAGGAAATGACGAAAGAGAACAAACTTTAAATCAGCTATTAGTCGAGATGGATGGATTTGATACTAATGAAGGAATTATTTTAATTGCCGCAACTAATAGGCCTGACGTTTTAGATCCAGCTCTTTTAAGACCTGGAAGATTTGATAGACAAGTTGTTGTTCCTAATCCAGATATTCTTGGCAGGGAAGCAATTCTTAAGGTTCATATTAAAAAAATTAATACCGGACCAGATGTAAAACTTAGAACGATCGCAAGAGGTACACCTGGTTTTTCAGGAGCTGATCTAGCAAATTTAGTTAACGAGTCAGCTTTATTGGCAGCTAGAAAAAATAAAAGAGTTGTTACCATGTCTGATGTAGAAGAAGCAAAAGACAAGGTAATGATGGGCGCTGAAAGAAGATCAATGGTAATGACCGAAGAAGAGAAAAAATTAACAGCATATCATGAGGGTGGCCATGCAATAGTTGCTTTAAACGAGAAAGCATCGGATCCAATTCACAAGGCTACTATTATACCAAGGGGAAGAGCTTTAGGTATGGTAATGAGATTACCAGAAAGAGATCAGTTATCAGTTACAAGAGAAAAAATGTATTCAGATATTGCTGTAGCAATGGGAGGCAGAATTGCCGAAGAGATTATATTTGGACATGATAAGGTAACTTCTGGAGCATCTTCTGACATTGATATGGCCACTAAGATGGCAAAAAATATGGTGACTAGATATGGCATGAGTAAAGATCTTGGACCTGTTGCATATGGTGAAAATGAAGATGAAGTATTTCTAGGAAGACAAATAACAAGACAGCAACATATGTCTGAAGACACTGCAAAAAAAGTAGATGCTGAGGTAAAAAAAATAGTCAATACTGGTTATGAGAGAGCAAAAACAGTTTTAACTGAAAAAATCGATGATCTTCATAAACTTGCAAAAGCATTACTAGTATATGAAACTTTGACCGGAGATGAGATCAGAGATTTGATTTTAAAAAATATTCAACCTGCTAAATTGTCGAAAAAAGACGAACAAAACGATGATAGCGCGTCATCAGCCATAGACACAATTGGTTTAAAACCTAAACCAGCGCTTTAACAGACAAATCATGAGAAAATATTACACTAGAGCGTGTAATTTTTATCATGGAAGAACTGCAGAAAAACTCATTAGATCAAAAAAAGCACTTCCTCTTAATGGTAAGAAAAATTTAGCTTTTGATAGTATTGAAATTTTTATCAGGAACAAAAATAAGGTTAATAGTAAATTAATTCATTTTAGAGATATTAAAAAACTTGGGAATAGCTTAAAAAAAACTATCAATAAGGATTTAAAAAAAATAACATCAAAAAGAAAAAATTTTCTAAAAAATATTAATTTTTCTAACCCTTCTATTATGGGAGTTTTAAATTTAACTCCTGATAGTTTTTCTGATGGAGGAAAATTTAATAAGACAAACAAGTCATTTAAACACATATCAAGCATGATTCAATCTGGCGCAGAAATTATTGATGTCGGAGGAGAGTCGACAAGACCAGGTTCCAAAACAATAGATCCAGCAACAGAATGGAAAAGAGTTAAACATGTTTTAAAAAATTTCAAAAAAAAATACAAAAAAACTTGTTTATCAATAGATACCAGAAAATCTGATTTAATGGTTAGAAGCATTAAACATGGCGCAGATTTAATAAATGATGTGTCAGGGTTCAATTATGATCTGAGCTCTTTATCAAAATTAAAAAAATATGGCATCCCAAAGGTTTTGCATCATATGCAAGGAACACCTAATACTATGCAAAAAAATCCCAAGTATAAAAATGTCTTGTTAGATATTTATGATTTCTTTGAAAAAAACATTAATGAAAAATTTAAAGATAAGAAAGTTATCTTAGATCCAGGTATTGGTTTTGGTAAAACTTTGAAACATAATTTGACTTTAATTTCTAAAATATCTTTGTTTCATAGCCTAGGCTTTCCTATTTTGATTGGAACTTCAAGAAAGAGATTTATCAATCAAATATCTGGAAAACATGATAGTAAAGATAGAACAGGTGGAACATTAGCTTCGGTTCTTTTTTTATTATCACAAGGAGTTCACATTTTTAGAGTACACAATGTTAATGAAGTAAAACAGGGAATTCTTGTATTTGAAAAAATTTTATTAAACTAATGAAGAACAAATATTTTGGAACAGATGGTATCAGAGGAACTGTTAATCAGGGAAATATTACTGGAGAAAAATTTTTTAAATTTGGCTTAGCGTCAGGTACTTATTTCAAAAATCAAAAAAAATCTAAGCAGATTGCAGTCATAGCAAAGGACACAAGACTGTCGGGATATACTTTAGAGCCCGCTTTGGTATCAGGCCTGGTTTCAGGTGGAATGCATGTTTTTACATTAGGCCCTCTACCAACCAATGGACTTGCTATGTTAACAAAATCCATGAAGGCTAACATGGGTATAATGATTACCGCATCGCACAACCCTTATTATGATAACGGTTTAAAATTATTTGGACCGGACGGAATGAAGTTGTCTGACAAAATAGAAAAAAAAATTGAAAAATTAATAGATGCCAAAAGTACGAAACAACTTACAAATCCAAAACTATTAGGAAGGGTTAAGAGATTAGAGGATGGAAATGACAAATATATTGAGATATTAAAAAAAAATTTTCCAAGCAATTTTCATCTGAGAGGCACAAAAATAGTTTTAGATTGTGCAAATGGAGCCTGTTATAAAGCTGCCCCGAAGCTTTTAAAAAAACTTGGAGCGAAAGTTATCTCTATCGGAATAAAACCTAATGGTTTGAATATTAATGAAAAGTGCGGGTCAACCTGCCCATCTAAAATTAAATCAGCTGTTAAAAAGTTTAGAGCGCATGTTGGTATTTCTTTTGATGGAGATGCAGATAGAATAATCATGTGTGATGAAAAGGGAAAAATTGTAGATGGAGATCAGATTATCGCTATGCTTGCACATAGATGGAAATCAAAAAGAATTTTAAAAGGCGGTGTAATTGGAACTTTAATGTCTAATTATGGTTTAGAAAGTTTTCTGAAAAAGGAAAAAATTAAATTTTTTAGATCTAAAGTAGGAGACAGATATGTTAAAGAAAAAATGAAAAAATTAAATTTTAATTTAGGCGGAGAACAATCGGGACATATTATTTTGGGGAAATTTGCAACGACTGGGGATGGCCTAATGGTTGCATTAGAAGTTTTGTTTTCTTTGAGAAAAGGAAAAAAGGCTAGCAATTTGTTAAACGTTTTTAAACCTTTACCTCAAGTTTTGGACAATGTTGTTGTGAAAGATAAGGGCATAGTTAATAAACCTAAATGCAAAAATGCCATTAAAAAAGCAAACAAACTTATGGGGAACAAGGGAAGAATCTTAGTTAGAAAATCTGGAACTGAACCAAAAATTAGGATTATGGCCGAGTCTTATGATAAGAGTTTAATTTTAAAATGTATAAAAATAATCAAGAGATCAATAAAGTAAATTGAAACCCAAGTCTAAAATTTTAATAATTGCAGGATCAGATTCTTCTGGAGGGGCAGGAATTCAAGCAGATATAAAAACAGTCACAGCCCTAGGCGGTTATGCTATGACTGCGGTTACTGCTATTACATCTCAAAACACAACGGGTGTGAGTTCTGTAGTCCCTGTACATCCACAAGAAATAAAAAAACAAATTTTATTTACATGTAAAGACATAAAACCTGACGCTATAAAAATTGGCATGCTTCACTCACCCACAGTTATTTTGTCAGTTATAAGAGCGCTAAATAAAGTTAAAACCAAAAAGATTATTCTGGACCCTGTTATGGTTGCAAAAGGTGGATTTAAATTGATAAATGAAAAAGCAATTAAAACTTTAAAAGAAAAGTTAATAAGAAAAGCTTATCTGATAACACCAAATATTCCTGAAGCCGAAGTTTTGACAAAAACAAAAATCAAAAGTCTAGAAGATATGATACATGCTGCCAATATTCTGCTTGAATTAGGAGTTAAAAATGTTTTGGTAAAAGGTGGTCACAGAAACACAAAAACTATGAGCGATGTATTTTTAAGCGGAAAAGAATTAAAAATTTTTAAAAACAAAAAAATTAAAACAAAAAATACTCATGGAACTGGCTGTACCTTATCAAGTGCAATTGCAACTTTTTTTGCATGTGGAAAAACTCTAAATAAATCCTGTGAGCTTGGAATTAAATATGTTAATCAGTCTATCAGATCCAATCTTAATTATGGAAAGGGTCATGGACCAATCAATCATTTGAGCTCCATTAAAATAGACAGGAAATTTAAATAATGAAAAATATAGTCGTTGTAGGTTCACAGTGGGGTGACGAAGGCAAAGGGAAGATTGTTGATTGGCTTTCAAGCGAAGCAGATGTAGTGGTTCGTTTTCAAGGAGGTCACAATGCTGGTCATACTTTAGTTATAGATGGAGTAACTTACAAACTTAGATTGTTGCCATCTGGGATAGTTAGGAAAAATAAAATTTCAATAATTGGAAATGGTGTTGTCGTAGATCCTTGGGCACTACTTGATGAAATCAAAGAAATTAAGTCAAAAGGCGTGAGAGTTGATGAGAACAATTTGATCTTATCTGAATCTGCAGACCTTATTCTTCCTTTTCATAAGGAGATGGACGAAATAAGAGAAGATGCTGCTGGAAAAGATAAAATTGGGACAACGAGAAGAGGAATCGGTCCTGCCTACGAAGATAAAATTGGAAGAAGATCAATTAGAGTGATGGATTTAGTTTCTGAAAGTAATTTAGAGCACAGATTAGAAACTGCTCTTATTCATCATAATGCAATAAGAAAAGGTTTAGGAAAAAAAATTCTTGAAAAAAATCAAATAAAAAAAGATTTGTTAAAAATAGCTCCAGAAATATTAAAATTTTCTCAACCCGTTTGGAAAAAAATAGACGAATATAAATCAAAGGGTAAAAAAATATTGTTTGAAGGTGCTCAGGGCATTCTACTGGACGTAGATCATGGTACATATCCATTCGTTACATCTTCTAATACCGTAGCTTCATCTGCTGCGACAGGAACAGGTTGTGGACCAAGTTCAATAAATTATGTTTTAGGTATAACAAAATCTTATACTACTAGAGTTGGAACAGGACCTTTTCCAACAGAGTTAACAGACAAAATTGGAGAACAACTTGGAACTAGAGGAAAAGAATTTGGAACTGTTACCAGTAGAAAAAGAAGATGTGGTTGGTTCGACGGAGTTCTTGTGAGACAGGCAATAAAAATCTCTGGGATTGATGGAATAGCGCTTACAAAATTGGATGTTCTTGACGAACTAGATGAAATTAAAATGTGTGTTTCTTACGAACTCAATAAAAAAAAAATAGATTATTTGCCAGTAGCAGGAGATGATCAGCTAAAAGTTAAGCCAGTGTATAAAGTATTTAAAGGCTGGAAATCTTCCACTCAGGGAATCAAAGAATTTGATAAATTACCAGAAAATGCAAAAATCTATGTGAAAGAAATAGAAAAATTTGTTGAAGCAAAGATATCTAGCATATCAACCAGTCCCGAAAGAGAAGATACTATTCTTATAGAGAATCCTTTTAAAATTTAGTTTTATTTAGCCGGAAGCAGATTTTTTGATTTGCTAGAATTAAGCATTGCTTTCTGGAGTTTTTCAAAAGCTTTGTTTTCAATTTGTCTAATTCTCTCTCTACTAATTTTATATTTTTTACTCAACTCATCTAGAGTTTTAGGATTATTTGACAACTTTCTTGCTTCTATAATTTTTTTTTCTCTATCGTTTAAAATTTTAATTGCATCCTTGAGTAGTAATTTTTTTTCATCCAATTCTTGTTTTTGAGATACGTAAAGTTCCTGGTCCATATTTTCATCTACCACCCAATCTTGCCATTCACCTTTCTCTCCTGATTGGATAGGATCATTTAGTGATTTTTCTTGGCCCATCATTCTTCTGTTCATCGAAACAACTTCTTCTGATTTTACACCAAGTCTATCTGATATTTCTTTTACTTGTTCTTTTTTTAAATCACCTTCTTGTGTTGGAGCAATTTGTTGTTTTATTTTTTTTAAATTAAAAAATAATTTTTTTTGTGCAGCAGTAGTTCCCATCTTCACTAGACTCCATGATCTAAGAACATATTCTTGTATTCCTGCTTTTATCCACCACATAGCATAAGTTGCTAGTCTAAAACCTTTATCAGGATCAAATTTTTTTACTGCTTGCATTAAACCAATATTACCTTCAGAAATTAGCTCACTTACAGGCAAACCATAGCCTCTATAACCCATTGCAATTTTTGCAACCAATCGAAGATGACTTGTTACAAGTTTGTGTGCTGATTTTAAATTACCTCTTTCTTTCCAATTTTTAGCTAGCATATATTCTTCCTCCGCATCTAACATTGGAAACTTTTTTATTTGAGCAAGGTATAATGATAAACCACCCTCACCCGTAAGAACAGGTAGATTAGATATTTCAGATTTTGTACTCATCCTGTGTATATATATTTCTAAAATAGAATTTTTCAATCGCTAAATTTTTCAAGAAAATCTAGCATTTTTTTAAAATCCTTTGGTAATTTTGATTCAAAATTGACAAACCTATTTTTTGTTGGATGTAGAAACCCAAGACTTTTTGCATGTAGTGCTTGTCTTTCAAATCCAGATAAAATTTTTTCAAATTTTTTATTTATTTTTCTAAACCCCAGTCTTTTTTTTCCGTACTTTTTGTCTCCAACTAATCCGTTTCCTTTATGGGAAAGATGAACTCTTATTTGATGTGTTCTCCCTGTTTCTAAAACACATTCCACCAAGCTTATTTTTGGTATTTCTTTATTGTTAAAAACTTTTAGTGTTTTGTAATTTGTAATAGCTTTTTTTCCAGTTCTTTCACTTACAGACATGAGCTGTCTATTTTTTTTGCTTCTTGATAAAAGAGTAGTAATCTTTCCATTTAGAGGTCTTATCACTCCCCAGATTAATGCTAGATATTTTCTCTTAATAGTATGATTACTAAATTGTTTAGCTAGATTTGCATGCGAAAAATTAGTTTTTGCAATCACGAGCAATCCACTCGTTTCTTTATCTATTCTGTGAACTATACCCGGTCGAGATAAGCCATTTAAAGTGGATAAGTTTTTTTCGTATAAATACAAAAGAGCATTCACCAAGGTTCCCTCTTTGTTACCAGCACCAGGATGAACCACAATACCGCTAGGTTTATCCACCACGACTATTTCTTTGTCCTCATAGATAATATTTATATCTATTTTTTGAGGCTTAATATGTTCAATTTTTTTTGCTTTAATTAAAATCTCTATAGAGTTTTCAGATTTTATTTTTTGAGATGGAGACGAAATAGCCCTTCCATTTATACTTACATTTTTTGAAAGGATAATTTTTTTGATTTGAGATCTTGTAAGTGTTTTTAGTTTAGAAGCTAAATATTTGTCTAACCTTAAATTATTGCTACTTTCTTCTACAAAAAATGTTGTTGTTTTATTCATTTTACAGTTTAAAACATATTATATGCGCTCGTAGCTCAACTGGATAGAGCGTCTGACTTCGGATCAGAAGGTTGAGGGTTCAACTCCTTCCGGGCGCACCATGTTAGTAAAAAATTTAAAGAATCCATTCTCTAAACTTGTCTTTGTTTTTTACAATATAGTCTGGACAGTATTTATCAACCTCAACCATTTTATAGTTAATTTTTCTTCCAAATAAATCTTTTTTGTTTTTAATCTTTTCTCTAATTTTACCAGGATCAACAAATTCAGGCTTGTTAAATTCTTGATGAGAATATGAATTTATTTTTGTTACGATATCTTCTGGGTGTTTTAAAAAGCTAAAATGCCAACCGCCATCCTCTATTAATTGTGGTTGTCTAGGCTTGTAAAATTTCCAAAAGGGCATTTTTTTTGTTTTAATATTCCTCAACCATTGTGGGGACTTTAAATTTTTCTTTTGACATATTTTTGTTCCAGCCCAATAACCGTCACTAGTATTTAATAAATTTAATTTTGATTGAAAGTTTTTTTGTAAGAAACAAGCATATTTTTTTTCTAGTTCAAAAGAAGATATCTTTTTTGGATCTGGTATTTCATCTATATCTGAAATCATTATAAGATCATCATCATTATAATTTTTATAACCTTTTGATAAGGAATTTCTTTGAAATTGATCTCTAAGATGATTTTCATGCCAGTCGTTTTTTTTCGAAGTAACTTTTATAGGCAAATCATCAATGATTAAATATTCGATCTTTTTTTTAAACTTTGAAAAATTATTTAAGTCAAAATTTAATTTCTTTTCTTTTCCCGCATGGTCTCTTGTAGCCTCTGCAATAATAAATTTATCTACAGAATCATAAAGAACGTTTAATCTAATATCTAATATTAGATCTTCGTCAAAATACATGAAGCAGTCAATTAATTTCATATAAATTACTCTCCCATATTAATTAATGTTCCTTTTTCTTTTGCGCCAAAATAAGCCATATAAAAAATTGTTATTCCACCAACAAAATACACCAATGAAATTAAAATTGATTTAACGATTTCAAACCAATTAACGCTATTATTTAATAATATGTTACGCATTTCCTCAAAAATATGAACAAGAGGTAAAACTTTCGCAATAGCCTGAAGACTCTCGGGTAATATTTCTACCGGATAGTAAATGCATCCCAAAGGAGCTAAAAAGAATAAACTTGCCCAAGCAATATTTTCAAAGGATGGTCCATACCTTAATAGTCCTGCCGTTACTAGTAATCCTAGAGTGACACCAAAAATATAAAGACCAAGCAATAAAAAAAATAACGGTAGACCAAGTTCAAATACCGAAACTCCAAAAAGAGGTATTGCTAAAATTGCAGCCGGAACCAATCCTATGAGAGTTCTAAAAACAGCAGTTAAAGTTAGGGATGTTATGATCTCACTTATTTTAATAGGGGCAATAAAAAGATTTGTAAAATTTCTACTCCAAATTTCTTCCAAGAACATCATGTTATAACTTATGCTTGCTCTAAACAAAAAATCATAAAGAATTGCAGCAGTTAATATAATTCCAACAGTATTACTGTAGTATTCAGAATTTAATGTAAAGAATTTCGATATAAAGCCCCACAAAAAAATTTGAACTGAGGGCCAATATATAAGATCGATTATTCTTGGTAAGGAACCTGATATTAAATAAATATGTCTAAGACTTAATGCATAAATTTGATTAAATCTCATCTTTGCTCCTTGCTAATTTTAAAAAAGTTTCTTCTAAATTATTTCTTCCGTGTTTTTTAATAATTGTTTCACAGGTTCCTTCGTCTATAATTTTTCCATTTTTCATCATAATAATGCTGTCACAAAGCCTCTCGACTTCAGCCATGTTGTGAGATGCTAGCAAAATTGTAACTTTATTTTTTAATTTATAAGATTCAATGTAACCTCTTACATAGTCACCAACGTCAGGATCTAAGCTGGCAGTTGGTTCGTCTAAAAAAATAATTTCCGGATCATTTATTAATGACTTTGCCAAAGTTACTCTATTTTTTTGTCCCGATGATAATTCTCCAGTTTTTTTATTTAAAAATTTTTTTATATCTAATTCTTCTGATATTTCTTTTATTTTTTTATCTAAATTTTTTACGCCATATAATCTACCGTACACTTCTAAATTTTGTTTAACTGTTAATTTTTTAGGCAACTCTACGTATGGAGAGGCAAAATTCATTTTGCTTAAAATGCTAACCCGATCTGCTTTTTCTAAGTTTACATTATCTATAATTATTTCTCCTCCGGATGGCTTTATTAGGCCAAGCATCATTCCAATCGATGTAGTTTTTCCACATCCATTTGGCCCCAACAAACCAACTGTCTTATTTTTTTCAATGTTAAAGTTAATTTTATTAACAGCTAAGTTATTTTTGAATTTTTTTGTAAGATTTTTAACTTGAATAAACATTTAGTACGAAGCTCTTTTTAATCTATCATTTATTGCAATTCCTATGTTTTGATTTGGAATTTTAACAACATTTATTTTTTTATATTTTAAATTTTTTATTTTTCTCAAAGTTTTATACAAATTTTTTGCGGCCTCTTCTAGGCTGCCTTTAAGGCTTAAATTAAATATATTTTTGGCTTTTTTATACTTTTTTCCAAATACTACAAATGCTGTTTTAGAATCTGCTTTCTTGCAGTTAAGCTTGATAGGAATTCCAGGGGAATAATGTCTTTTTAACAAACCAGGCGATCGTAGTTTCTTTGTTTTTTTTAAAATTGATATATTTGTTTTCAAAACTTTTCCAATTTTTTTATGACTTATTGCACCAGGCCTAAGTATTTTTGTTTTTCCATACAAGCTTATTACTGTAGACTCTAATCCTATTTTCGATCTTCCCCCGTCTAGAATAAAACTTATTTTTTTTCCAAATTCATCTACCACGTCAATTGCTTTTATCGGGCTTACATTGCTTGATATATTGGCACTTGGAATTGCCAAAGGAAAATTTAATTGTTTCAATAAATTTCTTATTACGACATTTTTAGGAAATCTTACTGCTATACTTTTCAAGTTTGCATTTGCCAAAGAAGAAATTTTAGATTCCTTTTTCTTTTGTAATACATAAGTCAAAGGTCCTGGGGAGAATTTTTTATAAAGCGTTAAAAATTTTTCATCTATATTGGCATCTTTCTTTAGTGCTTGAAGATTGTGGTAGTGGATAATGAGTGGGTTTTTTTTTGGTCTTTTTTTAAGTTTATATATTTTTTTAATTGACGTATTAGAATAAGCATTTCCTGCAAGTCCGTAAACGGTTTCAGTAGGAACAGCAATTATATTGTTTTTTTTCAAAAATTTTTTTGCTTTATTCAAATTTACCAGAGAATTTTTATAGATATTTTTCATATTAAGATTATTATAATTTTTATGAAAACAAAAAATATTCCACCTGATATTAAAAGTAAATCAATAAACGATGCAAAATCAGAAATAATAGATATTCTTGAGAGATTAGAAAAGGACAGCGCCAATCTTGAAGGTTCAAAGCAGGACTACGAGAGGCTTTTGCTTTTAAACGATCATGTTGATAATCTTTTTAAAGAAAAGCTTAGGGATATTCATTCTATCGGAAAGAAAAAATAATTTTAGATATTTGAATGCAAAAAGATATTAGAAAAAATGCAAAACTAGTTGATAGGTTTTTGAAGAAATATTTTATTAATCAAAAATATTCTAATCTTATTCCTGTAATGAAATATGGAACTTTATTTGGTGGAAAAAAAATTAGATCTACAATTATTTTGAATACGGCAAAAATATTTAATTTAAATACCAGCAAAGTAATTAATATTTGTGCTGCTGTAGAGTGTATTCATTCTTATTCTTTGATACATGATGATCTGCCCTGTATGGATAATGACAAGTTGAGAAGAGGTAAACCCTCAACCCATGTAAAGTTTGGAGAGTCAACAGCTGTTCTTGCCGGTAACTCTTTGCTGGCATTGGCATTTGAAATTATCACGGATAAAAAATATAAAGTGAAACCCGCTATAAAAGTTATTCTTTTAAAAAAATTAGCAGAATGTGCAGGACATACAGGAATTGCTGGCGGACAATTTCTTGATTTAGGTTATGAAAAAAGAAAGACAAGTGCTTCAAAAATTATAAATATGCAAAAGAAAAAAACAGGAAAGCTATTTGAATTTTGCTGTTTGGCCCCATCTATAGTTTCAGAAAAAAATGATAAAATAAAAAGAGAAATGAGCATGATAGGGGAAGAGCTGGGATTTTTATTCCAAATCGCTGATGACCTCTTAGATGTTAAAGGAAATATAAAGAATGTTGGAAAACCAGTTAAGAAAGATAAAAAAAAGGGTAAATCTACACTTGTTAAACTATTTGGATATAGAAAAACATTAAAGTTTGCTTTCAGAAGAAAAAAAATGATAATAAAGAAATTAAAAAAATATGGAAGCAGATCAAAGAAACTTATTAAAATTACAGATTTCATATTGGACAGAAGTTATTAATGAGTGAAAAATTATTAGATAAAATTAATTATCCTACAGACTTAAGGAAACTTAAAAAAAGTCAGTTAGAAAAAGTATCTAAAGAATTAAGATCCGAGGTAATTGATGTTGTTTCAGAAACTGGTGGCCATCTAGGAGCAGGACTTGGTGTAGTGGAATTAACGGTTGCCTTACATTATGTTTTTAATACACCAAAGGACAAATTAGTATGGGACGTAGGGCATCAATGTTATCCTCATAAAATAATTACTGGTAGAAAAGATAGAATAAGAACTCTTCGTAAAGGCGGTGGTCTTTCAGGATTTACCAAAAGATCAGAAAGTGAATATGATCCCTTCGGAGCAGCACATAGCTCAACTTCAATTTCATCAACTTTGGGAATGGCAACAGCTAAAAGATTATCTAACGACAATAACAATGTAATAGCTGTAATCGGTGATGGAGCCATGAGTGCAGGGATGGCCTACGAAGCGATGAATAATGCTGGTGCTATGAAATCTAAGCTAATCGTAATTTTAAATGACAACGATATGTCAATAGCTAGACCCGTTGGAGCAATGAGCAAATATTTAGCAAGACTTTTGTCGGGAAAAATTTATTTTAGTTTAAGAGAAACAATTAAATTAGTATTTTCTGCTTTTTCTAAAAGATTTTCTAAAAGCGCTGGCAAAGCAGAAGATATGCTGAGAAGTATTGTGACTGGAGGAACACTTTTTAGTCAGCTAGGATTTTATTATGTAGGCCCCATTGATGGTCATGATGTAAATAATTTAGTAACTATTTTAGAGAATGTGAAGAACTCAAAACATGAAGGCCCAATATTAATTCATACAATTACAAAAAAAGGAAAGGGTTATAAACCTGCAGAAGAATCCGGGGATAAATATCATGGAGTTTCAAAATTTAACGTTTTAACTGGAGAACAATCTAAGGGAAAAGCAAAGTCACCTTCATACACCAAAGTTTTTGCAAATACACTTATAAAGCATGCGGAAAATGACACAAAAATTGTAGCAATTACTGGCGCTATGCCTTCAGGGACAGGATTAGACTTGTTTGAGAAAAAATTTCCAGAAAGAATGTTCGATGTAGGTATTGCAGAACAGCATGGTGTAACTTTTGCAGCTGGTTTGGCTACCGAAGGATATAAACCATTTGCTGCAATTTATTCTACTTTTTTACAAAGAGCATACGATCAAGTGGTTCATGATGTTGCAATACAATCACTGCCTGTTAGGTTTGCTATTGATAGGGCCGGGTTAGTAGGGGCTGATGGCCCAACCCACGCTGGATCTTTTGACATAACTTATTTGTCAACTTTGCCTAATTTTGTAGTTATGGCGGCAAGCGATGAGGCCGAACTAGTTAGGATGGTCAACACCTCGGTAAATATAAATGATAAACCTTCAGCGTTTAGATACCCCAGAGGAAATGGAATTGGTATTGAATTACCGGGAATTAAAGAGACTCTTGAAATAGGAAAGGGAAAAATTATTTTAGAGGGAAAAAACTTAGCTATTTTAAATTTTGGAGCCCGGCTAGATGAATGCAAAAAAGCTTCAGAAATTCTCAAGAAAAAAGGTATTACAATAAGTATTTTTGATGCAAGGTTTGCAAAACCTTTAGATGAAAAATCAATAATTGAATTAGCATCAAATCATGAAGCAATCATAACGATAGAAGAAGGATCTATAGGGGGATTTGGATCTCATATTGCAAAACTATTGTCTGACAGAGGTTTTTTTGACAAGGGGTTAAAATTTAGATCAATGATTTTGCCTGATAAATTTTTAGACCAGGATACACCAGATAAAATGTATAAAACTGCAGGCTTAGATTCTGAAAGTATTGTTCAAAAAGTTGAAGATGTTTTAAATTCCAACGTGGTTATTGCAAAAAACAAAAACCTTTCTTAACCACACTGCGCTCTATTCATAAGAAAATGATCTAATAATACACAAGAGAGCATCGCTTCTCCTATAGGCACAGCTCTTATGCCAACACAAGGATCGTGACGACCCTTCACAGATATCTTAGTATTTTTCCCTTTTTTATCAATTGTCTCTCTACTATTAATTATAGAAGATGTAGGTTTCACTGCAAACGAAGCAATGATTTGCTGTCCAGAAGATATACCGCCGAGTATACCTCCAGCGTTATTGCTCTTGAATTTTATTTTTCCAGATCTAGATCGTATTTCATCAGAGTTTTCCTCACCAGATAAATATGCAGAGCTCATACCAGAACCGATATTTACACCTTTAACAGCATTAATACTCATTAACGCTGCAGCTATATCAGAATCAAGTTTTGAATAAATTGGCGCTCCAAGTCCCGCAGGAACTCCATTAGCTCGTAACTCAATAATTGCCCCACAAGATGAACCAGATTTTCTTACCGCTAAAAGATATTTTTCCCAAAGCTTAACTGATTTTTTGTCAGGACAGAAAAAAGGGTTTCTTTTAATTTCATTATTATTCCAATTGTTTCTATCACATCCCATCAAACCTAATTGGGTAACCGCTCCATTAATATTAAATTTTTTTCCAACAATATTTTTTAAAACTATTTTTGCAATTGCACCTGCAGCTACCCTTGAGGCAGTTTCTCTTGCCGATTGTCGACCGCCTCCACGGTAGTCTCTAATTCCGTATTTTTTAAAGTAGGTAAAATCTGCATGTCCGGGTCTAAACTTATTTTTAATTGATTCATAATCTCTTGATCTTTTATCCTCATTACGAATTAATATTGCAATTGGAGTTCCAGTTGTTTTGCCATTAAATATTCCTGACAAAATTTCAATTTTATCTGACTCCTTTCTTTGTGAGACAAATTTAGAATTACCCGGTCTTCTACGGTTCATATCCTTCTGTATGTCCTTTTCAGTTAAAGTGATATTTGGGGGGGCAACCATCCACAATACAGCCAATAGCCGGGCCATGAGACTCACCCCATGTAGTAAATCTAAATATTTTTCCAAAAGTATTAAAAGACATCGATAATTAATGTATAAATTATTTTATATAATTTATGAATCAAAAAAGTGGCCAAAATTCGTTAGGACTGGATATTTGTTTTGAAGATGAAGCAAATCCCATAGTTTTATTTAAAAAATGGTTTGTGGCTGCAGAAAAAAGTGAAGTAAACGATCCGAACGCCCTGTCATTAGCAACTTCAAGTTCAGATGGTATTTCAAGTGTTAGAATGGTTTTGCTTAAAGGTTTAAGTGATAAAGGTTTTGTTTTTTATACGAATTTTGACAGCAAAAAAGGAAACGATATAAAAAACAACCCTAATGCTTCAATGTGTTTTCATTGGAAGAGCATAAGAAGACAAATAAGAGTTTCTGGAAAAGTTAGTGTCGTAGACAAAGAAGAAGCTGACAAATATTTTAGTTCTAGAGATTACGGAAGCAAAATATCAGCATGGGCATCTTCTCAATCTAAAGTAATGAAGAATAGAAATGAGTTTTTAGATAAAATTAAAGAATTTGAAAAAAAATTTTCCGACAAAAACAATATTCCAAGACCATCACATTGGTCAGGTTGGAGAATTATACCAAGTGAAATTGAATTTTGGCTGGAAGCAAAGAACAGATCGCATGAGAGATTAAATTATAGAAAAGAAAATGGTAAGTGGATAAAGGAAGTCTTATACCCTTAATAAGATCTATTTAAACTAAAACCAGTAAGGTTTTGCAAAACTCTTTTTTCTTCACAGTTTTCAAATATTCCTAAAGCATCGTAAGATACATTTACAAAGTATTCTGCTCTCTTAAAAGTTAACTCTAATGCATTATATTTTTTTATTAATTTTAACACAGAATTAAAATCTTCTTTTTGTCTTACGTTTTTCTTGAAAAGAGTTTTTAAAAAAGTTCTTTCAATTGGATTGGCCTTTTGAAAAACAATAATAATTGGAAGGGTTACTTTAGATTCAAAAAAGTCTTTTCCAATTTCTTTTCCGAAAATTTTTTCTTTAGAAAAATAGTCTAAAGCGTCATCTGCTATTTGAAATGCTAGCCCTATATTTTTTCCATAGGATTCTAAAGCCTCTTTCTTTTTTTTATCCAAGCCTGCTATACAGGCACCAACTCTAGTTGCAGCTGAAAAAAGAGCAGCAGTCTTTAAACTTATAATTTTTATATAGTTTTCCTCAAGAAGATCTGCTTCTCCTTTACAAGTAAGTTGTAAAACCTCACCTTGTGCAATTTTTGACGAAGTTGAAGAAAGAAGTTTCAGTATTTCCAAATTTCCATCTTCTACCATCATCTCAAAACATCTGCTTAACAAGTAATCACCAACTAAGATGGGAGACTGATTTCCCCAAATAGAATTTGCAGTTTTTGTTCCCCTTCTTACTTTGCTTTCATCTATAACATCATCATGCAATAAAGTTGCACTATGAATTAATTCGACACATGCTGCTAAATTGACATCTCTTGAACCATGACTATATCCACCAAGCTTTGCTGCCCCCATAGTCAACAGTGCTCTTATTCTTTTTCCACCAGAACCTAAATGGTAGTCGCTCATTTCTTTTATTAGTTCAACTTCGCTTTCTAGTTTTGAATGGATAAGTCTTTCGACGGAATCAAGCTTTGAGTTTAAAATATTTTTTAAATCGAAATATGCTGAATTGGCAGATTTTTTTAGAGGTATTACGGATCCCATAATTTTTATTATATACGTTTATAAAAATATTAAATTATTATTTTATACGCTGGTGACGCACTCTAATTTCAACCAAGGGTAGCGTAATTAACATTTAAATTTAATTTAAGTGCTGATATAAGAAACAAAGTTAATCTAAATTCATATGTTTTCATTTTTTAAAAAAAAAATAATAGTTCCCCACGTACGATTGTCTGGCGTTATAGGATCTGCCGGTAGATTTAGACAGGGCATAGACTTTTCAGGACAACAGGAAATTATAAAAAAAGCATTTTCTTTTAAAAAGGCAAAGAGCGTAGCTATATCAATTAATTCTCCAGGAGGCTCACCAGTTCAATCACATTTAATTCATGACTACATAAGGCAGTTAGCCAAGAAAAATAAAAAGAAAGTTATAGTTTTTGCTGAGGATGTTGCGGCATCAGGAGGCTATCTAATCGCTTGTGCCGGTGATGAAATTTATGCGAATTCAAGCTCAATAGTTGGCTCAATCGGAGTAATTTCTGCTTCCTTTGGTTTTCAAGACGCAATAAAAAAAATTGGAATTCAAAGAAGAGTTTATACTGCTGGAAAAAACAAAAGTACCTTAGATCCTTTTAAAGAAGAAAAAGAAGAGGATATTCAAAGAATAAAAAAATTACAATTAGAACTACATTCAGACTTTATCAATCTTGTAAAAAAAAGCAGAGGTTCAAAATTAAAAGACCCTGAAAAAAATAATACTTTTACAGGAGAGTTTTGGTCTGGTTCTACTTCTTTAAAATTAGGACTTATAGATGGAATCGGTAATGCCGAACAAGTTTTAAGAGAAAAATTTGGAGAAAAGGTTGTGATTAAAAAGCTAGAGAAGCCCAAAGGTTTTATCACAAGAAAATTATCATCATCTCTTGATAATCAGATTGATAGTATTGTAAACGCTATAGAAGAAAGAGCCTTGTGGCAAAAGTTTGGTTTATAAATGCCAAAAAAAATAAAAAATAAAAAAAAATCACCAATAACTTTTCAGGAATTAATTTTTAATCTACAAAAATTTTGGGGAAAATATGGTTGTATAATTTTACAACCGTATGATCTAGAGGTGGGAGCAGGAACATTCCATCCTGCAACTACACTTCGATCATTGGGTCCTAAACCATGGAAGGCAGCATATGTTCAACCTTCTAGAAGACCAACAGATGGTAGATACGGCAAAAATCCAAATCGTTTGCAACACTATTATCAGTATCAAGTTATTATAAAACCGTCCCCGCAAAATATTAAACAAGTATATTTGAAAAGTTTAGCGGCAATAGGTATTCAATCAAAAGATCACGACATTAGATTTGTGGAAGATGACTGGGAAAGCCCAACATTAGGAGCTGCAGGATTAGGATGGGAAGTTTGGTGTGATGGTATGGAAATAACTCAATTTACCTATTTTCAAAAAATGACAGGTATAGATTGTAATCCGATATCTGTAGAGCTCACTTATGGCTTAGAAAGAATTTGTATGTTTGTTCAAGGAAAAAAAAATGTATTTGATATTGATTGGAATGATGATGGAGTAAAGTATAGAGACGTATATCTTCAATCAGAAAAAGAATTTTCATCATATAATTTTGATCATGCAAACACAGATGCTTTATTAAAGAACTTTGAAATTGCAGAAAAAGAATGCAGGTCTTTGTTGGAAAAAAAACTTCCTCTTCCAGCATATGATCAATGTTTAAAGGCGAGCCATATATTTAATCTATTGGATTCAAGAGGAGTAATAGCTGTTGCTGAGAGAACAGGGTACATAAACAGAATCAGGGATCTTGCCAAAGGATCAGGGTCTGCTTGGTTAGAAAATCAAGAAAAGTAAATGGCAGAATTACTTATTGAACTTTTTACTGAAGAAATGCCTCCCAACTTGCAAATAAGCGCAAGGACTCAGTTCAAAAAATTATTAAATGAAGAAATATCTTCTTTAAATTTAAAATATAAAACTTTTGAGGTTTATTCCACTCCTACGAGACTGACTATTTTTATTTCCGATTTACCAAGCAAAATCAAAATCTTACCTTCTGAAATTAGGGGCCCAAAATTAGGCGTTCCACAAAATGTAATTGAAAATTTTTCTAGATCAAAAAATATAAATATTGATGATTTATATGAAAAGAAATTGGAAAAAGGAACTTTCTATTTCGCAAAAATTAAGGGAAAAGAAATTAATACCGAAGATGAGCTTGTTAAACTTATTCCAAAGTCTTTAAACGGAATATCTTGGAAAAAATCAATGAAATGGTCTGATTATGATTTAAGTTGGGGAAGACCACTTAAATTTATTCTATCAACCTTTAACAATAAACACCTTAAATTTAAATACGCTCACTTGGAAACTGTAAATTTTACGGTAGTAGAAGAGGATACTGAAGTAAAACAGAAAAAGATTAAAGATTTTAAAGAGTATCAAGAATTCTTAAAGAAAAACGAAATCATGCTTGATCATGACAAGCGAGCAAAGTTTATTTCAGAAAAAATTCAATCAATTTATAAAAGTAAATCTTGCAAAGAGTCCATAGATCAAAAGTTACTTTCAGAAGTAAGTAATTTGGTAGATAAACCAAGAATAATTCTTGCAAAATTTGATAAAAGTTATCTTAAATTACCTAAGGAGGTCATTCAATCTACTTTACAATTTCATCAGAGATATTTTACTTTAATTGACCACAAAGAACGAATGAGTAATGAGTTTGTTATTGTCACAAACAAACAAGACAAAAAAAAACTTATTAAAACAGGTAACGAGAGGGTAGTAGAGGCCAGACTTTCTGATGCCAGCTTTTTCTGGGAAAAAGATAAGTCATTAAATCTCATTAAGCAGATCAACAAACTAAAACAGGTTACATTTTATGAAAATCTTGGTTCAATTTATGAGAAGACTCAAAGATTAAGAAGAATGGCTTATTTTATCTCCGACCAAATGAACCTGAATAAGGAAAAGATAGAAATAGCTGCATCAGTTTCTAAATCTGACTTAGTGTCAGGTCTTGTAGGAGAATTTCCAGAACTGCAAGGAGTAATGGGAAAATATTTTGCTTTCAGCCAAGGATTTGAAGATGATGTTTGTTATGCTATTAGTGAGCATTACCTTCCTATTAGCATCTCCTCATCTGCTCCTAAAAAGCCAATTAGTTGTGCCCTTTCTATTATAGATAAACTAGATACCTTGGTTGGATTTTATTTGATAAATGAAAAACCAACTAGCTCTAAAGATCCCTTTGCTCTTAGAAGGGCAGCAATTGGTTTATTGAGAACTATAATTGAAAACAACATTACAATTAAACTAAGAGACTTAATTGATAATTCTATAAAAATTTATTTAGAACAAGGTGTGAAGGAGTTAAACAGCGAGGTTAGTAAGGATTTACTTGTATTCTTCAGAGAAAGAATGAAGAATATTCTTAAAGAAAGAAAGATTAGGACCGATCTTATCGAAGCCTCAATTAGTTCACATTTGAATGATAATTTTTTGGAATTATACAAAAAAACTTTGATTATGAAAAAATTTATTTCTAAAGACTTAGGGAAAAATGCTGTTTCAACTTACAAAAGAGCCTCAAACATCTTAGAACAGGAAAAGTCTGTTTCTAAAAATGGACCTGATGCAGTTCTTTTTAAACATGAAGAGGAGAAGGAGCTTTTTGAAAGAATCAATAATATTCGGAAAGCTTTTACGTTAAAAGAGGAAAAGAAAAATTATGAAGAACACCTGAAACTTTTGTCTGACACCAAATTATCAACAGATAAATTTTTTGATAATGTTAAAGTGAATGATGAAAATAAAGATCTTAAAAACAATCGTCTAGAACTCTTGCAAATCTTATGCTCTACGTTTAATAGTTTTGTAGACTTCTCGAAATTAGAAGGAACTTAATGTTAAAATATATATTTAGTTTTGGAGAAAAGAAGACTAAGAAAATAAAGAATGCCAGAAATATTCTGGGAGGCAAGGGGGCTAATTTGGCTGAAATGGCAAGGCTTGGTTTGCCTGTTCCTCCAGGTTTTACTATTTCAACACAGATGTGTGAGATTTTTTACAAGAATAAGAAAAAATTGACACCTAAAGCATGTAATGAAATTAGAAAAGAATTAAAAAGCATTGAGGGAAAAACTAAAAAAAAATTTGGTGATAATAAAAATCCGCTGTTAGTATCAGTAAGATCTGGCTCAAGAGTATCCATGCCAGGAATGATGGATACTATTCTTAATTTAGGTCTCAACGACAAAACAGTTGAGGCATTGTCAAAAAAAACTTCAAATGAAAGATTTGCCAAAGACAGTTATAGAAGATTTATTCAAATGTATGGAAATGTAGTTTTGGGAGTAAAAAATCATTTGTTTGAGGAAATGATTGATAATTATAAATTAACAAAAGGTGTTTTATCAGATACAGAGCTAAATTCTGATGATTGGGATGGTCTTATAAAAAATTTTAAAGAATTAATATCAGATAAAACTAAAAAAAATTTTCCTCAAGATGTTTACGAACAGTTGTTTGGAGCCATTAAAGCGGTATTTTTATCTTGGGAAAGTAAAAGGGCGAAAACTTATAGGAAATTTAATCATATACCGGGAGATTGGGGAACAGCAGTAAATGTTCAATCAATGGTATTTGGAAATATGGGTGAGAATTGTGCTACTGGAGTAGCCTTTACGAGAAACCCATCAACTGGAGAAAATAAATTCTTTGGCGAATATTTAATTAATGCTCAAGGTGAAGATGTTGTAGCCGGGAGCAGAACTCCGAGATATATAACGAAAAAAGCAAAAGAAAATGCTGGAGCCAAAGAGGAGTCCATGGAAGAAACTATGCCAAAAGTTTTTAAGGAACTAAAAAATGTGTTTGTGAAATTAGAAAAACACTATCGAGATATGCAAGATATTGAATTTACAGTAGAGAACAATAAACTTTGGATGCTACAAACTAGAAACGGAAAACGTACAGCCAAAGCAGCAATCAAAATTGCTGTTGATATGGTTAAAGAAAAACTAATTTCAAAAAAGGAAGCTATTTTAAGAATAGACCCAAATACTTTAGATACACTTTTGCATCCGACTCTAGATGAAAAAGTAAAAAAGGAAGTAATAGCAAAAGGTTTGCCAGCTTCTCCAGGTGCAGCAAGTGGTAAAGTAGTTTTTAGTGCCGATGAGGCTGAAAAAATGAATAACCAAAAAGAAGATACAATATTGGTGAGAGTTGAAACTTCACCAGAAGATATTCACGGTATGCATGCGGCCAAAGGAATATTGACCGCTAGAGGAGGAATGACAAGTCATGCTGCAGTAGTTGCTAGAGGTATGGGAAGACCATGTGTTTCTGGTTCTGGAGAAATTAACATTGATTATGAATCTAAAGAATTTAAAGTTGGAGACCTTACAGTTAAAGAGGGAGAAATTATCACTATTGACGGAGGAACAGGAAGAGTAATGAAAGGTTTGGTTCCAACGGTTAAGCCAGACATTTCAGGCTACTTTTCAACGATAATGAAATGGGCAGACGAGTTCAGAAAATTAAAAATAAGAACGAACGCTGAAACCCCAAAAGATACAAAGATAGCAAGAAATTTTGGCGCCGAAGGTATTGGCTTATGTAGAACCGAACATATGTTTTTTGACGATGAAAGAATTCTCTCTGTTAGGCAAATGATCTTATCAAGGCATTTGGATGACAGAAAGATCGCATTAGACAAGCTGCTTCCTCATCAAAAAAATGATTTTAAAGAAATTTTTAAAATTATGAAAGGTTTGCCCGTAACAGTTAGACTTTTAGATCCCCCACTGCATGAGTTTCTACCAAAGACTGATAAAGACATGGAAGAAGTAGCTAGATCGTTAAATTTAGGTGTAAAAGAAATAAAGAGTAGAGTTGCAGAATTGCATGAGCTAAACCCTATGTTAGGACACAGAGGATGTAGACTCGGTATTTCTTTTCCTGAAATTTATGAAATGCAATGTAGAGCAATTTTTACTGCACTGATAGAATGCAAAAAAGAAAAGATACAGTCCATAATACCTGAAATAATGATACCTCTGGTTTCAACCGAAGATGAACTTGGAATAATGAGAAAGCTGGTTAACAGGGTAGCTGACGAACTTCAGAAGGAACATAAAGTAAAAATTAATTATTTTGTTGGCACCATGATTGAGTTGCCACGGGCAGCACTAAGAGCAGAACCCATATCAAAATATGCTGATTTCTTTAGTTTTGGAACAAATGATTTAACACAAACTACATTTGGTATTAGCCGTGATGACTCTGGGAAATTTTTAGATGATTACATAGACCATAAAATTTTTGAGAACGATCCATTTGTTAGTATCGATAAAGATGGTGTAGGGGAATTGGTTAAAATTGCTTCTCAAAGAGGAAAAAAACAGAATAAAAAACTTAAACTAGGAATTTGTGGTGAACACGGTGGTGATCCAAAAAGTATAGAATTCTGTTCTAAAGTCGGATTAAACTATGTTTCCTGCTCACCTTTTAGAGTCCCAATTGCAAAGCTAGCAGCAGCGCAAGCTGAACTTAGGAGATAAAATCTAATTTAAAATCTATAGTGGGGGCACTATGAGTTATTTGACCCACAGAAATTCTTTTAACACCAGTCGTAGCAATCTTTCTCACATTACCAAGTGTTACTCCGCCTGAAGCTTCAGTTTCATAAAATCTTTTTGACATTTTAACTGCCTTTCTAAGATTTTTAGGATTCATATTATCAAACAATACTCTGTTAAACTTTAGACCCATGATTTTTTTTAACTGACTTAGGTTATCCACCTCTACAGTTATTTTCTTTCCTTTTCTATTCTTTATGGCTCTTTTAACTAGATCACGAATATTTTTGTTAACCGAGATATGATTGTCTTTTATTAAAATTTCATCACTTAAATTAAATCTATGATTAGTTCCTCCTCCTAGCCTTACTCCATATTTTTGCATTAATCTTAAATTTGGTATTGTTTTTCTGGTACAACATATTTTACAGGATTTACCTTTTACTTTTTTTACAAATTGATTAGTGATTGTTGTTACACCTGAAATTAATCCTAGAAAATTAAGTGCAACTCTTTCACTTTTAAGGATACTTGAGGCTTTGCCTTTTAATACAGCTATCACTTTATCTCTATTTACTTTTCGTCCATCCTTTGTTTTGGCTTTGAAAGTGATTTTTTTATCTGAAATTTTAAAGGCTTCTTTTGCAAAACTTAATCCAGCAACTATACAGTTTTGACCGGCAATTATTTTTGCAGTAACGTTTTTATTTTTAATCATTTTGGTTGTGATGTCACCAGAAGGCCTGAGATCTTCTTGAAGCGATTGCTGTACAACTGTTTTGATATATTTTTGATTTATCTTTTGCACTAAAAATTATCTGCTAATTTCAGCCATTCTCAGAACAGATTTTCTCGCCATCTCGGCTATATTATGACCAATTTTAATTTCATTAGTTTCGTTTTTCAAGCAGTCATAAATTTTACTTAGTGTGATCTTATTCATATGAGGGCAAAGATTACAGGGTTTTATAAATTGAACATTAGGATTATCAACCTGAACATTATCACTCATTGTACATTCGGTTACTAACAAAACTTTTTTAGGCTGGTTTTCTTTAACGTATTTTACCATGCTTGAAGTGGATCCCGCAAAGTCAGAAGCACTTATAACATCAGGCGGACATTCTGGATGAGCTATGATTTTAATATCCGGATTGTCTTTTCTTATGTCCTCCACTTCTTTTGATGTAAATTTTTCATGAACCATACAAGTACCTTGCCATGAAATAATTTTAACTTTTGTGTTTTTTTGAACATAACTAGCTAAGTAGTGGTCAGGAAGGAAAATTACTTTATCTACACCAAGAGATTCTACAACTTTTACTGCGTTTGCAGAAGTACAACAGATATCAGACTCTGCTTTAACTTCCGCAGAAGTGTTTACATAGGATACAACCGGAATGCCTGGATATTTTTCTTTAAGCATCCTTACATCTTCGCCAGTTATTGATTCTGCAAGAGAACAACCAGCTTGCATGTCAGGTATTAAAACTTTTTTACTTGGATTCATCAATTTTGCAGTTTCAGCCATGAAATGTACTCCGCATAGAACAATAATTTTAGCTTCAGTTTTTGCTGCTTCCAAAGCAAGCGCAAGAGAGTCAGCGGATATGTCTGCTACACCATGATAAATTTCTGGAGTTTGGTAATTATGAGCAAGTATAACCGCATCTTTTTCTTTTTTTAACTTGTTAATTTTTTCAATTAATGGTGCATGAAACTTCCATTCAACCTCAGGAACTACAGAGGAAATTTTTTTATAAATCTCACTTAAAGATTTACCTGCTAAATTTTGTGTAGACATGCAAATAATTTATCAACTTGAAGATAAAAAGTCATTCATTTATTGTCGCATATAATAAGGTGACGCGGTCGTGCTGAAATTGGTAGACAGGCACGCTTGAGGGGCGTGTGGGTTTCCCGTGAGAGTTCGAGTCTCTCCGACCGCACCAAAAATTAAGATAAATTAATAAGAATATGCAACATTTATTTGTTCCTATAATTGGTTTGATTATATTCATACTTATCTTAATACTGGTCTAAAAAAATGAAAAATAAAATTTTAACAATTATTTCAGCGATAGTTATAATAACAATTCTTTTTTTAGTTCGAACCATATATAGCGAACATAATTTAAAAAAAGCTATTAGCGCATGTGTTTTGGGCAAAAAACAAACTCATAACATAGAAGAAGCTAAACAAATTTGTGCAGATAAGTTTAAAAAATAAAAAAGTTCAAGATTTCTTAATATAATCCAACCAGTTTTTTAGTTCTAAGGTTCGACTATTATCATTTGTCTTCTGATCTTCTCTAGTAATTAAATCAATATGTTTATTAAGCTCACTTTCATTATTAAAACTTTTATTATCTATTAATCTTTTCTTTCGGTGTTTTAACAATCTAATCATATAAGAGTATGGAATTTCTGGATGATACTGTAACCCCCATACTTCTGATTTACCTGCTGTAAAATGTAGGGCTGCAAATCTATTAATCTTTGTACTTGCTAATAAAACAGAATTTTTTGGTGGAATCTCAACTTCGTCAAAATTAAAGCCTGGAGAATTAAATTTTTTTGGTTTGGATTTGTATAGATTATGTTTTGTTCCTGCGTCTGTTAAAATAATATCTTGAGCAATACCGGTATTTGCTCCTTTTGGTGAAACTCTACACTTTCCTCCAGCCGCTGTTACACTTACTTGTAGTCCCCAACAGGCAGCATAAATATAATTTGTGTGTTCAAAACATCTTTTTGTAAATTCTATATGTTTTTTTACTTCTTCCGAATTATCATTAATCCTTAGAGTGCTTCCTGTTAAAATAATACCGTTATATTTTTTTAATGACGAAATAATTCTTTCCATAGAAGAATTATCAGCAGGTTCAATGATATCTACCCCACACTCTGGTTCATGCATTTTAATATGCTCACCAAAATTTTCTGACTGGGATGCACACCCGGCCTGATTGAAATTAACATTTTCTTCTTTTGTGTTGCCTTCAACCACTAGTATTTTTAATTTGTTCATATCTAATTAATGAATTTATTTTTTCTTTGTGTATGATTCAAGACATGAAATTTTTAGTATTACAGCATATTAACATTGAACATCCTGGTATTTTTTTAGATTTTATGAAAAAAGATAAAATTCATATTGATACTGTTGAGCTAGATGAGGGAGAAAAAATACCAAAATTAGATTCCTATGATGCCATGATTGTAATGGGTGGACCCATGGATACCTGGCAAGAAGAAACCTATCCTTGGCTAAAGACCGAGAAGGAAGAAATTCATAAATTTGTATCTGTAATGAAAAAACCTTTTCTAGGCTTATGTCTTGGTGCTCAGCTTCTAAGTGAAGTTGTTGGTGGTAAAGTAAGAAAAATGAAAACCCCAGAAATTGGCGTGATGGATATATCTATAAGGAATACTACTTCAATATTTAATGGAATGAATAAAAATTTAAAAGTTCTTCAATGGCATTCTTATGAGGTGTGTGACTTACCTAAAAACACAGAGCTATTAGCATCTTCTCCGTTATGTGGGGTCCAAGCTTTTTCTTTTGGAAATGCATTTGGTTTACAGTTTCATGTTGAACAAACAAACGAAACAGTTCCTCAATGGGCCTGTGTTCCCGAATATAAATCTGCTTTAGAAAAAACACTAGGTTCAAACGCGCTTGAAAAATTTAGAAAAGAAGTTGAGATAAACCTTAAGATATTTAACGGTAGTGCTAGAACAATTTACGATAATTTTAAGAAAAAAATTTAATATTCTTCTAATCCTAATAATTTTTTTCGTCTGTTTGCCCAAGTACGAATTAAATTATCAACAGCCAAACCAATAAATGCTACACAGAGACCAAGGATTAGTGCTTTACCTCCTCCTTTTAAGTCTGATAAAGCTTTCATAATATATTGTCCTAAATCTTCTGTTCCAATAAAAGCTCCAATAATTACCATAAATAATGCGAAGACAACGGTTTGATTAATTCCAAGCATGATATGAGGAAAGGCTAAAGGAAATTCAATCTTAAGTAATCTTTGTAAGCGTGTTACACCCGACATTGAAGCTGCATCGTGTAAAGCTGGTGGAACGCTACGAAGTCCTTCAATCGTGTAACGTGTTGCAGGAATAGTTGCATATACGATCACAGCAATTAACACCGATGTGTCTGTCACTCCAAAAAGCATCATGACTGGAATTAAATAAACAAAGGACGGAAATGTTTGAAGGGTATCACAAACTCCTAAAGCAATTTTTGTACTAGTTTTATTTTGTGCAGATAAGGAACCAACAATTACTCCAATTATACCTGATGCAATTACACCAAAAGTTGCCATGTAAGCTGTAACCAATGCTCTATCCCACCATGGACTTAGAGCAATAAATAATGTGAATCCACCAACTATAAGAGCCGATCGAATCCCGCCAATAATGTAACCAGCTCCCATGACCAGAACAAAAGTTGCAACAACTGGCATTCTTAAATAAGCAGCTCTCATTGGCTGTAATACGTCTTGGATCAACCATGTATTAAAAATTTTTAATGTATAAAAGAAAGTATCCCATATCCAATCAACACCCGCATTCCAGAAAGGTTCGCCTGATATTCCTTTATTATGAGGAACTTCATACAGGTAGTTATAACCTTCTTTAAAAACGAAAGATCCAACAGAGGCAAGTAGTAATCCAACTCCCACTGCTCCAACAAAAAATAATCCATATTTGTTACGCTGAACAAAGTTAAGGTTTGCAAAATAATCTGTTTGTTTATTTGCCCAAGCCAAAGACATTTTATCTAATAGGACAGCAATTAAACTAATACAAACTCCAGCCTCTAAAGCTAAACCAATTCTCAATTGATTTAGGGCTAACAATAGATTCCAACCCAATCCCTTGGCGCCTATAAAGGATGCAATAACTGCCATAGCTAAACACTGCATGATGACTTGGTTCACGCCAATTAAGATGTCTCGTCTTGCGGTTGGAATTAATACTTTAAATAAAAGTTGAAACTCGTTACAACCGCTCATCTTTCCGGCTTGTACAACTTCTGGAGACACTTTTCTCAGCCCTAACAAAGTTAAACGCACCATAGGTGGTGTTGCAAAAATTATAGTTGCAATTGCTCCAGCATGATCTCCAACTCCAAACATTACCATTATCACAACTATGTAAGAATAGTGTGGCATGGTCTGCATTACATTGAGTATAGGATTTAATGCTGCCTCAACTCTTTTGCTTTTATATGACCAAATTCCAAAAACCAAACCAAGAAAAAAAGAAATTGGTGCAGCAATCAATATGAACGAAAGTGTTTCCATAGAAGGTTTCCATTGACCAAATACAGAAATATAAATCATGGTAATACCCGCAAGTATTGCAAGACCTCTTCCATTCAGTTTATAACCTAATATAATTGCTCCAGCGGTAACTATAGTCCAAGGAAGTCCAGGTAATTCTGCCCATGGATTTGCATCAATCCAATCCCAACTTGTAAATGCAACAACAGTCTTAACTCCTCCAATTAAAATTTCACGAATAAATTCAATTAAAAAAAGCATAACAGCTGAAATCGTTCTGGTAATTTGTAAAACGAGTGGTCGTGTTGTAGTTTCTTGAAGATCAGCGTCCCAAATCTCAATCGGCATCCAATCTTCTAATAAAAAAAACAATGAATCATTTACCCAAATCGGAAGCCATCCTAGTAATGGTGGCAATCTCCAAAGAGCATCATATCCATAATACCTAACCTCTATACCAAAAAGCTTATAAGACGTTAGATTTGGATCTTTTGAATATTCAGCTACAGATCTTATAAATTTATAACCTTCTGGAATATCTATGGCAAAACACAAACCAAAGAAAACGATCAATAAAAAAAGCCACTGAAATGATTTTGGGTATTTTTTTAAAATTTCCATAGATTAAGAATTTTCTTTTTTTCCACCAAATACAGTATGAATAACTTTGGACGGCTTAACGATCCCAACAACTTTATTATTAGAATCAATAACCGCCACAGGTTTTTCTTGAGCTAAAATTTTTTCAGCAACTGTTTCTATAATTGCATCCTTAGAAACCTTTAAATCGCTCAAATTTTTACTATCACTCATTGGTTCCATTACAGATTCTATTTTCAATACCTTTTCTCTTGGAACTTCTTGAGTAAATTTTCTAACGTATTCTGTGGCTGGATTTAAAACTATATTGGCAGGAGTATCTAATTGTTCAATGATTCCATCTTTCATTATTGCTATTCGATCTGCCAGTCTAAGTGCTTCGTCAAAATCATGTGTAACAAACATAATTGTTTTTTTCAAAGTGCCCTGAAGTCTTAAGAATTCATCTTGCATTTCTTTTCTGATTAAAGGATCAAGAGCAGAAAAAGGTTCATCTAGAAACCAAATATCAGGCTCAACAGCTAAAGATCTAGCGATTCCAACTCTTTGTTGTTGTCCACCAGATAGCTCTCTTGGAAAATAATTCTCTCTTCCATCAAGACCCACAAGCTTGACCATTTCCATTGCTTTCGCAATACTTTCTTCAGTTTTCATTCCTTTTATCTGCAAAGGAAAAGCAATATTTTCTAAAACCGTTTTGTGTGGAAGAAGAGCAAAACTTTGAAACACCATTCCCATTTTATTTCGTCTTAAATCAATCAATTCTTTGTTTTTTAAAGCTAATAAATCTTGACCTTCAATATAAATTTTACCTGCCGTAGCATCAGTTAATCTTGATATGCATCGAAGTAATGTTGATTTTCCAGAACCAGACAATCCCATTACAACAAGCATTTCTCCTTTTGAAACTTCAAAAGAAGCATTGTTAACACCTACGATACAGCCAGCTTCTTGGAAAGTTTTCGCATCCACATTACCACTGACATCTTGAAGCATTTTTTTTGCATTTGCTCCAAAAATTTTATAAACGGATTGACATTTAATTACTGGTTTAGAAGACATATTCTCCTTAAAAATTTTTAATATAATACACTCTAGTATCTATACTTGTTTTTAAAAAACCTTTAGCTTCGCCTGACACTGTAATTGTTTCAGTCGTACCTTGCAAAGCTCTTATTGTATATTCTGCAAGACATTTATTTGCAGAACCATCCCATTTTACTGAAAACTTATCAATTTTATTTCCATTATCGGAATATAATTTCTTTGCTTCGTAGTCTGTAAGGTTTGCTCCTATCATTGCACGTTGGGTCACAATTTTAGTATTTTTACATACCGCCTCATATTCACTCGGTGATAATTTGTGTCCCTCGTTCCCTTCAAAAAAATTTAATCTGCCTTTAGGAAGTGAAGCAATAACTGTTTCATTGTTTTCTCCAGTTTTATTATCCTTTGCGGACTTATCACTTACTCCAAAAAAAATATTTAAAATCATAAATGTTACAATTATTATTATTGTTAAACCAACAAGACCAACTATTTGCTTAAATTCTTCAGGAGATTCTTTATATTTTTTTAAATTATTTTCTAGTAACATTGTTCTGTCTAATTCGGTTCAACTAATTTTCCGTTTTTCCAAATACCTTTTCTAACTGTTCCATCTGCTGAAGTGAAAGTACCTTGCCCATTCATTTCACCATCACCCCACGTACCTATATATGTAGATCCATCAGGAAAAGTTAAAGTTCCCTGACCGTGCCATTTACTTTTTTGAAATTCTCCCTTGTATATGAATCCATTTGGCCAAGTTTCAGTCCCTTGTCCATGTTTATTGCTACCGCTCCATTGACCTGTATATGAAGTTAAATCTGTATAATTCCAAGTTCCAACTCCATTTTCACAGTCGCCATCGGTACATCCGGTTGAACGTGTAAATCCTGTGTTAAAAAACATTAAACCTAAAAATATATATAGAAGCAGTTTTT
The DNA here is from genome assembly GCA_902578935.1 of uncultured Pelagibacteraceae bacterium. Classification (GTDB taxonomy): domain Bacteria; phylum Pseudomonadota; class Alphaproteobacteria; order Pelagibacterales; family Pelagibacteraceae; genus Anoxypelagibacter. The sequence goes on from CACHEU010000002.1 coordinate 61,550, forward strand.
TCATATTCCTTCCCTATAAATTACACCAAAACTAAAAAAAAATCCCCCCTAGTTATTACTAGGGGAGATTATTAAAAGTTTAAGTTTACCAATAATTATTTAGTCCACTTTTTCCAAACTTTTTCGTTTTTCTTCAACCACGTTTTTGCAGCATCTTCGTGAGACATTTTATCAACGTCTACATAAGCTGCCATCGCACCAATTTGTGCCGTGTTAAACGATAGTTTTTTAAACATTTTTGCTGCGTCTGGATGAGTCTTAGTCCACTTTTCGTTAACTGCTTTTTTCAGATAACCGTCAGGCGAACCACATTTTCCATCTCCACCATCAGCTGGTCTGCAACCATCAAAGTATGGAGGGAATTTAATAAATGTAAAACCAGCACCATCTGTAAAGTTTGGTGTCCAGTTAAAAATTATAGTTCCTCTCTTTTCTTTTTTAGCTGCTACTAATTCTGCCCATAGTGCATCAGCACCACCAGCAAATTTAACCATCCATTTATCGCTAAGTCCTAAAGCTTCTAAACGCTGAGGCATTAAGTCTTGGTGCCAACTTTGTGGCCCTTCTAACCAACGACCTTTTCCACCAGAGTCTGGAGTTACGAAATTTTTCCAGCACTTTTCAGACTTTAAAGCTTCCCAATTTGGTAAGCCTGGGCAATATTTTTCTACCCAGTTTGGATATCCCATATCTTCTAAAGTTCTTGCTTCATGGTCACCCCAATCTAGTAAGCCACCTTTATCACGAGCTGTGTCGAATGATTTACCAAAAGCAGATTGCCAAACTTCGTGTGATATATCGACATCACCGATACGAATTGATTCATATACCTTTTGAGAGTCTGCTGGAACGTATTCAACATTACCACCCATATCTTTTATAATTCCACCGATCACATGGGCCATTACCACTTGGCTTGACCAATTGTGAACTGGAATTCTAGTTGGTTTTTTACTATCAGCTGACACATGCATCATACTGAAAGCAGCTATAACTGTAGCTACAACCAACCCTTTTAACATTTTAATTATGTTCATAGTTTTTCCTCCCCATTAACACTAATTAATTAAAGTAACTTTAATTACGCAAAGTCTATGGTCTGTCATTTTCCGAGTCAATCTGAATTGCATACCTTTGTCACACCTAGTATAGTTGTTAGATATATGGAGAAAATTTTCACTAGTTTGGACATACGTGATCCAGGACTTAGAACATTACCACCAGGAGTTGAAAGATATTATGTTGAAGGTGGAGGACTGTCAGTTTTAGAAGTTTTGCCAGAAGATAAATTAGAAATTGTTAATGATGAAGGCAAACAGATCTGTGAAGTCATAGCCTTTAACTCTAAAGGGAAATGCGACTTATCAATTTTAAATTTAAAAGAAAACGCTGATGCTGGTTTCTCAAAAAAAACAATTTCACAAGATGAAAAGATTTCGAAACTATTTAAACGTAAAAACATAGATCTTAATAAAGCAAAATCATCAATAATATTTGACAAAGATTGTCCCGTTGGTGAAAAAATAACTTTAAAGTCAAAAGACAAATGTACAGTAATGATAGCCGCTCCCGGCGAAGCTATGAATGTACATAGTCAAAACCCTCCAACTGATTTAACTATCTTTTTGAATAAATCTAAATTTGAAGAGGAAGATGAACAATATGTTTTGCCTGAGCCTCTTGGTGACGTTAGAGATGAGAAATTTATCAAAAGACGTACCGTTGAAACTTATGAAGTAAAAAAAGGAGAATATATTCAGATCATAGATACAGGCGGCAGACAGTGTTCGGACTTTTTAGCTTTTGATAAAGCAAAATTAGATAAAAGGATTGAAAGCATAATTGATGCTACAGGAACTCGTACATTTATGGGCTCTGCTTATCCTGGTCCCGGTTTGTTTTCCAAGTTTCTTGATGCATATCATGATCCAATGGTAGAGGTTGTTCGAGATACCGTTGGTAGACACGATACTTTTAATTACGCATGTACCGCAAAATACTATGAGGATATGGGTTACTTTGGACACATAAATTGTTCAGAGAATTTTAATAAAGCTTTAAAAAAATATGAAGTAAAACCGAGAAAAGGGTGGACCGCCATTAATCTTTTTTTTAATACAAATATTAGTCAATTAAATGTTGCATCCTTTGATGAACCTTGGTCAAGACCGGGAGATTATGTGTTATTTAGAGCCACAAAAGATTTAATTTGTGCTTCTTCAGCTTGTCCTTGCGATGTTGATCCAGCAAATGGATGGAATCCAACCGATATATTTGTTAGAACTTATCCTAAGGAACAAAAATATTCAAAAGCTATAGCGTTTAGAATGAAAGAAGACTCAAAGCCTAAGTTGACCAAAGAAACTGGATTTCACAGCAAAACTTCAAAACTCACTAGAAACTTTGTTGATTACAATGGCTATTGGCTAGCTAATAATTATACAAATTACGGTACCATTAACGAATATACAGCCTGTAGAGAAAAAGCTATTGCTATTGATCTTTCTCCGTTAAGAAAATTTGAAGTTGTGGGTCCAGACTCTGAAAATTTGATGCAATATGCACTTACTCGTAATGTAAAAAAACTCTCTATAGGACAAGTGAGTTATTCGGCTATGTGTTACGAAAACGGATGTATGATTGATGATGGAACAATTTTTCGTTTAGGCAAAGATAATTTTCGATGGATTGGCGGACAAGAGTATGGTGGCACATGGTTAAGAGAATTAGCTAGGAAGAAAAAATATAAAGTTTGGGTAAAATCTTCAACAGATCAAATTCATAATATTTCAGTTCAAGGACCAAATAGTAGAAAAATTTTAGAGAAATTTGTTTGGACAGCGCCTGCACAACCAAAATTAAATGAACTTCAATGGTTTAGATTTGCTATAGCCAGAATTGATGATCATATAGGAACTCCAATTATAGTATCTAGAACAGGATACACAGGTGAATTAGGATTTGAATTATGGTGCCATCCTAAAGACGCTCCTAAAGTTTGGGACAAAGTTTGGGAACATGGAAAAGATTTGGGCATAACCCCAATGGGTCTAGAAGGTTTAGATATGGTGAGAATTGAGGCCGGACTTATTTTTTATGGGTATGAATTTAATGATCAAGTAGATCCTTTTGAAGCAGGAATTGGATTTGCTGTACCACTAAAAACAAAAGAAGATGACTTTTGTGGTAAGGATGCGCTCAAAAAAAGAAAAGAATCTCCACAGAAAAAACTAGTTGGTTTGGAATTAATAGGAAAAGAGCAAGCTGTTAATGGTGATGGAGTGCACGTGGGAAGAGCTACTGTAGGGGTGATAACTAGCGGCATGATATCCCCTGTGCTAAACAAGAACATTGCACTATGCAGAATAGATGTTAAATATTCTGATACAGGAACAGAAGTTGAGGTGGGTAAAATTGATGGTCATCAAAAAAGAATTGGAGCGAAAGTTGTTAAGTTTCCTTTTTACGACCCAGAAAAACTAAGAGTTAAATCATAATATGGCATTTCCTAAAAAAGCAAGATTTGTAGTTATTGGTGCGGGCATTCATGGATTAAGCACTGCTTGGCATTTAGCAGAAAAGCTCAAGAAAAAAAATAGCAATGGTTCAAACAACGATATAGTTGTTATTGATAAAAGCGGAATAGCTTCAGGCGCAAGCGGAGTTGCTTGTGGTGTGGTTAGAAATAATTATTTTCAACCCGCTATGAGAGAACTAATGATGCACAGCGTTAAAGTTTGGGAGAGTGATCCAAAAAACTTTAGCTATCATCCAGTTGGCTATATGCAAATAAGTCCAGAGAGTATGCACAAAGATGTTGCAAGTATCTATAAACAACAGCAAGAAATTGGTTATGAGTCTACATTTATTGAGGGAAAAAAAGACTCAGACAAATATATGAAAGATATGTTTCATGATTGGCAAGCTAAAGGTATTACTTCTGTGTTACATGAGAAAAGAGGAGGGTATGCAAATAATACTGCCTCTATTTATGGGTTAGCAAAAAAAGCAGAAAGTTTTGGCGTTAGAATAATAACTGGAACTGAAGTTACAGGTTTTAAAAGAGGAAGTAATAGCAAAGCTGTAACGGGCGTTGTGACTGCAAAAGGAACTATTGATTGTGAACAAGTAGTTGTAGCCGCTGGTCCATGGGTAAAAAGAATATGGGACAGGCTTGAACTTCCTAAAAAAATTTCAATCAAAGATGAAAAAGGTAAAATACATAAAGATTATCCAATGTGGATATACTGGATGTTAACTGAAGGTGTATTGGGTGTTGATCCTAATCTGCAAAAAACTAATGATGGCAAAATGCCACCGGTAATTCATGTAGATAGTGATGCGCATTTATATTCTGATGTCGATGGATCTTTAATAACCGATAAAATGTGGGGAATATATTATAAACCAGATTTTAATTTTAAAGGAATTCAAGGAGGGTCTGCTCCTTATAAAATAATTAAGCCAGTTGATGAAGTAAAAGTAGATCCTTATGGACCAGATTCTCCAGACTATCAAACGACAGATGAATTTGCTCATATGTGGTGCTCTGCTTTAGCTCATTGTCAAAAAAGATTTAAAGGCAAAATTAAATTTTATCACAAAGGTCCATCAGGAGGACTTGGGTGTTTTACGCCGGACTCGTTCCCTATATTCGATAGATTTTGTGAGAATGTTTATATGATTGCTGACTCTAATCATGGATACAAAATGATTGGAGTTGGGGACTTAGTTTCTGACGAACTTTTGGGGAAAGAAAACTCACTTCTCAAACCATTTAGATTCAATCGATACGCGAAAGGTCAATTACATCCAGTATCTAGCAGCCCTTTTCCTTGGAGCTAAATCTAGACGAGTATTTATTTTTCAGCTAACATATTTCAAATTTTGTTAATCTTTGGGGGAGGGATTAGTTATGACGGATCTAGAGAAACACGTTAACCAACCAGGACGTGATAAGTTAGTTAAAAAAGTCAGAGAAAAAATTAACGAATTAGGAATTACATACATTTATTACCAATTTATATCTGTAACAGGACGTGTTGTTGGTAAGGGAATTCCCGCAGACCATTGGGAAAGGACCGCAGAAAAAGGTTTTCAATTAGTTTATGGATCTACAGCCAATTTATTTGTAGACAGACACAAAAATTATATCGGTTACGGCCCTGAAGCCATGGAGCTTGTTGGTATACCTGACCCTGAAACTTTCTGTCAATTGCCTTGGGATAAAAGAATTGGAAGAGTTTTTGTTACATGTTTTAGAAACAGAGAAGAAAGAAAAAATCCAGGAGGACATTTAACTTCTGATTGTCGAGGAAATCTCAGAATATTTATGGATGAATTTGAGAAAAAACATGGATTAGAATTGAGAGTTGGAACTGAACCTGAAATGATGTGGTTGACAAAAAATCCTGATGGAACACCTACTGGATCAGGTTTTTCTAAACCATACTGTTATCATATTGACCAATTTGAGTCATTGAGACCTGTGTTTATGAAAGTAATTGAGTACGCTTCAGCCATGGGTTTAGATATGATCCAAGGTGACCATGAAGATGCTCCGGGACAATTAGAATTAAATTGGACATACGATAATGTTTTAAGAAACGCTGATAGACTTTCTACTTACAGACAAATTTGTGCGCAAGTTGCTAGAGAACATAATTTAATAGCATGCTTTATGACAAAACCATTTATGGGTGTATCTGCAAGTGGTTGCCATACAAACATGTCTTTATGGAAAGGTGGAAAAATTGTAACAAACAAATTAGGTAATAAAAAATTACCTGGAGTAGAGGAAGTGTTTGGTTATGTACAGGGAGGCACAAATACTTTTATGCCTGATACTAAAGATATGCAACTACCAGGTAAAATTGGTTTACAGTCCATTGCCGGAATAATGGAACACTTACCAGCGTTAACTGCATTAGGATCTTCGACGGTTAATTCTTACAGAAGACTTTGGGACCAAGGTTTTTGGGCTCCTGTTTATGCGGATTGGGGATATCAAAACAGAACTTGCGGTCTAAGAGTATCAGCTCCTGGAAGATTTGAGTATAGATCGGTTGACTCTATGCATAATCCATATCTTTTAGGTGCAGCTATATTAAAAGCGTGTGACCATGGTATTTCAAAAAAACTAGTACCATCTAAGCCTGAATCTAGAAGTATGTATGAAGCTAAAAAAGAAGGTAAAGATGTTAAAAAACTTCCATTAAGTCTAGGAGAAGCTTTAGATAGATTAGCTGAAGATGAAGTTATCAAATCAGCAATGCCAGATGAAATGTATAAAGTTTTTCATTGGTATAAAAATGACGAATGGGAAAAATTCTTAGGTGCAACGACCCAATGGGATCTTGATACCTACTTAGATTGTTTACCATAGTTTTAAGAGGAAAATAAATTATGTGTGGAATAGCAGGACTAATTCATAGAGGAAAATCTTCAGATGTAGGAAAAGAACTACAAGATATGCTTCAAGCATTAAAGCATAGAGGTCCGGATTCTACAGGATACGCATTATATGGCGAAGGTAATAACCAGGGAGATTACATAATGCGTTTTAAGGTTGGAGAAAACGTTGCTGAAGGAAGTTCTGCGGTCAAAGAAGACGAATCTGTATATAGCCAAAGAAGAAAACAAGTAGATCAACATATTAGAGATCTTGGGGGAGACATTATTAACGATCAACAGTTAACACCTTACTCATTTAGATATGTCATTAAATATGACAAGGACTTGATGGAATTTTCAAAAAAAATTGAAAGTGTTGAAATGGTTGAAATACTATCTATTGGAAAATCATTAGAACTTATAAAAGATCTCGGCGATGCGAAAGTGGTATCAAAAAGATATGGACTTGATAAAGTTAAAGGAACTCATGGTATAGGACATGCTAGGATGGCTACAGAGTCTGGCGTAGATATACGTTCAGCGCACCCTTTTTGGGGTTATCCTTTCAGCGATGTATCTGTAGTACACAATGGGCAATTAACAAATTATTGGAACAATAGAAGAGTACTAGAAAATAAAGGCATGCGATTTATGTCAGAATGTGATTCTGAATTGATAGCTGTTTTTCTTGCAGAAAAAATGAGAAAAGGCGCGTCGCTAGAAGAAGGAATGAAAGAATCTCTATCAGGCCTTGATGGAGTTTTTACTTACTTTGTTGCGACAAAAGACTCATTAGGTATGGCTAAAGATACAATGGCTGCAAAACCTTTAGTATTATATGAGTCAGATGATTTAGTGGCCATGGGTTCAGAAGAAATTGCAATTAGATCTATATTGCCGCAAGAAATAGATACCTATGATCCATTTGATGGAGAGGTGAAAGTATGGCAAATTTAAAAACATCTACAAAAAAAACAAAAGCCCAATCAATGGGTATGCACACAGAAACTCTAACTGGAAAAACTCAGCAGAAATTTTTTAATCCGGACGAAGCAGAAAATTTCTTTTATTGGGGAACTCACGATGTAGATTTTAATAAAAGAACGGAAATTGACGTGAAAGATATGGACTGTAATGAAGCCAATAAAAAAATAGATTCTTTGATGGGCGAAGGTTACGGAACAATCGTAATTAAAAATCCTCAAGGAAAGCATAGTTTGGGTGTTGGAATATTAAATAAACTTAATTTGATTTTTGAGGGAAGTTTAGGTTATTTCGGAATTGGTTCAATAGATGGACCTATAGTCAGAGTTAATGGGCGTGTCGGATGGTCGTGTGCTGAAAATATGATGGCCGGCAAAGTAGTAATAGAAAAAAATGCTGGATCATGCTTCGGTGCTGCTATTAGAGGTGGAGATTTAATTTGTAAAGGAAGCGTGGGCGCAAGAACTGGTATTGACCAGAAAGGCGGTTCAATAATTGTTGGTGGAGATGCTGGTGCATTTACAGGTTTTATGATGCAAAGAGGCAGAATAGTTATTTTGGGAGATGTTGGTATCAACCTTGGTGACTCAATGTACGACGGAACTATATATGTAGGTGGAAAAATTGGTTCTTTTGGTAGTGATGCTGTAAAAGCCTCTATGACAAAAAATGACATAGACTGGCTAAAAAGAAAACTTAAAGTAGCAGAAATTGGTAGTGATTTTGATATTTCAAAAATGACAAAAGTAGTAGCTGGTAAAAAACTTTGGAACTATGACGCTTTGGAACCAACAGAGAAAAAAGGAGCTATATAATGGCAAAGAAAAAAGTTAATGGCAAAACAAATGGAAAAAGTCAGTTTGCAAAAAGAAACAAAAGCTTATTAGGTTATAATTCGATTTTTACACCTGAAGTTATTGACGACATACATATTAAAGCTCAATTAGGAAGATATAGAATGCGTGGAATGGCATTAATGAAAAAAATTCCAACATTCGATGATTTGGTTTTTTTACCAGGAACACTAACAAGATTTGTAATTGAAGGTTACAGAGAAAAATGTGAAACAAAAACTATAATAGGACCAAGATGCGAGAATCCTATTGAATTAGATATTCCTGTTTATATTACCGGAATGAGTTTCGGCGCTCTTTCTTATGAAGCAAAAACTGCACTTGCAAGAGGAGCTACTATGGCGGGTTCAGCAACTTGTTCTGGTGAAGGTGGAATGATACCCGATGAAAGAAGATATTCAGAAAAATGGTTTTATCAGTGTATTCAATCAAGATATGGATTTAATCCTCATCACGCTCAGTTAGCTGACGGGATAGAAGTGTTTATTGGACAAGGTCAAAAAGTTGGTATGGGTGGACATTTAATGGGTCAAAAAGTTACTGACCAAGTTGCAGAAATGAGATCTTTGCCGGCTGGTATTGATCAAAGATCACCGGCTCGACACCCCGATTGGTTAGGTCCTGATGATTTAGCATTGAAAGTTCAAGAACTAAGAGAATTAACTAAAAATAAAGTACCAATACAATTAAAACTTGGAGCAGCAAAAGTTTATGATGATGTGCGTATGGCCGCTAAGTGTGATCCAGATTCTATTTATTTAGATGGGATGGAAGGTTCAACCGGTGCAGGACCACATATTGCTGCAGCTAATACTGGAATACCTGGAATAGCAGCAATTAGAGAAGCTAGAAGAGCTCTTGATGACGTAGGCAAAACAGGGAAAGTAACTCTTATTTATGCTGGTGGTGTTAGAGATGGTGCTGATATGGCAAAAGCTCTTGCATTAGGAGCAGATGCAATCGCAATAGGTACAGGTGCCATGATTGCTCTAAACTGTAATAAAGAAATTCCTGAATCTAATTTTGAAAAAGAAATGGGAGTTCCCGCAGGTCATTGTTATCATTGTCATACAGGTCGTTGCCCTGTTGGTGTTGCGACTCAAGATCCGAAATTAAGAAAAAGGTTAAATCCTGATGATGCCGCAGTAAGAGTTTACAATTATTTACATACGATGACTTTGGAAGCTCAATTGCTAGCAAGAGCATGTGGAAAAACAAATATACATTCGTTAGAACCAGAAGATATGGCTGCATTAACTATGGAAGCTTCTGCGCTTGCGAAAGTTCCTTTATCAGGAACAAATCATACTGTAGGAGTTGACGACTTCCATAAAATTTAAAGGATCAGATATGGCAAAAAAGAAGAAAAACAAACAAACTACCAAAGGTCAGCTCGGTAAAAAAAAAGAAACGGCTAGAGAAAAAATGATAGGCCAAACTATCGGATATCGATATGATGTAAACTTATTGCCTGATTATAAAAAACTTACTCCTTTTTTAAAAAAATACATTGAACATATGGGTTGGGATGATCTTAATTGGTTAGAAGATGTACATATGGGTTATGAAGAAAATAGACCTGCTGTCTTTGATAGAAATGCTAATGGCTGGGTAACTATACCTAAAAAAATTAAATTGCCAGATAATCAACAAGATAGAGATATGATTGCACGAGAGTTGCTAGTTAAGTTTCAAATGTCTCCAAACCATCCCCTTGTAGATTTAAAAAAAGCATACAGAAAATTTTAGTATTTACACAATCTTTGGTTGAACCAAAAACTAAAAGCATTGTTATATAACAATTCTACATCGTTGTACTGTTTGTCGCACCAAATACAATATCTGCAACAAGAGGAGGGAATATGACTGACGGATTAGATGCCTTAACTGTCATATTTACGGAATTTTACTACTGGATAACAGTGGTACTCATGTTTTTAATTCACGTGGGATTCTGTATGTATGAAGTAGGGGCTTCACGTTATAAACACCACCAACATACCCTAATGAAAAACACTATGCTGATACCTCTGGTAACAGTGACGTGGTTTTTCTTTGGTTGGTGGATTTATTGGGCTTTCCCAACTGGACCAGGTATTGCACCGTCAATAATGACGGAGAGTTCTGGTTTAATTTTAGGTGGAGGATTTGGAGCAAATGATGTTGCAAACCCTATGAGCTCAATAATGGCGATAAACTTAAATGATCATATCAACGGAGTGTTCTGGGCTGCGTTCTTACTGTTTTCATGGACAGCAGCTTCGATCGTTTCAGGAGCAATAATTGAAAGAATTACAACTTTTGCATTTGGTATTTTAGCAATTGCAATCGGTTCTGTATTTTGGACAATTGATGCTGCTTGGGGCTGGCACTTTGATGGTTGGATGGTCAAACTTTTAGGTTATCATGATGCGTATGCATCAGGTGTAATCCACGCAGTTGCTGGAGGTTTTGCTTTAGGTGTGCTTGCTGTTTTAGGCCCACGTATTGGAAAATTTTCATCTAGCGGAGAACCAAGAAACATTGGACCAAGAAACCCTTGGTTAGTTTCTATAGGACTGTTCTTAATTTATACAGGCTTCTGGGGATTCTATGCAGCGTGTAATATACCAATATTTGATCTTGGACCTGAGTACGGAATGGAAGGAGTAACATTCTATACTGCAACCAACATCTATATAACACCAACAACACTTAGTGGTGTAACCATGAACTTCTTAATGTCCTTAGCTGGCGGTTTGTTAGCAGGATATTGGATTTCAAAAGGCGATCCATTCTGGACTTATTCAAGTGGACTAGCTGGTATCATCACCGCTTCTGCGGGTAACGATCTTTATCACCCAATACAATCAATGATTATTGCATCGATTGGAGTATGGGTTGCGTACAAAATGCATTACTGGGTTGAACGTAAGTTCAAAATTGATGATGCAGTTGGCGCAGTTGCCGTTCACGGATACGCAGGAGTTGTCGGACTTGTAATATGCGGTTTCGTTCTATGGGGATATCCTTCATCAGGATATGGAGACGCTTACGCAGCGATCAACCCAATGGGAATGATTATTGGAGCTGTTATAATGTTCGGAGTTCTTGGTTTCTTACCAGGTTGGATTTTAGCTAAAATACTTCATGCATCAGGTAAATTACGTATACCTCGTGCAGTAGAGTTAGCTGGATTAGACTATAATATCATGGAGGCTGCTAAAAAAGATGAAAAAGCAGTTTCTTCAGCAGGTAGATAGAAAGGAGAAATGACTTATGGCTACATTAACTAATTGGGTAGAACATCTAACAACTGATGTTGACCCAGCGACGGATGGAATACAGGTTGCCGGGGAAATTTATCCTATGGTTGGAACCGAAGGATGGTTACTTTTGATTGGTATCATTTTCTGGTTAGCATGGCATTTTGCAACTGGCTCTGGAGAGGCAGAGGAGCAAAGCAAGTTAGCCAAGAAATCACCGGGACCAAACGCTCATAAAAGTAATATACCTGAGTGGTAATCTGAAATATTAAAAAATTGGGCGCTAATTTACTTAGCGCCCTTTTTTATTTTATTTATTTTAGAAATTATGGAAAACGAAGATAAAAATAAAAATCAAAGACCATCTAGAATGATTAATATAGCTTTTCCTAAAGCTAAATATGGTTTCTATATAGCTATATTTATTATTGCTATGGTTTTATTAATACTTTACGGGAATTTAATATTATAAATAATAAATTTTATGGCTAAAGATTTATCAAAAATAGCAAAACAAAAGAAAATTAAATATTTTTTAATTAGTTTTGTTGATTTGTTTGGAGTTTTAAGATCAAAATTGGTTCCAGCAGAAGCAATAAAAGACATGCAAGCAAGCGGAGCAGGTTTTGCAGGATTTGCTACATGGTTAGATATGACTCCAGCAGACTCAGATATGTTTGCTATTCCAGATCCTGAAAGTTTAATCCAACTTCCTTGGAATAAAGAAGTTGGGTGGTTAGCATCAGATTTGTGGATGGAAGGTAAGCCTGTAGAAGCATCACCAAGAGTAATGTTGAAAAAACAGATTAGTATACTGTCCAAAAAAAACATGGTTTTAAAATCTGGTGTGGAGTCCGAGTACTTCTTAATTAATTCTGAAGGAACTGCCATATCAGATTTACGAGATACACAATCTAAACCTTGTTACGATCAATCTGCATTAATGCGCCAATACCCTTTAATAAAAGAGATTTGTGATTCAATGATTAAATTAGGCTGGGGCCCTTATCAGAACGATCATGAGGATGCCAACGGACAATTTGAAATGAATTGGAATTATAGTGATAGCCTCACAACAGCAGACCGCCATGTGTTTTTTAAGTTTATGGTTAAAACAATTGCAGAAAAACATGGTTTAAGAGCTACTTTTATGCCTAAACCTTTTGAAAATCTAACTGGAAATGGTTGTCATGCACACGTATCTCTGTGGAACGGAAATAAAAATTTATTTTTAGATAAAGGAGATAGGTTAGGACTTACAAAATTAGCTTATAATTTTTTAGGAGGTATTTTATATTCTGCGGAAGCATTGAGTGCTTTTTTTAATCCTTCAATTAATAGTTATCGAAGAATTGATGCGCCTGCTCCTACTTCTGGAGCATCTTGGTCACCAAGCAAAATATCTTATACAGGAAACAACAGAACTCACATGATTAGAATACCGGATCCAGGACGTTTTGAATTACGTCTGATGGATGGATCAGCTAATCCATATCTTCTTCAAGCCGGCATAATAGCTTCAGGAATTCACGGGATGGAACAAAAGCGTGATCCTGGCCAACCTTTGTTTATCAATATGTATACAGAGGGAGATAAGTATCCAAACCTAAAAAAACTTCCATCAAACCTAGAACAAGCTTTGGAACATCTCAGCAATAGTGAAATTTTATTGTCAGCTCTTGGTAAAAAAAATGTAGAAAGTTATTTAAAATTGAAAGAGCAGGAATTGAAAGATTTTAACTCTAAAGAAAGTTTTTCAAAAAAAGATCCAATAACTGAGTGGGAAAAGTTAAATACTTTAGATTGTTAGACACCAAAGTATCCAAATTCCAAGGCAGCATCAGTGATATGATGGTGAAAAGTTTCACCAAAACTTCTTAAAGCTAACAAATTGAATGTATCCGGATTATTATTAACAAAATCAACCATAACAGTAATTCCGTTAAAAACTGTTCCAGCACAATTGTTTACTTGAATTTCATTAATATTAATTGGACATCCTTTTTTTAAAACTTCTTTTGCTTGGATACCTTTTATTTGTATTACAGCTCTTGAGTGCGAAATATCTGTAACAGCGAAATTTTTATCATCACACTTATCTTTAATAGTACTAATAATATTTTTTTTACTAGATATAACCAACCAAGTTCTTGGTGCACTCCATAGAATTCTTGTTTCTTTATTTGTTGTTACTTTTGGGCTTTCTAAAGGCAAATCTAAATCTCCTATCTTTATAGTGCCAAGTTCAATCTTTGATTTTTTGTATTGAACCAATTGAATTATTGCTAAATTTTTTACTTCAGAAATTTGGAGCAAACTTTTTCCATCTTTTTTATGAGAATTTCCAAAACGACCTTTCTTATGAATATATTGTAATGAAGTTACCGCTGTCATGATCTTACCCTTTCTCCTTTAGGATCGACATAATGTGAGGAAACCACTTCCACTTCGATACTTTTATTCTTTAATGGCGAAAGAGCGTAAAGTTTTTCTCCTATTCTTTTTTTTCCTTCTTTGAGAATAGCTAAAGAAAAAGGATTGTTATATTCAACACTCCAACAGGAAGCCGATATATGTCCAAGTTTTGGGTTAGGTAAAGCAGCATTTTTATCTTTAACCAAATGAGATCCTTCTGGAATCATAGTTTTTTTATCTACAGGTATTACACCAACAATTTTTTCTCTATTGGGATTTAAAAATGCCTCTCTATTTAAAGATCTTTTTCCAACAAAATCTTTTTTCTTACTTAACATACCTTCAAGAGAAAGGTCAGAAGGGATTGTTCTGCCATCAATCTCCGATCCTGCTACGTGTCCCATTTCTATTCTTAATGTTGAAAGAGCTTCTGTACCATACGGTTGTATACCCATGCTTTTTCCTAAGTTCATTATTTTTTCCCACATAAAAATTCCATGGTTAGATTCGACATTAATTTCATAAGCTAATTCACCAGAAAATGAAATTCTGAAAACTCTTGCTGGAATTCCAAATAAATTTTCTTCTTTGAATCCCATAAATGGAAAACCTTCGTTAGAAACATCGGTTTCAGGAAAAAGTTTTTTTAATAATTCTCTTGATTTAGGACCAGCTACAGCTGCGCCTGCCCACTGTTCGGTCGTTGACAAGACATTTACATCTAATTCAGGCCAAACTACTTGTAAATAATATTCTAAATGCGCTAAAACATTTACTGCTTGGGCTGTTGTTGTTGTCATGTGAAAATGATTTTCCGAAATTCTAGTTGTTGTTCCATCATCAAAAACAATTCCATCTTCTCTTAACATTACACCATACCTTGCTTTTCCAACCGGCAGTTTCATCCAAGCATTTGTATAAACCCTATTTAAAAATTCTGCTGAATCAGGACCTTTGATGTCTATTTTACCTAACGAAGTAACATCACAAATTCCAACATTTTTTCTTACGTTTGCACCTTCTCGTTTCGCAGCCTGTTGCAAAGTTTCATTTCCTTGTTTGTAATAACGAGGTCTTAACCAAAGACCAGCGTCAACAAATACCGCATTATTTTTCTCATGCCATGAATGCATCGGAGATTTTCTTGTGGGTCGGTAATGTTTTCCAACCTCCCTTCCTACAATTGTTCCAATTGTAACTGGTGTATAAGGAGGTCTAAAAGTAGTATGTCCAACCTCAGGTACAATTTTATTTTCTATGTTTGAAACTAACTGTAGTCCATTTAAGTTACTTGTTTTTCCTTGATCTGTGGCCATACCAAGCGTTGTATATCTTTTTACATGTTCAATAGATCTAAATCCTTCTCTTATAGCTAACTCTATGTCTGAAACATAAACATCATTTTGAAAATCCACACACCTTTTATATTTTTTGTTTTCTGGCAAAGGCATACACCAAAATTTTTCATAGTTATCATAGCTTTTTTCATTTGATGTTGGAGGATCACTTTTTATATTTTTTTTAGTTAGTTTGTTTGATACTTCAAATCCTTTATTGAAACCGTCTTCCAAAGATTTTTTCAAAGTAAAAGATCCGTTTGCAGATCCTATCGTAGTTTCATTTTGGTGCGATTGATTAGGTATAAATGCACTAATGATTTCATCAAATTTTAATTTATTTCCAGACTGAGATGCAAGATGTACTGTAGGAGTCCAATTTCCAGAAACGCATATACAGTCACAAGGAATATTTTCTAAATTTTCATAACCAGATTTATCGTTATTTAATTTGCCGACTGTAGCTGAGCTTACTCTCAAATAACCTTTTGTATTAGCTACCGCATGAGAAAACTTAATGTTGACACCTAAATCCTTGGCTTCTTTGACTGCTGTGCCTTCTGAATTTTTTCTAATATCAACAACTAATGGGTTAATTCCATTTTTTTTAAATTCTATTGCCGCATCATAAGCGCTATCGTTATTAGTAAAAATAACTGGTTTTTTTCCAACTAAAACACCATATTTTTTTATATATTCTTTCGCTGCTGACGCTAATAATATTCCCGGTCTATCATTATTTCCAAAAATTAAAGGTCGTTCTATTGATCCTGTGGAAACCAAAACTTCTTTTGCTCTTATGTACCAAAGTTTTTGTCTAGGTGTATATTTGTTTGGAGATTCAATATGATCTTTTGTTCTCTCAAACATTACCATCATATTGTGATCATAATATCCAAAAACCTGTGATCTATTTTTTATAACTACATTGGGCATTGATTTTAACTGTTCCACTGTTTCATCAGCCCATTCCTTTCCAGTTTTATTTCCGATAGTAACTTGATCAGTGAGTAAACTTCCTCCAAATTTTGATTTATCTTCTGCCAAAATAACCCGAGCTCCATTTTTTGCTGCAGCTAAAGCGCTTCCCAATCCAGAAGGACCTGAACCCACAACTAAAACATCACAATGTTCAAACTTATGTTCATATCTATCAGGATCTGGTTTTAAAGGAGCCACACCTAAACCAGCAGCTTTTCTTATAATAGGTTCATAAATTTTATGCCAAAAGCTTTTTGGCCACATAAAAGTTTTGTAATAAAATCCAGCTGGAAAAAATTTACTTAAAAAATTGTTTATTGCACCAAAATCAAAAGATACAGATGGCCAACAATTTTGGCTTTTTGCAACTAATCCTTCAACTAATTCAACTTCTGTTGCAACAGCATTAGGTTCAGTTTTTGCTCCGTTATATAATTGAACTTTGGCATTAGGCTCATCTTCTTTAGACCCTATAAATCCTCTTGGTCTATGATATTTAAAGCTACGGCCAACCAAATGAATCCCATTCGCTAGCAAAGCTGACGCCAATGTATCTCCATGATAACCAAAATACTTTTTTCCATTGAATTTAAATGAAATGCTTTTTTTTCTATTGATGTAACCTTCTTTATCTAATCTATATTTTTGTGTCATGAAAAGATTATAATTCCTCAGTTAATTTAGCTGTTTTAAAAATCTCATGGGTTGATGTATCTCTTAAAACTTTAAACCATTGTCTACATCCAGCTACATGATGCCATAACTCGGAATGTTTACCTCTCGGATTTTTTCTAAGATAAATAAAATTATCCCAGTCTTTATCTGAAACTTCTTTTCCCAGCTCTGGCCTTTTTATATTTGAGTCTCCACCATAAGAAAATTCATTTTGAGATCTTGATCCGCAATAAGGGCATTTAATTTCTAGCATTTATTATCCTATCCAAGTTTTTGTTCCTAAACCTTTTTCGTCAATGAGATGTCCTGTATTAAATCTATCGAGTCTATATTTTGAACTTAGTTCATGAACTTGATCTTTTGCAATGGTGTATGCAAAGGTCCATCCCGAAACTGGTGTTGCTTTGAATCCTCCATAACACCATCCACAATTTAAATAAACACCATCAATATGAGTTTTGTCGATGATAGGGGAACCATCCATAGACATGTCCATGATACCACCCCAAGTTCTTAACATTTTTAATCTACTTAAGTTAGGAAACATAGCCACACCTTCTGTTAAAACATGTTGAAGAGTAGGGAGGTTTCCTCTTTGAGCATAACTATTATAACCGTCTAAATCTCCACCCATAACCATCTCGCCTTTGTCAGATTGACTACAATAAAAATGACCGGCACCAAAAGTTACTACATGGTCAAGAAAAGGTTTTACTGGTTCTGAAACACAAGCTTGAAGCACGTGTGATTCTATAGGTAATTTCATATTTAATTTTTCAGCGAGTAATGATGTACTTCCCGCAACACACAATCCAACTTTTTTTGCTTTAATATTTCCTCTAGAAGTTTGAACGCCTTGCAGTTTTCCATTTTGAACATCAAAACCTGTAACTTCGCAATGTTGAATGATATCTACACCCATAGAATCAGCCTGTCTTGCATAACCCCATGCTACAGCATCGTGTCTTGCTGTTCCTCCTCTTGGCTGCATTAATCCTCCAAAAATTGGAAAACGTGCTGACTCAGAAAAATCTGCAAATGGAATCATTTTTTTTAACTCATCTCTTCCCAGCATAACGGCATCAATACCATTCAGTCTCATTGAATTACCTCTACGATAAAATACATTCATTTGTGCATCTGAATGCGCAAGATTAATAATTCCTCTAGGTGAGTACATTACGTTATAGTTTAATTCCTGGGACAGGTTTTCCCACATCTTCATTCCATACTCATAAAAAAGACCGTTAGGATCAAACATGTAATTGGATCTAAGAATTGTTGTATTTCTTCCAACATTTCCTCCTCCCAACCATCCTTTTTCTAACACAGCAACATTGGTAATTTTATGTTCTTTGGCTAAGTAATATGCAGTAGCGAGACCGTGTCCACCAGCTCCTATAATTAAGACATCGTATTCTTTTTTGGGTTCAGAATCTTTCCATGCAACCTCCCAATCTTTATGGTTGCTAAATGCATTTTTAATTAAACTGAATATAGAATACTTTTGCATATAATAATCTTATATAACCCTATTAAATTGTAAAAGGCTTTAATTAACACCGTGTTTTTTAACTAAACAAAGAAGATAAAAAGTCTACAATCTAGAAATGGATATAAGTGTATTTTTGGCAGTGATCTTTGCAGCATTTTTACATGCGTTGTGGAATAGCATGGTTAAGTCTCACGCGGACAAACATGTTGCTGTTGCCGCAATTGTTTTAGGGCACGTTCCTGCATCTATAATTATTATTTTTTTAGTACCAATGCCTGCTATAGAAAGTTTACCTTATATTATAGCAAGCGCAATCATCCACCAGGGTTATCAGTGGTTTTTGCTTACAGCTTATAGGTATGGAGATTATACAAGAGTTTATCCTATTGCGCGTGGAACGGGGCCCGTGGTTGTCACAATTGTTTTATTATTATTCTTTGGAGTGAAACTAAGCATTTATGAATTATTAGGTATAATTATAATTTCTATTGGAATTTTAAGCATAAGCACTCAAGATCGACATTCATTTTTTCCATGGATAGCGCGCAAGAATGCTAAGGCAATTAGTTTTGCTTTGTTAACCGGATTATTCATTGGAGGATATTCTATAATTGATGGTTATGGAGCAAGAGCTAGCTTTTCTCCTTTAAGCTTTATGGGGTGGTCGTTTGTTGTTAATGCTTTACTTTTTCCGATACTTTTAAAAATCATGAACAAACCAGATGTTGTTAAAAGAGTTTTCAGTGAAGCTAAATTATTATTTTGGTTTGGCGGAACTATCTCTTATATAGTTTATGGGATTGTCGTATGGGGATTCACTCAGGCACCTATACCTTTGGTTAGTGCTTTAAGAGAAACAAGTGTAATTATAGCGCTTTTGATTGGCACAATCTTTCTTAAAGAGCGTTTTACAATACTTAAAACATTATCGGTTTTAGTTATCTTTGTTGGAGTTATTTTACTTAAATTCTTTTAAGAAGTTATTATATTTACTTTTTTATTGTCAGCTAATATTTCTTTGTTTTTAAAGTTTGAAAAATCGGGATCAAAAAGTTTTATTAAAGCGAAAGGATAGGGTTCGTTAATTAAAACTTTGCCAATATTGACCTTATTAAACATTACATCACTACCTACATTCAATTTTTCATTAGATTTTAAAGGCAATAATTTTCTTCTCAGTTTATTTTTTAATTTCATCCTTGCCGTATTTTCTTGACCAACATAGCAGCCTTTTTTGAAATCTATACCGTTTAACTCTTCGAAATTACATTCTAGGCCAAAAACTTTATCTTGAAGTTTATCGGTATTAATTTGTGGAATACCGAGCTTATGACTAAGTGTATAGTATTTTTTTGGATCTTCTGATTTTAAACCAAGACTTTTAAGAGAAAGGTTAAGTTTTTCTAAATTAGCAATTAGTCTTCCTCCTAAGTTTTTTGATCTAGGATCAAGAACAACCGGATCTCCATTGTATTTAACTGTGTTTCCAACAATATCTTTGGCATTTTCTAAGGCAAGAAATTTTTTCTTGCTAATAACAGCAACCTCGAATTCATTACTCAAGTTTAATATTTCAATCTTAGAATTAAGCTTATAAATATTTAATCTATCAATTAGTTGATCAACCTGATTCTTTTCACAGTCTAGAAAGTAGCCTTGCTTGTGCCTAATAATGATAAAATCAAACAAATACTTGCCTTGAGGAGTTAATAATGAAGCAAAGCAACTAGAAGTATCACTAACCTTGTTAATATCGTTAGTTACAATATTTTGTAAAAATTCTTTAACATCTTCACCGCTGATGTAAATGATGCCTCTATCTTTCAAAATAAATATTTGATCTTTTTCCATATTTGAAGTTTATATTGTATAATAATTTTAACAAAATATGTCTTATAACTACAGTCTCATTATTAAGAACGGATCTTGTTATATTCAGGGAAAATTTCAAAATATTGATATAGCTTTATCGGGAAATAAAATCAAAAAAATAGGAAAAGTTGACCTAAATAGCAGTAAAGTTTTTGACGCATCTGGAAAAACTGTTTTGCCGGGAGTAATTGATACCCAGGTTCATTTTAGAGAACCAGGTGCAAATGATGCTGAAAATTTAGAAAGTGGTAGTAGAGCAGCTATTGCAGGAGGGGTGACCTCAGTTTTTGAAATGCCAAATACTAATCCTCCTACATCTACCTTTAAAGAATTTAATAATAAACTTAGTGCTGCAAAAAATAGAATGTTTTGCAATTATGCTTTTTATTTTGGTGCAACACCTGACAATATGAAAGAGTTAGCATCAGTTAATACTTTAGAAGGATGTTGTGGAGTAAAACTTTTTGCAGGATCTTCAACAGGAAATCTTTTGGTAAGTCAGGAAAAAGATATAGAGAAAGTTATATCTAATAGTAGCAAGATTATTTCGGTTCATTCAGAAGATGAAAATATTCTATTATCTAGAAAAAAATTTATAAAAGAAGGAGATGTTACCTCACACCCAATATGGAGAAACGAAGATTGTGCACTAGAGTCTACAAAAAGAGTAGTAAGAATTGCACAGAAATATAAAAAGAAAATTCATATTCTTCACGTAACAACTAAACAAGAAATTGATTTTTTCTCAGAAAAAAGGGAAGGGGTTACTTTTGAAATTACACCACAACACTTAACTTTATTTGCTCCTGATTGTTATGAAAAACTCAAAACTTTTAGCCAGATGAACCCACCTATTAGATCAAAAGATCATCATGATAGACTATGGGATGCTGTAAAAAATTCTTTACTAAGCACAATAGGGTCTGATCACGCTCCTCATACAAAAGAAGAAAAAAACAAAAAGTACCCTTTATCTCCCTCTGGTATGCCAGGTGTTCAAACTTTGCTTCCAGTAATGCTTGATCATGTGAACAAGGGTAAATTGAAAATAGAACAATTGATTAAATTAGTTTGTGAAAATCCATGTGATTTATTTGGAATTAAAAACAAAGGTTACATAAAAGAAAATTATGATGCTGACTTAACCATAGTGGATATGAACAAAGAGGTTGTCATTAAAGATAGTTGGATTGAAAGTAAATGTGGTTGGACACCTTTCAATAATTACAAAGTTAAAGGATTTCCAGTGGCAACTATTGTTAATGGACAAATTGCTATGGAAAATAATAAAATTGCATCAAAAGCTCTAGGAAAACCTTTAGCTTTTTAAAATATTATTATCCTTAAGGTCTTTTTTAATTTCATCTAAAATTGCAGGATCATCTATTGTAGGAGGAACTTTATATGTTTCACCGTCTGCAATTTTTCTAACAGTACCTCTTAAAACTTTTCCCGATCTTGTTTTAGGCAATCTTTTTACAACAATAGCTAATTTAAAAGCAGCAACCGGTCCTACTTTTTCCCGAACTAACGCTACACATTCTTTTGTAATTTCTTTGTTATCTCGATTAACACCAGCTTTTAAAGCTATCAGTCCAATAGGAAGCTGACCTTTTAATTTATCTGCAATTCCTATTACAGCACACTCGGCAACATTTTTGTGCTCTGCTAAAACTTCTTCTATTGCTCCTGTAGACAATCTATGACCAGCAACATTTATGATGTCATCCGTTCTTGACATAATCCAAACATAACCATCTTCGTCAATATGTCCGGCATCATAAGTTTGATAGTAACCAGGATAAGTTGACATATAAACTTTTTTATATCTTTCATCAGCATTCCACAAAGTTGGGAAAGTTCCTGGAGGCAAAGGCAACTTAACAACTATGTCACCCATCTGACCTCTTTTAGTCTCTTTACCTTCACTATTAAGAACTTTTAAATCATAACCGGGAACAGGCTTAAAAGCAGAACCATATTTGGTTGGAAATTTTTCTATCCCAGCACAATTTGCACTAATAGCCCAGCTCGTTTCAGTTTGCCACCAGTGATCGATCACAGGAGCATTTGAAAGTTTTTCAAACCATTTAATCGTATCAGGATCCGCACGTTCTCCAGCTAAAAACAAAGTATCAAATTTAGACAAATCATATTTTTTAAAAAATTTTCCTTCAGGATCTTCCTTTTTGATTGCCCTTATTGCTGTAGGAGCGGTAAATAAAGACTTTACTTTGTGTTCAGAAATTATTCTCCAAAAAACACCAGGATCCGGAGTTCCAATTGGTTTTCCTTCAAATAAAATAGTTGTGCATCCATGAAATAACGGAGCATATACAATATAAGAATGCCCAACAATCCAACCTATATCGCTGGCTGACCACCACACATCGTCAGGATCTATGTTATAAATATTTTTCATAGTCCACTTTAGAGCAACGATGTGACCACCTATATCTCTTACAATTCCTTTTGGTAAACCAGTTGTTCCTGACGTATAAAGAATATAAGCGTAATCATTTGCGTTCATTTTTTCACATTCAGTTGGTTTAGCTCCTTTTAAAGATTCTTCCCATGTAATATCTGTTTTTGGATTAAGTTCTGCTTTATCTTTTTCTCTTTGAAAAATTATACATTTGTCTGGTTTATGATTTGCGATATCAATAGCTTTGTTCAACAAAGGTTTGTAATGAACAGTTCTTCCAGGTTCATATCCACAAGAAGCTGAAACAATAATTTTTGCTTTTGAGTCATCAATTCTACTTGCCAACTCATTAGCAGCAAAACCTCCAAAAACAACAGAGTGAACCGCACCAATTCTACCGCAAGCCAACATGGCAATTACAGCCTCAGGTATCATTGGCATATAAATTATAACCCTATCTCCTTTGTTTATTCCCTGATTTTTAAGAGCACCCGCAAAAATAGATACTTTGTCTCTTAATTCTTTATAAGAAAATTTATTTTTTACTCCAGTTATTGGACTATCGTAGATTATAGCCGTCTTGTCTCCACGACCTTCACCAACGTGAAAATCTAAAGCGTTGTAACAAGTGTTTGTGACACCATCTTCAAACCATTTATAAAAAGGTGGGTTAGATGAATTGAGTATTTTTGAGGGTTTTTTATACCAAAAAATATCATCAGATACTTTTTTCCAAAAATCCTCCCTATTATTTATGGAAGAATCGTGTATTTTTTTGTATTTCTCAGTCAAATGAGATACCCCTTTAAAAGCCGTTTATCTTCATATTATCCCCAAAAAAAAACCAAAAAGCTAATAAAATCAACATTTTTTATCAAAAAAAAAGCTTCAAATTAACTTTCTTATTGGGTACTTTTCGGTCATGTTCAAAAAGAGAGAGGGAGACTTTCTCGAGCTTTGAACGGTTTAAATTTAAACTAAAACGAAAACTAAACATAAAGGGAGGTTTTCATGAAAAAACTAGGTATGATTGCACTAGCCGCTCTTGCATTCTTAGGAATCACGAGCTCTGCTAATGCTGCTACTGCTATTTTACAAACAAACGATTTCGTAGGAATTACGTTTTGGCTTGTATCAATGGCTATGTTAGCAGGTGCTGTATTCTTCTTCTTAGAAAGAAATACAGTTGCTGCTTCGTGGAGAACATCTGTAACAGTTGCTGGATTAATCCAGTTTATAGCATTTGTTCACTACATATACATGAGAGGCATTTGGATTGAGACAGGAGACACACCAACGGTATACAGATATATTGATTGGTTAATTACTGTTCCACTTCAAATTGTTGAATTCTATTTAATCTTAGCTGCTGTTAGAAAAGTTCCAACTTCAATGTTCTGGAGACTGCTAATAGCTTCATTAGTAATGTTAATCGGTGGTTATTTAGGTGAAGCCGGTTATATCCAAGAATTTGTTGGTTTCATAATTGGAATGGCAGGTTGGATATACATTCTATTTGAAATCTTTTCTGGAGAAGCTGGAAGAGCTGCTGCTAAAGGCGGTAATAAAGCCGTAGCAACTGCTTTCGGTGCTATGAGAATGATAGTTACAATTGGTTGGGCAATTTACCCACTAGGTTACGTATTTGGTTACCTTGCTGGTGGAATTGATAGCAACACATTGAACGTTATTTACAACTTAGCTGACTTTGTTAACAAATTAGCATTCGGTCTAGTAATCTGGGCTGCTGCTATGCAAAGCACTTCTTTGTCAAAAAGATAATAAATAGTTAATTATTTAAAATAGGGCGAGTTTTATAACTTGCCCTATTTTTTTTTGTACCTATATTAAATGAATGTCTAAAATTACTTATATCGATTCAACAGGGAGTCAAAAAACAATAGATGTGGCGAATGGCCTTTCAGTAATGGAGGGGGCGGTTCAAAACAATATTTCCGGTATCGATGCAGATTGTGGTGGAGGAATGGCCTGTGCGACCTGCCATGTTTATGTCAAAGAAGAATGGTTTAATAAACTGCCAAAGGCAGAAGACGCAGAGCAAGATATGATTGATATGGCTTTTGAACCAAAAAAAAACAGTAGATTAAGTTGTCAAATAATTGTTACAGATGAATTAGATGGTTTGGTGGTTACAACCCCATCCAAGCAAGTTTAAAAATGATTAAAACAGATGTAGTTATAGTTGGTGCTGGACCTGTGGGTTTGTTTACTGTTCATCAATTAGGTATCAAAGGTTTAAAATCTGAAGTAATAGACAATTTAGATAAAGCTGGTGGACAATGTATCGAGTTATATCCAGACAAGCCCATCTACGACATTCCTGCAATTCCAGAATGTACCGGAAAAGAACTAACAGAAAATTTGCTAAAACAAATAAAACCATTTAATACAAATTTTCATTTCAATGAGAGAGTTCAAGAAGTTTCAGAGGAAAAAGAAAACTGGATAGTTAAAACAAACAAAAATAAAGTTTTTAGTGCACCGAATATTATTATTGCGGGAGGTGTAGGGTCATTTGAACCAAGAAGAATATCTTTAAAAGAAGCAGAAAAATATGAAGGGAAAAATATCTTCTACTCCGTAAGGGATAAAAATAAATTTAAAAGTAAAAAAGTTTCGATTTTTGGAGGAGGAGACTCAGCTCTGGATTGGGCTTTAGATTTATCAAAAATCGCTCATGTTACATTAATTCACAGAAGGGAAGAATTTAGAGGAGCTCCTCATACTTTGAATGAAATAAAAAAATTAGAAAAAGCAGGAAAACTACAAATTAAAACCAAATATCAATTGAGCAGTATTGAGGGCGACAAAGATATTAAATCTATAACTATTAAAAACGACGATGAAAAAACTATAAAAATAGATACTGATTATATATTAAGTTTTTTTGGACTTATAATGCAGCTCGGACCAATTGCAGAATGGGGATTGAATATGAACAAAAAAACCATAACGGTTAACACAGAAAACTTTCAGACAAATAAAAAAGGAATATTTGCCATTGGAGACATTTGTACTTATCCAGGAAAAGAAAGACTTATTTTATCAGGATTTCACGAAGCAGCATTAGCATCCGTAGAATGTTTTAAAAGAGCAAGACCTAATGAAAAGTACAGGTTTCAATTCACTACTTCTTCAAAGGAAATACAGGAACGTTTGGGTTGTAAACCAAAGTGATTGAACTACTTACAGCAAATACTCCAAATGGAAAAAAAATTTCCATAATGTTAGAGGAAATAAAGTTCGAATATAAGGTTACAAAAATAAACATTCTTAAAGGCGCGCAGTTTGATCCTAAATTTAGAGAAATTAGTCCCTTTAGTAAAATTCCAGTAATTATTGATCATGATAACAAGACCTCTGTTTTTGAGTCTGGTGCGATATTAATATATTTAGGTGAAAAGAGTGGAAAATTTTATCCTGAAAAAAATAAAGGTTTAATAATTCAATGGTTAATGGGCCAAATGGCTTATGTGGGACCAATGTTAGGTCAACATCATCAATTTCATCATTATAATCCTGGGAAGAGTAATTGGGGAGAAGAAAGATATTTCAAAATAGCAAAAACTATTTACAAAGATTTGGATGAAAGATTGGGAAAAAGTAAATTTTTGGCTGGAGATTATTCAATAGCCGATATAGCAACTTTTCCATGGATTGCACGACATGAATGGCATGATGTTGGTTTAAAAAAATTCAAGCACTTAACCAGGTGGTATAATGAAATTTCAAGCAGAGAAGCTGTGATTAAAGGTTTTGATCTTCTGAATAGAGAAGAAAAAATACCAAAACCTTAATTATCTATAAAAATTTTTTCTTCTTTCTCATGTCTTTCTTGCGCTTCTATACTCAATGTTGCTATTGGTCTAGCTATTAATCTTTTTAAACCAATTGGTTCTCCTGTTTCCTCGCAATATCCATAAGTTCCATCTTTTATTTTCTTAATTGCTTTATCAATTTTACTTATAAGCTTTCTTCTTCTGTTAGATGCTCTTTGTTCTACTGACTTTTCTGTATGGGAAGATGCTTGATCGACAATGTCAGCAGATGAACTATTGTCATCAAGGCTGTTTAAAACAGCATTCTCACTATTTAATTTTATAATTTCCTTTCTCCAAGATGTTAATTTTTCTTTGAAATATTTCTTGTGCTTTGTGCACATATATTTTTCTTTGGTATTTGGAGTGTATTTTTTAACTGAATTTTTTGCCATATTTTTAAAGATGGGGAGTATATAAACGTTTGTATTCGTGTCAATATAATTTAAATTGCTAATATATGTAAATTTTATGACGAAAAATACTCCAAAAATATTTTATTTGTTTTTGACTTTTCATCTAATTATTTGGACATTGATTCCTTCTCTAACAAATAAAAATTTACCACTTGATACAATCGAGGCTTTAGCCTGGGCAAGCAATATGGATTGGGGCTTTAATAAACATCCCCCGCTTAGTGCTTTTTCCGTTGAAGTGTTTTACCAAGTGTTTGGAAGTCAAGATTGGGCATATTATTTTTTAAGCCAAATATTTGTCGTATCAGCTTTTTTTGTTGTTTGGATATTCTCGAAAGAGTTTTTTAAAAATCAAAACTACTGTTTAATTTCGGTCCTGCTTTTAGAAGGGGTTTATTTTTACAATTTCACAACACCAGAGTTTAACGTAAATGTAAGCCAATTACCTTTTTGGGCTCTCTCAGTTTTATATGTTTGGAAAGGATTCAAGGATAATAAAACTTCTGATTGGTTATTATTTGGTTTATTTGCAGGACTGGGCATTCTATCCAAATATTTATTCATCTATTTACTTGTCGCAATAGATGTATTTTTTATCTATATAATTATTAAAAAACAAACTAACTTCAAAGGCCTTATTTCCTTATTACCTTTTTTCTTAGTTTTATTTCCTCATTTAGTTTGGTTGATGGAGAACGATTATATCACAATTACTTATGGTCTTCACAGAACCGGAACAGGAGATCAAAATATTGCAGACCATTTTCTACATCCCCTTATATTTTTAGGAAAACAAATAGGAATACTCATTCCTCTTTTTGTAATGTTTTTATTCGCAATTTCAAAATTTAAAACCAAGTTTGATTTTAAAGATAAAAAACTGTTGTTCTTACTAACCATTAATATTGTTCCAATTATTTTGATGTTTTTAACTTCATTGATAGTGGGCGTTAAAATCAGAACAATGTGGATGACGCCTTTTTATTTATTTTTTGGTGTGCTCCTTGTTTACTTATTTGAAAAAAGAATTGATTTAAAAAAAATCAATAAATTCGTTACAGTATTCTTGCTCTTTTTTATTCTTGCTCCAATAATCTATTCATATGTATCCATATCAAAAACGGATAAAAGAACAGACTATCCTGGAAAAGAAATAGCAAGATTAGTAGAGAATAGATGGTACAAGAATTTTTCAAATGAAATAGGGATAGTAGTTGGCGACGAATGGTTTGGAGGTAATTTATCTTATCATCTAAGCTCAAGACCAAAATGGTTTAATAAACTTGATAAAAATTCTGAAAATCTTGGCAAAAAAGGCGGCGTGATTTACACTGGAAATCCTAAAATTTTGAAAGAAATATGCCCCGGGGTTTTTGGAACAATCAAACCCATAGGTATATGCATGATTGGGAGTAGATGAAAAAAATTAAAATTTTAATACCAGTTTATAATGATTGGGAGTCTTTGTTTAAGCTTTTAGATGAAATTGACAAAGAAATTCAAAGTATAGATAAAACAGAATTTCATTGTGTAGTGGTAAATGATGGCTCCACGATTGAAGCTCCAGAAATCAAAGTTCCAAAAAATATTAGCACTTTACAAATTATTAACATGAAGCAAAATAGAGGACACGCTAGATGTAACGCTTTTGGTATTAGACATTTGTCTAAAAGTCTTGATTTTGATCATTTGATAGTAATGGATGGAGACGGAGAGGATAGACCAGAGGAAATCAAAATGCTGGTGGAAAAAGCTTTTTCCAATGCAGATATTTCTGTTGTGGCCAAAAGAGTTAAAAGATCAGAAGGACTCTTTTTTCAGATGCTATATCAAATACATAAAATTATTACTTTAATTTTTACTGGCAAAAATATTAATTTTGGAAATTACAGCTGTTTAACAAAAAATGATGTAAAAACTTTATCAAAAAAAGAAAGTTTGTGGTGCAGTTTTTCTGGATCGATTAAAAAACATATTTTAAATTTAAATACAATTAATTCCATTAGAGGATTAAGATATTTTGGTCCCTCAAAAATGCCTTTATTTAATCTTATTATTCACTCATTATCGATTATTGCTGTTTTTAAAAATTCTGTTTTTGTAAGGGCAATCATTTTTGCAGTAATTATTTATATCTTAAAAGATGAAGTTGGATTTTTACTTTTTGTGATCAGCATTATTTTACTTATTGTTTTCAGCTTTTTGGTTTATCTAATTTCCTTTAGAGAAAACATAAAAGCTTTCTTGAAATCAGACGACAATGTCGCTAGCATAAAAAACTATACACACTAGAAGGTTGTATTTTGAGTCTGTATTGGAATCAAAAGTGAATCAAAACGTGAACATTTATAAAAAGGGTGTATTTTATGTGGATATCTTTTAATAAATTGAACGAAGGAAATTTAAATGATTAAGAAATTGTCTTGTCATTGTGGAGGCGTAGAAGCAGAAGTGTCTTTGCCGAATGGCCTAAAAAATTTTGTTAGGTGTAATTGTTCTATTTGTAAGAAAAAAGGAATTACCATGGTAAACAAAATTGGTCTTAATGATTTAAAAATTACAAAGGGAGAAAAATTACTTAAACTTTATCAGTATCACTCTAAAACCGCAAAACACTATTTTTGTACAGTTTGTGGAATTTATACCCATCACAAACCCAGAAGTAATCCAAATTCATATTGTGTTAATGCAGCTTGTTTAGAAGGAGTTAACCCTTTTGACTTGAAGGATGTTCCCATTTTTGATGGTATAAATCATCCTCATGATAAAAAGTGATTACTTAAAATTTTTAAAAAAACAAGAAGTCGCTGGTAAACCCATTGTTGATAAAATAGGAAAGTTAAATACATTTTATCTACCACTCTCAGAATGGATTTATTCAATTTATAAAAAAGATAAAAAAATAAAAATTATAGGTTTATCAGGGGGGCAGGGGTCAGGAAAAAGTACTATTACAGGAATTTTAAAATTTATTTTAAAAAGAAAATACAGATTAGATCTTTGTGTTTTTTCTATAGATGATTTTTATAAAACAAAAGCAGATAGAAGAAAAATGTCAAAAAAAATTCATCCGTTGTTTTTTACAAGAGGAGTGCCAGGAACCCATGATCTTGGTTTAATAAACAAAACAATAAAAAAATTAAAAGCAAAAAAATTCAAAACTGTATTAATTCCAAAGTTTGATAAGTCGATAGATGATAGATCTAAGAAAAGTAAATGGCAAAAAATAAAAAAACCTCCACATATAATTATTTTTGAAGGCTGGTGTGTTGGAGCAAGGCAACAGAGAGACCATGAGCTTAAAAAATCTTTAAACCCAATTGAACAAAAGCATGACCTAGATCTTACTTGGAGAAGGACAGTAAATAACTTCTTAAAAAATCAATATAAAAAAATTTTTAGAAAAATTGATAAACTAGTATATTTGAAAGCACCTAGTTTTGAGCATATATTTAAATGGCGTTTACTTCAGGAACAAAAAATGAAATTGACATTGAAAAACAAAAGGACTATGTCAAGATCTCAGGTAAAGAAATTTATCATGTTTTATGAAAGAATAACCAAACATATGATGAGGAATTTTTCTAAGATATCAGACTTGACTATTTTTTTAGATAAAAGCCATAGAGCAAAAAGAATGAGATTTTATTAAAATGATAAAAAAATTTTTAGTTCTATTGATATTTTTTTTATTTTCAAACAAACTTTATGCGCAAGATTTAATTAAAACTTTATCAAATGCATTTAAAAATAATTCTAGACTTAATGCAGAGAGAGCCAGTCTCGAGGCTTCAAAACAAGATGTGAATATTTCAAGAGGAGAGTTTCTTCCTTCTATAACTTTATCAGGTGATATAGCTTCACAAGAAGATAGCAAAAGAATAAATCAATCTGGCACAAAGCTAGGAGATACAAGTTCTACTCCTGAAAGTAAGTCAATATTGGTTGAACAAAAAATTTTTGATGGATTTACTAACTACAATACTCTAGAAAAATCAAAACTCGAATTAGAGCACGCAAAGTTTGAGCTAAATAAACTTGAACAAGAAGTTCTATTAAATGCTGCAAAAGCTTATTATAATTTAGGTTATAATTTTAAAAATTCAGAGTTTAATGAATTAAACGTTGAGCTTTTTGAAAGACAAGTTGAAAGTGACAGATCTAGACTAGAAAGAGGCGAGATCAGTCTTACTGATTTTGCTCAATCCGAATCTTCTTTAGCGGGCGCACAAGCCAAGTTAATTACAGCCAGAAATGAGCTTATTTCAGGAAAAAAGAATTTTCAAAAAATAATTGGTTCAAAAGCACCCGAGGAGGTAGATTTAAGCTTCTTTCCAAATTTAGCAATACCAAGCACCTTAAGTACAGCCACTGCTATTGCGGAGCAGACAAATCCACGTTTAAATTTAGCAAAGTTAGATTTAGAAATAGCCAAGAGAGAATTATTTGTAGCAAAGGGAGATCTAGCACCTTCTGCAAAACTTTCTTATTCGCGTAAAGAAAATAAAGACTTCAGTACAACTGTGGACGAAAGAGAACAAGAAGAAGTAAAAGCTACTCTTACTTGGCCAATTTTTAAGGGCGGAAAAAATCTATCTTCCGTAAAAAAAGCCAAGTTTAAAATGGAAGAAAAACAACTGATTCTTGATGATGTTTTAGAACAAGTACAAATAGACACAGCTAATGCCTGGACAACTTATAGTGCATCAAAAGGGATTTTAGATGCTACGAGCGCCCAATTAAAAGCTGCAGAAATAGCAAATGAAGGAATTACTCTTGAATATGATTCTGGGAATAAAAGAACTACTCTTGAAGTGATTCAGTCTAGAACTTTACTATTAGATTCAAGAACAAGTTATGCAAAAGCACAAAAAGACTTTGCAATAGCACAATTCAATTTGCTCGCGTCTATCGGCGATCTTCATTTAGATAATATCAAATAAATCTTTACACTATTTTAAGATTGATTAAAAGAACAAAATGTGTACATTTAAATCAGTGATTCGTAATAAAAAAAAAGGAAAAAAAAATGACTAAAAATAATTTAAAAGTAGTTAAATCAGACACAAAGAAAGAACAGGAAATTAAAGAAAAAAACAAAGCGCTAAACGCTGCCATTAGTCAAATAGACGATAATTTTGGTAAAGGCTCTATAATGCGTCTAGGTCAACAACAGGCCATGGATGTGGAGTCAATTTCAACAGGATCTCTAAGTTTAGATCTTGCGCTTGGAATTGGAGGCTTACCCAAAGGAAGAGTAATAGAGATATATGGTCCAGAATCCTCTGGAAAAACAACGCTAGCTCTACAGGTTGTAGCAGAGGCACAAAAAGCTGGTGGCATCTGTGGTTTTGTTGATGCTGAACACGCTTTAGATCCTGTATATGCAAAAAAATTAGGTGTTAAAACTGATGATCTTCTAATTTCACAACCAGATACTGGTGAACAAGCATTAGAAATTGCTGATACATTAATTAAATCAGGATCATTATCAGTTTTAGTGATCGATTCAGTTGCAGCACTAACTCCGAAAGCAGAATTGGAAGGAGAAATGGGTGACCATCACGTTGGTTTACAATCAAGGTTAATGAGTCAGGCTCTTAGAAAGCTAACTGGTTCAATATCAAAATCAAACACAATGGTTATTTTTATCAACCAAATCAGAATGAAAATTGGTGTTATGTTTGGTAATCCAGAAACTACATCAGGTGGTAATGCTCTTAAGTTTTACTCATCAGTTCGAATGGATATAAGAAGAATAGGCGCTATTAAGGAAAAAGATCAAATTATTGGTAATAGCACTAGAGTAAAGATTGTTAAAAACAAAGTGGCTCCACCATTTAAAATGGTTGAATTTGATCTAATGTATGGAAAGGGAATCAGTAAATCTGGTGAATTAATTGATCTTGGTTCTAAAGCAGATATAGTAGAAAAATCTGGTGCCTGGTATGCTTACAAAGGTGAAAAGATAGGTCAGGGTAGAGAAAATGCCAAGATCTATTTAGAGAAAAATCCAAAAATTGCCCAAGAAATAGAATCAGCTATAAGAACAAAAGCTGGTTTAATATCTAAAAAAATTGAAGGGAATCCAGCTCCCAAAGAAAAAGAAACAGAAAAATAACGATTTTTCCATCATACTCTCAACACGAAAGGTGCCCCCGCACCTTTCGTGTGTTTTCTAGCATATAGACAATAAATAAAATATCTGTATTTAATAGATATATGAGCAATATTTTAATGAGCGAAATTAGGAAAAAATTTCTTGAATATTTTTCAAGAAATAGACACAAGGTAGTGGATTCCAGTAATATTGTTCCCAATAACGATCCAACCTTGATGTTTACTAATTCAGGAATGGTTCAATTTAAGAACGTTTTTACAGGATTAGAAAAGAAATCTTTTAAAACAGCAGTTACATCACAAAAGTGTATTAGAGCTGGAGGTAAACACAATGATCTTGAGAATGTTGGTTATACACCAAGGCACCACACTTTTTTTGAAATGTTAGGAAATTTTTCTTTCGGAGATTATTTTAAAGAAAAAGCGATTTATTATGCATGGGAATTATTAACCAAAGACTTTGGTATCCCAAAAGAAAAATTATTGGCAACCGTCTATTCCGAGGACGAAGAAGCTTTTAAACTATGGAAGAAAGTAACGGGTCTGCCAGAAAGCAAAATTATTAAAATTTCAACTGCTGACAATTTTTGGTCTATGGGAGAAACAGGTCCTTGCGGTCCTTGTTCAGAGATATTTTATGACCATGGTGAAAAATTAAAAGGCGGACCTCCAGGAAGCTCAGAACAGGACGGCGACAGATTTATTGAAATTTGGAACCTGGTATTTATGCAATTTGAACAAATTTCAAAAGACAAAAGAGTAAATTTACCCAAACCATCTGTTGATACAGGAATGGGCCTTGAAAGAATAACTGCTGTTCTTCAAGGAACTCATGACAACTACAGCATTGACCATTTTAAAAAATTAATGTTTGCATCATCAGAAATTACAAAGACCAAAATAGACAAAAAAACTATCGCAAGCCACAGAGTTATTGCCGATCATCTTAGAGCAAGCAGTTTTTTAATAGCAGAAGGAGTTCTACCTTCAAATGAAGGAAGGGGCTATGTTTTAAGAAGAATTATGAGACGAGGAATGCGTCATGCACACACATTAGGCAGCAAAGATCCTATATTTTATAAATTATTTGATGTTCTTTTAAAAGAAATGTCACAGAGTTATCCAGAGCTAAAAAGAGGAAAAGATTTAATTATAGAAACATTAAAAAATGAAGAAGAAAAATTTTCTTCACTATTAGATAGAGGAATGAAAATTTTGAACCAAGATCTTGAAAAAGTTAAAAACAATATTTTTCCAGGAGAAATTGCCTTTAAACTTTATGATACCTATGGTTTTCCTTTAGATCTTACTGCAGATATTTTAAAGAATAAAAATATTAAAATTGATACCAATGCTTTTGACAAATCAATGGAAAAAAGCAAAGAACTTGCGCGAGCTAGTTGGAAAGGATCAGGAGATAAATCTTTAGAGGAAAAATGGTTTAAAGTTAGAGAAGAGCTCAGCCCTACAGAATTTTTAGGTTATGAACTTGATAAAGCCGAAGGGGTTGTTCTCAAAATATCAAAAGGTAAAGATTTTATTAAAGAAGCAAAAACAGGTGATGAAGTGGAAATAGTAACTAACCAAACCCCATTCTATGCAGAGTCCGGCGGTCAGGTTGGCGATCAAGGAATAATTTATTCTAATGATTGTAAAGTTCTTATTAAAGATACACAAAAGAAGATGGGTGATCTACATGTTCATTTGGGCAAGATTGATAAAGGTTCTTTAAAGACTCATCAGAGTGTTAATTTAGAAATTAATGTAGACAGACGGAATAACGCAAGAGCTTATCACTCAGCAACACATTTACTTCATGAAGCTCTAAGAAGAACTTTAGGAAAACATGTTACTCAAAAGGGATCCTTGGTGAGCCCAGAAAAACTTAGGTTTGATTTTAGTCACAACAAACCAATTGAAAAAAAAGAAATTGAAAAAATTGAAAAATTCGTAAACGACATGGTTAATACCGCAGCGGATGTTAAAACAAGAATTATGACACCCAAAGAGGCCGTTGAAAAAGGAGCTTTAGCTTTGTTTGGTGAAAAATACGGAGAAGAAGTTAGAGTTTTATCTATGGGCAAAGAAAATGGAGGTTTTTTTTCCACAGAACTCTGTGGAGGAACTCATGTTAAAAATACAAAAGATATTGGAAAATTCAAAATAGTAAGCCAATCATCTATAGCAGCAGGGGTTAGAAGAGTAGAGGCTTTAAGAGATAAACAGTTAGAAGATTATGAAAAATCTACAAAACAGGATAAATCTTCAAAAGAAAAAACTCTAAAAGATCAGATCGATACAATTAAAAAAGAATTATCTAAACACAAAGTCAAACCTGACTATAAAGATGATTTAGAATTATCTGAAAATTTTAAGAATCTTAATAAACAGCTGGAAAAAATTAAAATTCAAAATGTTATTAAAGATAAAAGTAAAAATATTATTAAGGATAAAAAAGTAGGTTCGTTTATTTTAAGACAGCAAGTTCTCACTGATTTTCCACCCAAAGAGCTAAGAAGTGTAATAGATCAGGGTAAAAAAGATATTAAGCAGGGGATTGTAATTAGTATTTCAACTTTTGAAGGAAAAGTTGGTGTTGCAGTTGGTGTAACTAAGGAATTAACTAAAAAATACGATGCTGTGACTCTTGTGAAAACTGCTTCCGAAGTTCTTGGAGGCAAAGGTGGTGGAGGAAGAGAAGACTTCGCTCAGGCCGGAGGATCAAACAAAGAAAAGATTAAAGATACCTTTAAAGCTTTAAGTGACAAAATTACTTAAGCTTCTTTTTTAAATTAGAATCTATTGCTTCTAAAAATTGATTTGTGGTTAAAAATTTTTGATTTTTACTAATTAATATAGCTAGGTCTTTTGTCATAGATCCACTTTCAACAGTTTCTACACAAACTTTTTCCAGAGTATTTGCAAATTTAATTAATTCGTTATTACCATCTAGTTGCCCTCTATGCGACAAACCTCTTGTCCAAGCAAAAATAGAGGCAATTGGATTTGTAGAAGTTTCTTTACCTTGTTGGTGCTGCCTAAAATGCCTAGTAACAGTCCCATGAGCTGCTTCAGCCTCAGCTATTTTCCCATCTGGAGTTCTAAGTACACTTGTCATTAATCCAAGAGAACCATAGCCTTGAGCTACAGTATCAGATTGCACATCACCATCATAATTTTTACATGCCCAGATATATTTTCCACTCCATTTCATAGCACATGCAACCATATCATCTATTAATCTATGTTCGTAAGTAATGCCCGATTCATCGAATTTTTTTTTGAATTCTTTTTGAAAAATTTCCTCAAAAATATCTTTAAACCTTCCATCGTAAGCTTTTAAAATTGTGTTTTTTGTTGAAAAATAAACGGGCCATTTTCTAACCAAACCATAATTCATACATGCTCTTGCAAAGTCTTTTATTGAGTCATCCAGATTGTACATAGAAAGTGCTATACCAGATCCTTTGAAATCATAAACTTCATGTTCAATTTTATTTTTTCCGTCTTCAGACTCCCATTTAATTGTCATCTTACCTTTTCCAGGGACTTTAAAATCGGTTGCTCTGTACTGGTCTCCAAAAGCATGTCTTCCAACTATCACACTATCAGTCCAGTGAGGCACTAATCTTGGAACGTTTTTGCAAATTATAGGCTCTCTAAAAATAGTTCCGCCAACAATATTTCTTATTGTACCATTTGGAGATTTCCACATCTTTTTTAGTTTGAATTCTTTAACACGAGATTCATCAGGGGTAATCGTTGCACACTTAACACCAGCCCCATATTTTTGAATTGCTTTAGCACAATCGATTGTTACCTGATCATTAGTTTTATCTCTGTTCTGAATACCAAGATCAAAGTATTTAAGCTCAATATCCAGATAAGGTTTGATTAATTTGTCTTTTATAAATGCCCAAATTATACGGGTCATCTCATCACCATCTAGCTCTACTACTGGATTTTTTACTTTGATTTTTGCCATAATATAAATTTAATTTGATAATTGAGAATTTTTATACATATTACCCTAAGATTATCAAATTATAAGTTATGATGCTTGAAAAAATATTTCCGAAGTTACACCAAGAAGGGTATAAGTTTTTAGTTATATCCGGGGTATTAACACTAATTCTGTGGTCAATTTCTGATTTTTTTGGATTTATTTTTACCTTAATCACCATATGGGTTTATTACTTTTTTAGAGATCCTGAAAGAAAAATTATAGAAGACGACACTTACCTTGTTAGTCCAGCAGATGGAATTATTTCTACTATATCGGAAGTAAATGGACCTGTAGAACTCGGTTTAGAAAACAAAAAATTTACAAGAGTAAGTATTTTTATGAATATTTTTGACTGCCATGTAAATAGAGCTCCTCTTAAGGGCGAAATAGAAGATATTTTTTATAAGCCAGGAAAGTTTTTAAATGCCTCTCTAGACAAAGCCAGTGAAGATAACGAGAGAAATTATTTTAAAATAAAAGATAGCAAAACAGTAGGCGATATTGTAGTTGTTCAAATAGCAGGTTTAATTGCAAGACGCATTATTACCCAAGTTCAAAAAAAACAGACAGTCAATCAAGGACAAAGAATTGGTATGATTAGATTTGGGAGCAGGGTTGATATATACTATGACGGAAGAAAAACTATGGTTAAAGTTGGACAGAACGTTATAGCCGGGGAAAGCTTGATAGCGAGTTCTTAAATGGAAAAGAAAGATAAATTTAAAGTCGTTTCAGTAAGTAAATCGAGATACATTTTACCAAGTGTACTAACACTGATTGGAGTTTGTTTAGGAATTAGTTCAATTAAGTTTGCAATGGATGGTAATTTTGCATTTGCAGTTTTATTTTTGGTGGTCGCTGCAATTTTGGATGGTCTAGACGGAAGGGTAGCTAGGTTAATTAAAGGTACTTCAGATTTTGGAAAAGAATTAGATTCATTAACAGATTTTGTGAGTTTTGGAATAGCGCCCGCATTTATAATTTATTTTTGGGAATTAAGTAAATTTGGTAAAATTGGATGGTTAATAGTTTTATTTTTTTCTGTGTGTTGTGTACTAAGACTTGCAAGATTTAATCTAACTAAGTTTGAAAAAAATGATCAATGGAAAAATAATTTTTTTCAAGGAATCCCATCTCCCGCTGGAGGATGCCTGATTCTTTTTCCCTTAATGTTTGAATTGTCAAATTTTTCAAGCCTATTTGATTTGAGAGCAATTACACCGTATTTTATGGTTTTAGTATCGATCTTACTGATAAGCAAAGTCCCAACTTTTTCATTTAAAAAAATTGCTATTCGTAGAAACATGACAATTTTTCTTTTGCTAGGCTTAGGTTTATTTTTTGTATCAATTATTCAATTTACTTTTGAAACTTTGACAATTTGCTCTCTAATTTATTTAGCTTTAATTCCCGTGGGCGTTTATAACTACAAAGTCAAATTAAAAACTGCAAATCAGATTGAATTTGAAGAAGAACAGCAAGATATACTATAATTTTTTTAAATGGATAGCAGAAGTTATCAAGATCATTTCTTTAAAAAAGCTAAAACATCTGGTTACAGATCACGATCTGCCTTTAAGTTAATTGAATTAAATTCAAAATTTAAATTTTTAAAAAACAGTATAAAGCTATTAGATGTTGGTTCTTTTCCAGGGGGATGGTCTCAGGTCGCCGCAAAAACAATTAAAAATGGAAAAATTTTATCTATAGATAAAAAAAAAATAGAAGAAATTAAAGATGTAAAATTTATCATGGGAGATTTTTTAGAAAAAAAATCTAAAACAAGTATAATTGAATATTTTAATTCAAATATCGACGTAATTTTATCGGATATGGCATCCAATACTACTGGAAATAAAAGCTTGGATTGTATAAGAACCAACCAGCTATGTTTAGATATCTTAGATTTTTCAAAACAAACATTGAGCACAAAAGGAGTTGTTGTGTCCAAACTTTTTATGGGAGAAGATTTTGAGGAAATTAAAATAAGAGCAAAAAAATACTTTAAAAAAATCGATTTTTTTAAGCCCAATTCAAGCAGAGATGAATCGAGAGAAACATATATACATTGTTCGGGATTAAGTACATAATGCAAGAAATGAATGGAATAAAAGCCTATATTTTTATTTTTTTATCTGCATTTTTTTTAACAGGTGATGCTTTCAGCAAAAGTAGTTATTTTGATGAAGGAAAAGCACTTTTTAAAGAAAAAAAATTTTCCAAGTCAAAATTTAAATTTGAAAAAGATATAGTGTTTAACCCAAAAAGTGAATTATCCTATTTATATCTGGCAAAAATTTTTAATGAAGAGAAAAAATATGATTTGGAAGAGCAGAATTTAAATACTGTGATTTTGCTAAATCCAGGAAATGAGGAAGCAATTTTCCTTCTAGCTCTGTTAAATATAAGACAATCTGATTATTCCAAGTCTGAAAAATTAATAAATAATTTTAAAAAAATTTGTAAAAATCTTTGTGAAAAAGAAAAAGAGCTAAACAGCAAGCTTAAAAATTTACAGACAAAGTAAAAATATCATAAAAAATGAAAAAAAAAATTTTTCGAATAAAAAAACTTAAATGGAAAAGGAAATTAGTTTGTCTTACCGCATATTCCAAACCCATTACAAAAATATTAGATAAATACTGTGATATTATTTTAGTTGGCGATTCTGTTGCAACTGCTTTTTATGGAATGAAAAATACAAAATCCATTAGTTTGGGCACTATGATTAATCATTCATTGGCTGTAAAAAAAAGCGTAAAAAAAAGCCTTTTCGTGGTTGATATGCCTATTAATACTTATAAAAATTTTAGAGAAGCAGAAAAAAATGCAAAAATAATTTCTAAAACTGTTCGTTGTGATGCTGTTAAAATAGAAAGTAATGGAAAAAATTTTAATATAATAAGACATTTGGTAAAATCTGGAATTCCAGTTATGGGACACATAGGTTATACGCCCCAATATAAGAAAAAATTTAAACTGTATGGATTAAAACAAAATGAAGAAAAAAAATTAATTGAAGAATCAAAAAAAATAGAAAAAGCTGGAGCTTTTTCTATAGTCTTAGAATGTATAGCAGAGAAAACTGCCAAAAAAATAACAGATATAATCAATATACCTACCATTGGCATAGGTTCTTCAAAATTTTGTGATGGACAAATTTTGGTTACAGATGACTTAATAGGGCTAAGCGGTTTTTATCCTAAATTCGTAAAAAAATATTTAAATTTACAAAAAATTTTAGAAAAAGGTATAAGAAAATTTAAAGATGATGTAATAAAAGGTAAATTTCCTAAAAAAATGAATACATATTAACGATTATGAATTTAGAATCTTCAGTACAACAAAAAAGAGGGTTTAGAGATTTTATAAAATCTAAGAAAAAATCTTTAATCAGTTTATGTGTACTTTTCCTTTTTTTTGGAGCTGCTTTTTTGTGGTTAGACTATATTGGAAAAAACAAAAGGATAAAAATCTCAGAAAATTTTATTGAAGCAAAAATTTTGCTTACAGAGAATAATCTCTCTAAATCTACTGAAATTTTAAAAGATATTATAATGCAACAGGACAAAGTTTACTCACCACTGTCCTTATTTTTAATATTAGATCAAAATTTAGAAGAGAATAAAGAAATTATTCTAGGTTACTTTGATAAAGTTTTGTCAATAGGAAGTTTAAAAAATGAAGACTTGAATTTACTGAGACTTAAAAAAGCAATCTTTATTTCCAATACTTCCAAAGAGCAAGACATGCTTGATTTGCTTAATCCTATAATTAACTCAAATTCTGTATGGAAATCTCAATCTTTAAAGTTTTTAGCTGATTATTACTTTTCCCTGAAACAATTTAAAAAGGCAGAGCAATATTATTCACTTCTACTTGATTCAGGCGATGATAGTATTAATCAAAATGAAATTAAAAGGAAAATGAAATTAATTAAAAATGGTTAATTTTTTCAGACTATTTTCTTTTGTCATTTCCATACTTTTTTTATCTAGCTGTTCTTTTAACAATCCTGGTAATTTTTTTCAGGACAAAGCTAAAGAATTAGAAAGAGAAATTTTAAAAAAAAACTCAGAATTAGTTTTTACCGAATCAAAAAAGTTTAAAGAGGAAGTAACAG
The DNA here is from genome assembly GCA_902578935.1 of uncultured Pelagibacteraceae bacterium. Taxonomy (GTDB): domain Bacteria; phylum Pseudomonadota; class Alphaproteobacteria; order Pelagibacterales; family Pelagibacteraceae; genus Anoxypelagibacter. Next base: position 102,730 of record CACHEU010000002.1, read on the forward strand.
GAATTATTGAAAGCAAAATAACAAATGCAATAGTTAATTCAAATTGGTCGGAAACAAATTTTGGATTAGACAATTATGTTCCGCATTTAGAGTATAATGATTCAAAACGATTAATTTATAAAAGTAAAAAAATAGGTAAAAATAAGTTTAACATGTCAGATTTGTCTTTTGAGCCAATCATATCTGACAATAATGCCTTTCTTTATGATCTTTCAGGGAATGTTTATAAATTTTCAATAGGAGAAAGAAATTTACTTTGGAAGTTTAACTTTTATAAAAAGAGATATAAAAATTTACCTATTCAACTAAAGTTGAGAATTTCAAATGAAAATTTAATTATTTCTGATAACTTAGGTTATTTGTACAGCCTGGAAATTGAAACAGGAAATCTTATCTGGGCAAAAAATTATGGAATACCTTTTAGATCAACAATTAAGATCCAAGATGAAAATATTTTTATTCTCAATCAAGATAATAAATTTTATATAATAAATGAGAGAGATGGAGAAAAAAAAATAAGTTTTGAAACTTTTCCTTCCATTTTAAAACCCGAATTAGAAACTAGTATTAGTTTGGATACATATAAAAATAATCTTTATTTTATAACTTCAACAGGCCAACTCTACTCAATAAATTATAAGACAAACAATCTAAATTGGCTTTTAAATCTATCGATGAGTAATAAAGGACAGAATGAAAAACTCTTTTTTTCTTCCCCAATTATTTATAATAAAGATACACTATTCATTAGCACATCCATATCCACTTACTCTATAAATGCAGTAAATGGTTTAATAAATTGGGAGTTACCTTTCAGCACTTATATAAGACCAGTAGCCTCAGAAAATTTTTTCATTTTGGCTTCAAAAGATGGTTTTATTTTAAATTTAGATTCCAAAACAGGAAAAGTTCTTTGGTCTAAAAATTTATTTAATAGTAGCAAAAAACTAAAACAAAAAAAAATAGGATCTATCACTTCTTTGCTATTAGTTTCCAACAAAATTTTAGCAAGCACATCAAAAGGATTTTTTCTATTTATTGATTATAAAAATGGAAAAATTCTTAATTATACAAAAGCTTCAAGCAGTGGTTTTTTTTCAAACCCAGTTTTAGTAGAAAAAAAAATATATGTTGTTGATAGGAAAACAAGGATTCTGATTTTTGATTAAACTAGTTAGTGGATTTTCCACTAAGTAAAGATAATTGGGTAATTTTATTATCTCTCATTTGGTCCACAGGTTTAATAGGATATTCTCCTGTGAAATAATGATCGGTAAATTGTGGGTAAAGTTTATTTCTTGGGTTTTCACATACGGCTTTATATAGGCCATTAATGCTCAAGAACTTCAAAGAGTCTGCACCAATATATTTACACATTTCATCTACATTTTTGTTTGCAGCCAACAATTCTTTTTTTGAAGGCATGTCTATTCCATAAAAATCTGGAAATTTTATTTCAGGAGAGGCAATTCTGATGTGAACTTCTTTTGCGCCAGAGTCATAAAGCATTTTAACTATTTTATGACAAGTAGTTCCTCTTACTAAAGAATCGTCTATAAGAATTACAGATTTATTTTTTATTGAAGACATGTTTGGGCTTAACTTTAATTTTACCCCAAAGCTTCTTATATTTTGTGTAGGTTCAATAAAAGTTCTTCCAACATAGTGATTTCTGATTAAACCAAGTTCAAAATTCATTTTTTTATGTTGAGAAAATCCTATTGCTGCTGGAACTCCTGAGTCAGGCACCGGAACGACAATATCACCTATATCATTAGATTCTTTTGCAAGTTCATAACCAAAATTTTTTCTATATTCATAGGCACATTTCCCTTTGAGTAGACTGTCCGGTCTTGAAAAATAAATATATTCAAAAATACATGGTCTGCTTTTTTTATTGGGAAAAGGTTTTAAGCTTTTAAAAGATCCTTTCTCTATTACTATTATTTCTCCATTTTCAACCTCTCTAATAAATTTTGCTCCTATTATGTCTAATGCACAAGTTTCAGAAGCCAATACATATGAATTTTTTATTTTTCCCAAAACCAAAGGTCTTATTCCCAAAGGATCTCTTATACCTATTAACTTTTTATTTGTCATAATCACTAAGGCGTAACCCCCTTGAATTTGAAAAATAGCATCAATAATTTTGTCTACTATTTTTTCTCTGCTAGATTTTGCAACTAGCTGTACAATAGTTTCGGTGTCTGTGGTTGTTCTAAAAATAGCTCCATCTTTTACCAAACTCTCTCTCAGTTGAATTGCGTTTGTTAGATTGCCATTATGAGCAATACTTACACCTCCACCATATAGATCTGCAAAGAAAGGCTGCACATTCCTAAGAGAAGTTTCTCCAGTTGTAGAATAACGATTATGACCTATAGCAAAATTCCCAGGTAATTTTTTTAAAACTTCTTTGTTTGTAAAGTTGTCACCAACCAAACCGTTCCTTTTTTCTGAATGGAAATTTTTTCCATCAAAAGATACGATACCGCATCCTTCTTGACCTCTATGTTGTAATGCATGAAGCCCTAAAGCAGTTAAAGTTGATGCGTCTTGAGCATCATGGATACCAAAAATACCACACTCTTCTCTTATTTCTCTCATTTTAAATGTTTTCAATTTCTTTTTTAGTGTCTTCGAGATCTTTTTTTTCAGGGAATTCTTCAATCAATAACCTACTTCCTTTTTCAGTTATTGAAAAAAAATATGAATTCTTTAAAGACATATCCCATTTTTCATATGAATAAAACCAATTTACGATTGAAAAAATACACACAAAAAAAACATATCCTTTAAAAATACCAAAGAAAAATCCAAAAATTTTATCTGCCGAACCAAGGCCTGTATATGAAAATAGACGGCCCAGAGACTTTCCTAATAGAATCAAAAGAAATATTGACAAAACATAAACAGCTATTCCCAAACCAATTCCAGAAACATATTCATTTTCTACGTAATCTGAAACATAAGGTTCTAATTTTGGAACTAAAATTATCGTAATCACTAATGCCAAAACCCACTTTAGAAAGGATACTAAACTTAAAAAGAAACCTTTGGCAAAACATTGAATTGCAAAATAAAGAATAAAAATCAAAAATATTATATCAAATAAAATGATGCTTTCTCTTATTAAGGATATTAAATTATCCATTTTTAAATGGTTTAACAGTTAAGATTAATCTTGGTAATAAAGTCAGAACCGAAATCATAGCTAAGAGCATAGCAATTCCTGTAAAAACACCAAAATAAATTGTGGGTATAAAATTTGATAGCACTAATATTGAAAAACCAAAAACTATTGTTATCGAAGTATTTAAAATTGCCACACCTACAGTGTCGTGGCACTTTTGAAGAGTAAGATTGTAATCATTAGTTTTCTTGAATTCTTCTTTGAATCTGTAGATGTAGTGTATGCTATTATCAACAGCTATTCCTATTGTTATTGCGGCAATAGTTATTGTCATCATATCAAGAGGTATCTCTAATAGACCAATGATACCTAGGATCAAAAAAGCAGCCATAAAGTTAGGAACAACACCAATCAATGACAAAGTTATATTTCTAAAAAGAACTAAAAACATAGCAGTTATTCCTACCATAACAACTCCTAGAGTTAATATCTGTGATTTAAATAAACTTTGTAAAAGATTATTAAACAGTATGAGAATTCCAGCTAATTTGAATTCCTCACGATTTAAACCTAGTTTATTTTCTAAATCATGATTAATTTTTTTAATCAATTCGTTTCTTCTAAGATTTTCTTTAGAGTCCAAAACTCTTAAACCAATTCTAGCTTCATTATTTTTTATAGAAATATAAGGATCAATTATTTCTTTTCTTATGGAATCCGGTAGTTTGGTATATAAAACACCCATTTCTAGACCCTGTAATTTTTTTCCACCAGTCAGATCTTCAGCAACTCTAACCATCGATGCAAAAGATATAACTTTTCCTACAGCATCCAAGTTGTCCAAGTAATCATGTACTTGAGTAATCCTGTCTATCTTATTTCTAGTAAACCAGTATTTTGAATCGTCTTCTTCTTCTTCGTCCCAATCATCATCAGAATTATTATCATTCTCTTTTTTTGGAAATTTTACTATTACATCAAGAGGGGTTGTTCCTCCAAGTTCTTCATCTATCAACTTCATTCCTTTGTAAATTTCAGTTTTTTTGTCAAAATAGTTTATAAAACTATTTTCTACTTCGAGTTTGGTTATTCCAACAATGCTTACGATTATTACAAGAATTGCTGATGAAAAAATTGTTTTAGTATTTTCTTGTGCCACTTTACTTAAGAAAGAAGTAATTTTTGACTTTTTTTGATCTCTATAATTTATATTTTTTCTTCCTAGAATATTTAAAACTGATGGTAATAGAGTAAAAGTTACAGACATTGAAACCAATAAACCTACCGTCATCATCCAACCAAAATCTATAATAGGTTTAATATCGCTAAATATTAAGGATAAGAATGCACAGATGGTTGTGAGCACAGTATAAAGTATTGGCCAAAACATTTTTTCGGAAGTCCAAAGAAGTGCTTCACTATTTGAAACATCTGGATTCTCTTTTCTAAATTGTAAATACCGAACGCTTATATGAATATTCATGGCCATTGTTAAGATCAACATTAGTGCAATAAAATTAGAAGAAATGACCGTGACCTTCCAACCGACCAAACCTAGAAAACCGATCATAATTAAAACCGAAAAGAAACAACTTAACAGGGGTACTAACACCCAGAGCAAACTTCTGAAAACAAACCAAAGGGTAAAAACAATAAATAAAAATACTCCTGCTCCAAAAACTACAATATCATTTTTTATAAACGTCATCATGTCATCAGCTATCATCGGAACTCCTCCAAGATGAATTATAGGATATATATCTGATGAGTCTTTTTTAACCTTTCCAGGAGCAGGATGGTCTTTAATAATTTTTCTAATCTCATTTATGTTTTGATGATTTTTTTTATTGTACGATTTTTTATAGGAATCATACTCTTCTAAAAAAGCTTTATAGACATTCTTTTCTTTAGAAGTAAGTTTTCCCTTAGTTTTTCTTTCAAGATAAGCGTTTTTTGTTTCTATCAATTCAGTTAATTTTTTATCTGGTTTTATATAAACCAAAATACCACTTGTCTTTCCATCACTGCTAATTACAAAATCTTTATATATTGGACTGTTAATGATTTCTTCAAAACCTCTGTCTAAATTAACATCTGCATTAGATAAAGTTTTAAAATTTTTTATTCTTTCCGCTAAAGGGTTATCGTTATTTTTAAGCAAGGGAACATCCAAGATAGTAATTACATTATTTACCCAATCTAAGTTTTCCAAGGAATTTTTTAATAATGATAGATTTTTAATGGTACTTTCTGATTTGAAAGACCCATTAGGTTCATGTGTATAGGTTAAAACTAAAAAATCTTTGGATCCATATTTTTTATTTACTTCTCTTAGGTAATTCAGGTCAGGATCGTTTTCTAAAAGCAAGGTATCCGAAGAAGCATCTAACTGAAAATTTTTTGAAAAATAAGTAAAACTTAATAATAAAACGATAAGAATCGATAAAACAAACTTTGGTTTTTCAATTACAGTGCTTTTGTATAAATTAGAGAATGTCACTGTTATCAGATATAGCTTAAAAGAGGATAATTTAAAATTACTTATTTTTACCCAGTTTTAGAAGCATTTTTAAATTTAGTATAAATACCTTCAAACTCCACTTTTATGTTTCCAGTGGGCCCATGTCTTTGTTTTCCGATTATAATATCTGCAGTTCCAAGAATTTCGTTCATTTTAGCCTGCCACTCACCATGCTCAATGGTTCCTAATTTAGGTTCTTTTCTTTCTAGATAGTATTCTTCTCTAAACACAAACATCACAACATCCGCGTCCTGTTCTATAGACCCAGACTCTCTTAAATCAGCAAGCTGGGGTTTTTTATCATCTCTTTGTTCTACTGCTCGAGATAATTGTGACAATGCCAAAACAGGAACACCCAATTCTTTTGCAAGTGCTTTTAAACCCTGTGTTATTTCAGATATCTCTTGAACTCTTCCGTCAAATCTTTTGGAGCCAGTCGTCATTAGCTGAATATAGTCTACAACTATCATGTCTAAACCAAATAATCTTTTTATTCTCCTTGCTCTATTTGACAGAGTAGAAATTGTTATTGCAGGAGTTTCGTCTATGTACAATGGTAGCTCATGTATGCTTCTCGAAGATTCTATTAATCTATTGAATTCTTCTTCAGACACTTTTCCTCTCCTTATATCGTTTGATTTGATTCTTGATTGTTCCGACAAAATTCTTGTTGATAACTGTTCAGAAGACATTTCTAGAGAAAAAAAAGCAACAGAAGATTTTTTACCACTATCTAAGATTTTTTTTGCAGCGTAGTAAGCAATATTAGTAGCCAAAGCAGTTTTACCCATTGATGGTCGGCCAGCTATTATGACCAGATCAGATTTATGAAGTCCTCCTAATCTTTCATCAAGGTCATCTAGCCCAGTAGGGACACCCACAATACCCTGATCATTCTTCATTGCGTTAGTAGCCATCTCAATAGTTTGATCAAGGGCTTGGTTAAATTTTAAAAAAGACTGATTAAATGTTCCTCTTTCAGCTAAGTCAAAAAGCAATTTTTCTGTGTCCTGGATTATTTTTTCACCAGTTTTTTCAGCTGATTCATCCACGGAATCATCCGATAGTTTTTCAGATATTTGGACAAGTTCACGTCTAACAAATTTTTCATGAATAATTTTTGCATAATCAACAGATTGTTTCACAGAAGATGAAAATCTTGTTAGCTTCACAAGATACTCTGTCCCACCAATCTCAGAAAGATTCTCATCTTTTTCAAAAGAATTTTTAAGCGTTATAGGATTTGCTATCATTCCCTTATTATGAAGATTTTCGATCAAACTATAAATTTTTGAATGCAAAGGATCGTAAAAATCTTTATTAGTAATAATGTTTGAAATTTCGTCTATAATATCGTTATTAACTAATATTGAACCCAAAAGAGCTTGTTCGGCCTCTATATTTGAAGGAAGCTTTACCTCTTGCTTATTTAAATTGTTAATCTTTAGTTTCTCCATGGATAATTTCATTTTTACCTTAATGACGGTTCAATAAAATATTAAAGTTATTAACTTTTTTTTCTTACTGTGGAGAAGTATTGATGGTTACTTGGAATCTTTTTTTTCAACCAAAACATGTAATTCAGCTGTTACGTCTGAATGTAAGTTAACCGATAAAGAAAATTTTCCAACTTTTCTTACTTCTTGCTTCAGGTCAATTTGTGACGGGTTTATCGACTCTTTAAAATTTTCTTCAAAATATTTAGAAATTTCTTTTGGTTTTATTGGCGCAAATAAGTCACCATTTTCTTTAGTTTCTTTTTTAAAGATTAGTTTTTTATTTTTTATTTTATCAAGAATTTCTTTTGCTGCTTTTTTTATTTCAACATTTTTTTTACTAATTTCTTCCTTTTTTCTCTTAACAAAATCAATATTAGTTTTATCAGCCCTAAGTGCTTTGCCAAATTTTAAAAGAAAATTTCTTCCATAACCATCTCTAACATCAACTACCTCTCCGATCTTGCCTAAATTTCTAATATCTTCTAACAGTATTATTTGCATCTAAACCAAACCTAAAATTTTTGCTCTTTTAACGGCTAGAGACAACCTTCTCTGTTTGCCTTGCGATACTGAGGTTATACGTGAGGGTAGGATTTTTCCAGTATCAGAAATATATTTTTTTAAGAGTTTTATATTTTTGTAATCAACCTCAGGAGCGTTCTTAGCTGACAATGGACAGCTTCTTTTCATTCTAAAATCTGGCTTTTGAAACAATGAAAGCTTACTTTTGAAGTTAGACCCTTTTCCTTTTCTTCCTTTTTTTTTATCTCTTCTCATAAATTTTATCTTGTTTCAGCAAAATATTCTTTTTTAAGATCTAACTTGTCATATTTTACAGTTAAATATCTTATAATATTATTTTCTATAGATAATTTTTTTTCAATATTTTTTACGGAATCGTCTTTTGATTCAAATTTGAAATGGACAAAAATTCCTTTTCTATTTTTTTTGATTTTTGTTGCCAAGTTTAGCAGACCCCACTTTTCTGTCTTTAAAAGTTTTCCAGATTTAGTGATAATATCTGAATATTTTTTTACCAAGCTATCCAATTCCTTGGTTGAAAGATCCTGTTTTCCAACAAATGTATGTTCGTAAAAAGCCATTTTGCTATAGATTTAATATTTAAAGTCGGACTTATACTATTTAAATTTTGTTTAGACAATAGTAATAATAGGGGTTAATCACTTTAAATTAATATGAAAACTTTAATATTTCCAGGTCAAGGTTCACAGTCAGTTGGCATGGGGCAAGATTTGTATAAGACTTTTGCTCTTGTTAAAAAAATTTTTAAAGAAGCTGATGAAAAGTTAAACTATTCTATTTCCAAAATAATCCTGGAAGGCCCAGAGAGTGATTTAAAGCTTACCAAAAATACTCAACCTGCAATTTTGACTGTAAGTTACTCTATCTTTAAATTAATTACCGAAGAATTTAATATCCAAATTAAAGATATAAAATATTTTGCTGGACATTCTTTGGGAGAATATAGCGCACTTGTGTCTTCTAATTCATTAAGTTTTTCTGATGCGGTATATCTTCTCCATGAAAGAGGAAAATCTATGCAAGAGGCTGTTCCAGAAGGAAAAGGTTCTATGTTAGCAGTAATGGGTTCAAAAATCGAAGATTTAGAAAAATATATTGAAGACATCGGTAAAGACAAAGGTGTATGTGAAATAGCTAACGATAATTCTAATGCTCAAGTTATTTTGAGTGGAGACAAAATGGCAATAGATGAAATCAGTAAAATTTTAAAAAGTAATAAAAAAAAATCAATTTTTTTACCTGTCAGCGCACCCTTTCATTGTTCTTTAATGAATCCTGCGGCCAAGATAATGGAAGACAAAATTAATCAAACTAATTTTAAAAATCCATCGGTGGATTTAGTGAGCAACGTAACAGCTGAATCAGTGAGAGATTCAGAGAAAATCAAGAGCTTGCTTGTAAGGCAAATTTTTTCAAAAGTTAGATGGAGAGAAAGCGTTTTATTCATGATAAAAAATGGCGTTAATGAATTTATAGAGATAGGGCCAGGAAAAGTGCTTTCTGGGCTTGTAAAAAGAATTAGTGACAAAGTTTTGTCTAAAAGTATAAATACTATAGAGGATATAAAGAGTCTTAAATGATTGACTTTAAAAACAAAAAAATTTTAATAACTGGTGCTACCGGAGGAATTGGAGGAGCGCTTGTAAAAAAATTTGTTTCTCTTGGAGGAACTGTTCTTGCTACAGGAACAAAATCCGATAAGCTAGATTTAATAAAAAAAAGTTATCCAGCCGTTAAAGTTAAAAAATTTAACATATCTGAACATTTGGCAATCGAGGAGTTTGTCGAATCCGCTGCGTCGGAATTAGGAGGACTGGATGTTTTGGTTAACAATGCAGGAGTTAACGTAGACAATTTGTCTTTAAGAATGAAAGATGAAGAATGGAAAAAGGTAATTGACATAAACTTAACATCTACCTTTTTATTATCTAAGTATGCCATTAAAAGAATGTTAAAAAGTAAATTTGGCAGAGTAGTAAATATTACATCAATAGTAGGACATACCGGAAATCTCGGTCAGGCAAATTACTCAGCTTCCAAAGCAGGTATAATTGGAATGTCAAAAAGTTTAGCTATTGAATATGCAAAAAAAAATATAACCGTCAACTGTGTCTCTCCTGGATTTATAGTATCAGATATGACTATGAATATAGCAGACAAAGTTAAGTTATTTTTAACCTCAAGAATTCCCATGGGAAAACTTGGCACAGGAGAAGATGTATCAAATTGTGTAGCCTTTTTGTCTTCAGAATTGGCTTCTTATGTTACAGGAGAAACAATACATGTTAATGGTGGGATGTATATGTCTTGACAAAGAAATAAAATAATTTAATAACAATTTTAAGGAAAAATCAAAAAAAAGGAATTAAATGTCAAAAGATGTAGCTGCAACAGTTAAAAAGATAGTAGTTGACCATTTAGGTGTTGATGAACAAAAAGTAACTGACGAGGCTAGTTTTATCGACGATCTTGGAGCGGATAGTTTGGATACTGTAGAGTTAGTTATGGCTTTCGAAGAAGAATTTGGTTCAGAAATTTCTGATAACGAAGCTGAAAAAATTTTAACAGTAGGGGATGCGATAAAATTTATTGAAAACAAAGCCAAGTAAGTTAATAAAAAAATTCATTAATGAACAACCTAAGTAAGCCTCTTATGATTGTTTTATCTTCCCCTTCAGGCGCAGGAAAAACTACTCTTTCTAAAAAAATTCAACAGTCAGATAATTCTTTTAAAATTTCAGTCTCACACACAACAAGAAAAGCAAGAGCAAACGAAGTAGACGGAGTTGATTATCACTTTGTTACAAAAGAAAAATTTAAGCAATTGTTAAGCGAAGATGCTTTTTATGAGCACTCTGAGATTTTTGGAAATTACTATGGAACTTCAAAATCTTCAGTTAACAAAATTATAAAAGATAAATATAACGTATTGTTCGACATAGATTGGAAAGGAGCTCAACAATTAAGTGGATACAAAGAGTTAAATTTACTTAAAATATTTATATTACCTCCTAGTAAAAAAGAACTTGAAAAAAGATTGGTAGCCAGAAATCAAGATGATAAAGAGTCTATAAAAAATAGACTTTTTGCCTATTCTAAAGATATAGAACATTCTAACGAATATGATCATGTGATTATAAATGATAACGTTGAGAACTGTTTTAATTCAATTAAAAAAATAATCTCTATTCGCTTAAATACCTAACGCACCTTAGTTAAATTTCTCATAAATTTCAGTTAGTCTGCAATAATCATCACTAGATAATTCTGAAGGTCTTGAATTTAAATTTAGGCTTAATTGTTTTGCAATAGCTTTATATTCTTTGAATGTTTTTGACAGTGGTTTGTTAATCATTTTTCTCTTGTTAGAAAAGAAGATATTTGTGATTTTTTCTAAATTTTTAATATTGTGAATTTTATAATTCAATTTTATTTTTGGTTTAAAAACTATAATTTTTGAATCAACAGCAGGCTTTGGAAAAAAACAGTTTTTAGAGATTTTAAAGTTTTCAATAATTTCTAGTCGAAAATTTGTTAAAACAGAAATCCTTCCATATTCTTTGGTGTTGTATGTGGCTAAAATTCTATCGGCAACTTCTTTTTGAAACATAAATATAATTTTTTTAAAAAAAGGGGGCCATGTTTTTAGAGAAATAAACTTTGCTAAAATTTGAGTAGATATGTTGTAAGGCAAGTTCCCAAAAACAATAGAATCTTTTAACGAAGTTTCATTAAAAGTGTATTCTAGAATATCTTTATTGTGTATTTCCAGGCCTTTCTGATGACCAAACTTCTCTCTTAACAGTTTACAGAATCTTTGATCTTTTTCTATGAGTATAATTTTTTTTGGTTGTTTTTTGATTATAAATTCTGTTAGGTTTCCGGAACCAGGACCTATTTCAAGCACCGTTTGACTACTTAAATTATCTAACGAAGCAATTTTCTTTATTACATTATTGTCTGATAGAAAATTTTGCCCTAAAGATTTTTTAAGTCTTAACATTCTTATTTTTAAAAAATTTAATTGATTCCAATAAACTGGTTGGGTCAGCCAGGTTTTTTCCAACAATATCATTTCCTGTGCCATGATCTGGCGATATTCTTATAAAAGGAATGCCAAGAGTTATATTTATTGCATGAAATTTAAATAATGCTTTAAAAGGTGACAAAACCTGGTCGTGGTACATCCCAACTAAAATATGAAAACCTTTTTTCTTGAAATTTAAAAAGGCAGTATCAGGAGAAAGCGGACCATGTATAGATATTTTTCTTTTCTTTAATTTTTTAATGGCTGGTATGATGATTTTTTTTTCTTCAGAATCTCTTCTTAGTTCATTGTTATGAGGATTTAAACCGAGAAGACCAATTTTAGGCTTAATCTTAAAAACTTTTGAATAAAAGTCATTTATAGTAATTAATTTTTCTATAATTTTTCTTTTAGAAAGATTATTAGAAACTTTTTTTAATTCTATATGTGTTGTAATTGGGGCTACAGATAATTCTTTATTATAAATTAACATTACTTCTTTACCTAGAACACCAAGCTTTCTCCCCAAAAATTCTGTAATACCAAATTTTTTATTACCAAAAGTTTCTTTTTTATTTATAGGGCAATTTATGAAACCCAAGATTTTTTTTCTAGATGCCATCTTAACACCAAGATTCAACGAATTAATTACATAGTCGACTTTACTTTTTTTATTTACTTCAAAAGGTTTTTTGAACTTTAGTGGCACATCTAAAATTAACAATTCCTTTTTAAAATTTTGTTTTTCGATTCTAGTTATTCTTTTTAATTTTATTTTAATTTTTAGATTTTTCAACTGATGTTTAATTAAAAGATAACTTCCAATCACAAAAACATTTAAATTTTTAAAATCAGATTTCTTTTTCCAAACTTTGCTTATTATTTCTGAATTAATACTATTAGGTTCGCCAGCTATAATTCCAATTAGATTTTTCATAAGAAATTAATTTGGGTTGTTCTTTCTAAATTAGAATAATGTGAATTAGAGAACATTTTTAATTTTTTTCGTTTTTCAACTCTTATTATACTGTCTTTTATTTTTTCTATGTCCTTTTCATAAACTTTTTCGCCCATTTTTTTTATAATAATTATGATATTTTCTAAAACTATAGGTTTTCCTATTTCATTTGTGCCCAAATCTTTTATATTTTCATAAATTTTTCTTGATAATTTTTTTTCATTTATCCAACCTACATTCCCTCCCTGTTCTGCGGATTTGGCTATGCTAAATTTTTTTGCAGTATTTTCGAAACCTTCTATTTTTATATTGGCCATAATTTTTTTTACAGTAGGTTGAAAGTCTCCCTCAGGAAGATTAACTTGTATTTCAGACAGCAAGAACTGTCTGTTCGAATCTGTTTTCTGTATTTCAGAACTTATTTTTTCTTCAACTTCATTCATATTCAAAACCACTTTATTTTTGTAAATTTCAAAAATTAAACTATTCCACTTTAGATCAATTTCAAATTTTCTTTTTAAATATTGAAAATCTATATTGTTTGCATTCATTATTTCTTTCAATCCATTTTGATCAGTTCCAAGATTTATTGATGTTTTTTTTATTAACTTTTCAAGATCATTTTGATCATAATTTTTTATTCCATATTTTTTAATTTCAATTTCTTTTATCTTTCTTTTAATTAAAGATTTTGCAGCTATATTTTTTATTTGCTCTTTATTTGAATTATCAATTTTATTGTTTGATATTATTGAAACTAATCTCATTTCTTTAACTAGATCCAGATAGGTAATTGGAAGATTGCCAACAGTTATAACTATAGAATTACTTATTTTGGCAAATGTCTGCGATGTTTGAAGTAAAAAAAAAAGAATAAATAAACAGTTTAAAATTTTTTCTCTTTTCATTTATTTCACTTTTGGACTTAATATGTCGCCTAATGGAATCAAAGATATTTGGAACATCAGTGAGTCATGGCTTTCAATATCTCTATCTTTATAAAATTCTCTTCTAAAAACTAAGCCAGCTCTCAAACAGTCATTTAAGTAGTCGTATGCTAAGCTGTAGAATTCTGTAGATTCTGTTTCTAAATTTCTTCTAATGTCAAAATTAAGTGAGTTGGAATCATTAAGTGTTAATTTTAGATCAGATTTAATATAATTTGTACTTCCAATGTGATTGTTTTCTTCAAGATATTTTAAGTTAAAGTCAGCGTTTCCTAATATTAAATTAGCTTCAAGATCGTTATAATTGATATCACTAAAGTTGTGATCGAGAGAAAATTCACTTGTTATTTTTAAATTTTCACTTATTTTTAGATGAGCTTGACCAACAACATCAGAAGTTTTTTGGTGAAGAGAACTTCTTAAAGGTATATCTGTATTTTCTTCAACATTGTAGACTTGTCCAATAGAGAGTGAGTAATTTTTTTCTCCAGGCACATTACCTTTTAAATCATTATTAGAAAATTCTATCCCAAAAGCCATGCTAGTACCTTTTTCTATTACGTCACCTTGAGAATTTTTATTCAAAGAAAATAAATTTGAATATGCTAATTTTAGATCGTCATCTTGAATGTTTCTCATATGTCCAGGAGCGGTTCTTAAAGATATTTTAGGAGTTAAAAAATTTACTTTATTTTTTTCAATATTAGTTTTTGTTAACGGAAGGCTTGCATTATAAGCAAGCGCACCAGTAGCCTGCGTTGCTAAACCATCTGTTTTGTACCTTTCAGCATCAGCTTCATAATTTGTAACCTTTAAAAGCCCTTCGAATTCTGATTGAATTCCTTTAAAATTTCCGAATGGTCTGGACTTCCAATTGAAATCGTTTATCCACATTTTTGTTGTTTGATCAACATCGTAGTTTTTTATATACGCATTGCTAAAAACATCTACTAGCCCAACTCTTTCGTCAGCAAAAATATTACGTGAGAAAGATGCGCTTGGAACCATATATTCGTATCTTGTTCTATCAGTTTTTTTTAAATCTTCGAATAAACTTGCAACCAAACCAAAAGAATTTTTTTCATCTTGAAATTCATATTTTATATTATTTTCAAGGATGTTCTTATCTGGACTAACAAGTTCAGTATTAATTTCATGAACTTCAAGATATGTAGGGTTAGAAACTCTTTCTATGTTTACTTGTAGATCATTAATATAATCATCATTCTCTGCAAAATTTACATTTAGTTTAGCAAACAAATGGGATCTAGCACCAGGTAGTTTTGTGTTATTTGTTTTTTTGTAACCTTCGGTGTAGCTTGAATCTACTATCAAGAATGCATTTTTAAATGACTGCCTATATTCATTCATAATTAAAATATTTTCGTTTGCATATAATTTTGGAGTGATGGTCATATCGCGGTCTTTTGACATTGCCCAAAAATACGGAATTGTTGTACCAAAACCCACCATTGAATTATCTGTAAACCGAGGCATTAAAAATCCAGATTGTCTTTTTACAGTTGGATCAGGATGAAAGAATTTTGGAAAGTAAAAAACGGGAAAATCATAAATTTTCATCACAGCATTATGGTAATAAATAGTTTTTTTTGGGTTATCATGCTCGATTTTTTCTGCTCTGATGCTCCAAGGACATTTTTTATCTTCTCTCATTTTACATGAGGTAAAAACACCTTTTTCAACAATCGTTCTATCCCCTGATATCGTAGCACTATTTCCATAAAATCTTGGATCGTTTCTTTTGTCATCTTTAAGCAATTCGTCGTTAATAAATGATTTTACGTCACTACCAACTATTTTTTTATTTTTTTCGTCTATATAGACCTCAGAAAATAGATATTTATTACTTCTGTTATCTGTAATTTCTATCTCTCCTTTTGAGAGAAACATGTTTTTTAAAGTTAGGTAATTAAACATTTGAACGACGATTTCATTACCGGCAAGATCTTTAATTTTTGTATTATACTCTGAATAGATAAGTTTCTTTTTATCGTCATAAACAATATCTTGACCTTCTATCACATACTTTTCTGACGTTACTACTGTTGTTTCTCCTATTGTTTTTACCATACCATTTAATTTGTCATATTCTGCTTGTTCGCTGAAAATAACATTGTCCAATTGATCTTTTATCTCAACATTTCCCTTCGCATAAATAATTTCCTTTTCTTTATCAACATCAACCTGTAATGCATTTATATAAAATTCCTTTCCATAAGAGTTTTTGGAAAAAAAACAAAACAAGACTAAAAGCAAATATTTATAAAAATTATTTTTCATTTATTTGTATAATCCCAACTGAACAAAATAGAGATAAAATAATTATTGGTGACCACACCGAAAGCAAAAGCGGTATTCTTTCGGTAGCTCCCAAGGCTGTGGAAAAATTCTTAAAATAAAATATGACAACACACGAAATTATAGACAGAAGCAAATAATAAGCATTTTGCCTTGTATTATTAGAATTTAGAGTAAAAATTCCAGCCAAACAAACCATTAGAACCAGAAAAAAAGGAAGAGATAAATAGAAGTGTTTTTTTTCTTTTAATAATTTTGGGTTGTAACCTCTATTTATTAATTTATCCATATTCTTTATTAAATTGTAAAAAGATATTGTATCTAAATTAGAATAAATAGAATTTAATTTATCTTTACTGAAAGTAGATGGAAATTCTAATGCTTGAAACTCTTTTCTCTTGCCCTCATTCATATAATCTATCTCAAAACCTTCTTGTACAATCCATGGATTTGATGAAATATTAGCTTTTGAGCCTTCTATTCTTTTGATTAGTGAGTTTTTTTTGTCAAATTTATAAATCGATACATTAAGCAAAAGTTCACCTTCTAATTTCTGTGATTTGATTATACTTATATTGTTCTCACTTTTCTCTCTTATCCAAATACCATTTGTATTTATTGATGCAAGGTGAGATTTATCAATATCATATTTCCCCTTTATATCCTCATAGTACTTAACGATAACAGAGGTCATGGGAGTGAAGGCAAATAAAGTTATAATTCCAATAAAAATTGCACTAAAACAAAATAAAATTAAAAAATTTACATTGGATAATCCAAATGTTTTTAAAGATAAAATATCTCTATTATTTTTTAATTTAATGAAAACCCACATAGAAGATAAAAACAAGATAAACGGCAACATGTTAATAACAATGCTCGGTATAATCATTAAGGATAATGCTATAGGCAAACCTATTCCAACATCATAGTTTTTGAAATAATTGATTTCTTCAAATAAATTTAATATTAATCCAAGGCAGCAGAAAATCAAAACCACATTAAAAAAACTCTTAAAAAACTCAGAAACTAAATATTTATTTAATACAAAATTATTCATTTTTACCTTCTTAAATTTTCAAAATAAAATTTTCTAAACAGCATAAGATATAATATTGGCATAGAAAGAATTGGAATTAGATAGTATGTTATAGAGTAGGCAAAAGATTTTCCAGAATATCTAACCAAAATTTCTGCCATTACTAATGTAATAAAAGCTATTCCAAAATAAAAATATTTGTATAAATGTTTTCTCTTGCTATCACTTCTTCCAATAAGAAGGAAAGAACACAAAACAGCAACATAAGGTATGTACAGCGGCATTCCAAATCTTCTGTTAAATTCTGACATGGCATCTAACCTAGATTTTTTTGCACAATTTAATAACTTGTCCTGAAAATCTTTTTTGAATAAACAATCTATAAGAATTAAGGAAGAAGTCTCTTGAAGCTTTGTTTGTGTGATAGATTTAGTTTTTATTCCCCGTAAAAGCAAACTAGTTTTTTTAAAATTAACTGACTGAATTTCTTTATCTTTATTTTCTGTTTGAATCGTTCCATTTTCTAGAGTTAAATAACTTCTATCTCTTTTCTGAATTTTTCCTGTTTCAGCAAAAATTGTTAGACTACCTGAATCTCCAGAGGTATCCAATCCCTTTAGGATTTTTTTATCATCTCTTATAAAAATATTTTTCATTAAATCGTTTTCATCTTTTTCTTCAACATAAATAGTTAAACCTTCGACAGTGTCATTGAATTGATTTGTTTTAATCATGCTCGAAATAAAATCTAAATTTGAAGATCTTATTAAAGATCTTGAATGATTTAAAATCTCTGGATTAATCATTGATGCAAGAACTATTTGAATTATGGTCACAAGAAAAGAAACACTTAAGAAAAAATTTACTATTCTTATTTTGTTTAAACCTGCTGTCCATAAAATCATAAATTCACTCTCATCTTCAAATTTTAGAATCGTCAGAAATACCCCTAGAAGAAAGGACAGAGGTATGAATTTTGTTAAAATTTTAGAAACATTTAATAGAGAATAGCCCAAGTAAACAGATACTGCATGGCCATCATCTACTATAAGGTCTAAATAATTAACAGCTTGTACAGCCCAAACTATCGCAGTAAAAGTGAACAATACTATGAAGAAATACTTGCTTAGTTCTATGAAAAAGTGTTTATAAATTTTATTGCTCAACATTGTTACCGTTTTTGTATATAATTAAAGCAAGTTATTAGGAATTTCAATCTTAGGTTGACCAAATGATAAATTTTACGAAGAAATTTGATGATAAATGTGAAAATTTGGGTTTTTTTGTACCCGCGGACAAGCCAATTATAAAAACATCAAAACTTAATGAGGGAGACAAAGACAGAGTTAATCAATTTTTAAAAAAAATTGAAAAAAGTAAAGATAAAAAAAAGCTACATTCTTTCGACATATCAAATAACAAAAAGTGTTTCATAATAATTTTAAGTGAAAAATTAATTAATTTTGAATTAAATGATTTGGGTGGTTTGTTTAGAAATTTAATTAGCTCTCACAAAGACTTAAAAAGTATTCATTTGCTTGTTTCAGAAAATGTTAAAAACAAAAAACTTTCGGATGAGGAATTAATTTCTGAATTTTTATATGGATATATTTTAAAAAGTTATTCCTTTGAAAAATATAAAAGTAAAAAAAAATCAGACTCATCAATAAAAATTGATATTTGTGTTAACAATCCTGAAAAATTTAACAAACAATTTCAAACTTTTTCATCTGTAAAAGAGGGAGTCTTTTTGGCAAGAGATTTAGTTTCAGAACCACCTAATGAACTTAATCCTAAAAATTATACAGAAGAAATAAAGAAATTAAATAAATTAGGTCTGAAAATTGAAGTGTTTGGGGAAAAAGATTTAAAAAAAATGGGAATGAATTCCCTACTTGGAGTTGGAAAAGGAAGTGCAAACGAAACATTTTTAGTTACAATTAAATGGAATGGTAAAAAAGAAAAAGGAAAACCAATTTGTTTTGTTGGAAAGGGAGTTTGTTTTGACACCGGAGGAATTTCTTTAAAACCAGCTAGATTCATGGAAGAAATGAAATATGACATGGGAGGTTCGGCAGTTGTAGTAGGTTTGATGAAAACGTTAGCATTAAGAAAAGCAAAAGTGAATGCCGTTGGTGTTGTTGGCTTGGTTGAGAATATGCCTGGATCAAACGCTCAAAGACCTGGCGATATAGTAAAATCTTATTCTGGTAAAACAATCGAAGTTTTAAATACAGATGCAGAAGGAAGATTGGTTTTAGCAGACGCACTTGCTTATGCAGAAAAACAATTTGAACCAAGATTTATAATTGATCTTGCAACTTTAACTGGAGCAATAATAATAGCTTTAGGAGAAGAATATGCAGGACTTTTTTCCAATGATGATAAATTATCAGAACAATTATCTAAAATTGGAAATTCTATTAATGAAAAAGTTTGGAGATTACCGTTACACAAAAACTATGATAAATTAATAAATTCAAAATATGCAGATGTACAAAATATAAATTATGCTGGTGGAGCAGGTTCTATAACGGCTGCTCAATTTCTTCAAAGATTTATTAGCAAGGATGTACCGTGGGTTCATTTGGATATTGCAGGCATGGCATTTTCAAAAAAAGCAGCAAATATAAATTCAGGTGGTGCAACAGGTTTTGGTGTAAGATTGTTGAATGATTTAGTGAAAAAACATTACGAATAAATTCATGATCCAACAAACTTTGTCAATTATAAAACCAGATGCCGTTGAAAGAAATCTTTCAGAAGATATAAAGAAAAAATTTTTAGAAAATAAGTTAAAAATTATAAAAATAAAAAAGATTCAGATCACCAAAGATGAAGCGTCAGAGTTTTATAAAGTTCACCAATCGAAGCCATTTTATGAAAAATTATGTAGTTATTTATCATCAGGACCAATTGTGGTTATGATTTTAGAGGGTGAAAACGCTATTCAGGAAAACAGAAGAATAATGGGAGCAACAGATCCAAAAAATGCGGAAGAAGGTACAATAAGAAAAGAATATGGAATTTCTATAGATAAAAATTCAGTTCATGGCTCAGACTCCCCAGACAATGCTAAAAAAGAAATTGATTTCTTTTTTAAAAATTAACTTAGTCTATAAATTTTTCTTATAGCCATTGAGTAGGCTTTATATTCTTCTAACTGAACTTTCTTTTTTAATATTTCGGGATTGTCACCAGTATTTATCGAAACTCTTTTCTTAATAATTGCTTTTCCGTTATCTAATTTTTCATTAACAAAATGGACGGTACATCCTGTCATTTTTTCTCCAGCATTCAAAGCACGTTTAAAAGTATTTAAACCTTTATATTTAGGTAATAGAGATGGGTGGATATTAATGATATTGCCTCTAAAATTTCTAATAAAGCTTTTCGATAGTACATACATGAATCCAGCTAAACATATAAGTTTTATTTTTCTGCTAAATAATTCTTTTAAAGCAATTTTCTCAAATTTTTCTTTACTTACCTCTAAAACAATGTGTGGTATGGAAAATTTTTTTGCAAAATAGATTCCAGCAGCACTTTTTTTGTTTGATATTACTAAGTTTATGTTAATAGGAAAATTATAATCCCTAGAATTCCTTATTATTGACCTCAAGTTAGTTCCTGACCCAGATATAAATACACAAGCTTTCTTTTTCTTTACCATCTAATTTTTTTTAATAAATTTATTTTTTTTGAAGATTTTGAAATAAACCCAATCTCATAAGGTTGTAAATTTTTATTAAAACACTTTTTTAATTTAGAAACTTTCTTTTTATCTGTTATTAAGCAAAAACCTACACCACAATTAAAAGTTCTCAGCATTTCCATATCACTAATATTTTTACTCTTAAGCCATTTGAAAATTTTAAGCACTCTTATCTTAGACAGATCTATATTTATAGTTAAATTATTAGGAATGGATCTTGTTATATTTTCTATAATACCTCCGCCAGTAATATTTGCTGAGGAATTAATTAAGTTTTTTTCAACAAGATTTAAAACTTCCCTTGTGTAAATTTTTGTTGGTTTTAGTAATTCTTTTTTTAAAAAGCTATCAATTTTAGAATTTTTTAAAATTTTTCTGACCAAGGAGAATCCATTGGAGTGCAACCCACTCGATGGTATTGCTAGTATTATATTTTTATTTTTTACTTTGTTTTTAGTTATAACTTTTTTTTTTGAGACTATCCCAACCGAAAAGCCTGCTAGATCGAATTTGTCTTTATCGTATGTTCCAGGCATTTCTGCCGTTTCTCCTCCCACCAAGACACAATCAGAAATCTTGCATCCACTTATTATACCTTTGATAATTTTTTTCATTTTAGTAAGTTTTATTTTGCCTGTTGCTATATAATCTAAAAAGAATAGTGGTTTAGCTCCTTGAACTATAAGATCGTTAACGCACATGGCGACCAGATCTATTCCTATAGTATCAAATTTGTTAAATTTGTTTGCAATTTCTAGTTTTGTACCAACACCATCAGTGCTGGCGACTAAAACAGGGTCCTTTATTTTTAGTTGTTTAATATCAAATAAAGAAGCAAACTTACCTATATTGCCCTTGTTAAACTTAGATAGTTTTTTTTTAAAGGTTTGTTGTGAGTATTTTTGAATATATTTTGTAAATTTATCTGCAGTTTCAATGTTTACACCACTTTTTTTATAACTATTTTTTGTTTTTTTCATGAATAAAATGATAATTAGGTAGCTTATGAAAAAAATTATTATTTTCTCTTTAATAATATTATTTTTTACAAAAACTCAAAATGTTTTCAGTAGCACAGATACTTTTACTGTTGATAATATTGAGGTGATCGGAACGATAAACGATCAAAACTATAAAAATAGGCAATTAGAAAGAGCATTTAGAAAGGGTTTTGAAAAATTAATTTCAAACATAGTTAAAAGAGAAGATCAAAAAGAATTATTTAGTACAAACTTAAAAACAGTCAAGCTTTTGCTTTCAAATTATAGAATCGTGGAGGAAAGCACCAAGGGTAACGAACACAAGTTAATAGTCGATATTACCTTCGATAGAAATTCAGTGAGTCAATTTTTGTTCAAACAAAACATATCTTACGCAGAGGTTAAAAAACTAGAGATAATTATTTATCCTATTGTGATCTTAAATTCAGAATTAAGCATGTTTTCAAAAAACAAATTTTTTGAAGAATGGAATGAGAATAAAGATTTTGAAAATATAACCTTTGTATTGCCCGTAGAAGATGTTGACGATATTGATTTCATTAAAAAAAATTTATCTGTACTAGAAGAAATTAATCTAAATAGAATTGTTGATAATTATGAAATTAGAAATAGCGCTATTTTAATTTTCAGATATGATAATAAAAAACTAAATGCTTTTATGAAAACTAAACTAGAAGGTGTTAAAAAAGCCAAAAAGATTGATTTTGAATCAGAAGAATTAGAAAACAAAGAATCTAGAAACAACATAATAAGAAGCGCCAAATATTATATTAACGAACTATGGAAAGAAGAAAACTTGATTGATATTTCAGTACCCTCATACCTTGTTGTTAATACCAAAATCAAAGATTCAAACTCTCTAGAAGAAATAATTAAAATAATGAAAAAAATTAGTTTAATTGATAACCACATCGTTCAAGAATTAGATAGTGAATCTGCCAAAATAAAAATTAAATTTTTTGGAAAAATTCAAAGTTTACAAAATAGTTTTCTTAGAAATGGTGTCGAATTTAAAATCTTGGATGATGAATGGAATTTAAATTTAAAGAGCTAAAATGTCCGAACAGTTAATATTTAATTTCCCTTTTAAAAAAAGTTATTCTAGTCAAGACTTTTATGTTGCAAGCAATAATTTTAATGCTTTTAAATTAATTGAAAGTTGGCCCAAATGGACGAGTAGATTTGTAAACATTTTTGGACCTAAGGGATGCGGAAAAACTCACTTAGCAAATATTCTAATGGGCAAAATCCAATGTGTTATGATTTCTTCCGAAAAAATTGACGAGGGAATTTTAAATAAGTTTAAGACCAAAGAGTGTTTGATTATAGATAATTTTACAAACAATATAGAAGAAAAATTGCTTTACTCTATAATTAATGCTGCATTTCAAGATAATAAATACTTAATTATTAGCTCATCTATTTCTTTAAAAAAGTTTAAAATTAAATTAAAAGATTTAAGTTCTAGATTTACTAGTTTTATTGATATTGGAATTGATTTGCCAACGGATGACTTGATTAGGGTAATATTGACAAAAAGTTTCTCAGACAAGCAAATTCAAATTAGTAAAAAGAATATTGAGTATATACTGAAAAATATTGATAGATCTTATGAAAAAGTTAATTTATTTGCTAATTCGCTCGATAAATTGTCTCTGGCTAAAGCAAAACCAATTAATTTAAATCTAATTAAAAAAACTTTGGGAGAATTAAATTAAAAAAATATGACGAAGTTTAGAACTCATAACTGCTCAGAACTTACCGAGAAAGATGTTGGAAAAAATATAAAACTTTCTGGTTGGCTACACAGAAAAAGAGATCATGGAAATTTACTTTTTATAGATCTGAGAGATCACTTTGGTATTACACAGTGTGTTATTGAAAACAAAGATAAAAATTTTAAAATATTAGAAAAATTGAAACCAGAATCAGTAGTTTTGATCCAAGGAAATGTTGCAAAAAGATCGCCAGATACTCAAAATAAAGAATTAAAAACTGGTATGATAGAAATTAAAATACAAGAATTTGAAATTCTGTCTTCAGCCAAAGAATTGCCCATGCCTGTATTTGGAGAGCAGGATTATCCAGAAGATATAAGACTCAAATATAGATTTATTGATTTAAGAAGAAATGAAATGCATGAGAATATAAGGCTCCGATCTGAAGTATTGTCTTTTTTAAGAACAGAGATGGTAAAAAATAATTTTTTAGAATTTCAAACGCCAATTCTAACCGCGTCTAGTCCAGAAGGAGCAAGAGATTTTTTAGTTCCTAGCCGTGTTCATCCAGGAAAATTCTATGCACTACCGCAGGCACCTCAACAATTTAAACAAATGATTATGATATCTGGTTTTGATAGATATTTTCAAATTGCCCCATGCTTTAGAGATGAAGACGGCAGAGCAGATCGAAGTCCCGGAGAACATTACCAATTAGATATTGAAATGTCTTTTGTAGAACAAGAAGATATATTTAAAGTAGTCGAACCAATTTTTTATAATTTATTTTCTAAATTTGGAAAAGGGAAAGAAATAAGTAAACATCCATTTCCGAGAATTACATACAAGGAATCTCTTGAGAAATATGGAACCGACAAACCAGATTTAAGGAACCCTATACAGATAATTGATGTAACAAAAATCTTTAAATCTGACGAGACTAAGCTTAAAATTTTTAAACAAATTATTGAAAAGAAAGGAATTGTTAAAGCTATTCCAGTAAAAAATACTTCTTCAAAACCAAGAAGTTTCTTTGACAACATGAATAATTGGGCCATTTCGGAAGGGGCAAGCGGATTAGCTTATATAACTTTTGAAAAGAGCAAAGGCAAAATAGTTGGAAAAGGACCAATTTCTAAGTTTTTTTCTGAAAAAGCAATTTCAGAACTTTTAAAGATCTGCAGTATAACTGAAAAGGATTCTGTTTTCTTCGTATGTAATAAAATTTCTGAAGCTATAAAATTTTCAGGTATTGCAAGACAGAAAATTGCTGAAGAATTAAACATTATTGACAAAACAAAATTTGCCTTTTGCTGGATCGTTGATTATCCAATGTATAGCTATGATGAAAAAGAAAAGAAAATTGATTTCAGCCACAATCCTTTTTCAATGCCACAGATTGGAATAAAAGATTTTGATAAAACAGATCCATTAAAAATTTTAGCGCACCAATACGATTTAGTTTGCAATGGATACGAACTGTCATCCGGAGCTATTAGAAACCATATACCGGAATATTTATTTAAAGTTTTCAGTAAAGTTGGCTACTCAAAAAACATGGTAGAAGAAAACTTTTCTGGGATGATCAAAGCGCTTTCTTATGGTGCACCACCCCATGGAGGTATGGCCCCAGGTATAGATAGAATAGTTATGCTTCTGGCAGATCAAAAAAATATTAGAGAGGTTACTCTTTTTCCTCTTACTCAAAATGCACAAGATCTTTTGATGGATGCACCGTCCGAAGTTAGCGAAAAACAACTAAAAGAATTAAATATAAAAACTACTCAAAAAAAGACTTAGCTCTTACTTTTTAGATTGATCCTGACATCGGATAGATCAACCAGTTTTTCTTCATAATTGCTTCTAATAAACCCTTTACTAGTAATGTTTTTTACGATTTTTAAAAACTGATCATCTTTACCATTTTCTCTTTCAACGGATTTATTATTTATACTAGGAGTGTGAGCTAATTGTTCTTTTCCTAAGTAGGATACTGCTAATTCTCTAAAAATGTAGTCTAAAATTGACGTTGCGCTCAGAATTCTATCATTTCCGTAGACTTTACCGGATGGCTCAAATTTTGTATCCAAAAATGCATCAACAAACTCTTCTAGCGGAACTCCGTACTGTAATCCTAAAGAAATAGCTATCGCAAAATTATTCATTAAAGCCTTAACTAGTTCACCTTCTTTATTTGTATCTATAAATATTTCTCCAATTTTTCCATCATCATACTCCCCAGTATGAAGATAAATTTTATGATTTCCAACAGTGGCTTTCTGAATATATCCTTTTCTTCTGTCTGGCATCTGAAATCTTTTGCCTAAAACTTTTGTTTTACTTGATTGATTAGTTTTTAAATTTTCTTTTATACTTTCACCAATAGTATCTACTTTTTTATAAGTTGGTTTGTGATCAATTCTTTCTTTATCTTGATCTTGAAGATCAATTTTTTTAACATTTTTATTATTACCTGCTTTTTTAGTTTTTCTACTATTAACAGCAACATCTATGATTTCGACTTTTCCATCCTGCCTGTTATCAATATCTGATAGAACCTTTTCGTTTAATTCATCAAGTTCGTGGAGTATTTTAAAGGTACAAGTGTAATAGGTTTCTACTAAAAATTTTGACATAATTTTTCCTTAATGTTTGTTGAAAGTACTAGCTTTTGAGATATATACGATATTTTACTTGTGTCCATGTTATTGTGATGCAATTATAACTTGTGTGGATTTATAAATTATTAAAAAAATGATAAAACAAATTTTTACTTGGTGGAACTCCCAAACCCTAGGAACCTTCTTATATACAATTTTTTTTGGAAAGTTTGTTGGTAGAGATGAATTTGGCAACAAATATTATCAAAACAAAAAAGGAAAAAGATGGGTTATTTATAAAGGAGAAATAAATGCATCAAAAATAACATCTGATTGGTTTTCTTGGATTCATCATACTATAAATACTGCACCTACTGAAAAAAAAGTGGAAAGATATTCTTGGCAAAAACCTCATAAAGATAATAAAACTGGTTCAGCAGAATCATATAAACCCAATAAGATTAGTAAAAAAGGTAAGGATTTTAAAAAATATGAAGCTTGGAAGCCTTAATACAATTTTATTCATTTTTTTGTTTTTTTTGAACCTTAATGCTCAAGAAAAAATAAATCTGCAAGATTTACAACCAACATTTGAAGAGGAGACAGATTTCAATGAATCCAACAAAAACGATGAATCTTCAAAAATAAAGTCAAAAGTAAAAAAAAATCTTAATACAACAAAAACCATTGTTAAGTTAAGGGCTTTAGACAAAATCACAGCCAGAACCTCAGATATAGACATTATTCTTGGAAAAAAAAGAAAATTTGGATACCTAGAAATTTTAGCAAAAAAATGCAAAGAATCTGTAGAAAAAAATAACACAGGGGTTGTTGCATACATACAGGTAAAAGATCTATCTGAAAAAAGAGACAATAAAGTTTTCGTTTTCAATGGGTGGACATTTTCTTCAAGTCCCACGCTGAAAACATTTGATCATCCAGTTTATGATTTGTGGGTAACAGGCTGTGAAAATATATAAATGAAATATTCTGATATAACAAAACTGAAACATTTGGCGCAAGACAAGATATCAAGATCTGCTAATCCAGCTATAGTCAGAAACTCCACGATCTTTTTTAAAAGTATGCAGGAACTTTTGGAAAAAGAAAAAATTGTAAAAAAAGGTTCAAAAGTTAATTTTTATGAATATGGAAGAGGTGGCAGTCAAACAACAATTGCCCTTCAAAATTTTATAGCCGAATTGGAGTTAGCTCATGCTACTTTTTTAACATCAACTGGGTTTAGCGCCGTTGCTTTGGCTATAATGAGTACATGTAGACCAGGCGATGAGATTGTAGTTACAGATGCTGTGTATGCTCCGACACGAATGATCACCTCTCAGTTGTTGAAACAATTTAAAGTTAAAACTCATTTTTATAATCCTGAAGATTTTAGAAATCTAGAGAGCAAAATAAACAAGAAAACAAAAATGATATTTGTAGAAAATCCCGGAAGCAATACTTTTGAATTTCAGGATCTTTCTAAAATTGTAAAACTTGCTAAAAAGAAAAAAATTATTACAGCGATAGATAATACTTGGGGAACGCCTTTTTTTATAAAACCTCTAAAATTGGGATTTGATATGTCAATTTCATCTGGAACAAAATATTTTTCTGGTCACTCAGATGTTATGCTAGGTAGTTTGTCAGTGAATAAAAAAGTGTACGAAAAGGTAAGGTTTTCCAACAAACTTTTGGGCTACAGAGCTTCACCAGATGATGCTTATTTAGTTCTTAGAGGTTTAAGAACACTTGATATAAGACTTAAAAAACATGAAGAAAATACTAAAAAAATTATTAACTTTCTTAAAAAAGAAAAAAAAATAAAAGAAATTCTCTATCCACACAAAAAAGGTACACAGAATTATGAGAACTGGAAAAAACATTATTCAGGTGCTACAGGCTTATTTTCAATTTTCATTTATAGTAAAAACAGAAATTCTATTTTAAAATTTATAAATTCGCTTAAATTATTTGGAATAGGCCAGAGTTGGGGTGGTTTTGAAAGTCTAGTTCTTTATCAAAACCATAATCTTCAAAGAATATACAAGAAATATATTAAAGCAAATCATCACATTGTAAGGTTTCATATTGGCTTGGAAGATCCCGCGGATCTTATCGCAGATTTAAAACAAGCATTAAGAAAAATTAAATGACAAAAAAGTTTTTTCCAACTAAGATTGCATTAATAACCTTGGTTGCCGCATGTTTTGTCGTTAATGCTTCGATGGGCGTTAGACAAACTTTTGGTTTATTTTCAAATAATTTTGAAACAGATTGTGGAATTTCAAACACAGAATTTGGTCTTGCAGTAGCATTACATTCTTTGATCTGGGGTATTTTTACTCCTATCTTTGGAAGGCTTGCCGATCAATACGGTGGAAGCAAAATAGTAATATTTGGTTTAATTGCTTATGCAATAGGAACTTTTTCTCTTGGCAATAATTTTAATACAGGTTTGTGGTTTCAACTTAATCTTGGTTTAATGGTTGGAATAGGTTTGGGCGCATGTTCTGGGCCAATGTTAGCACCTTTAGTAACCAAACATTTCCCTAATGAAAGCAGAAGTAAAGCAGCAGGCTTTGTAACTGCTTTTGGAGGTTTGGGCATGTTTATGTTTCCAGCTTTATCAAATTTTTTAATTACGGAGACTAGTTGGCAAACTACATTTACAGTATTTACAATTATTTTGCTTTTAATGTGTGTTCCAGCACTTTTTTTAAAAAATCCTGAGAATCAAAATATAGAAAATAATTTAAACAAAAATGATGAAAAAAAAGAAAGTGCATTACAAGTATTAAAAGAATCGTTAAAACACAAAGGCTTTAGATTATTAATACTAGGTTTTTTTGTTTGTGGTTTTCAAATTACTCTGGTTGCTACTCACGTCCCAAGATATGTTCAGGACAGAGGATTAGAAGATTGGACCGGATTTGCAATTCTATCACTAGTTGGTCTTTTTAATATTATTGGAGTTTTAATAATGGGGTATCTTGGTGATAAGTACAGCAAGAAAATACTTTTAAGCGGTTTATATTTTTTAAGAGCAATATCGATAGGGCTATTCATATTTTTACCTCCTTCTCAAATTTCTGCTTTAGCTTTTGGAGTAACATTTGGACTTGTGTGGCTGGCTACAGTTCCGGCAACAAATGGAATTGTTGCTCAAATTTTTGGTACCAAAAATATATCTATGTTATTTGGCATTGTGTTTTTAAATCATCAAATAGGATCTTTTTTAGGAGCCTACCTAGGGGGATTATTTTATGATATTTTTGGCAATTTTGATTACGCTTGGTATTTAGCAATAGCACTTTCCTTGTTTGCCACTCTGGTTCACCTTCCAATAGACGAAAAACCTATTAGACAGGAAGCAACAATCTAAAGTTGTAGACAATTTTTTCATTTGTTTAATTTTTTAATTTTATTAAAGTAGTGATTCTGGAGGAAAATTATGTTTTCAAAAAAATTAAACAAAAAGTTAGACAAGTATCACTTACTAAAACATCCATTTTATAAATCTTGGAATGATGGAAAGTTAACTAGAGAAATTATTAAGGATTATGCCGAGCAGTATTACCAGCACGTAAAGGCGTTTCCTCGCTATATCAGCGCAACACATTCACTTTGTGAAGATATTGAAAAAAGAAAAATTTTATTGGAGAATTTGCAGGATGAAGAAAATCCAAATGCAGACCATCCTAAGCTTTGGAAAAATTTTGCCTTAGCTATAGGTGCTGATAGTAAAAAAATAGAAAAAGCTAAACAAGAACCTTTTACTAAAAGCTTAATTGATAATTTCTTCAAACAAGGAAGAAAATCTTATGCTGAAGGTCTTGCTTCTTTGTACACTTATGAAAGACAAATTCCTGAAATAGCTGAAACAAAAATTCAAGGGCTTAAAAAGCATTACGGTGTTAATTCAAAAAAAGGTCTTGAATTTTTTGAAGAGCATAAAGCTGCTGATGTCTATCACAGAAAGGCTTGTGAAAAATTATTAGATGGTTTGTCTAAGAAAGATCAGAAGAAAGCCGAGAAGGCTGCTTTATCTACTGCTAAATACCTTTGGAATTTTCTAAGTGGTATGGTGGAAAAACACAACCTTCAAGTCGCTGCTTAAATAGATTTGAAAATTTTTAAGCAATAATATATCAAGGGACTAATGGAGAAGATTAGTTCCAATAGAAGCTTCGGTATACTTTTCTGCATAGTTTTTGCTTTGATAGCCGCTTGGCCTGCTATGCACGAAGGACAATTAAGAATTTGGCCAATTCCAATTTCATTTATTTTTTTAGTTTTGGGTTTGCTTAATTCTAAACTACTAACCCCATTAAATTTGGCCTGGATAAAATTTGGAGAGCTTCTTGGAAGAATTGTTGCCCCTATAGTTATGGCGATAATCTACTTTCTAATTATAACGCCAATAGGTTTGTTTATGCGTCTAATAGGAAAAGACTTATTGAATACAAAATTTTCAAAAGATAATTCTTACTGGATTAAAAGGCAAAAAAATATTGGATCAATGAAAAGGCAGTTTTAATGTTAAGTTTTTTAAAAGAATTTTGGGACTTTTTAAGAGAAAGAAAAAAATATTGGTTACTGCCAATTATAATTGTTCTGGCACTTTTTGGTATATTAATAGTGCTTAGTCAAGGTTCAGCGGTAGCTCCATTTATTTATACAATTTTTTAAGTGACATCAATTTTGGGTATTTCAGCATTTTATCACGACAGTGCCGCAGCATTGATTATTGATGGTAAAATTGTTTCTGCTGCTCAGGAAGAAAGATTTTCCAGAAAAAAACATGATGCTAGATATCCTCACAATGCTGTTCAGTTTGTTTTAAATCACTCAAGTTTAAAATTAAGCGAGGTAGATTACATAGTTTTTTTTGAAAAACCGTTTTTAAAATTTGAAAGATTGCTCGAAACGTATTTAGCTTTTGCCCCCAAAGGTTTTGCTTCCTTTTCAATGTCTATGCCTATTTGGTTAAGGGAAAAACTTTTTCAAAAAAAATTCTTATTTGATAAACTTAAAGAGCATGACAAAAATTTTAACGATATAAACAAAATTCATTTTTCAGAGCACCATTATAGCCATGCCGCAAGTGCATTTTATCCTTCTTCATTTAAAGAAGCGGTTATATTAACTTTAGATGGCGTAGGAGAATGGGCAACGACAACAGTAGCAGTCGGTAAAGAAAATCAGATAACCATGTTAAAAGAAATTCATTTTCCACATTCTATTGGTTTACTTTATTCAGCATTTACCTACTACACAGGTTTTAAAGTTAATAGTGGAGAATACAAAGTCATGGGTTTAGCACCTTATGGCCAACCCAAATATAAAGACCTTATTATAAAAGAGTTAATAGATTTGAAGAACGATGGATCGTTCAGATTAAACATGAAGTATTTTAATTATGCAACCGGCCTTACTATGACAAATGATAAATTTTCAAAATTATTTGGTCAAAAAGCCAGAAATCCTGAAAAAGATTTGTTAACCCAATTTCATATGGATATTGCTTCATCTATACAAGCTGTAACTGAAGAAATTGTTTTAAGATTAGTCACTTCTATTTCCAAAGAAACAAAAATTAAAAATTTATGTATGGCCGGTGGAGTTGCTTTGAACTGTGTTGCAAATGGAAAAATTTTAAAGAAAAATATTTTTGAAAACATTTGGTTTCAACCAGCAGCTGGTGATGCAGGTGGATCTTTGGGTGCAGCTTTAGCATTTTGGTATCAGGAACTTGGGAATAAAAGAAAAGTGGTTTCAAGCGGTGACGAGATGAAAGGTTCTTATCTTGGACCATCATTTAACGCAAATGAAATTGAAAACACTTTAAAAACTTTAGGTGCAAAATACGAAAAGCAGAATGAGGAAAATTTAATCAATACTATTGCTAATGAATTAAAAAATAAAAAAACTATTGGTTGGTTCCAAGGGCGTATGGAATTTGGACCAAGAGCCTTGGGTGCGCGATCAATCATAGCCGATCCAAGATCTGAAAAAATGCAAAAAGAACTTAATTTAAAAGTTAAATTCAGAGAAAGTTTTAGACCTTTTGCTCCTTCAGTTCTTAGAGAGGACGTGAATGATTGGTTTGATTTAAATTCAGACAGTCCTTACATGCTTTTAGTAGCCGATGTAAAAAAAAATATACAAATATCTATGAGCGAAAAAGATCAAAAACTCTTTGGTATAGACAAGCTTAACGTGAAAAGATCTTCTATTCCTGCTGTAACTCACGTTGATTACTCAGCTAGAATTCAAACAGTCCATCAAGAAACTAATCCAAAATATTATAAACTTTTAAAGAAATTTAAAGAGATTACAGGCTGTCCTTTATTAGTAAACACCTCTTTCAATGTCAGAGGAGAGCCTATCGTGTGTTCAGTTGAAGATTCTTTTAAATGTTTTATGGGAACCAATCTAGATATTCTGGTTTGTGAGAATTTTATTTTATATAAAGAT
This sequence comes from uncultured Pelagibacteraceae bacterium, assembly GCA_902578935.1. GTDB lineage: Bacteria > Pseudomonadota > Alphaproteobacteria > Pelagibacterales > Pelagibacteraceae > Anoxypelagibacter. The sequence goes on from CACHEU010000002.1 coordinate 135,230, forward strand.
AAGCAGAATAAGAATTTATTACAGGATTATAAAAATAAATTTGAAAAAGACTAATTTAATTTCAAAACTACCGCAGGATCTAATCTAGTTCCAAACCAATTGAGTCTAACATCTAAATGTGGTCCCGTTGATCTTCCAGTTGAACCAACAGTTCCAATTATATCACCCTGTTTAACCTTTTGGCCCTTTTTCACATTTATTTTTTGCATATGCATATAGAGCGTAGAAATTCCGTGTCCATGATCAAATATTAAAGTACCTCCAGTATAAAATAAATCAGGCTCAACCATAGTTGCTGTTCCATCTAACATAGCTTTAATTTTTGTGCCTTCTTTTGCAGCAAAGTCTATACCGTAATGAGGCCACTTAGGTTTTCCATTTAAAATTCTCTGACTTCCATAAACACCTGTAATAATTGCATTCTCAAGAGGAGCTATAAATTTTTTTTTAAAAAATGTTAAATCACTTTCTATAGCTCTAGCATTAGCTATAATTTTGTTTTCTCTTTTAATTCTCTCATAAACTTCAGCAGGAGGAGTTACTTTTTTTTCAGGCAGACCATCAATTCTTTGTATTTTATATTTTCTTTTTTGAATTTTTTTTACTATTTTTGTTTTTTTTCCATCTTTTTTAGAAGTTATAACGATATCGTATTTTCTGTCTCTGCCTATACCGAAAACAAAGTATCCGTCTTTAGTAACTTTAACCTTTTTTTTATCAATCCAAATTTCAGTTTTGGGTTGTGTTTTTCCAATGATAAAGTGTCCTTGGATAAATTTCCCATCAAAATTTATAGCTAAAGCACTAGAAGGTATTAAAATGATAAATAGAAAAATAATTCTTAACATTGTCTTAACATCCAAGCTATTGCACCTTATCATTTGTTATCGTAAGATAAATCCTAAAAAAAGGAGTTACTATGGGAAAATTTTACTTAATGGGCTGCTATACACAGAAAGGTTTAGCCGGTTTTGTAGATAATCCTTCAACAAATAGAAAAGCTGCAACTCAAGCGTTGTTAGAGTCAGGAGGCGCTAAGCTAACTGACTATTCTCTTTTAAGAGGATCTTTTGATTTTATAAGCGTCTGTGAAGGAACATTTGAACAAATGGCAGCTGCAAAAATGGTTGCGGCATCCAGCGGCTCAGTAGACAATATTGTAATACTGGAATCAGCTGATTTAAATAAAATTGCTGGTACTGCTAAAAAAATGTCTAGCGGTTTTAAAGCTCCAGGAAAATAAAAAATGAGCGACAGAAGTAGAACAGGCATTCCAAATTCATTACAAGAACATTGGATGCCTTTCACTTCAAATAAAAGTTTCAAAAAAGATCCAAGACTTATTACAGAAGCAAAAGGCGTTTATATAAAAGATCATAAGGGCAGAACACAGATTGATGCAAGTTCAGGACTATTTTGTAATCCACTTGGTCACGGAAGAAAAGAAATTATAAATGCAATCACAAAGCAACTTGAAACATTAGACTTTGTTACACCCTTTCAACAAGGTTTTGGAGGTTCGTTTGAACTTGCGACAAAAATTGCAAAACATACTCCGGGAGATTTAAATCAAATTTTTTACACAATATGCGGGTCTACTGCTGTCGAAACAGCTTTAAAAATTTCTATTGCATATCACAAAGCTCGAGGTCAGGGACAAAGATTTCGTTTTGTAGGTAGGGAAAGAGCTTATCACGGAATGAATATCGGGGGAACTTCTGTTGGAGGTATGATTAATAATGTTAAGACTTTTGCAAGTATATTAATGCCTGGAGTTGTTCATATGCGAAACACTCATTTACCAGAACATAAATTTATTAAAGGACAACCTGATACAGGCGCGGAGCTTGCAAACGATTTAGAAAGAATCGCTATGAACTTTGGTGCAGAAAATATTGCTGCATGCATTGTTGAACCTATTTCGGGATCAACGGGAACTTTAGTACCTCCAAAAGGTTATTTGAACAAACTAAGAGAAATCTGTGACAAGCACGATATACTTTTAATTTTTGACGAAGTTATAACAGGGTGGGGAAGAACAGGCTCTGCATTTGCTGCACAAGAATATGGTGTTACCCCAGATATTATGACAATGGCAAAAGCTACCACAAATGGAATTGTTCCAATGGGCGTAGTTGCAGTTAAAGAAAAAATTTATGATACGATTGTAAATTCTGCTCCAGAAGGAGCTGTTGAAATGTTTCATGGTTATACATACTCAGGAATACCAGTAGCTGTAGCAGCAGCACTTGCTGTACAAGATATTTTTGAAAAAGAAGATATTTTTAACAGAGCAAAAAATCTTTCATCTTACTTTCTAGATGGATTATTTTCTCTAAAAGATATTGATTGTGTTGAAAATATTAGAGGATATGGGTTAATGGGAGGTATAGACATTAAAAAATCAGACAGACCTGGTAAAGCAGGTTTTCAGGTTTATAAAAAATGTTATGAGGCAGGTGTAAATTTTAAAGCTACAGGAGACTGCCTAATTATTGCTCCGCCATTCGTTTGTGAAAAAAAACATATTGATGAAATTGTAGATAAACTAAAAAAAGGTATTTCATCTTATTCAAAATCTAAATAATTCAAAGTCATCTTTCTTAGCCCAATATGACCAATAAGTTGGGGCCTAACCACCCATTTTGGTTCGAAAGTGCTTTCGTAATAACAAAAATGTGTGTTTTAATATGATTATGAGAGAAGAAGATAGAGAGGCTATTCCTTCTAACGGAAATGTTCTGGGTCACTCGTCAAAAGTTGACCTGAACAATTTGATGAAAAAACTTAAAGAAGAAGAAAAGCTAACCAAGAGAAATAATCTAGTTATATCTGCAGCTGCTTTATCAGCAGTCGCTGTGTTTGGTATAATAATGACTCTGTAAAGAGCAAAGTCTACCTGAACAATCCCTTCATAATAACCGAAGAGAACTCACTTAATATAGAAATTTTTTGTTTTAACCACTCCTGATCTAGCATTGGATTCAGAGTTGTTTGATTAAGCTTGAGAAAATATCTCTTTGATTCTGAATCTTTTTCTAAGACTTTCATTTTAACAAATTTATCTAACTTTCTTATACATGTTGCTCTGGGAATACCAGTGACTTCAGAAACAGAAGTAGCGCTAATATTCGCATCTTTAAGATCAAGATTTTTTTGTAATTTCAAGTTGGTCAAATAGCTATTGTCTGTTTTTCTATTCAAATGATTGACGGTTTGTATTGTGGTTTGTAAACCTATTAAAAGCATTTCTAAATCATTTAACTTTTCTTGCCAAAATTTAATATATTGAAGTTGAACCGTCAAATAATGATACCAATAAAAGGAATAATTTTTTCTTATTTCTTTCTCTATTTTTGTAAGAGGAATATTCAATTGAAGTAATTTTGCTTGCTCTAAAATAAATTTAGATAATGAATTTATTTGTTCTCCAATTATTTTTATGTAAGTATCTTTATGCTCAGAGGCTGGCTCCCAAAAAAGCCTGTTTTTTTCTTCCCTTTTTAAATGTTTTTTTTTAATTAGTGAGATTATTTTTCTTCTGGTGGTTTCTTTTGGCAAACCAGTTTCTTTCGAAACTAAGATTATTTTTTTTTTTCCTTGTTTGATATATTTATGGTTACTCCAAAACATGTCTAGAGAAAGATCAAAAGTTAAATCAGCTTCTCTTTTCCTTAAAATTTCCAAATGTAAATCTCTGGCAAAATAAATAACAATATTGCCACCCTCTAGGTCTCCATAACGTTTGTAGACACCAGATAAAAATGTACTTTCCATTTCATAAAATGTTGGCATAAGCTTAGAAAAATTTTCCTTGAGGACTTTTTCGATATTATTTTTTTCAAATTTTCTTAAACGATCCATTTTTCTTTAGGTAGCATTGTTCATTTTGGGTTAATAAGAACAATTTTGTAAACTAAAGTCAACAACCAAAAAACAAAATTTATAAAAGCATTTATTTGTTTTACTTTTGAAAATAAACTATTAAAAGTACTGTTAACTTAAAGTATTTGAAGGCGGGGTAGCTCAGTTGGTTAGAGCACAGGACTCATAAGCCTGGGGTCGGTGGTTCGAATCCACTCCCCGCTACCAACTAATTTTTATTAAGTGTATTGAAAAATTTTTCAAAATGTACTTGATGGTAAGAGTCAAATGCCTTTGCTCCTAAAGGGAAAACTACAGGAAAATCTGTTGATGCTTCAAGCAATCTTGGAATTTTTAAAGCCTCGGACAAGGAATATGCAAAATTTAAATTGCCAACAAACAATTTTGCAGAATTAATAATTTCAGCCATTTCTAAAAAATCTTTACAATCATGAAATTCTAAATTTGTTATTTCTTTTTTTAAGTCCTCATACTCAGATTTTAATCCTATATGCAGTAAATTTTTGGAGTTATTTAAGAATTTGTAATTTATATATGGACTTCTATATCTTTGGGTTCTTACTATTACAATTTTTCCTTTAAAATTATCATTAGTACCAACATTTAAGTAGTTTTCATTCATATCTAGGTTGGTACCCGTTAAGTGAGAGTACCATCTGATTGAATGAAAATTTAAATTTATAGGAATATCTCTAAACAAATCTAAATCAACATCAATATCTTCATTATTGAAAATTTTAGCCTCATTAATAAATTTTTGTTTACCCAATAATGGCAATAACATCTCGGCAGATTTTTTTGCCAACAATATATTTCCAGAAGGATGGCCAGGATGATAATAGCGTAATTTTTTATTGATTCTCAAATAATAATTACAAGAGTAATTTTTTGACAATTCTTTAATTAGTGGAAGAGAATATATTATATCACCCAAATGCCCCGAATGTACAAAATTTAATTCTTTTTTAGTATCCAAAATTTTGGATATTTCCTCAATCTTGTTTTTAATATTAGAATTGTAAAATTCTATATTTTTATTTATATTTTCTTTATTTTTAATTTGATTATATTTTCTTTTATTAAAAATTTTTAAAATTAATTTTTGAAAAAAATTCGAACTCATTCAATATAGAATTAGTAACCTTGTTTCTTAACTAGCTTTAAATCTTCAGTTACCATATTTTTAACCAGTTCCTTAAAACTTATTTTTGGTTCCCATTTTATTATTTTTTTTGCCTTTGAATAGTTTCCAAGTAAAGAATCAACTTCGCTTGGTCTGTCATATATTTTGTTGTATTTTATATATTTTCTATAATCTAAATCTAAAGTTTCAAAGGCCAATTTTGCAAATTCTCTGACAGAATGTTGTTTGCCGGTAGCAATTACAAAATCTTCTGGTTTTTTTAATTGAAGCATTTTCCACATTGCTAAGACATAATCCTCTGAGTGACCCCAATCCCTCTTAGCATCCATATTTCCAAGCTCGAGATTTTTTTGTATACCCAATTTAATTCTAGCTGCACCATGCGAAATTTTTCTTGTAACAAACTCAAAACCTCTTCTTGGAGATTCATGGTTAAATAAAATACCTGTACAACAAAAAAGATTATATGCTTCTCTATAATTTTTCGTTAATTCATAACCCGTTACCTTGGAAATACCATATGAAGATCTAGGGTTAAATGGAGTTTTTTCATTTTGTGGTACTTCTTTTACTTTACCAAACATCTCAGATGATCCAGCAAAATAAAATTTTGATTTTGGAGAAAATTCTTTTACAGCTGACAATATATAATGTGTACCACCAATATTTGTATTAAGAGTAGAAAATTCGTCTTCAAAAGAGTAAGACACATAACTTTGTGCTGCTAAATGATAAACTTCATTAGGCTTAATTTTTTGTACAATTTTTACTAAACTGGCATAGCTTTCCAAGGAAGCAGCATGAAGTGTAATTTTATTTAAAATTTTTCTTAGTCTCCACAGTCTATGAGTTCTATCCTCTAATGCTACTCTTCTAACAACACCATGAACGCTATAATTTTTTTTTAATAATAACTCTGCAAGATACGAACCGTCTTGACCTGTAATACCAGTTATTAAAGCTATTTTGCCCATAAATTAATTTTAATAAATTTAATAAACCATATTCTAAATAGAAACAATCTTAAAAAAATCACTAACTTTTAATAATCCTCGTTAATATCATAAAATGTAATATTCATTGTTTTGAATTTAGTATTTTTTGTAAACCAATAAGACAAAAATCTTTCAGCTAAAAAACCATAAATTCTCGTTAAATCATAACCTCGTAAATTTTCAAATCCGAATATACTTTCACATCTTTCAAGCCAAGGAAAAACTGTTTCATAATATTTTTTTAAAAAATTTTTTTTACAAATAAACATATTATGAGGGTGAAAATAACTTTTTGTATTCACATAATCCAAAAAATCTTTTTTATTTTCGTGATCTAATAAATCTATTGCTTTGTATAAATTATTTTCTCCATGCATAAGATCAAAATGAAACTTTATATTCCTAGAATTTTCATTTATTAGCACTTTTGGATTTTTGATTATAATTTTTAGACCCTTTTTTAAAAATTTCATAACTTTTCTTTGATTTATATAATAAGGTTTACCGAGAATTGAATCATAATTTTGGAAATCATCCGGAATTTTTTTTAACACAATGTTTGGGATTTCCCCTATGCTTAGTTTTTGATTATCATGATTTTTTAAAGTCCAGAACTTCCTGTATTGACAAAAGCCTACCCATTCATGGTTAATTTTTTCAAAATAATTTTTCCATATCCAATAATGAAAAGTATATTCACCATAATTTTTATTTTTTTTAGAAATATTGTTTCCCGTATTGTCTTTTACCCATTCTTGGTTAAAATTTTTATCGCCTAGCCCAACAGGCGTATATTCAAGTTTTTTTATAAAGCTTAAATGTTTTGGTTCTAGAGAAATACAGTACATTTCGAGGTTTTTAATATTGTTGGTCATCTTAAAATAACTATGATTTTCTAAGTATACTTTTGAGCTTGCTTAAATTCATTGATGAGTTAATAGGGATCAAACTTTTTTTCTTATTTTTTAAAAATATTTTTTTTATTTTTGGATTATCTTCTTTTACAAAGTTATACACAGATTTTGTTGGTCCACCGACATTAATAATACCTTTTTTATTAATCAATTTTTTAAAAATATTTATAAAATCTTCGTGATAAATAAAGTTGGTATACATATTTGCGAACGCTTGTTTATGAACAAAGGGTTTTTCCGTCATACTTGCTCTTATTATCAAGCTATTTTTATACATCTGCACCGCAGACTCACCGCCTAGTTTCGACCATGCATAATTGTTTGAAGGAAGCAAATGATCTGTTTCTTTGTAATTCCCTCTTTTGCCCGGATATATATAACTTGTTGAAAAATATATTAATTTTATACCAAGCATCTTACATGCTCTAACAATATTTGCAGTTCCAATAATGTTTAATTCAATGCTTTTAGAAATATTTGTTTCATGAATTTTCATTGGTCTAGAAAGGCCAGCTAAATGTATAAGGCAAAATGGTTTTGTTTTAGAAAGATAACTTTTTATCGATTGAAACTTTGTAATATCCAATTTATTTTTTCTAGGAAATAGTAACGAATAATTAAATTTAGTTTTTTTCAGAACTGAACCAAATCTTCCGGTTCCTCCTGTTACAACAATTTTTCTCTTTTTTTTCACAAACAAATATTAATTTTTAAGGTGAATTTTACAAAATTCTTTAAAAGTTAAATTATTTTTATCTTTTTTTGATACCAGTGGATTTTTAGTAGGCCATTTTATTTTTAAATTTTTATCGTTCCAAATAATTCCAATTTCATTTTTTTTTGACCTATAATTAGAATTTGAATAAACAACGTAGTTTTCTTTATCCATACCCATAAAACCATGAGCAAAACCTTTTGGTATATAAACTGATTTAGAGTTTTTATCACTAAGGATAATTGTAAAATATTTTCCAAAAGTTTTAGATTTTTTTCTTAGATCTAGAGCAACATCAAAAATTTTTCCTTTTACAACCGAAACATATTTAGCTTGATTAATTTTTTTCTGTATATGTAATCCTCTAACAACATTTCTTTTTGATTTTGACATACACCAAAAAATTCCTTGAAAACCCTTTATTTTTCTTTTGATAAATAGTTCTCTAAAAGCTCCTCTGCTATCCAAATGAGCTTTCCCATTATAAACCTTTAAACCTCTAAATCTTGTAGAACTTACTTTCATAATTTTAAACCAAGTCTTTTTGTAATATTTTTTTTAGATATTTTTTTAAAATAACCAAGGTTATTTTTATACCAACTAAATGTATTATCTAAACCTTTTGATATTGAAAATTTATGTTTCCACTTTACCTCTCGTTTTATTCTATTAGAATTTAAAGCATATCTTTCGTCGTGACCCGGCCTATCTGTTACAAAATCAATTTTATTTTTTTTGGTAATTATAATTTTATTTTTTCTAGCAGAATCTAATAGTTTTTTTATTATATCTATATTTCTCAATTTAATACCTGTACCTATGTTATAATTTTTACCAACTTTTCCTCTCAAAAAAATTTTTAATAAGGCTTCGCAACTATCTTTTACATATATCCATTCTCTAACGTTTTTACCATTACCATATACAGGAAGAGGTTTGTTGTTTAGTATGTTAAAAATCATCTTTGGTATAAACTTTTCGGGATGTTGATTGGGTCCGTAGTTATTACATGGGTGAGCTATAATTATTTTAATACCATAGGTTCTTCCATACGATTTTATAAATTGATCGGCACCAGCTTTTGAAGCAGAGTAGGGTGAACTGGGATTATAGTTATGATCTTCGTTAGCTTTTTTATTTTTTGGAATATCTCCATAAACTTCATCAGTTGATACTTGTAAAAGTTTTAATTTTTTTTTTGTTTTTTTTTCAAACTTTCTTATTGCCTCAAGTATACTATAGGCACCAGATATATTTGACCTAATAAAGTGGTGTGCCTTATCTATTGATCTATCTACGTGTGTTTCTGCAGCTAAATTAAAGATTCCTATTGGCTTATGCTTGTTTAGGATTTTTAATATCTTCCCTGTCTTATTAATGTCTAATTTAAAAAATAAGTAATTCTTATTTTTCTTAAAATCTTTTACATTATAAGGATTTGCAGAATAGCTAAATTTATCGATGTTAATTACAAAATATTTCTTTTTAAGCAAAAGCTGTATCAGATTACTTCCTATAAATCCCGAACCACCAGTTACGATAACTTTTTTCATATTAATTTTACAAACAAGAAATGATCTATTAAATTAAACTATTAAAATAATTAGAGTATAAAATCAATTATGTTTAAATAATGTCAATTAAAGATATAACTATAATTATAACCTCATTTAGAAGCGAAAAGGCAATTCGAGAATGTCTCAAGTTCATCGACAGTGAATGCAAAGTTATAAATGTCGAAAATTCTGACAATGCAGTACATAAAAAAAATATAGAGAAAGAGTTTAAAAACGTTGAATGCATTCTTTCAGGTGAAAATATTGGTTATGCAAGGGGAAATAATATAGGGCTTAAAAATACAAAAACCAAATATGCTTTGATACTTAATCCTGATGCAAAATTATTTCCCAAAACTCTTGAAAATTTTTTTCTTGCTGCAGAAAAAAAACCAGATTTTGCTATCATGGGTCCAGACATGGTTAGCAATAATTCAGGAAATGGTAATCCTGATTCTTCATCAGATAGCATTAAATCAGTGAATAGCATAAAAGGTTACGCTATGTTTTTAAATCTTTCTGAACTTAAAGAAGTAGGATTTTTCGATGAAAATTTTTTTCTTTATCTCGAGGAAATAGATCTTTGTAGAAGAGTAATTAAAAATGGAAAAAAAATATATATTGATTCAAATATTAAAATTTTTCATGAGGGTGCTAAATCTGTTGATTCTTCAATTAGCTTTGAGGTTGAGCTTACAAGGAATTGGCACTGGATGTGGTCAAAATTTTATTTTCAAAAAAAATACTATGGGTATTTTTCTTCATTAATTCAATTTACACCCAAACTTTTCTCTAATACATTTAAAATTATTTTATATTCTCTTCTACTTAATAAAAAAAAGTCACTAGTATATTTTTATAGATTAAGAGGTATTATAAGTGCAATTTTAGGCCAAAGGTCATGGTATAGACCTAAAATAGAAAATTAGCTAAATGTAATAAATTAATGAAAATATTTGATTGTACACTCTACTACGATGAAGATTTAATTTTAGAAACAAGATTAAATATTCTAGACAAATATATTGATAAATTTGTAATTTGTGAGTCTACATTTACTCACAGTGGAAAAGAAAAAAAATTAAATTTTGACATAAAAAAATTCTCTAACTTTAAAAATAAAATAATCTACTTAGTAAATGATACCGAACCAAAGAATCTTCATTATTCCCAAAACAATAAAGAATCAACAGAACACATGCGTCCAAATGCGATGAAAAGAATAGCAAACCAGAGAGAATTTTTACTAAATGGTTTACAAGATGCAAACGACAATGATTTAATTTTATATAGTGACAATGATGAAATTCCAAATCCAGAAACTTTAAACGAGAAACTTTTGCAAGAAAAAATATCAATTTTTGAACAAAAACTATTTTATTATAAGTTTAATTTGCTCTATGAAAAAATTTTTTGGTATGGAACAAGAGCTTGTAAAAAAAAAGATTTGCCAAAATTTGAAATTTTGAGATTAATAAAACCTAAAAAATATCCTTTTTATAGGCTGGACACGTTTTTTAAAAATAATAAGCGTATGGATGTTCAAATAATAAAAAATGGAGGCTGGCATTTTACTAGAGTGTTGAGTCCAGAGGAGATACATCAAAAAGAATTAATAGCTGAACATCATGATGAATATAAACTATCCAAAAAAAATCCAGAAAAAATTGCTGATTTAATAAAAAGAAGGGTTATTGATCACAACCATTTTGTTGATTCAACGCAAAATAAATATGGGAAAGAATTTAAATTGACACCACTTCCCATCAATGATCTGCCAAAATACATATCTCAAAATATAGATAAGTATAGAAACTTTTTAGATTTAGATTGATTAATATAAATTTATATATACAAGTACTCAAAAACCATTTCAAAAATGACTAAGTCTCTAAAAATTTTAATAACTGGTGTAGCTGGTTTTCTTGGATCTCATTTAGCAGAAAGACTTGCAAACATGAACCACAAGGTAATTGGTATTGATAATATGATAGGTGGCTATCGAGACAATGTACCAAAAAATATTGAATTTCATGAAATAGACTGTTGTGACTTAAATAAAGTTAAAGCCGTCACGAAGGGAGTAGATGTTGTATATCATTGTGCAGCAACTGCACACGAAGGCCTTTCAGTGTTTTCACCTTACGAAATAACAAAAAATAATTACTTGGCATCAATATCCATATTCACTGCTGCTGTTAACGAAAAAGTTAAAAGAATAATTTTCTGTTCATCAATGGCAAGATATGGTGATCAAAAAACTCCTTTTACTGAAAGTATGAAGCCTCGTCCAGTAGATCCATATGCGATTTCAAAAGTTGCTGCAGAAGAAGTTTTAGCTAATCTTTGTGAATTAAATGGTATCGAATGGGTTATTGCAGTTCCTCACAATATAATTGGTCCAAAACAAAAATATGATGATCCATTCAGAAACGTTATATCTATAATGATCAACAGAATGTTGCAAGGTAAGGCACCAATAATTTATGGTGACGGAAAACAAAAAAGATGCTTTTCTTATATTGATGATTGTTTAAGTTGTATGATACCAATGTTAGATCAAAAAAATCTTAATAAAGAAATAATCAATGTTGGACCAGACGAAGAATTTGTAACTATTAACAAGGTTGCTGATATTTGTTCTAATTTGACAGGCGTAAATTTAGAACCAATTTTTAAAAAGGATAGACCCAGAGAAGTAAAACATGCTCTATGCTCATCTGATAAAGCAAGAAAATTCTTGAACTATAAAACCAAAACTAGTTTGGAAGAAGGTATTAGAAAAACATATGAATATATAAAAAAACGGGGTACCAGACCGTTTGATTATAATATTGAATTAGAAATTACTAATGAACTAACACCTGAGACTTGGAAAAATAAAGAAATATAAAGTTTAGTGTCCAGGAAATTCTATTAAACTTTCAGTAAAATAAGATTTGTCTTTTAGTTTTTGATTTCCGCCAAGGTCAAATAAATTAATAATAAAAACAAAACCTGCAACTTCACCTTTAGAAATTTCAACTAATTTAGCACCAGCTTCTGCTGTTCCACCTGTTGCTATTAAATCATCTATAATCAAAACTTTATCACCTTTGTTTATAGAGTCTTTGTGAACTTCTATTGTAGCTTTTCCGTATTCCAACTCAAAATCTACAGAATGTCTTTCAGCCGGTAATTTATTTTTCTTTCTCATCATAACTAATGGCTTTTTCAACTTGTAAGAGACAACTGAGGCAAAAACAAACCCTCTAGATTCGATCGCAGCAATCTTGTCGAATTTCATTTTTTCTGAAATTTTAACTATTTTATCTATGCTAAAATTGAATGCTTCTGGGCTCTTTATTAAAGTCGTTATATCTCTGAATAAAATGCCTTTTTTAGGGTAGTCAGGAATTGATCTTATATATTTTTTTAAATCCATATTTCACTTCATTATCTAGCAAAAAAAGATTAATAATTAAATCATGAAAAAAAGAAAGCTTGGGATAATTGGTGGAAGCGGTCTTTACAAAATGGAAGGTTTTGAAAGCACCAAGTGGAAAAAAATTAAAACCTCCTGGGGAAATCCATCAGATGATGTTATGACAGCAAAATTCAATGGTGTTGATATATGTTTCATGCCGAGACATTCTAGAGGTCACAAAATTAGTCCAACCAATATAAATTTTAGAGCTAATATTGATGTGATGAAGCAACAAGGGGTTACGGACATTATATCTGTTTCTGCAGTTGGTTCTTTAAAAGAAAACTTAAGTCCTGGAACTTTTGTAATAGTTGATCAGTTTATTGATAGAACTTTTTCTAGAATAAAAACATTTTTTGATGAAGAAATAGTAGCACATGTTTCAATGGCAAAACCCACTAGCAAGGGTTTGGGAGAATGTTGTGAATCCGCTTTAAAAAAATTAAATATTAATTATCAAATGGGCGGAACCTACGTTGTAATGGAAGGTCCACAATTTTCTACTCTAGCAGAGTCAAATTTGTACAGATCATGGAAAGCAGATGTGATTGGTATGACAAACATGCCAGAAGCAAAATTAGCAAGAGAAGCGGAAATAAGATATTGTACAGTAGCCATGGTAACAGACTATGACTGTTGGCATTCAGAACATGATGAAGTTGATGTTGCAATGGTGATCAAAACTTTACAAAAAAATGCTGCTAATGCCCAAAACATGGTAAAAGAAGTTATTAGAACTTTTGAAAATTTTTCAATAGATAAAGATCCTGCAAACAATTGTTTAGATACGGCAATTATTACAGACCCTAAATTAAGAACTAAAAAAACAATAAAAAAATTAAGGTATATTGCGGGACGAATACTAAAATAATTTTTTCAATGATAAGAACCCTATTAGCAATTTCATTTTTGAGTGTTCTTTTCAGTCTATATTTATTTGAAGGTTACTTAGTTTTAAAAATTGAACCACAAAAAAAAGAACAATTTGAAAAAGCACTTATTTATGAAAAACAAACGGGAAGAAAGTATGACAGAAGATCTAGAATAGAAATTTATTATGATTTAAAAAAAACTAATAAAAATATTCAAGTAACATTGCCTCCAAATTTACATATAAATAAAAATAAATTTTTTCCTTTGTCAGGTATTTCGAATTCAAAAACTATTTATTGCAGTGAAAATGGTTATTACGCTATTTACCAGAGTGATAGATATGGTTTTAATAATCCTGACAATGAATGGAACAAAAATGAAATAGAATATTTATTAGTTGGAGACTCTTTCCCTCACGGTGCTTGTGTAAATAGACCAAATGATATTGCTTCGGTTCTAAGGGTTTTATCAAACAAATCTGTTATAAATTTAGCTTATGATGGAAATGGACCTTTAACTCAATATGCGGTTTTAAGAGAGTATCTAAAAAAAGATGTAAAAACAATTTTATGGTTTTTTTACGAAGGGAATGATCTTGGTAATTTAGCCGAAGAGTTAAACTCTTCAAATTTGACTAAATATATTAAAGATTTAGAATTCAATCAAAATTTAAAAGCAAGACAAAATGAAATCAATAAAATTGCAAAAAGTGTAATAAATCAATCAATAAAACAAACTGAGAAATTTGAAAAACAAGCTTTATATCAAAAAAAAAAAGATCAAAAGCTTAGGAATAAGATACTAAGGTTTATTAGGCTAAACCAAACAAAAAATGTTATCTTTAATATAAAAAAGGAAGATAATTTTGACGAAAAAGAAAATCAAAAAATGTTTAAAAAGGTTTTAGAATTAGCAGATAATTTAGCAATTAAAAATAATTCAAAGTTGTATTTTGTATATTTGCCAGAATACAAACGTTATAAAACATATTTTAATAATTCTACCTATTCAAAAGTAAAAAATATCGTAAAAGAACTAAATATTCCCTTTGTTGATATTAACAAAGCTTTTAAAAAAGAAAAAAATCCACTCAAATTCTTTCCTTTTGAATTAAACGGTCATTATAATGAAAAAGGTTATAAAAAAGTTGCTGAAACTATTTACCAACTAAATACAAACTATTGACAATGAAAATTGGAGAAAAAAATTACCGTACTATCTGGTTTAAAGATAATAGTGTTAAAATTATTGATCAAACAAAGCTTCCACATCAATTCATAATTAAAGATTTAAAAACTGTTAAAGATTCAATTAATGCCATAAAAACCATGGAGGTTAGAGGTGCTCCATTAATAGGAGCTACAGCTGCCTATGGTTTGGTTTTAGCTATTATTGAAAAAAATGATCAATCATTTCTTAAAAAAGCCAGTGAAGATTTAATCCAATCTAGACCCACTGCTATTAATTTAAAATGGGCAGTAGACAGAATGATGAAAAAATTATCAGGAGTAAACAGCACTGATATTTTAAAAATAGCAACAAATGAGGCAAAAGCTATTTGTGAAGAAGATGTGGATTTTTGTAAAAACATTGGTCTAAACGGACTAAAGATAATTGAGGAAATTTCTAAAAAGAAAAAAGATACGGTAAACATTTTAACTCATTGTAATGCAGGATGGCTTGCTACGATTGATTGGGGAACAGCCACTTCTCCTATTTATCATGCTCATAAAAAAGGTATCAAAGTTCATGTTTGGGTGGATGAGACTAGACCTAGAAATCAAGGAGCTAATTTAACGTCATATGAGCTAAACGAAGAAGGAATACCAAATACAATCATAGCTGATAATACAGGAGGTATTTTAATGCAAAGAGGTGAGGTAGATATGTGTATTACTGGAACTGACAGAACTCTTTCAACAGGAGATGTTGCAAATAAAATTGGCACGTATCTTAAGGCTTTAGCAGCTCATGATAACAAAGTTCCTTTTTATGTAGCTTTGCCAAGTTCGACAATTGATTGGAATTTAAAAAATTTTAAAGACATTCCAATAGAAGAGAGAAATTCAGAAGAATTATCCCATGTAGAGGGATTAAACAAAGATAACAAAGTAACAAGAGTTTTAATTTATCCAAAAAAAAGTAAAGCAATGAATTTGGCATTTGATGTTACCCCAGCCAAATATGTAACAGGATTAATAACGGAAAAAGGAGTTTGTGAAGCATCGCAGAAAGGATTAAAAAGTTTATTTAAATGAAACAAAATTCATACACTTCTGTCCAAAGATCCAATAATGGGATATCCCGCGTTAGATTAAATGACCCCGATACTTATAATTCTATGTCTTTCAATATGCTTAACTCACTAATTGCTGCGCTTAAAGATCTGGATAAAGATAAAAAAACAAGAGTAATTATTATAGAAGGATCAGGAAAAGGTTTTAGTGCCGGGCACAACTTAAAAGAAGTTCGTTCTTTAAAAGGAAAGCCTAATTACAAAAAACTGTTTGATCTATGCTCTAAATTAATGATGCTTATTATAAACAGTAACAAACCTGTTATTGCAAAAGTTCATGGAGCTGCTTTTGCAGCAGGATGTCAATTAGTTGCAACCTGCGATTTGGCTTTGAGCACAAATGATGCAAAGTTTTGTACACCCGGTGTTAACATAGGACTTTTTTGTAGTACACCTATGGTCGCTCTTAGTAGAAACGTTAGTAGAAAAAAAGCAATGAAGATGCTCATAACCGGCGATCCGATCAGTGCTCAGTATGCAAAAGAAATTGGTCTTATCAATGATCATTTTGATAGTTCAAAACTAGAAGAGGAAGTTTTGAAATTAGCTGGAACTATTATTTCTAAATCTACTAAAGTTGTTAAGATAGGAAAGAGAGCTTTTTACAAACAGTTGGCAATGCCAATTGATAAAGCTTACAAATATACAAGCAGAGTTATGAGTGAAAACATGATGTCTTTAGATGCCAAAGAAGGTATTTCTGCTTTTTTAGAAAAGAGAAATCCCAAATGGAAAGATAAATGACGGATGATAATTTAATTAAACAAACTCTTGATTCTGCAAAAACAATTGCAATGGTTGGAGCTAGTACAACAAAAGAAGAGGAAGTTATAGCTAAAACAAGATTAAAACCTTCAATTATTGTTATGAAGTATCTTTTAGAGTTTGGTTACAAAGTGATACCTGTAAATCCTTTTTCTGAAGGAAAAAAAGTAAACGGCGAAATAATAGTTGGAAAATTAGAAGATATTTCTACTCCCGTAGATATAGTAAATGTTTTTCGTCCGTCTAAAGAAGCACCAGAGATAGCTAAACAAACAGTTAAGATTGGAGCAAAAGTTCTTTGGTTGCAGTTTGGTATTCAAAACAAAGAAGCAGAGAAAATTTCTAATTCGTCAGGGATTACATGCATTATGAATAAATGTATTAAACAGGAATACCAAAGATTATTTTTAAAATCCAAACCTGTTTTTCCAGTTCTTTTGCCTGATTGATTGAAAATTATCTTAAAGAGGCAGCTATATTTCCGCCATCAACCGTGAGAACTGCGCCAGTGGTTTTTTTTGAAACAGCTAAATGAAAAAATGCTTTAGCAACATCTTCTGCTTTTACTTCGTTTGATAATAAATTTCCTCTCATGTATGTGTCCGTACTTACCGATCTTGCTTTAGCTCTAGTTTTAATCATCTTACCAGTCATTAAACCACTTTTTATTCTATCTGCATTCACTCCATTAGATCTAATACCATAAGATCCGTAGTCTACTGCGTATTGTTTGCATAAACTAAGTAAAGCAGATTTTGGCAATCCGTAAGGTCCAAAGTTCTTTCCAGGATTTACAGACTGTTTTGAAATATTAAAAAGTAGACATCCATTAATATTTTGTTTTTTCATTATCTTAATTGCTTCAGACGCACAATTTTGATGCGAAAAGAAATTAATTTCAAAACTTTTTCTTAAAATCTCATCACTTACATCACCAATTGCACCACCAGGAGCAGCTCCAGCATTTGAAATTAAAATGTCAAAGCCTCCAAATTTTTCACAGATTTTTTTAAACGCATTTTTAACACTTTTTTTATTTGTCACATCACAATGAATACAAAGATCTTTAATCTTAGATTGTATTTCGTTTAAACGTTTTAAATCGTAATCGAGCAAAACTACTTCTGCTCCATAACTTTTAAACATTTTGTAAGTTTCAAAACCTATAGTGCCTGTACCTCCAGTGACGACAACAACATTTCCTTCAAGAAGTTTTTTCTTTCTTTTAATTTTTGCTTGTTCTAAAGACCAGTATTCAACATCAAAAAGATCTTTTTCTGGAATAAATTTATAGGTTGAAGTTTCTTCAACAGAACTAATTACCTTAGCATTTGTTTCGGTTAAATCACCAGCTATCCTTGCTGAATTTAAATCTTTACCAACACTAAACATACCAACATTTTGTACCAGAACTACTCTTGGTGAAGTATCCAGCATTACTTTTTTTCCTTTAACTTTTTTACTATTCACTTTGAAATAATTTATGTATTTTTTTCGATAATTTTCAAAAGCCTTTTTTGCTGTATTTTTAAATTCTTCAGCAGAAGAACTTTTCTTAGGTGTGATTATCAAGGGAAAAGGTTTCACCCTAATTACATGGTCTGGTGTTGCAGTACCTCTAGATGAATATGATTTAACATTCTTTCCATTAATAAAATACTTTAAGTGTTTGTTTAATCTATAGTTAATAATAAATTTTTGATCTTTATTCTCAGACAAAAGACCTCTTATTATTGGAGCAACTTCATGTGGGTTAAATTTTGTATTAAATTTTTTAATTTGTT
Source organism: uncultured Pelagibacteraceae bacterium (assembly GCA_902578935.1). GTDB lineage: Bacteria > Pseudomonadota > Alphaproteobacteria > Pelagibacterales > Pelagibacteraceae > Anoxypelagibacter. The sequence continues at coordinate 153,623 of CACHEU010000002.1, forward strand.
TTATTTTTTTGCTTTTTAATTTTTTTACTGCTCTTTCAGCTTTTGACACATATTTTATCATCAAGTCATAAGCTTCTTTGCAATCATTGGAAAAAGTAAAGATTCCATGATTCATAAGTATCAAACAGTCAATATTTGGATTTTTTGAGTAAACTTCATTTATTTTTTTAGCCAGCATAAAACCAGGCATTACGTAGGGGACTATACTAGCTTTTTTTCCAAATATTTTTTTGCAAAAATTTAATCCTCCAGGTCTATTTGTTATATTCATCACTGCATCAGCATGCGTATGGTCTACATATTTAAAAGGTAAAAATGCATGCAAAAATGTTTCAACAGAAGGGTTAGGCGACTTAATATCAATTAAATTTCTTTTTTGATAAGCAACCATATCTTCGTCAGATAAATATTTTTTGTTTTTAAGGGATAACAGAGGTTTTAATTTAACAGCAGGAAGCCCGGGAGGCTCTATATCTGCCATGTCCCAACCGCTTCCTTTAACACATAGAACTTCATATTTTTTACCATCAATGTCTTTGATAGTGGTTTTGACAGAGGTATTACCACCTCCATGTAAAACTAATTCTTTATTTCTTCCTAACAGGCGTGTTGTGTAAACTCTTAAGGCTAAATCCTTGGAAAAACCAAGCTTTTTGTAGGTTTTTACATATTTTTCTGCAACTTTTTTTGACCAATTGTTTTTCAAAATTAAACTCCAATTTTTATCAACAATGAATTTTTAGTTGTAAAAAATAAAATAACAAGCTAAAAAAAATATAACGAGTCGGAAAAAAAATGAAAAAAGTTGGAGAACACGTAACAATAGATTTTTTAGGTGTAAAGAAGGAGTACTCTCCTGATTTTTACAGCAAAGTAATATATAAAATTGCAAAAAAAGCCAAAATAGAAGTTCTCAACATTTCTGAAAAGATATTTAAACCACAAGGATATACTTGCCTGGCTCTTTTGGCCGAAAGTCATATGAGTTTTCATACCTTTCCAGAGAGAGGTATAATTAGCTTTGACTTTTTTACTTGTGGAAAAATTTCGCCAAAAGCAGCTTTAGATGTCTTAAAAGAAGAAATTAAACATGAAAGAGCTGTAGTTAGAAGCTTTGATAGAAGCAATAAGGGTGTATACGAAGACATATATAGTACACCTGGACATAAAAAATATTATGTTGTGGATGACGTTTTGGAAAATTTTGTATCAAAAGTTGGCCAACATATTGAAGTTTTAAAATTAGAAGAATTTGGAAATGCTCTTTTTATAGATAGTGAGCTGCAAGTAGCTGAAAAAGATGAAAAAAAATATAGTGGTCAATTTGTTAGTTCAGCTCTTAGTTTGTCCAAAGATAATTCCAGTGCAGCAATAATAGGCGGAGGAGATGGTGGCGTAGCGAGAGAACTGTCATCAAAAGGGTTTGATCTAATCGATTGGTACGAGTTAGACCCTGAAGTAGTAAAAGTTTGTAGAAAACACCTTCCAAAAGTTTGTGGAGATATAAAAGCAAATAACAAAGTAAAAACTTACTGGGGAGATGCTTTTGAAAGTATTAAGAAAGTTAAAGATTCAAAATACGATAAAATTTTTGTTGATCTTAATGACGATGATTTCTGTATAAATTTAGCTGCAAAAAACATGAAAGGTCTAAAAAGAATTCTTAAGCCGGGTGGAATAATTACAGCTCAAGTTGGTTGTCTTTCAAAAAATCCAAAACAAGTTAAAAACTGGTTAGGGGTTTTAGAAAATAACTTTGGAAATGCAGAATTATCAGAAGTTTTTATACCTAGTTTTGATTGTAGATGGAGTTTCGCTTCCTCATCTCACAAATAATCTCGCTTAATTAAGCTTTTTATCATCAAGAAAATATGGAATAATATCCCCATAATTTAGGAGGGGAAATGATTAGGATTAAAAAATTAATTCTATCAATATTTGCATTTTTGTTTTTGATTACATCAAATACTTATGCAGATAAAGTTAGGATAGCCACAGAAGGTGCATATCCTCCATGGAATTCAAAATCAGCAGACGGGAAACTAATTGGTTTTGAAGTGGAACTTGCAAATGTTCTGTGTGGTTATATGGGTCACGAATGTACTATCGTGGAACAAGATTGGGATGGAATGATCCCAGCACTTAGAATGAGAAAGTATGATGCAATAATGGCAGGTATGTCTATTACTGATGAAAGAAAAAAAGTAATAACTTTCTCACAAGGTTATGCAGATGAAGTAGCTTCTCTTGCTGTAATGAAAGGTTCTAGTTTAGAAAGTTTAAAAACTGTAGAAGCAGTAAATCTTTCAAAAGGAGCTAAGAAAACTCTTAAAACTTTAACGACAGCTTTAGCTGGTAAGACAGTTGGAGTTCAAGTTGGAACTATTCACCAAAACTTTTTGGAGTCAGGTGATGTAGGAAAAGTTAACGTTAGAACTTACAAGACTCAGGATGAAGTAAATTTAGATTTAGCAGCAGGAAGAATTGATGTTGCTCTAGCTGCAGCTGTAGCATTTACAGATTACGCAGAAAAATCTGGTAAACCTGTAGTTTTAGTTGGACCAACTTTTTCTGGCGGTGCTTTCGGTAATGGTGTAGGAGTTGGCTTAAGACAAGAAGCTCAATTCGGATCTAGCACTGCAATGGGAAAACGTGATGGGCAGTTGCTTAAAGATTTTAACAAAGCAATCAATAAAGCAAGAAAAGACGGAAAAATAAGTGAGCTTGCTATTAAATGGTTTGGCTTTGATGCTTCTATGTAGCAAATAATTATTTAGGCGGTTGTTGATTCAACCGCCTTATAAAATGGAACTTCTTGTATTTGGTAAAAACGGTTGGGGAGACGAACTTTTTTTTGCAACTCTAATGACTTTAGCGGTTGCGATAACCGCAATGTTAATCGGATTTTTCTTTGCTCTTATCTTTACACCATTAAAAATTTCAAAGAATAAAATTTTAAATTTTATAGGTAATTTTTACACCACGGTTATAAGAGGCGTTCCTGAATTATTAGTTATTTATCTTTTCTTCTTCGGCGGTAGCACTGCTGTAATGTTTGTTGCAAAAATTTTTGGATATGAAGGTTATATTGAAATAAATGCCTTCATAACAGGTGCTTTTTCAATCGGCATAATTTCTGGAGCATACTCTACAGAAGTTTTTAGAGGGGCTTATCAATCAATTAAACGCGGCCAATTTGAAGCTAGCAAGGTGTTAGGATTAAAAAAAAACTTATCTTTTTTTAAAGTAATTCTTCCACAAATGTTAAGACTAGCAATACCGAATATTACTAATGTTTGGCAAATTACTCTTAAAGATACTGCTTTAATTTCTGTAACAGGTTTAGTCGAAATAATGAGGCAGTCACATATAGCAGCAGGCTCCACCAGAGATCCTTTACTATTCTATTCATTCGCAGCTGTTTTATATTTAATTTTAACTTTTTTTAGTATGAAGGTTTTAAATAAATTAGAAACTCACTATCAAAGGGGGCATTAATGGATTTTGATTTAATGATCTCCAGTTTTCCAAAGTTACTAAATGCAACTTTGGTTACGCTAAAATTAGTTTCACTATCACTTATTTTTGGTATTTTCTTAGGAACTTTCTTTGCAATTTTAAGAACAGGAAAAAATAAATTTCTTAAAAATTTTTCTTATTATTATTCATATGTTTTCAGAGGAACACCCATGCTTGTTCAACTTTTTATTATTTATTTCGGACTTGCACAAATTGAATATTTAAGATCTAGTTTTCTTTGGATTATTTTAAAAGAACCTTACTGGTGTGCCATTATTGCTTTTACTTTAAATACTGGTGCCTACACATCAGAAATTTTAAGATCTGCGTTTGAAACAATCGACAAGGGATATATAGAGGCAGGACAAAGTCTTGGGATTCCAAAAAATAAAATTTTTTACAAAATCAAATTTCCTATCGCAATTAGACAATCCCTTCCAGCCTATAGCAACGAGATGATATTGATGCTTAAAGGGACTTCTCTAGCAAGCACAGTGACTTTGATGGATTTAACAGGTGTAGCAAAATTTATTATTTCAACCACTTTTAAACCGATAGAGATATTTATTGTTGCTGGTAGTATATATCTGTTTATTACTTTCTTAATTCACACTTTTGTTAAATTGGTAGAGAGAAAATTAGAATACCCGAAATAATAATTTCTAAAATTAGTACTTTGTATATTGTTTTACTTCTCTGATGTTTGAACCGCTCAATTGATTTATTTTTGATTTAATTTTTGCTCTCATGTCGTTGCATTTATAGACGTTTCTAGCAAGTTCTATAAAGCTTTCATCAAACTTTTTGTTTTTTTCAGCCAATCTTTTTCCATCCTCGATTTCCCACAATTTAAGGTTTAATACTTTTAATTCTCCCCAAAGCTTTTTTATTTCATCATTTACTTTAATATTTTTTTCCATCGCTTCTTTCAAAGATGAATATTCTTTGTTGATTATTTCCAAACTATGTTTATTTGAAATTTTTTCTTTCTTAATTTCTAATATTGTAATTTTATCAATCAATTCGCCAGCAGAAGCTTCAATATAAATTTTATTCATTTTTTAGCCACTTTAAGATAATAGACTTTATTATATAAAAAATATATGCAGTTAAATTATATTAATGTCAAATATATTGATTATTAAACATGGTTCGCTTGGAGATATAATTCAGGCAAATGGGGCGATAAGGGATATCAAGAAAAACTTTTCGGACCAAAAGGTGATGTTATTAACTACTCCACCTTATGCAGATTTTATGTCTTCTTGTCCTTATATAGATGGAGTTTTAATAGACAAAAGATTGCCAAGATGGAATCTATTTTATCTTGCCAAATTGAAAAAAATGATTGAAAGGTTTTCTTTTACAAAAGTTTTTGATTTGCAAAATTCCTCAAGAACTAAATTTTATAAAAAATTACTTTTTAATAAAAATGTTTTTTGGTCTGACAGTGATTCATTTATATCTAAAGAACAGACATTAGAAGAAAAAAAACTTCCAGTCTTAGACAGAATGCAATTACAACTAAGTAGATCCGGGATTTCTGAAACTCACTTTACCAAAGCACCAGATATAACTTGGTTGATAAAAAATATAAAAAATATAGTTAATCAAAATTTTGAAGGAGAGTATATTTTACTTTTTCCTTTTTGCTCTCCGAAATTGAAGAGAAAGAAATGGCCACACTATCAAGATTTAATTTCTCTTCTTAAAAGAGAATATGGTCCGAAATATAATATTGCTATTGCTCCGGGACCCACAGAAGTTGAAGAGGCAAAAGAATTTAAAGCACATACAATTTTAAACAATGGTATTCCTTTGAACATTTCGGAATTAGTTAGTCTTATAAAAAATGCGAGCTATATTGTTTCTAATGATACAGGCCCAGCACACATTTGTGCACACCTTAATAAAAAAGGATTAGTTCTATTTGGTAGTCACACCACTCCTGAAAAAGTAAGTATTGAAACAGAAAATTTTAAATCTATTAAAGTTAAAAATTTGAAAGATCTTAATGTTGCAGATGTTTTTGAAAAAGTGAAAGAAAGTTTAAATTAAATTCAAATACTTTCTAATCACCTTATTCCAACTAAAATTTTCAGAAAATTTTAAAGCATTTGCACCATATTCTTTATACTTATCATTTTCAAAAAACTTTATGATATTTTTATAAATTTCATTTATATCTTCACCATTACACAATAAACCTGTTTTTTCATTTTGTATTGCATCTCGAGCCCCACCATGTTCTCCTCCAATTGATCCCACACCATAACTTGCTGCTTCCACAAAAGATATTCCAAAACCCTCTACAGATTTTTTAAATGATATTGAGGGCATTAAAAACAGATTTGAATTTTTAATTAATGCATTTTTTAATTTTTGATCTGCTTTATTTAAAAAAATAACTTCTTTTTCAATTTTTAATTCTTTTCTAAGTTTCAGTAGATTATTTTTTTCTTCCCCATCACCAATGCTAATATATTTAATTTTTGGAAATTTTTCTTTTAAGTTTCTTATACACATCAAAATATTTTGGTGATTTTTTCTTCTATCAAGTCTCGCAACAGTAATTATTTTTGGAAAAGAATCTTTATAAATTTCTTCCGTCTGCATTTGAAAATTTTTTTCAATTTTTATTGGATCATCACAACCAGGATGAATCACATGGATTTTATTTTCAGGGATGCCAATTTGAATTCCCAAATTTTTAGTAAAATTTGAATTTGCAACTACATGATTAACTTTAGCGATGGAATTTAAAACTCTCTTGTTTAATGTAGAACCTGCTGAATGATTAATTTCTTTAGAGTGAATCAAACAAAAAGTTGGTATGTTTTTAATTATTTCTAAATTAATTTTTTCAACACTCTTCCAATGATCAAAAAAAATTGATCTAATATTTTTGTTATCTTTTATACATTCAATAACTCGATTTGCTTTTCTATATTTTCTTAGCAATTTTATTCCGCCAAATCTTTCTACTTCTACTTTTGAAAGACTATCATATTTTTCAAAGCTTTCTGATTTATCAGCAAAAACTTTAACCGGTCCATGATTAATCAGAGCAGTTGCTAATCCTCCCATTAGATTTTGCATGCCTCCAACTTCAGGAGGAAAGTTTCGAGTTGATATAAGAAACATTAATTAATCCACTTGATATTACAGCCCATACTTGGAATTTGATTTTTTGGTCCATTTCCAGTTTTAACAATCAGGCGCATAGCTTTTAACAAATCACTTTCAGAATTACTTACAGGTTTTAAATCCTTTAACTCTCTAATTCTGCCCCTGTATTGCAATTCAAGTTTGTTATTATAAGCAAAGAAATCTGGCGTACATACGGCACCGTATTTTTTTGCTATCTCTTGAGTTTCGTCAATCAGATAAGGAAATGTAAATCCATGTTTTTTACTAAAAGTGATCATATTTTCAAAAGAATCTTCAGGATAATTTTTGGTGTCGTTGGACATTATAGCTATAGACTTTAATCCTTCTTTTTCTATAAGCTTACAATCATTCACAATATCTTTAATGACAGTTTTTACATAAGGGCAATGATTACAAATGAACATAATTAACAATCCATTTTTGCCAAGATGATCTTCAAGATTATGAATTTTATCGTCAGTTCCTTTTAATTTAAAAGAATGAGCTTTTTCTCCAAAGTTACAGATAGGTGTTTTAGTTAAAACCATAATGTATTATACATAAAATAATGATCTATGACTTCGAAAAAAATGTTCCGGAAGTTCATCCGGAATCTTGGATTGCATCCAATGCAACAGTTATTGGAAAGGTAAAATTAGAAAAAAATTCTAGTATTTGGTTTAATGCGGTCTTACGGGGAGATATTGAACTTATTACAATAGGCGAAAACTCTAATATACAAGACGGTAGCGTACTTCACACAGATCCAGGTTATCCATTAACCGTTGGCAAAGGAGTTACAGTTGGACACATGGTAATGTTGCATGGTTGTCAAATTTCTGATGATACTCTTATTGGTATAGGAAGTATTATTCTTAATAATGCAAAAATTGGAAAAAACTGTATAATTGGCGCAAATAGTTTAATTACGGAAAATAAAATAATACCTGACAATTCTTTAGTAGTTGGTAGTCCCGGTAGAGTTCTTCGCAAAGTTACTGAAGAGGAAATTAAAGCTATTATTGAAAATGGACAGCATTACGTTAATACATCTAAAAAATATAAAAAATAAACGAGAGATGATTAATATTTTATTTTAATTTTCCCTCAGATCTCATTTTTGATCTAATTTTAGTAGCAGAAATTTTTTGTATTTCATCTGAGAGAATAATTTCTTCAATCTTATATCCCACTCCTCGTCCATAGCATATATTTGTAATATTAGGCACAAGAGTAATCTTAATTCTATTTTTAAATTCTTTTAGAGCTCCCTCTATATTTTTCTTTACAGTTTCAAAATCAAAAGGATTATCTCCAACACCTTTTACATCTCTCACCATAATATTTACTTGTCCTGTTTTTTTTAAAATTTCATGAAACAATGCTTGATGACCAGTATGCCAGGGTTGCCATCTACCTAACATTTGTGCAGTGGGTTTACGGTTATCCCAAACATAAGGTACAATTAAATCAGCAATTTTTATTGACCATATCTCAGAGTTTTTTTCTGTAACACGTACATCATAATTTTCCGGCTCAACAAAAATTTTATTAGTATCCTCAAATCTTCCCTTCTTTATAGTATCAACCCAAATTATAAAATCAGGGTTGAAAAGCTCTCTTGCTTTAGGAGTTGGACAAATAAAATCAGCTATTACAATGTTTCCTTGCTTTTTTAATTTTTCAGCAAGATCAGCCATTCTTTTGGCTTGTCGTTTTCTTCCTTCATCTGAAAAATCCCAATCATTCGCCTCTTTTCTAACTTCATCAGCATTCAACCATTTAGCATTTATAAGAGGAACAAGTTTTGATGCCAAGGTTGTTTTACCTGCACCAGGCAAACCCATAATTAAAATTTTTTTTTTCACGAAGATAGTAGGACTAAAAGATAAATAAACGAAAGTAAAGTTAAATATTATATTTACGGTATTAACCAAGTAAATTTTTTTGATCCTGCAAAATCAATAAATGCTCTTCGATGTCCTCTTGCAGCCAAATAAAGCCATTCAATACTTTTAATTTTACATTTTATTACACTAAAATTCTTATATCCTTCTTCGCCTTCCTCTTTAGTAAAATCAAAATTATCAAACTTACTATCTAGTCCCGAAGTAGGTTTTTCAGAAACTGTTCCTGGTCCATTGGTTACCAAATAGCATTTTCTACTAACATGACCAGTTTTTTTCCAAGACTCCTTTGTAATTTCATTATTAAAATTTACTTCACATTCTGTCTTTAATCTAAGTTGGATTTTTTCTTTTTTTCCATAAAACAATATTGAGCAATTTGGATTTTTTTTTATTTTTTTTATTTTTTGCGATCTGATATCGCTGTGAAATTGAACAAAATTATTTTTTTGATCTGCTTTTCTTAGGACAACAACCCTACCATCTAACTCTTTGTCATTACCACATATAAATACAGGAGTTCTAAATTCAGAGCTTCTATCCTTTACGGCTTCTGTTAAAAGATTCCAAAGTTTTTTTTCTATCTCACTGAAATCTTCGTAATAGTTTACATTTTCTTCAGACACGATTATTTTCTAAATCTCTTTATAAGACTGGAAGTGTCCCATCTATTTCCACCCATTTTTTGCACTTCTCCGTAATACTCATCGATAATCTTTGTAATAGGCAAGGGTGAATTATTTCTTTTTGCTTCTTCCATTGCAATTTTTAAATCCTTTCTCATCCAGTCTACAGCAAAACCGTAATCAAATTTATCATCTATCATAGTTTTGTATCTATTTTCCATTTGCCAAGATTGAGCTGCTCCTTTTGAAATTACTTCAATTACATCCTCCATTTTTAATTTAGCATTAATTCCAAAATTTATTGCTTCTGAAAGTCCCTGGACTATTCCTGCAATACAAATTTGATTTACCATTTTAGCCAACTGTCCACTACCAGCAGGCCCAAGTAATTTCATTTTTTTACTATAACAATCAATCACTGGCGCTGCTTTTTTATAAGCCACATCATCTCCACCAATCATTACAGTCAAAGCACCATTTTCTGCTCCTGCTTGTCCACCAGATACTGGTGCATCTAGAAAGTAAAACCCTGAACTTTTTGCTTTTTTATAAAGCTCTCTAGCAATTTCTGCTGAAGCTGTTGTGTTATCAATATACACAGAACCTTTTTTTGCAGTTTTAAAAAGTCCTTTATCTCCTAAAGTGACTTCTCTAAGATCATTGTCGTTTCCTACGCATGTAAAAATAAAATCACTTTCTTTAGCTGCATCCACTGGTGTTTCAGCTAACTTACCCTTATGTTCTTTGGTCCACTTTTCAGCTTTTGATTTCGTTCTATTATAAACAGTTACATTGTGACCAGCTTTTGATATATAACCAGCCATAGGGTAACCCATTACACCCAAACCTATGAACGAAACTTTATGACTCATAAATGATTAATCTTTCATTAAATAAAAAAATAATAATATTTGGATTTATTTTTACATTTTTTTCAAGTTTTGGACAGAGCTTTTTTCTCGGGTTGTTTAACGCACCAATAAGAAATGAACTAGGTATTACCCATGGTCAATTTGGTAATTTATATGCAACAGCAACGATTTGTTCTAGCTTACTGCTTATATGGGTGGGAAAAAAGATAGATGATTACAAATTAATTCATTATTCATTATTTGTAATAATTTTATTATTCTTATCTTCATTATTTTTTTCTTTTATTAACAGCATTTACTTTCTAGCAATAGGAATTTTTCTGATGAGGTTTTCTGGTCAAGGTTTAATGAGTCATACATCAGCAACTGCAATCACAAGATTTTTTGAAAAATCAAGAGGAAAAGCACTTAGCACCATATGGTTTGGGCTATCCTCTGCAGAATTTATCTTACCAGTTTTGGTAACTTATCTATTTATTATTTATTCTTGGAGGACAGTGTGGCTGGGTATAGCAGCATTAGTTATATTTTTTTTACCCCTAGTAATTTTAAATACCATCAAATCTATAGACTTAGATTCAAGAGAAGATCAAGAAACTAATTTAAAGAAGATAAAAGTCAAAAACTGGAAGAGAAAAGAAGTAATCAAAGACTATAGATTTTACATTGTCTCACTGAACATGCTTGCTATGCCATGGATAGCAACAGGTATTTTTGTTTATCAGTCATATATTACCGACTCAAAGTTATGGAGCACTTACACAATACCTAAAGCTTTTATGGTATATTCAATTGCCTCAATAATAACTCTTTTTTCTTCAGGATTTTTAGTTGATAAATTTACAAGTCGAAAATTAATACCAATAATGAATATCCCTTTATTATTTGCAATGGTTGTATTGTTTTATTTTCAAAATGAAATTTTTGCCTATTTTTTTCTGGGACTAATTGGCATATCTAATGGTTTAGCTAATGTTCTGGGATCTTCAACTTGGGCTGAAATTTATGGCGTCAAATATATTGGCAGCATTAGAGCCCTTACCGTTGCCTCTATGGTTTTCGCAACTGCTTTTGGTACAGCCATATTTGGAATCTTAATAGACAATGGGTTTAGAATTGAAGAGATATCTTTTCTTTGCGGAGCTTATATTGTTATATCCTGGGTTTTATTAATAATTTTCAGACATACCTTAGAGCCAGTGAAATTATCAAAATAAGCTTGATTTCTTAACATTATTTGAATAAATAACCATCATCATGGCAAGAATTACTGTAGAAGACTGTTTAGACAAAGTTGAAAACCAGTACGATTTGGTTTTGTTAGCAAAAGAAAGAACCTCACAGTTAAATTCTGGAGCGGAAATGCTTGTCGAAGAAGACAATGACAAGCGAACAGTAATTGCACTTAGAGAAATTGCTGGAGGTAAACTTCCTATTGAAGAATTAAAAAAAAATGCAATTCTAAGATTAAGAAAAGAGCCAGATGAAACTTTAGACGAAGAGGAAACCGAAGAGATAACTTCTGATGATTTTGAAAAACAATATAAAGGTGAAGTTTCTAGAACCGGCGTAGCTATTCTTCCCTCTAAAAGGGTAAGAAAAGTTCCGGCTCAAACAACTTCTCCAAATGAAGAAAAAGAAGAGCAAGAGCAAAAAAAAGTTCCTCTCGAGCTAACAGAAGAAGTACAAGAAGAAAAAAAATAATTGACCATTAATAGAAAGATTTGTGTTGCTCCAATGATGGATTGTACGGACCGACACGAAAGATACTTTTTAAGATTACTGAGCAAAAATGTAATGCTCTATACTGAGATGGTGGTTACAAAGTCAGCCATCCATGGAGATAGAAAAAAAATTTTAGGATTTAACAAAGTTGAAAAACCTCTTGCTCTCCAAGTCGGAGGTTCTGACAAAGAGGAATTATCAACAGTATGTAAAATAGCCGAAGATATGGGTTATGATGAAATAAATATTAATCTTGGTTGTCCTAGCAAAAAAGTTCAGAAAAACAAATTTGGAGCTTGTCTAATCAAGGAACCTGATTTAGTTGCAGAATGTATAAACAAAATGATTTCATCATGTAAAATTCCAGTAACAGCTAAAACAAGAATAGGATTTGATGATGTAGAAAATTATGATTATTTAAATTCTTTTGTTAATAAAATTTCAGAAGCAGGATGTAAAACAATAATATTGCATGCTCGAAAAGCTATTTTAAAAGGGCTTACCCCAAAGGAAAACTTGAAAATACCAAAGCTAAATTATCCTTTAGTTTACGAAATTAAAAAAACAAATAAAAATTTAGAAATTATAATCAACGGAGGTATTACAAATTCTGAACAAATCAAAGAGCACTTAAAACATTGTGATGGAGTCATGATAGGCAGAGCTATTTATCAAAATCCATACTTCTTAGCGGAGATAGAAAATAAAATTTTTAAAAACAAAAACATACCTTCAAGAACAGAAGTGGCAGAAAAATTAGTTAATTATGTTCGAGAGGAAGTAAAAAAGGGAACAAGAGTAAACCAAATTATGAGACACACTGTTGGTTTGTATCATGGACAAAATGGAGCAAATAAATGGAAAAGATATTTGAGTGATAATATGATGGCGCGAGATTCTGATTTTAAAAAAGTGAAACACATAATGACAATTGCCCAAAATAATGAAAAAGCCAACCAAGTTGCCTCATGATTGAAAGTTTCGGAACAAATCAAATTTTATTTTTTTTATTAATAATGGCAGTTACAGCAATATTTGCAGGATTCTTCGCGGGTTTTTTTGGAATTGGCGGCGGGATAATTACCGTTCCTTGTTTATTTTATATATTCGGAGCTATCGGAATTGACAAATCTTTTATTATGCATTTAGCCGTTGGAACTTCATTTGCTATAATTGTTCCAACAGCAATCATGTCTGTTTTTACACATTATAAACACCAGGCAGTGGATTTCAGCGTTGTAAAAACCTACGGAATATTTGTTGTAATAGGTGTCATTATTGGTTCTTTTTTCGCAGCATCTATGCACACAAAATCTTTAGTTCTTTTTTTTAGTATAGTTATGTATTTATTGGCTCTTAATTTGATTTTTCTTAAAGACAAAACAAAAATTAAATTAAAATTTAGTTTATTACAAAGAACAGTTTTTGGTTTCATCGTTGGTTTTGTTTCTTCTCTAATGGGCATAGGCGGTGCAATTATGAATGTGCCAATATTAAAATTTGTTGGTTATACAATAAACAAAGCAATAGGAAGCGCTGCTTCCATTGGTTTTTTAATATCAGTATTTGGATGCTTGGGATTTTTAGTGTCAGGAATGCTTATTAAAAGCGACATACCTTTAAGCGCTGGTTTTATAAATATACCTGCTTTTTTAATATTTATACCAATAACAATCATCATGGCAAAAGTTGGGGCTACCACAGTTCATAAAATGAAGAGAGAAATTATAGCAAAATTATTTGGTTTCTTCTTGATAATAATAGCTAGCAGATTTTTATACGATTATTTTAACCTTTAGATTTTTTGATCGTACTTTCCGATCTTTCCAGTTTTTTGAAGCAGGTCATCTATAAATTCAAATATTTTTTTCTTTCTCTGATCGGAAGTTGTGCTTTCTGTGACAACAACCAAAGAAGGTTTATTTGAAGAAGCTCTTATTAATCCCCAAGATCCATCTTCTAAAACAAATCTTACACCGTTAACTGTTAGAATTTCTTTTATTAATTGATTATCTATTTTGATACTTTTATTTTTTATCTCTTCCACTTGCTTTACTATTTTCTCGACAACTTTATATTTTTCTTCATCTTTACAGTAAGGGGCCATAGTAGGTGATTGAAATGTTTTTGGAAGATCATTTATTATTGAACTCATTTTTTTATTCTCAGCATTTAGTAAGTGGCAAATTTGTATTGCAGAATTAATCCCATCATCGTAACCATAACCAATTGGTTTATTGAAAAAGAAATGTCCACTTTTTTCAAATCCAGCCAAAGCTTTTTCCCTATTAACTTTTCGCTTGATATGAGAATGTCCTGTTTTCCAGTATATTGTTTTGCAACCATTCTTTAAAAGAATGTTATCTTTCAAATATAATCCTGTTGATTTTACGTCTACGATAAATTTAGATTTTTTGTGCTTCCCAGAAAGGTTTCTTGCAATTAGTAGACCAATTTTGTCTGAAAAAATTTCATTACCTTTATCATCAATAACGCCAACTCGATCTCCATCTCCATCAAAACCAAAACCAATATCAGCCTTATTTTCTTTGACACATTTTGAAATTGCATTAAGCATTTTTAAATCTTCAGGGTTGGGATTGTATTTAGGAAATGTGAAATCTAGTTTACAGTCTAACTCAATTACTTCACAACCTATTCTTTTTAAAGTTTCAGGCGCGAATATTCCTGCTGTTCCATTACCACAGGCTACTACAGCTTTAATTTTTTTATTTAATTTGTTTTTTTTAATTAGATCTTCAATATAAATTTTTTGAAAATCTTTTATATCTTTATCACTTCCTTTTCCGCTAAGAAATTTTTTATTTAAAGTTATTTCTTTTAATTCATTCATTTCTTCAGGAGCATGAGTTAAGCCTTTCTCAATCCCCATTTTAACACCTGTCCAACCATTTTCATTATGACTGGCTGTTACCATTGCAACTGCATCAGAGTTCAATTTGAATTGAGCAAAATAAACCGTTGGTGTTAGTGACAAACCTATATCTTCAATACTACACCCAGTAGAAAGCAAACCTTTTTTTAAAGCAGATTTTACTTCTTCGCTGTAGGACCTATAGTCATGCCCCACAATAATTCTTGGGTTTGTTTTATTTGTTTTTTTTATTACTTGCGTACCCAGACCTTTTCCTAATTCCTCAATACCTTCTAAATCAATGTCATTGGGGTACAACCATCTGGCATCATATTCTCTAAAACCACTCTGTTTGATTTTCATTATTTCTATAGGTTTACCAACAGTAGATTTAACAGAATTAATTTAAACTTGAAAAAACAATTATGTTCGTGTAATGTTCTCTTGAAAAGAGTGTTATTTAGTATATTAATATATCTGTAACACAACATGTAGTTGTTTTACTCTATAAGTCAGGTAAAATAAGGGAATTATGAATAAAAACGTATCTTTGGCAATAGAAAAAGCTGTCTCGAATCTAGATAAAATTGAAAATAAGGATTTAAAAGAACTTAACAATAACAAGCCAGATTTATTCTCTCTAAATCATCAAACTGAATTATTTCAAAACGACAAAGGAATAACAATAAAAATTGACAGGTCTAGAGACTCAAACTTAACCGATTTTGGCAGAGCAACTTTAAGCGATAGATATTTAGGTCATAGCGAGTCATATCAAGATTTATTCGCAAGAGTTGCTAGCACATATGCTGATAACAATATTCATGCCCAGAGAATTTATAATTACATAAGTAACCTCTGGTTTATGCCTGCTACCCCAGTTCTTTCTAACGGAGGTACAGAAAGAGGTTTACCGATATCATGTTTTTTAAATGAAGCAGGGGACAGTTTAGAAGGAATCTTAGATTTGTGGAGTGAAAATGTTTGGTTGGCCGCTAGAGGAGGCGGTATAGGAAGTTATTGGGGTAACTTAAGATCTATAGGAGAAAAAATTGGAAAAGTTGGTAAGACTTCTGGAATTATACCTTTTATAAAAGTTATGGATTCACTTACACTTGCGATTAGTCAAGGCTCTCTAAGAAGAGGTTCGGCAGCCTGTTATCTTCCTATCGATCATCCGGAGATAGAAGAGTTTATTGAAATGAGAAGACCAACGGGCGGAGATACCAATAGAAGGTCCTTGAACTTACATCATGGTGTTTTAGTTTCCGATTCATTTATGAGGGCTGTTGAGACAGATGGACAATGGGCGTTAAGAAGTCCAAAGGATGGTTCAGTACAAGGTACTCTTTCAGCTAGGAATTTATGGATAAGACTTTTAACAGCAAGAGTTGAAACCGGAGAACCATACATAATTTATATTGATACAGTTAACCGTCAAATTCCGCAGCATCATAAGTTAGCAGGATTAACTGTTAAAACCTCAAATCTTTGTAGCGAAATTACTCTTCCAACAGGAAAAGATAGAGACGGCAACGAAAGAACAGCAGTTTGTTGTCTATCCTCTTTAAATATTGAAAAATACGATGAATGGAAGGATGATAAAAATTTCGTTGAGGATGTTATGAGATTTTTGGACAATGTTCTTACAGATTTCATTAATAAAGCACCAGATAGTTTTGCCAATGCCAAATATTCGGCTACAAGAGAACGGAGCGTAGGACTCGGTGTTATGGGATTACATTCTTACTTTCAGCAAAAAAATATTCCATTCGGTTCTGTGATGAGCAAAGTTTGGAACAAAAAAATATTTTCCAACATACAGGAAAAAGTTGATAAAGCTTCTCAGGATCTTGCAGAGGAAAGAGGAGCGTGCCCAGATGCCGAAGAGTTTGGGATTAAAGAAAGATTTTCTAATAAGACAGCAATTGCTCCAACAGCCTCTATCTCAATTATCTGTGGAGGTGCGTCTCCTGGAATTGAACCAATTGCGGCCAATAGTTATACTCATAAAACTTTATCGGGGTCTTATAATGTAAGAAATAAGTATCTAGCCGAAATTCTTGAAAAACATGGAAAGAATACAAACGAGATTTGGTCTAGTATTACTACTAATCAAGGCTCAGTTTCCCATCTAGATTTTTTAACCAAAGAGGAAAAAGAAGTGTTCAAAACAGCTTTTGAGATTGATCAAAGATGGATTGTGGAGTTGGGAGCAGATAGAACACCTCATATTTCTCAGGCACAATCAGTAAATATCTTTATTCCAGCCGATGTGCACAAGAAAGATCTTCATCAGATTCACTTTCAAGCATGGAAACAAGGATTGAAGAGCCTTTACTACTGTAGATCTAAGTCAATACAGAGAGCTGAAAATATTAATTCAGGTTCGTCAACAGATGTGACAAAAAACGTTTATTCAAATAATAATGAATCGAATAAGGAAAAAGATTACGAAGAGTGTTTGTCATGTCAGTAATCAAATTAAAAAAAGACAAGGAAATAACAAAAGGTGGGCTTCTAGTAGAAAACCCTGTTTACAAACCCTTTAGATATCCTTGGTGTTATGATGCTTGGTTGACACAACAAAGGATACATTGGTTACCAGAAGAAGTGCCATTGGGCGATGATGTTAGAGACTGGCAAAAGAATTTATCTCAAGGAGAAAAAAACTTACTTACTCAAATTTTTAGATTTTTTACTCAGGCCGATGTTGAGGTTAATAACTGTTATCTGAGACACTACACAACTGTTTTTAAACCTACAGAAGTCTTGATGATGATGACGGCATTTGCATCAATGGAGACAGTTCATATAGCCGCGTATTCTCACCTGCTTGATACGATTGGAATGCCAGAGTCAGAGTATTCTGCTTTTATGAAATATAAAGAAATGAAAGATAAATATGATTACATGCAAGGATTTAACGTTAATTCAAAAGAAGATATTGCAAAAACAGTTGCTGTGTTTAGTGCATTCACAGAAGGACTGCAATTATTTGCAAGTTTCGCAATCCTACTGAATTTTCCAAGACACAACAAAATGAAAGGAATGGGACAGATTGTTACTTGGTCGGTAAGAGATGAAACGCTTCATTGTAATTCTATGATTAGACTTTTTAGAGCATTCGTTAAAGAAAATCCTGAAATTTGGAATGAAAAATTAAAAAAAGAAATTTATGAAGCATGTGAGAAAATAGTTTCACACGAAGATGCATTTATTGATTTAGCATTTCAAATGGGTCCGATAGAAGGTCTTTCAGCTGATCAAGTAAAAAAATATATCAGGTGGATAGGTGATAGGAGATTGCAACAATTAGGATTAAACCCAATTTACAAAGTTAAAGAGAACCCACTTACCTGGCTAGATACAATGCTTAATGCTGTGGAGCACATGAACTTTTTTGAGGGTAGAGCCACAGAATATTCAAAGGCTTCAACAAAAGGTTCTTGGGCAGAAGCCTTTTCTTAAAAAATTATCTTTGATTGAGAAGCATCACTTTACGATGCTGTTCACCACTGTATTTAGAAAGTGGTCTAATTAATTTATTAGCCGCATGCTGTTCCATAATGTGGGCAGACCAACCTGTTATTCTAGACAAAACAAAAATGGGAGTAAAAAAGTCAGTATCAAATCCCATCAAATGGTAAGTTGGGCCAGTAGGATAGTCAACATTTGGGTGGATATTTTTTCTTTCAATCATTACATTTTTAACTAAATCGTAAATTTTATAAAGCTTTTTATCTTTTTGAACTTTAGAAACTTTTTTAAAATATTTTTCCATGGTTGGTACTCTCGAGTCACCTTTTTTATACACTCTATGACCAAAACCCATTATCACATCTTTATTATCAAGAGCTTTATTAATCCATTTTAAGGCATTCTCGGGTTTTTTAATTTTATTCATCATATGCATCACTTCTTCATTGGCGCCGCCATGCAAAGGACCTTTTAAACTTCCTATTGCCCCAGTGATTGCACTATGTATATCTGACAAACTACTTGTAATTGTTCTTGCGGTAAAAGTCGAAACATTAAAGCTATGTTCCGCATAAAGAATTAAAGATACATCAAAAGCCTTAACAATTTCTTTGTTAGGAATTTTTCCAAAGCACATATAAAAAAAGTTTTCAGAAAAACCTAAACCTTTTTTTGGGGGTATTACATTTTTACCTTTTCTTGCTCTAAAGAATGCAGCTATAGCAGTTGGTGTTTTAGAAAATATTCTTATTGCTTTTCTCATATTGGCTGCGGGAGAATTATTGCTTGTATCTTTATCTTCAAGGCCCATAACGCTAACTACTGTCCTAGCAACATCCATTGGATGTGCCTTTTTAGGCATATGTTTTACAATTTCTCTCAGATTTATTGTAATATTTCTGTTTTTTTCTAATTCTTTTTTAAATTTTTTTAGTTTAGTTTTATTTGGAAGTTCTTTATTAAGTATTAGGTAAGCTACTTCTTCAAAACTACATTTTTCACAGAGATCTTGTACCGCATACCCTCTATAAGTCAGTGAATTTATATCAGGCATTACTTGTGAGATGGTCGTTTCATCTACAACTATTCCTAATAATCCTTTTTTTATTTCCTCACTCATTATCTATTCGTGTCCATCAGTTTTAAAATCAGTAATTTTTTTGTCGGGAGTATTATATTTTTCATACTCCACAAGTTCATACAATCTCTTTCGAGTTTGCATTTTATCTATAATGTTATTTTGATGTCCATCCTTAAAAATTGATTTTAAACCATCTTCCACACTTTTCATTGCTAGCCTCTGGGTTGTTACAGGGTAAATAACAATATTATAACCTAAGCTTTTTAGCTCTTTTGTAGTTAGTAATTTTGACTTACCAAACTCTGTCATGTTAGCTAACAAGTAAACCTTTGAATTTTTTCTCACACTTTCAAATTCTTTTTCATCTTTCATAGATTCTGGAAATATTATATCTGCGCCTGCAGCTTCATAGGCTTTTATTCTTTCAATAGTTTTTTCAAGTCCTTCCACAAGATTAGCATCCGTTCTAGCGATTATTGAAAAATTTTTATCTTTTCTTGAATCAACAGAATCTTTTATTTTCTTTACCATTTCGCTTGTTGAAATAAGTTCTTTATTTTCTAGGTGTCCACATCTTTTCTCAGCTATTTGGTCTTCTATATGACAGCCGGCCAAGCCCATATTTTCAAAAGTTTCTATTGTTTTTTTACAGTCAGAGAAACCAGTATCAGCATCAACTATTGAAGGTAGATCAGTTACTTTGGCAATTTGATTCGCTCTATAACTTACATGTTTTAATGTAGTTAGGCCTATGTCTGGAATTCCCAAATCATTCGACATAACACCACCGGAAATATAAACGCCGTCAAAACCAATTTCTGCAATTAATTTTGCACACAAAGGATTATAAGCGCCAGGAAATCTAAGTAATTTTTTTTCTTTAAGATTATTTACAAAATCTTTTCTTTTCTCCCCAGCATTTTTTTTTGTAAAATGCATGTCAGGTGACTTATATTAAACCAGAAATATAAAATCAAAGACTATTTTAGTAAGACAACTAATGCAGTTAAAACTAATAAAATTGCCAAAATATACTCAGTGATTTTTTTAGCTTTTGTGTTTTTAATAAAGATTCTTAAACTGTTTCCAAAAATGGCCCAAATACAGATTGAAGGAAAACAAACTACAGCAGCAGTGATAGTCAAAAACATTGTTGCAATAGCAAAATTTTCTTCTGTAGGAAAAAAACCAGACGCAACAGTAATAGCTACAGTCCATGCTTTTGGATTAATAAATTGAAACAGAGATGCCTCGTAAAATTTTAAAGGTCTTCCACCAGTATCTTTTTCGACCAAGCTAAAAGAACCAATTATTTTCCAACCAAGATATAATAAATAAATAAAACATAAGATTTTCATATAAAACTGTAATTGAGGAAAAATTAAAAATAAATTACCCAATCCATAGCAAACTAACCCTATTTGAAAAATATGACCAAGAGGAATACCGATTAAGTGAGGCAAAGTTCTAACAAAGCCAAATTTTAATCCAGAAGCAGTAAGCATTGCGTTGTTAGGACCTGGAGTTGCGAACATTATGAAATAATAAGTAACAAGCGCAGAGAAAAGCTGAAAATCTATCATAAATATTTTTCAACATTTTTTTCAAAATTTACAAAATCTTTAATCACAATATCATGAGGAATCTGATCCACCTTCTTTTCTGTGTATCCGTCTTCAACTAATACAAATGGAATTTTGGCGTTATAAGCTGATTGAGAATCTACTTCACTGTCCCCAACCATTATAGTTTTATTTATATCTCCACCAATTATCTCAACAACATTTGTTAAATGTCTGGGATCTGGTTTATTAAAATCAAAGGTATCGCAACCTGCTATATATTCAAAATACTCCGCTAACTTTATTTTTTTTAACAAATCAACTGCAAGTTTTTCTTGTTTATTTGTGCACACGGCCATTGAAATTTTTTTTGATTTTGCCCATTTTAAAAAATCAACAACACCTTTAATAGGTTTGCTCCCTTTATCAATATTTTTTGCATAGTGATCTATAAATTCCTTGACCATTTCTTTTTTAATTTTTTCGTCCGTTATTTCTTCTCTGAATGATCTCTGCATCATTATCCAAGCACCACGTCCAGCAAGATGTTTAATGTCACCAAGTTTTTTTTGATGAAAACCAAACTTTTTCATAACGTGATTGTGTGCACCCATTAGATCTGGGGCAGTATCAACCAGGGTACCATCTAAATCGAACAGAATTGTCAATTTTTGAGTCATTTTTATCTAAGTATTAAAAAGAAATATTTTGTGACTTATTACCATCCTCATTCTAATGTAAAGAGAAATTTTTATGAAGACAAATTCAAAATTCAAAAAGATTCAAGCTTATAAAGCGAGCCAGGAAAGCTTACGAAAAAAAGCAATACAATCTGGTGTAAATCTAATTGCACCTGAAACCATCTTTTTATCTAGAGATACCAAATTTGGAAAAAATGTAACCATAAATCCTTATGTGGTTATTGGCAAAAAGGTAAAGATTGGAAACAATGTTGAAATTTTATCTTTTAGCCACATAGAAGGAGCAAAAATAGAAAATAAGGTTACAGTTGGACCTTATGCAAGAATTAGACCTGGAACTCATTTAATGTCAGGAGTTAAGATTGGAAATTTTGTAGAAACAAAAAAATCTAAAATCAAACCTAATTCAAAAGTAAACCATTTGTCTTATATCGGAGATAGTGAGATTGGAAAAAATACCAATGTAGGTGCTGGAACTATTACATGTAATTATGATGGTGTTAAAAAAAACAAAACGATTATTTCTGACGATGTTTTTATTGGATCAAATTCATCTTTAGTAGCTCCTATAAAAATTAAGAAAAATTCAATTGTTGGAGCCGGTTCAGTAATTACTAGGGATGTAAAAGAAAACTCTCTAGCTCTAGAAAGATCTGAGCAAGAGGAAATAGAAAACTACAAGAGAAAAAAATAATGTGTGGAATTATAGGTATAGCAAGCAATAAGTCGGTATCAATAAACATAATTAATGCTTTAAAAAAATTGGAGTATCGAGGTTATGACTCTGCTGGATTAGCTACTATTGCAAACGGAGAAATTAATGAAAAAAAATGTCCAGGGAGAGTTGAAAAGCTAGAAAAAATTTTATTTCAGAGCCCTAGTGAAGGAAATTTAGGTATAGGACATGTAAGATGGGCAACACATGGTGTGCCAAACGAAGTTAATGCCCACCCACACTCAAGCGAAATAGTTTCTGTTGTACATAATGGAATAATAGAAAACTCCGATCAATTAAAAAAAGATTTAGAAAAATCTGGAAAGGTTTTTAAATCTCAAACTGACACAGAGGTAATAACAGTTTTGCTTACTGAAAAACTAAAAAAACTAGAACCTTTAAATGCTGTATTTGAAACTCTAGATATGTTGAAAGGGAGTTTTGCATTAGGAATTATATTTAAAAATTTTAAAGATTTTGTTATTGGAGCAAGAAGAGGCAGTCCTCTTGCTGTTGGGTATTCTAATAGCGAAAATTATTTGGGTTCAGATTCTTATGCTTTAAAATCTATGACAAATAAAATCTCCTATTTAGACGACGGAGACGTATGTGTCTTATCTAAAGATGAAATAAAGTTTTATAACTCTAATAAGGACAAAATTAACAAGGAAATTTTTACACTATCAGAAGATAAATCTTCTGTAAGCAAAGGTAACTACAAAAATTTTATGATAAAAGAAATTTTTGAGCAACCTGTCACAACAAAAACTTGCTTAAAAGAATATATTGACAAAATTAGAGAGGAAATTAATTTTTATAATCTTCCAATTGATCCTAAAAAAATAAACAAAATAATTCTAATAGGATGTGGAACTGCTTACCACTCTTGTTTGGTGGCAAAATACTGGTTAGAGGAACTTACATCGTTAAGTGTAGAAACCGATATAGCTTCAGAATTTAGGTATAGAAAAGTTAGATTTGATAAAAATAGCCTATACATATTTGTATCTCAGTCTGGTGAAACAGCCGATACTTATGCAGCTTTAGATCTTTGCAAAAAAGAAAATGTAAAAACATGTTCAGTTGTAAATGTTGTTGAAAGTTCTATAGCAAGGCACTCCGATTGTGTTTTGCCGATTCATGCTGGACCAGAAATTGGTGTTGCATCAACCAAAGCATTTTTAGGTCAAATGCTTGTATTATATTTACTTTCTCTTAAAATTTCAGATGCAAGAAAAGATATTGATGAGAAAGATTACAAGGATAAAATAAAAAAATTAAAAAAATTACCAATACTAATATCAGAATCTTTAAAAGAAGAAGAGAAAATACAATTAATTGCCAAAGATATTTATAAATCTAAAGGATCAATGTTTTTAGGAAGAGGACTGTCATTTCCAATTGCTTTGGAAGGAGCTTTAAAGTTAAAAGAGCTTTCATATCTTCATGCTGAAGGCTATCCAGCCGGAGAGATGAAACATGGCCCTTTAGCTCTAATTGAAGATGGGCTTCCAGTGGTTGTTATTGCACCAAAAGATAAATATTTTGAAAAAACTTTATCGAATATGCAAGAAGTTATTGCAAGAGGAGGTAAGGTTTTGTTGTTAACTAATTCCTCAGGCAAAGTAATCAGTGAAAATATAAGGTTTCAAATTGGTTTACCAGAGTCTGATCTAACACTTACACCTTTTCTATTTACTATTCCGCTTCAGCTTCTTTCTTATCATGTGGCATTATTTAAAAAATGCGATATAGATAAGCCAAGAAACTTAGCTAAATCTGTTACTGTTGAATAAAGACTCATAATACTATAAATATCCCCCAAGAGTTGAAAGATGAAAAAAAAATGGAAATTAGATAGCTGGAAAAATTATCCGGTCAAACATATTCCTAAATATGAAGACCAGAAGGAATTGGATATTGTTTTAAAAAAAATAAAAGATTTTCCACCTTTGGTTTTTGCCGGGGAAACGCGTACACTTAAAAAACACTTAGGAAATGTGTGTGAAGGTAAAGCTTTTCTTTTACAAGGAGGAGACTGCGCTGAAAGTTTTGCAGAGTTTCATCCTGATAATATAAGGGATACTTTTAAAGTTATATTACAAATGGCTTTAGTTTTAACTTCTTCTGCTTCTTTACCAGTAGTTAAAGTTGGAAGAATAGCAGGACAATTTTCTAAGCCAAGAAGTTCTCCAATTGAAGTAAAGAATGGAAAGGAGCTTCCTACATATTTAGGTGACAATATAAACGGAATTGAATTCTCTGAGAAAGCCAGAAAGCCTGATGCTAAAAGAATGTTTAGAGCTTATTCTCAAGCAGCATCAACTTTAAATTTATTAAGAGCTTTTTCACAAGGTGGTTTTGCAGATCTTCGTCAAGTTCATTTCTGGAATCTTGGATTTGTTAAAGGCAGCCCTCAAGCAAAAAAATATAAAGAAATAGAAGATAAGATTAGTGATGCGCTAGCTTTCATGGAAGCTTGTGGTATTAATCCTGAAAGCAACAGAAGATTAAGAACGGTTAACTTCTATACTTCCCATGAATCACTTCTTTTGCCTTTTGAACAATCTATGACAAGAGTTGATTCCACAACAGGGGAATATCATGACACCTCAGCACATTTTGTTTGGATTGGAGACAGAACTAGACAGCCAGATGGAGGTCATGTTGAATTTTGTAGGGGAATAAAGAATCCGATCGGACTTAAATGTGGACCTTCTTTAAAACCGGAAGAGCTTGTGAAGTTATGCAATATTCTTAATCCAGAAAATGAACCTGGTAGATTAACTTTAATTTCAAGATTTGGAGCAGAGAATGTTGATAAATTTTTACCAAAACTTATTCGAGCAGTTAAAAAAGAAGGACTGAATGTTATTTGGTCGTGTGACCCAATGCATGGAAATACTATTAAATCTACGACTGGTTTTAAAACAAGACCTTTTAACAATATCGTTAAAGAGGTTAAAAAAGTTTTTGCTATTCATCAGTCAGAAGGAACTTATGCTGGTGGTTTACATATAGAGATGACAGGACAGAACGTAACAGAATGTACTGGCGGTGCTCAAAAGATATCTGAAAAGGATCTTTCCCATAGATACCACACTCATTGTGATCCTAGACTTAATGCAAGTCAGGCGCTAGAACTTGCTTTCCTAATTTCCGACGAAATTAAGAAAAATTCCCAATATTCAAAAAACATTATTCAAGCAGTATCTTAGTAATTGAAAAACAATTACTAAGGTCTATTAATTAGATGATAGTAAAATTATGCAAACTTTAGACAGAATAAACAAAATTAAAAATTGGATAAACTCATATTGCAAGTCAATGCCAAAAGAGGCAAGTTCATTGGTCATAGGTATATCTGGAGGCATAGATTCTTCCGTAACCAGTACACTTTGTGCTTTGACTGGAAAAAAAACCATTGTTCTTTCAATGCCCATTAAACAAATTAAAGAACAGCATGATTTGAGTTTAAAACATCAAGAATGGTTAAAAAATAAATTTAAAAACATAGAAGGCCATACAGTTCAACTTGACGAAGTTTTTTCATCTTTCAAAAAAAGTTTATCAAAATTTGAAAACAACCACGGTATGGCGAATTCTAGGGCCAGACTAAGAATGACAACTCTTTATCAAGTAGCTGCAGCCAACAATGGAATAGTTGTGGGAACAGGTAACAAAGTAGAAGACTTTGGAGTTGGTTTTTATACAAAATATGGGGATGGAGGAGTTGATATTTCACCTATAGCTGATTGCACTAAAACTCAGGTTTGGGAGATGGGAAAATCACTTGGTATTATAAAAGGAATACTAGATGCAGAACCAACAGACGGACTTTGGGACGACGGAAGAACGGATGCTAATCAATTGGGAATGTCTTATGAAGAATTAGAAAAAGCAATGAAGGATAAAAAAAGCAAAGGCTACGATAAATATCTTGAGATTAGAAAAAGAAATTTACATAAAATGAAGCCCATACCTGTTTGCGTGATGGATGATGAGTAAAGAATTAAACATTTTTAATACACTTTCTGGAAAAAAAGAAAAATTTATTCCGATCAATAAAGATAAAGTCGGCATGTATGTTTGTGGTCCAACAGTATACGACTTTCCACACATAGGAAATGCAAGACCGTTAGTTGTTTTTGACGTTTTATACAGACTTCTATTAAAGATTTTTGGAAAAGATAAAGTGACTTATGTCAGAAATATAACCGATATAGACGATAAGATAATTGAATCATCGAAAAATAATAAGGTACCTATAGATATACTTACAACAAGCACTACTAAAAGTTTTCATGATGATTGTAAATATTTGAATTGTCTTAAACCAAACTTTGAACCAAAAGCGACAGAACATATCAAAGGCATGATTGCTATGACTGAGAAATTATTGAAAAATAAAAATGCTTATGAAAAAGACAAACACGTCTATTTTTCTGTAAGATCATTTAAAAATTACGGCAAGTTATCTAAAAAAAACACAGAAGAATTAGTTGCTGGAGCAAGAGTAGAGGTTTCAAAATTGAAAAAAGATCCTCTTGATTTTGTTCTTTGGAAACCATCGGTAGCAGAAGACCCGGGTTGGGATTCACCTTGGGGAAGAGGAAGACCCGGATGGCACTTAGAATGTTCTGTTATGAGCGAGAAATTTCTTGGAAAAAATTTTGATATTCATGGTGGAGGATTAGATCTTGTTTTTCCTCATCATGAAAATGAAATTGCACAATCATGTTGTGCTAATAAAGCAGATAAATTCGCAAACTATTGGTTACACAATGGTTATGTTACTTTTAATAAAGAAAAGATGTCAAAATCTCTAGGAAATGTTGTTTCCATCGAAAAAATGAGAGGAGCAATTAATGGACAGGTTATTAGACTTGCGTTGTTAAGCACTCATTATAAACAACCTTTGGATTGGAATGAAAATTTAATTAACGAAAGTCAGAACACTCTTGATAAATGGTATACTCAGTTTGAAAAGACCAGCCAAGGTGATTTAGATGATGATTTATTAAAACCACTTTTGGAAGACATAAATACCCCGGGCTATATATCAAAATTACATTTGCTTTATGATAAAGCATCTAAAGGAGATAAGTCTTCAAAAAAACTTTTCCTCTCAGGATGTAAACTTATCGGTTTATTAGAGGAAGATTTAGAAACATGGAGAAAATTTAAAAAAACAAAATCAAAAATTGATGAAAAAACAATTAAAAGTAAAATCAAAGATCGAGAAAATGCTAGAAAAAAAGGTGATTATAAATTAGCAGACAGTATAAGAAAAGATTTAGAAGGTAGCGGAGTAATTATTGAAGACAAAGGCGATAAGACAACTTGGAAATATAAATGAGCAAAGAAAAAGTATATATTTTTGACACTACTTTGAGAGACGGAGCTCAGACAGAAGGAGTTAATTTTTCTCTTGATGATAAAAATAAAATAGCAAAAGCACTATCAGATCTTGGTGTTGATTATTTAGAAGGTGGGTGGCCTGGAGCCAATACTTTAGATACAACTTTTTTTAATAAACCGCCTAAGTTAGGAAGTACTATCCTAACAGCATTTGGAATGACTAAAAAAGCTGGAAGAAGTGCCCAAAACGATCCTGGATTATCTGCAGTTTTAAATTCAAATACTCCAGCAGTATGTTTAGTAGGAAAATCTTGGGATTTCCATGTTGATGTAGCTCTGGGTATAACTAACAAAGAAAATTTGGAGAATATTAAAGAGTCAGCAAAATTATTTATTAAAAAGAAAAAGGAATTTATGTTTGATGCCGAACATTTTTTTGATGGCTACAAAAATAATCCAAAATATGCCTTGGATTGTATAAAAACCGCTTACAACGAAGGAGCACGTTGGATTGTTCTTTGTGATACAAATGGAGGAACACTCCCGCATGAAGTTGGAGAAATTGTTTCAAAAGTTACAAAAGCTATTCCCGGTAAAAACCTTGGAATACACGCGCATAATGATACAGAAAATGCAGTTGCTAATTCTTTGGCAGCCGTACTATCAGGAGTGCGTCAGGTTCAGGGTACAATTAATGGATTAGGAGAAAGATGTGGTAATGCAAATTTAATGTCAGTAATTCCTTCACTAGTTTTAAAAGACAGTTTTGCTAAAAATTTTACAATAGGTATTTCTAAAGAAAAAATGAAAACATTAACAGAATCCTCTAGATTATTAGATGAGATACTGAACAGAAAATCTAACAGACACTCAGCTTATGTAGGAGCATCAGCTTTTGCACACAAAGGAGGCCTTCATGTATCAGCGGTTACAAAAGATCCAAAAACCTATGAACATATAAATCCAAATTTAGTTGGGAACTTTAGAAACATTGTTGTTTCTGATCAGTCAGGGAAGTCTAACATCATGTCTAGACTAGAAAAGTATGGAATTAAAATTGATAAAAACGATCCAAAAGTTCAAAGTTTGCTTGATGAAGTAAAAGATCGAGAGTTTGCCGGTTATTCATATGATGGTGCCGATGCTTCATTTGAACTATTAGCACGACGTCTTTTAGGAGAAATACCAAAATATTTAACTATTTCGAAATATGATGTTTCGGTAAAAAGAGACTCAAAAGACAAAATAAATTCTTTTGCAAAAGCTCATATAGTAGTTGATGGAAAAGAAATTATTTGTGAAGGTTCCGGTAATGGACCAGTTAATGCATTAGATAATGCTATTAGATCTAATGTTGACAAAGTTGGGAAATACTCAAAATATTTAAAAGATTTGAAACTAGTTGATTATAAAGTAAGAATTTTAAATACTGGAACAAATGCGACAACACGCGTTTCTATAGAAAGCACAGACAAAGATGGAAAGAACTGGTTCACGATAGGAGTATCTCCAAATATAATTGATGCATCATTTAAAGCTTTAATAGATAGCTTGGATTATAAATTGTACAAAGAAAAAGCTCCGGCAAATGATTAACAAAGTTGGTTTTCTTCTTGTAAAACCTCAGTTACCAGAAAATATAGGTTTTTCTGCTAGAGGGTTAAAAAATTTTGGTTTTAAAAATTTGGATTTAGTTAATCCTAAAGAAATATGGCCAAACAAAAAGGCAATAGCAACATCCGTAGGTGCAAGAGATATTCTCAAAAAAACAAAAGTATATTCTAATATCAAAGACGCTATAAATAAATACGATATTGTTTACGCTTCTTCAGCAAGGAAGAGAGATATAAATAAAAGACATTTATCTTTTAATCAATTTATTGAAAGTATTAAAAAGAATAAAAAAAGGAAAATTGGAATTATGTTTGGTCCAGAAGCTTCGGGTTTATCTAACGATGATATAGCATATTCAAATTATATTTTTAAAATTCCAGTAAATAAAAAATTTGAGTCTATTAATCTTTCCCACAGTATAATTCTGGTTTGTTATGAAATATTTAGGAACTTTAGACCAAGTTATTTTAAAAAAGAGAAAAAATTAATTGATATTATAAGTAAGAAAAAACTAAGTATATTCACTAATTTTGTTGAAAGTCGTTTAGAAAAAAAAGGATTTTTTTCTCCAAGCGAAAAGAAAAAAACAATGCTTCTTAACCTCAGAAATATTTTCGGTAGAATGGAGCTAAGTAATAAAGAATTAAGGATATTATCCAGTGTTTTTAGTAAATTATAAGAACAATTGACAAATATACTATAAGGATTATAAACGTTTTTTTTATGACAAAAAGGATTAAGGCAAAGCACAAAGTAGATAGAAGATTAAGAGTTAATTTGTGGGGCAAACCTAAGAGCCCATTTAATACTCGTAACTACCCTCCTGGTCAGCACGGTCAAAGCAAAAAAGGTAAACCAACAGATTATGGTGTTCAGCTTAATGCAAAACAAAAACTAAAATCCTATTACGGGAATATTAATGAAAGACAATTTAGAAATGTTTACAGAAAAGCAATAAAAAAAAAGGGAAATACAACAGAAAATTTGGTCGGTATCTTGGAAAGAAGATTGGACACAGTTGTTTATAGAGCCAAGTTGGCACCCACAGTTTTTTCTGCAAGACAGCTAATTAATCACGGTCATTTTCGAGTAAACAAAAAGAAGGTTAATATTTCTAGTTATTTAGTAAAAGAAGAGGATCTCATTGAAGTTAAAGAAAAATCAAAATCATTAACTATTATTGATACTTGTTTAGCTAGCAAAGAGAGAGATGTGCCGGAATATATTCAATTAGATGTTAAAAACAAAGCAGCCAAACTTGTTAGAGTTCCTAAGTTTGCCGATATACCTTATCCAACTTTAATGGAACCGAAATTAGTTATCGAGTACTACTCAAGATAATAAAGATTTGCTCTCTAAGAGTTTTTTTAATTCGCCTTTTTCGAACATTTCTTTAACTATATCGCATCCACCAACAAACTCACCTTTAACGTATAACTGCGGTATTGTCGGCCAGTCCGTATAATCTTTTATTCCTTGTCTAATTTCATTACTTTCTAAAACATTAATGCCTTCAAACTTAACTTTTAAATGTTTTAAAATATTAGAAACAGCCATTGAAAAACCACATTGTGGAGAATCAGGAGTCCCTTTCATAAAAAGGACAATGTTATTTGAATCTATAATATTTTTAATTTTTTTATTTACATCATCCATTTTTTTCCTCCGTGGTTAATGCAAGAGCATGTAATTCACTGCCCATTTTACCCTTTAGAGCTTTATACACCATTTTATGTTGTTCTACTTTTGACTTACCGTTAAAAATCTTTGAAATTATTTTAGCAGAATAATGATTGTTGTCTCCAGCGATATCTTTGAGTTCCAAAGTAGCATCAGGAAAAGCACTCATGATCATTGTTGAAATTTCATTTTTAGTTAATGGCATTATATTTACTATACCATTGATTATTATAATTATGAAGGTCTTTTATTTTTAAACTAAATGTTTTTTCAATTTCAAATGTGTCATTTTGTACTTCAGCAATAACTTCAAAAAAAATATTATTTTTTCTTAAAAATGTTTCAATTTTTTTTATGTTATTTTTTGAAATTTCAATTAAATATCTTCCTTGGTCTTCACCAAAAAAATATTCAAATAAATTTACAAGTTTTTTTGGTTTATATATTTTTAAACCCAAGCCTGAATGAATTGACATTTCACTCAAGGAAACAAGCATTCCCCCTGAAGAAATATCATGTGCAGACATGACCAAATTATCTCTTATTAATTGCAAAACAGCAAGACCATTATTTTTTTCATTAACCAAATTTATTTCAGGCGGTGGACCATCAAATATTGAGAAATTTTCTTGAAGAAAGGAGCTCTGAGTTATGTGTCCAATTGTTTTTCCTATAACTATAATTAAATTTCCAGATTTTTTTGTTTTTATATCAACTATTCTTTTTAAATTATCTATTACTCCTATACCTCCAATTACAGGTGTGGGA
Organism: uncultured Pelagibacteraceae bacterium; assembly: GCA_902578935.1. Lineage (GTDB taxonomy): Bacteria > Pseudomonadota > Alphaproteobacteria > Pelagibacterales > Pelagibacteraceae > Anoxypelagibacter. The sequence goes on from CACHEU010000002.1 coordinate 185,259, forward strand.
AATATACTTTTAGAATTAGTTTCATTGTAAAAAGATACATTTCCTGATACCACAGGAAAATTTAAAAATTCACACGCTTCTTTAATACCATCAACACATTCAACAAATTCTCCCATAATTTTTGGTTTTTCTGGATTTCCAAAATTTAAACAGTTTGTAATAGCCAATGGCTTTGCCCCTACTGAAATTAAATTCCTCCAATTTTCACAAACAATTTGTTTTCCTCCGGATTTAGGATCAGCTTTACAATAATTTGCCGAAGAATCTACCGATATAGCTATAGCTTTATCTTTGTTATGAATCCTAACTACGGCAGAATCGCCACCAGACTTTTGTACAGTGTCACACATGACGATCTGGTCATATTGATCTGTAATCCAATTTTTATTTGAGTGATTTGGTGAAGACAGTATTTTAATAAGAGCATCTTCAATTTTAATTTTTTTTAAATCTTTTATTTTTACTTTATTTTTTGGCAGTTTAGATTTAACCCACTTTCTGTCGTACAAAGGAGCTTTATCAGCCAATGCTGGAATAGGAATATCTGCTACTTTTTTGTTATCAAAATTTAGTATTAATCTGTTAGTGTCAGTTGTTTTTCCTATAACAACAAAATCCAAATCCCATTTATCAAATATTTTTTTTGCTTCTTTTTCTTTTTTATCATCAAGTATTATTAGCATTCGTTCTTGGCTTTCTGACAACATCATCTCATAAGGACTCATATTATTTTCACGGCAAGGTACTTTATTTAAATCTAATTCAATTCCGAGTTTACCTTTTGATGCCATTTCTATGCTAGATGATGTTAATCCAGCTGCACCCATATCTTGTATAGATATAATGGAGTTATCTTTCATTAATTCTAGACAGGCTTCCAAAAGCAATTTTTCCGTAAAAGGATCTCCAACCTGAACAGTCGGTTTTTTTTCTTCAGAGTTTTCATCAAATTCAGCTGAAGCCATGGTTGCTCCATGAATACCATCTCTTCCAGTTTTAGAACCAACGTAGACCACGGGTTTGTTCAAACCTTTGGCTTTAGAATAAAAGATTTTATTTTTATTGGCATGACCAATTGCCATTGCATTTACCAAAATATTTTCGTTGTATGTACTGTTAAATTTAGTTTCGCCACCAACAGTAGGTATACCTACTGAATTTCCATAACCACCAATTCCAGACACAACGCCACTTAATAAGTTTTGAGTTTTTTTGTTTTCAGGTGAACCAAAATGAATTGAGTTCATCAGAGCAATAGGTCTTGCCCCCATAGTAAAAACATCTCTTAATATTCCACCAACACCAGTTGCAGCACCTTGATAAGGTTCAATAAAAGAAGGATGGTTATGACTCTCTATTTTAAAAACTATTGCATCATTGCCTCCTATATCGATAACACCTGCATTTTCACCGGGACCTTGAATTACAATATTATTTTTTGTTGGTAGTTTTTTTAAATGAATTTTTGAAGATTTATAGGAACAATGTTCATTCCACATTGCGGAAAAAATTCCTAGTTCTAATAAATTTGGGTCTCTGCTTAAAAGTTCTTTTATTTTTTTGTATTCTTCTGTCTTTAAACCGTGAGATTCTATCTGTTCTTTTGTAACAGTCATATTAATTCATCAAACTCAAAAATAAACCCAAACCATCTTCACCCGATAAAATTTTATCAGCCATTCTTTCAGGATGAGGCATCATTCCTAGAATATTTTTATTTTTATTAAAAATACCAGCAATATTATTTATAGATCCATTTGGATTTGATTTTAGATTAATATTTCCTTTTTCATCACAATATTTAATTGGTATCAACTCGTTATTTTCTAGCTCTTCTAAATGTTTTTTGTTAGTGAAATAGTTACCTTCGTTATGCGCAATATTTAATTTTAATATTTCATCACTTTTATATTTATTAAAAAATTTATTTTTATTTGACTGAACTTTTACAAGTATATCTTTTGAAATAAATTTTAATCCAGAATTTCTTAATAAAGCACCCTGTAATAATCCACACTCGATTAAAATTTGAAATCCATTACAGATTCCCAAAACTAAAGCGCCCTTTTTTCCAGCGCTGATTACTTCTGATAATATATTAGATTTTGCTGCTATCGCTCCCGATCTCAGATAATCTCCGTATGAAAAACCTCCAGGAACTACAATTAGATCTGACTTTGGCAGTTCAGTTTCCTTGTGCCAGACCATTGAATTTTTGAACTGAAGTCTTTCTAGAGCCACAGCAACATCTCTATCGCAATTTGATCCAGGAAAAACTATGACAGATGATTTCATTCTGCTTTGTTAATTTTAAAATCTTCAATAATCTGATTTGCCAGTAATTTTTCACACATTTCTTTAACCTGGCTCTCAGCCTTTGCAGAATCTTTTTCATTCATATCTATTTCAAAGAATTTTCCTTGTCTCACTTGATTTAAATTTTTAATACCCATGTTTTTTAGTGTTTGACCAACCACTTTACCCTGAGGGTCTAGCACATCTTTTTTCAAAGTGACTGTTACTGCAAATTTCAATTTATTTTTTCTTGAATTTTATTGATGTGGGTTTCTTGAAGTTTACTTCACTAATATTAGTTGTTTCAGGTACTATACCCAATCTTCTAGCAACTTCTTGGTATGCTTGAATAATATTGCCAAGGTCTTTTCTAAATCTATCTTTATCTAGTTTTTTTTCACTCTTAATGTCCCAAAGCCTACAAGTGTCAGGACTTATTTCATCTGCAAGAATAACTTCCTTTTTGTCACCTTGCCATATTCTTCCAAACTCTAATTTAAAATCTACAAGTTTAATTCCAACTCCTCTAAACATACCAGACATAAAGTCATTTATTCTAAAAGTCATATCTTCAATAGTTTTTATCTCGTCTTCTGTTGCCCAATTAAAAGCAAATATATGTTCTTTTGCAATTAACGGATCATCCAGCTCATCTTTTTTGTAACAAAATTCTAACAAAGGTTTTTCTAAAACTGTACCATCAGTTACACCAAGTCTTCTTGTTAGGGAGCCCGTAGCTATATTTCTGACTATCACCTCTATCGGTATAATCTCAACCAACTTGATCAATTGTTCTCTCATATTTAATCTTTTAATCAGGTGGGTTTTAATACCAACTTGATTTAAATTGTTTAGAATATGTTCTGATATTCTATTATTGAGAACTCCTTTCCCTTCAACAGTAGCCTGTTTCTTGTTATTAAAGGCCGTTGCATCATCTTTGAAATGTTGGATAGCTAAACCTTTTTCCTTGGTTTCGTATATGATTTTTGCTTTTCCTTCGTAAAGCTTCTTACCTTTATTCATTTTTTTCTCAAAACTCTTTTGAAAATTACATCAATTTTTCTTGTGTGATAATTGAAATCAAATAATTTTTTCAAATTACTAACAGATATTTTTCTCATAATTGTCTTATCTTTAAGCAAAGTATCATGGAAAGAAGTGTTATTTTCAAGAGATTTGAGAGCACATTTTTGAACCATTCTGTAGGCTAATTCTCGCTTTATCCCTTTTGAAGTTAGCTCTAACAAAATTCTTTGTGAAAAAAACAAACCCTTAGTTAAGTCTAAATTTTTTTTCATATTTTTTGAATTAATTCTCATTGATTTTACTATTTCATTCAGTCTGTTTAATGCAAAGTCTAAAGTTATAGTAGAGTCTGGTCCTATATTTCTTTCTACACTTGAATGAGAAATATCTCTTTCGTGCCATAATGCTACGTTTTCCAAAGCAGGTATTACGTTTCCTCTCACAAGCCTAGCCAAACCTGTAAGGTTTTCACTGAGTACTGGATTTTTTTTGTGAGGCATTGCTGAAGAGCCCATTTGTTTATTTTTGAAAAATTCTTCAACCTCTGAAACTTCTGTTCTTTGTAAATGACGTATTTCGATAGCAAGTCTTTCTATGGAACTAGCAATAATTCCTAATACAGAAAAAAAGTAAGCATGTCGATCTCTAGGAATAATCTGTGTAGATATTGGCTCTACATTTAATTTTAATTTTTTTGCAACAAATTTTTCAATTCTTGGATCAACATTAGCAAAAGTTCCAACCGCACCCGATATTGCACATGTTGATATTTGTTTAATGGCGTTATTTAAACGATCATAGTTTCTAGAAAATTCTCCATAAAAAGTTAACATTTTTAAACCAAACGTTGTTGGTTCCGCGTGAATTCCATGGCTTCTGCCCATGCACAGAGTATATTTATGCTTAATAGATTGTTTTTTTATAGACTTTAATAATTTTTCAATATCATTTAACAAAATTAATCCTGATTGTTTTAATTGTAGATTAAAAGCGGTATCTAAAACATCAGAAGAAGTCATGCCTTTATGCAAAAATCTTCCCTCTTTTCCCGTTTTTTGAGTTATTGAAGTTAAAAAGGCAATTACATCATGTCTAACTTTATTTTCTATTGATGCAATTTTTTTTACATTAATTTTTGATTTTGATTTTACCTTCTTTACAACACCTCTAGGAATTATCTTAAATTTTTCCATTGCCTCTGCTGCAGCAAGCTCTATGTCTAACCAAATCTTATATCTATTCTGGTCTTCCCATATTTGTTTTAATTCTTTTCTTGAGTATCTGTCTATCATATTTTGTATGGAGGAAAATTTAGCCCTTTTTTTGAGGAAGTAAATATTTCATAACCCTTATCAGTTATACCAATAGTGTGTTCAAATTGTGCGGATAATTTTTTGTCTTTAGTAACTGCTGTCCAACCATCATTTAATACTTTTGTCTCATAATTACCTTCATTTATCATGGGCTCAATTGTAAAAATCATGCCAGTTTTTATTTCATCCCCTGTTTTGGGCTCGCCATAATGCAATATGTTTGGAGGTTGATGAAAGTTTTTTCCAGTTCCATGGCCACAGAAATCTCTAACAACAGAGAATCCCTGTGACTCAACATGTTTTTGAATAACAGAGCCAATATCCCCAACTTGAATCCCATTCTTTAATATTTTTATAGATTTACTCATTGCTTCATAAGTTGTCTTTACTAATTTTTTTGCTTTAATGGAAACTTCTCCAACGAAATACATTCTGCTTGTATCACCATGCCATCCATTTTTTAATGCAGTTACATCAACATTAACTATGTCTCCTTCTTTCAAAATTTTATCTTTTGGTATTCCATGACAAACAGTGTGGTTTGGAGAAGTACAACAAGACTTTGGAAAACCTCTATAAAATAATGGTGCTGAATAAGCTTTGTTGTCGTTAATAAATTCAAAACACAATTTATCAATCTCATCAGTTTTTATTCCTGGTTTTACAATCTTTGTAACTTCATCTAAAGCTCCAGAGGCTATAGCGCCGGCTTTTCTTGTTCCGTCAAAAGCTTCAATCATTTTATCTGTCATTTAATAAAATTTTTATTTTGTTATTTATTTTTATTCCTTTGTTAGAAAATTTACAATCATAACAAAGGACTTTAATGTTTTTTTTTAAAGCATCTTTAAATACCCTGGAATATTCAGGGTCAATATCAGAAGCAATGCCGAAGGATCTGCAGTTTTCTATTTGAATCAAGAACATCAAGTAACTTTCATATCCTTGCTTGTTAGCCAACATAAGGTTTTCCAGATGTTTCTTTCCTCTATTTGTTACTGAATCAGGAAATTCAGCATGTCCTTTTCTTCTACTAAGAGTGACACTTTTGACTTCTAAGAATGCTTTTTTGTCATTTTTTGTATCATTTAAAAGAAAGTCAAACCTAGTATTAGCCCCAAATTTTTTTTCAGGTCTTATAAAGTTATACCCATTTAAATTTTCAACTAATTTTTTTTCTAAAGACTCATGGACTATTTTATTTGTTATATGAGTGTTGATACAAAATTTAGTGTTATCAACCTCTATGATTTGCAGGGTATATTTTAATTTCCTATTCTGATTATTAGATTCCGTGATCCATGCACGATTTCCTTTTTCTAAAAGTTTAAACATTGATCCAGGATTTGGACAGTGTGCAGTAATAATTTTATTTCCTAACTTAATATCTGCAAAGAATCGCTTATATCTTTTTATTAAAACTCCTGGTATTAATTTGTTCTCAAAATCCATTTTTTTAATATTATCAAATTATGGTAAGAAAAAGTAAAAAAATTACTGCTGCAATACTAGTTATTGGCAATGAGATTTTATCTGGAAGAACAGCGGATCAAAACGTTTCTTATTTAGCCTCATGGCTTAATAATAGTTTGGGAATTAAAATTGGAGAAGTCAGGATTGTACCAGATATTGAAAGCAAAATAATAAAAAGCGTTTTAACTTTAAGCAAAAGTTATAATTATGTTTTAACAACAGGTGGAATAGGACCAACTCATGATGATATTACTTCAAAATCAATATCAAAAGCTTTTAAAAAAAAATATACTTACCACAAAGAAGCTTACAGCATATTAAAAAAATATTATGGAGAAAAAAATTTTAATGATCCTAGAAAAAAAATGGCAAAAATGCCAGAAGGTGCAAAATTAGTTTTTAACCCTTCTAGTGCAGCACCTGGATTTGTAATCAAAAATGTTATTTCCCTTCCTGGAGTTCCTTCAATATTAAGGTCTATGACCGATAACTTGAGGAAATATTTAAAACCAGGATTAAAAACTTATAGTTTAACAGTGAGCGTAGAGACGATAGAAAGTAATATTGCAAAAGAATTAGAAACAGTTCAAAAAAAATATAAAAAACTTGTTGAGATAGGCAGTTATCCTTTTTTTAGGCTTGGAAAAATAGGCATTTCGATTGTTATAAGATCTACAAATAAAATTAGTTTACAATCTTGCCACAAAGCTATTATTAAGATGTTAAGAAATAAAAAAATAAAAATTTTTAGAGGAATTTAATGTTGTATTTTGCTTTCGGAAGTAACCTTTATCAAAAACAAATGAAAAAACGATGTAAAGATTCAAAATACATAGGGTGTCATAAATTAAAAGGTTACAAACTTGTTTTTAGGCACATGTATTATGGCGGCGGTGTTGCTGATGTGGAGAGAAAAAAAAATAGCACGGTTTTAGGCGCGATATACAAAATAAGTAAGAAAGATGAAAAAAAACTAGATGTTTATGAAGACTTTCCCCATGTTTACATCAAGAAATATTTTAAGATTTTGGGAAAAAAAGTAATGTTTTATTACATGCCAAAAAAAAGCAAACCTATTCCGCCTAGCAAAAGATATTTAAATTTAATTATAAAAGGTTACAGAGACTGTGGTTATAGAAATAATTATATTATTATTTCAAAGAACAGAAAAATAAAAGTTAGATGAAAATTTTTGACTGTTTTATGTATCTTGATGAAGATGTAGTTTTGGATCTTCGTCTTAACTGCCTAAATAATTATATAGACAAATTTGTAATAGTAGAGAGCAAGTTTACCCACAGTGGTGAAAAAAGAGAGTTAAATTTCGATATTAAAAACTTTGAAAAATTTAAAGAGAAAATAATCTATTTAGTTTTGGATCATGAGCCCACTGATATTCAAAAGATCAATGATGGCGATGATGAAAAAACTAAAAATAGTAAATATATTTTAAATGGTATGAGAAGAGATTTCTGTCAAAGAAATTTTATTGTTAATGGTTTAAAAGAATCAAAAGATGATGATTTTATTTTAATTTCCGATTTGGATGAAATTCCAAAGCTAGACAATATAGATTTGCATTCAATAAAAGAAAAGTTTGTTTTTTTTAAACAGAAAATGTTTTATTACAAGTTTAATCTTTGTTCAAAATCTGTGATTTGGACAGGTACGCGCGGTTGTAAGAAAAAGTACTTCAAATCCCCTCAGTGGCTAAGAAATATAAAGGGCAGATCTTATCCAAAATGGCGACTAGATATTATTTTTTCAAAAAATAAGTATTCAGATATTAATTTTATTCAAAATGGTGGTTGGCATTTTTCATACATTAAAACACCAGAGGATATTGAAAAAAAACTTAAATCTTATGCACATCACAGAGAGTACGACCTAAATTCCTTAGGCATACAAAAAATAAAGAATAAAATACAAAATAAAGAGAGCATATATGATTTAAAAACCGATATGAGAAAATCTAAATTTGATAGTGGACAAAAATTAACAGTGTTGGAAACAAATGAATTGCCAGTCTATATTCAAAATAATTTAGACAAATATAAACAATGGTTGGAGCAAAGATAAATTATGAATTCTAATGCAATCGTAACTCTTGCTGATTCTAATTATTTTGAACTTCTACAAGAACTTATTGACTCAATAAAAGCTCATGAACAAAGTAAAACTGTTTCAATATGTGTTTTGGATGCCGGATTAACTGCGGAACAGTCAACAATTTTAAAGCAGAAAGTTCACTCAATTAAAAAGGCTGAATGGGACATAGAGGTTCCAGGCTATAAAGTTGCTGGCAAAGAATGGTTGAAGAGTCAGGTATCAAGAGCTTTTTTGCCAAAATATTTTCCAGAATTTAACAAATATCTTTGGATTGATTGTGATGCATGGGTAAGTGATTGGAGTACGGTAGAAATGTATTTCGAAGCTTGTAAGAATGGAAAGCTTGGGATCACACAGTCAGTCGGCCAAGGATATAGAGTTTTGTCAAAAGTAAACTGGTTGTTTGGAAAATTGGCTTTAATTAAATCGCAAAATTATAAGCATGCAAAAAAATCAGGTTTTTCCGAGTCAACAGCAAGAAAAATTGCTTTTGCTCCACATATAAATATTGGAGTTTTTTCACTTGAGAAAAATTCAAGTTGCTGGAAAGTCTGGCAGGATCTTTTAAAAAAAGCATTATCTTCAGGAAAAGTTTTTGGATCAGAAGGTTTGGCAATGAATATTGCTGTTTATGACTCAAATGTGGATGTAGAATTTTTGCCTTTATATTGTAATTGGATAGCCAGCAATGTTTTGCCGAAATACGATCAAGATAATGATACTTTTGTAGAGCCATATCTTCCACATAACAAAATTGGAATTATGCATTTAGCAGCAGGCATATGGGTTGGAAAAAATGATATGAGATTAAATAAGAATATAAAAATCAAAATTAAGACCTTGCAGGGCAAAGACATAGATAAAAGTTTAAGATATGAAAGCAGTTAAGTTTCTTAAATATATACCAATAATATTAATTAATTACGTATTAATTTTTTTTCTAGTTTACATAATTAGTGGTTTTTTACTTATCAAAAATGTTACTACAAAAAATAAATTAATTACAGAATACCAAAGAAATTTTTATCTTCATGGAGGTCTAAGAAACATTTGGCAGAGTCGAGAGGAATGTGTAGAATTTGATGAGGATCTTGTTTTTATTCCCAAGATAGCTAGTTGCAATTTTAAGAACCTTGAATTTGAAACCAAAGTAACATTTGATGACTTTGGAAGATATTCAAAACATCCTTTGTCAGAGAAGAAGGGAATTGCGGTTATCGGAGATTCACACGCAATGGGCTGGGGGGTAAACGATGATGAAACTTTTTCACATTTGTTAGAAAAAAAAATTCAAAGACCGGTCTACAATCTTGCGGTATCAGGCTATGGGACAGTAAGAGAAATTATGAGATTAGAAAAATCTAATCTATTAGATAAAGTTGACACTATTATTATACAGTACTGTTACAATGATATTGGAGAAAACTTAGATTTCAAAAAAAATAGCTATGAAGTTGCTAAGGAAAAATTTAGCATGATGGTGACAAGTAAACCGGTAAGCAATTATAGAAAATTAAGAAAAGCAGTTAGATATTCAGCAACAATACCATTTGATATAATTACGAAAAAAAATCAGCTTTTAGATTTTGAAGGACATAAAATGGTACTTTTTGATGTTTTAAAAAATTATCCAAATTTAAATGATAAAAAAATAATAATCTTGTATGTAAATGGTTTTGATATGAAATTTTTTAATTTTCCAAAAGGCAAATCTGAGAAAATGGACAATGTTTACTTTTTAGACATGAATATAGGCAAAGAGTATTTTTTTAAAATTGATGGACACCTGAGTCCATATGGACATTCTTTTATTGCCGAAGAGATATCAAAAAATTTGAATTAATATTCTAATTGAGTATTTGTGGATTTTATAATAAACATATTAAAAGCAAGCAAAGCCCTCGTGGTGAAATGGTAGACGCAAAGGACTTAAAATTCCTATGAAATTAAATATAGATAATTTTATAAATGAAAATGAGATTAAATCTTTATTTAAGAGTTTATATAAAATTCCCAATAGAAGTATAATGGGGGTGGGGTTTCGAAAAAGTTTATCAATAATAGGTAAAAAAGTAGATTTAAATATTAAAACAATTAAATCCGGAAAAAAAGTTCTTGATTGGATAGTGCCAGATGAGTGGAACATAAATGATGGATATATAGTTTCACCTTCAGGAAAAAAAATTGCTGATTTCAAAAAACATTCATTACATATAATGAATTATTCGATTCCGATTAAAAAAAAAGTTAGTTTAAAAGAATTAAAAAAACATTTATATACTTTACCTGAACTACCAGATGCAATTCCTTATGTTCATAGCTACTACGAGAGAAAATGGGGATTTGCCTTGTCACATAATGAATTTCTTAAACTAAAAGATGGTGAATATGAAGTTTTTATTGATAGTGAAATTAAGCCTGGCAAACTTGTTTATTCTGATACTTTAATAAAAGGAAAAAGTAAAAAAGAAGTATTACTCTCCACATATCTTTGTCATCCACAAACTGCTAACCATGAATTATCAGGACCAATTGTATGGTCAACTCTATATAATATAATTAAAAACACTGGACCTCATTATTATTCTTATAGATTTTTAATTTGTCCTGAGAATATTGGTGCTGCAGCCTTTTTACATAATTCAAAAAAAAATTTTAAAAAGATTGTTGCAGGCTATATAATAAATTGTGTTGGTCATGGTAAAGAGGTGACCTATAAAAAATCTAGAGCTGGAGATACACTTTCTGACCAAGCTGCTTTGAATGTCATATGTAATTCAAATTATAATTTTAAAGTTGTAGATTTTGAACCTGATGGAAGCGATGAAAGACAATTTTGCTCACCAGGGTTTAATATGCCAATAGGTTTAATTATGAGAAAAATGTATGGCACATTTAATGAATACCATAACTCATTAGACGATGAAAATTTCATATCTTTCAAAACAATTATGGAGTCAATCAAACTCTATAACGATGTACTCTGCACTATCGATAAAAATTTTATACCAATAGCAAAAATTAAACATGGAACTCCTCAGCTTTCAAGGTATTCAAAAAATTTATATCCCAACACAATGCAATTTAATAGTTTTAATATTCAAAACGAGAATAGAAGATTTCTACTTGAGACACTAAATTTGTCAGACGGAAATATGAATTTCTTAGAAATATGTCAAAAAAAGAATTTTAAATTTATTGATTACCTACAAATTGTCAAAAAGTTATTGGATTGTAAGTTAATTAAAACTAAATGAAAGTAATCGTAATTACAGGAAGCCATCCAAGGAATTTAGGTATTTTACACAAATTATATCAAAATAATAAAATAGAAATTGCAGGTTTTATTATGTTTGAAAGAGAAGAAATAATTCCAAAACCCAACAATAATTTAGATAAAAAAATAAAAAAGTTATGGGAAATACACTTTAAAAAGCGCCATGAGTCTGAAAAAAAATATTATGATTTTGATTTAGATTTTATAAAAAAGTTAAAAAATAAAATAATAATTAATGATAAGAAAGATTTTAATGGATTAGAAGTACTAAACTTTATAAAATCTACTAATGCAGACGCATGTTTTATCCAAGGCTGTCCAATAATAGAAGATCCAATTTTATCTGCATTACCATCTTACTCTATAAATCTTCATTTAGGATTAATTCCATATTACAAAGGAGCTATAACTGCATTTTGGCCTTTTTATTATTTAGAACCCGGTATGCTAGGTACAACATATCATATAATAGACAAGCATGTTGATACTGGAGAGATAATTCATCAAAATGTTCCTACCTTGGATTATGGAGATACAATGCATGATGCTTCTTGTAAGGCTTTATTATCGGCGTTGAGAGATATAGATCTTGTTGTTGATGAGATTATCAATCGTCAAAAAAATAATATAAAAATTAATAAAGATTTTACTTTAAAAAATAGAGGCAGATTATTTAAAAAATCAGATTGGAAACCTGAAATGTTAATAAAAATTTATTCTGAGTATAAAGATAATATAGTTGATTTATTTTTGGATGGAAAAATTAAGTCTGAAATTCCCAATCTTATAAAGATAAAGTGAAAAAAATTTACTATTTAGACTTGTTGAAATATAAAGATTATAATAAACAATTATGAACTTTATTAATGCCCTCGTGGTGAAATGGTAGACACAAAGGACTTAAAATCCTTGCCCGCAAGGGAGTGCCAGTTCGAGTCTGGCCGAGGGCACCAACATTTATGAAAAATTTCAAAATTTCTGTGCACATTCCTCTATATTTAGAAAAAAGAAAAAAAAAACAACTGAATAATTTTAAAAAGGTATGCAATAGTTTTTTGAAACTTTCAAAGGGCACAGAGTTATTCATTCATAGCAACAAAAAATTAAAAAGTCACAACAAAAGAATTAAATTTATTTCTCATAGCTTTAAAAAGAGCCATCCATTTAAACTAACTTGGTATTGTAGAAATTTAATGGAATCTCAGAAGGACGACTACGATATATTTATATATTGTGAGGATGACCTTTTGTTTACAAAAAAAAATTTTCAATATTGGTTAGCTCATAAAGATAAATGTATTCAAAATAATTATAATTTAGGATTTTTAAGAGTTGAAGTTAACAAAAAAAATAAAAAATTGTATTCCACAGACCAAGTAGAAAAGTCCCAATATTATGTTCATTTGTCAAAAACAAAATATCTAGTTTTAGCTAATTCTAATTCTTCATTTTGGATATACGATAAGGATGAGTTTAGTGAATTTATAAAAACAAAATATTGGAGGTTTGACTGGAAATGGATCTCGATATCTGACATTTTATTAATTAGAGAAATGGCGGCAGTAGGCTGGCATGGACAAAATATGAATGGTATAGATATGGGAAGATACTTGGCGACCATTGTTCCGTTAAAAAAAGAAAAAGTGGAAAACAAATCTTTTATACGCCACCTTCCAGATAATTATGCAAATGCTCCCAGGGGTTTATTTGGAACATTCAAAATGAACGATATTGCTAAAAAAGATTTAAAAAAATTCACACCCATTAATTCTTTAGGTAGACTGTTTAAAAGATTAAAATATATGGCATATCATCTTTTAAGAATTAATATTAAAAGACATTTTAGAACAAATAGGCTTCATAGTGATTTAAGGAGTGGTTTGATATTTAAATAGATTCTTATGAATAAATACCATTTTATTTTTGATAAAACAAAAAGTTCTCAAAGATTAAAAATTTTTTTTAAAAAATATAAAAATTATACAATTAATAAATGTAATACAGTTGTGGTTGCTGGTGGTGATGGGTTTATGTTGCGCGTTTTGAAAAAATATTACAGAAATAAAAAGCCTTTTTATGGAATTAATTGTGGAACAATTGGATTTTTAATGAATAAATTTCACCAAACAAATTTAGAAAAAAAAATTAAAAAAACAAAAATGTTTTCAATTAATTCCCTCGTAGCAAAAGTTCAGAGATATAAAAAAAAGAAGAACATAACTATGTTAGCTATTAATGAAGTTTCCTTGTTACGTCAAAGTAGACAAACGGCAATTTTAAAACTTAAAGTTAATAAGAAAAATTTAATAAAAAAATTAATTAGTGATGGTGTTTTGGTATCAACACCCGCAGGAAGCACCGCTTACAATCTATCGGTCCATGGACCAATATTGTCATTAAACTCAAAAAAATTAGGCATAACACCAATTAGTCCCTTTAGACCTAGAAGATGGAAGGGAAAAATTATTTCTGATAAGTCCAAAGTAATAATTGAAAATCTCAATCCTCAAAAAAGACCAGTATCTGTAGTTGCAGATAATCATGAAATTAGAAATATCAAGAAAGTTGAAATTAGTGTAAGCAAGAAAGTTAAAATTAAACTTCTTTTTGATAAGGGAAGAGGGCTAATTAATAAAATTAAACAGGAACAAAAATTAATTCTTAATTAATTTTTCTTATTACAGATAATATTTGATTGTTTCTTTTTACCTGGGAAATATTTTTTCCAGAATATTTATCGAAACAATTGGTTAATTCCGATCTGCTTGTAGGATTTGGAATTTTACTAACTGCTCTATTAGTCATTATAATATAATTAGCTTTTTCTGGATTAACAAAATTTAGTTTTGAATACCCATTACTTTTCAAATATTTTTTGACTATATCTTTATTTATTCCACATGTAGTTATTAAAACTGTTTGTTTCTTACTCAGATCAGAATTTGAAACTAACTCTTTTAATGAAGCACCCCAATAATCATTTTCAAACTTTTTATACCTCATCTCTTTTTTTCCAGTAAACAAATTCAAATAAGTGTACTGGTAAGGAGTAAAAATTAAAAAGTTATATAAAAAGTAAATAGAGGTAGCTGTTATCAAGAAAAATAAAATTTTTTCTATTATATTATTAAAATTTTTTATGAAAAAATAAATTACTAGCCCTGGTATAATGCAATAGTAAGGCAATGCCCATAAAAATAATCTTAAACCATCATACACATTATAAGGCAATACAAATAATATTAAATTAGGATAAATTAAAAACGATAAAATGATCAATAATTTATAATCAAAATTTTTAATACTTTTTTTGAAAAAAAATCTAAATTTTGTTAAAAAAATAAAAAATATTAGGTACAAAAACAAAAAATATTCTGGACTTTTAAAAATTAAATTATACAGAAAATAAGTTTTAGGAACTTGATCATAAAAGTAATAATTTCCATTCACTAAATTAAAATGCCAACCAGACCAAAAATCTTCAGCCAAAGTGCTCATAAAAAATTTAAAAGGTAATATCAAAATATTAGGATGAGCGTCTATCCAAAACAACATTAACGAGAAGTAAAATATTGCAAAGCATTTGATAATATCTTTAAAAAACCTTTTAGTTGAAAATCTTTTAGTTGTTATTTTTTTTGAAACAAAGATATCAAAAAAAAATATAAAAATTATTGGAATTAAGGACCCTAAAAAAGCTATTTGAACACCCATACCCATTGAAGCTAAAAGTCCGATCAAAATTATGTAATTATTTGTTTTGAGTGAATGGTGTTGATATTTTATGTATCTCAACAGAAGATAAGTAATCCAGACATGACTAAAAACTAATACTGTATCTTTCCCATTAAATGCCATGTGTCCAAAGAAAATAGGATAAAAAAACAAAATTAAAATTGTAATTTTACCTATATTTTTATTAAAAAGTTCTTTGGTCAATTTTCCTAAACCAATTAATGTACCTAGAGACATTGTGAGATTTATTAAATGTGCAGCTTCAATTTGATATTTTGACGTAAACATTTGTATAATTAAATATTGTATAGTCCAATAGGAAGGGGAGTACCTCTCGCTAAAATATAAATCTTTATTTAAATTTATTTGCCCTAGTGAAAATAAGTACTCCAAAGTTGTTTTGCCTTGTAATAAATGCCAGCTTTCATCCCAAGATTCACTGATACTGACTGCACAATAAATTGAAAAGCACAATAAAAAAAAAATTACTATATTTTCCTTTTTTTTAGAATTCATTCAATTAATGATTTATTTATTTTGTGAGCTATTTATTTCTTTTTTTATTTTATGATAAAACTTATAGATTAGAGCAGCGTCTTCATCATTTAATATTCTTTCTTTTTCAAGCCCCTGTTTAATTTCAAGTCGTATTTTATCTTTTAAAGAGTTTATATTTGATTTATCGCTTAACATTAAAACTTTGTTAATTGACTCTAATTTATCTGCAAAAATTAAGTTATATGTGACGTTAATTAAAATAATAATAGCTATGACTATTGAAGAAAGCTTTATAAAAAAATTTTTTAGCTCTTTCTTGTTTTTCTTCATAAGATTTGCAAATAAACTATATTATAAAACCTAATATTTATATACAATTTAGTGTTTTTTACTATAGGGCATAAATTAATTGTAAAACTTAGTAATTATTATTACAAATTTCAAATAATGACTAATTTAGCAAACAAAAAAATTTCAATCACAGGAGGGGATGGTTTTCTTGGCCAGCATTTGGTCAAAGCTCTTAAGAAGAGAAACTGCAAAAATATCAGCGTAGTAAGCCACAAAAATTATGATCTTGTGAAAAGTGATGATGTAAAGAAAATGTATTCTTCACAAAAACCCGATATCGTTTTTCATTTGGCCGCTGCGGTTGGCGGTATTGAAATAAATAAAAAAAACCCAGGTAAATTTTTTTATGAAAATGCTATAATGAATTTGCAAGTGATACATGAAGGTTTTAAAAATAAAATTGAAAAAATTATTTCTACAGGAACCGTTTCTTGTTACCCTAATAATTCTTCACTTCCTTTTACTGAAGAGAATATTTGGAATGGATTTCCTGAAGAGGCTAATGCTCCCTATGGAATTGCAAAAAGAATTATGCACGTGCAGTCAGAAAGTTATAAAAAACAATACAATTTTAATTCAATACTACTTTTGTTAACAAATCTTTACGGACCTAATGATAATTTTGATGTGAATTCATCACATGTAATTGCAGCATTAATTAGAAGATTTTATGAAGCTAAAAAAAATAAATTAAAAAAAGTAATTATTTGGGGTGATGGGACAGCTACAAGAGATTTTTGTTTTGTTGAAGATATAGCCGAAGGCATAGTGCTTGCTGCAGAAAAATATAATGACAGTTCTCCTTTGAATCTAGCTTCGGGTAAAGAATTTACTATCAAAGAGATAGCTATGATAATTAAAAATAAATTAAAATATGAAGGAGATATAACTTGGGATAGCACAAAACCAACAGGACCAAGGAGAAGATTAGTAGATATAAAAAAAGCAAAAAAATTAATTGGATATAAAGCACCTACCACTTTAGAAAAGGGATTAGAGGAAACTATAAATTGGTATCAAGAAAAACATAATTGATAATTATGAATGTTGGCTTTGTTTTAGCAGCTTATAAAGAAGAACTTAATTTAAAAGAACTTCTTAATTCTATTTTTTCAAATGTAGATAATCCTAAAATTGTTATTGTCGACGACTCACCTGAAAATCTAGTTAAAAATATTTTATCTGAATTTAAAGACATCACATATATACACAGAGGTAAAAAGCTCGGACGTGGCTCAGCAGTTTTAAGAGGCATGAAGGAAATTTTAAATTTTAAAAATATAGATATAATTATAGAAATTGATACAGATTTATCTCACGATCCTAATGAGATACCTAAAAATATAAAAAAATTTAAAAAAGAGGAACTAGATTTATTAATTTCTGGAAGATATTTGAAAGAAAGCAAAATATTAAATTGGACAATTGATAGAAGAATACTTTCATTTTCAGCAAATTTTTTAGCCAAATCTTTCCTCAAAGTTCCAGTTTCTGATTATACAAATGCTTTTCGGATTTATTCAAATAGAGCAGCAAAACATATTGTTCAAAATTGCGGATCAATTGGAGATGGCTTTATTATTCTTTCTGAAATATTAGTAGAACTTTATTACAATAACTTTAAAGTTGGAGAAACACAAACAGTTTGGAAAAATAGAGTGAGAGGGAAAAGCACTGTAAGTTTTAAGGAAATATTCCAATCTTTAATAGGCTTAATAAAAATTTATGAAAAAAAAAATAAAATAAAAAAAAGTAGAAAATTATAAATTTTTAAATTAAATTTGAGCAGAAAAAAATTAATTAACTGGAAATTCTACCAAACTATTAATAAATTTACTGAATGTTATAAAACTGTATTGGGCAATAAGTTTGTTATTTTTTTTCTCTATAATAACAAATCCACCTTCTAATCTTTTTAGATTTCCAAATTTATTTATATCAATAAATTTTTTTCCATCATAAGCATCTTCAATAGTTGAACCATGACCGCTTAAAATTATATTTTTTCCTTTTTCAATATTAAGATTTATAACCATTTTTTTTAAATGATTTGCCATTTTTAATTTTTGAGAACCTGTCATTGCTGCTCTGTGTAATAAAGAGTTTGAAATTATATCGGCTCCTCCAAATGCATATCTAGATGTCATTTTTGATCTGCAGCTTGGACTTGATATTACTTGACTAATTTTTATATCTAATATTTTAAAAAAATTATTTATTAGTTTAGCTTCTTCAATTCCCTGTTGTGTTAAACATGTAGCTTTTTTAAATGACGATGTTTCAGCATCAATATTTTTTGATAATTCTAAAGCATCAAACCCGGTTACATCATCCCATTTTTCTCTTTGAGTATGTCTAAAGTGTAAAATGTACCCACCCTTTAAAACTTCATTTGCCCAATATTGATCATTCAAATTATTTTGTTTGGTTTGATAAAATAAGTGGGTCTTAACTTTTAATAAAATTTTATCTTTATTGTCATGAAGATTATTAATAGAGTCTAACAAAATAATAGTTAAAGAAAAAATTAATAGAATTTTAAGGAAATTTTTCTTTATATTTATTTTTCTAAAGACTTTATTAAAATATTTAAAATTCATTTCAGTCCTTTTGGTGCCCCCACACGGACTCGAACCGCGAACCTACTGATTACAAATCAGTTGCTCTACCAATTGAGCTATGAGGGCCTGAAAGAAGTAATAAATAAAACATTTAAAGATATCAAGATTTTTCTTTGTTAATATTAATATAATGAAATACAACAGAGGCACTATTGGCTATGTTCAAACTTTCAACTTTATTATTAATATTAATTTTAAACAAAAAATCAGAATTTTTTTTAGTTTGGTAGTTTAGCCCATATCCTTCTGACCCAAAAAGCAATACATTATTTCCTTTCCAGTCATGCTTTGTAAAATCTTTTTCTGCATTTCCATCAAATCCACTTACCCAAAAATTTTTTGACTTAAGATACTTAAGCGTCGTATTAATATTTGAAACTTCAAATACGTTTATTAATTCAACACACCCACTTGCACTTTTAAACAAAAGCTTACTTTCAGCAGGATACGATCTTTTTTTAACTATAATTCCATCAATGTTGAATGATGCCGCACTCCTGATAATAGAGCCAATATTTCTTGGGTCAGTAACCTCTTCTAAAGCAACTAAGTTAATGTTATTTCTGTTTTGATTTTTCTCCAAAAAATTTTTAACAGTAAATTCCTCTAAGTGTTCAATTTCTGCCACAAATCCTTGATGAGTAATTTTCTCATTAGAACAATATTTGTCTAATTCTTTCTTTGTCTTGTAGAAAATTTTTATATTTTTAAGTAAATTTAAATGACTATTTTCTTTGTGAATTTGTTTTTTTGAATCTTCTGTTAAAAATATCCTCAAAACCTTTCTTCTAGGGTTTTTTAAGGCCTCCAGAACCGTATGTTTGCCTACTATATAAAAACTTGATTTTTCCATGAAATTTTTAAGTTTTATTCAAATAAATAGCATATTTAAAAGCAAAATGATTTATTGCATTTATTAGGCAAGACGCTATAAAAGCCCTTGTTGTTAAATACTTTTTGAGTTATTGGGTATCCCTTAACAGCGTTTTGGAGGGGTACCAAAGCGGTCAAATGGGGCGGGCTGTAAACCCGTTGACTTCGGTCTTCGAAAGTTCGAATCTTTCCCCCTCCACCAAACTTAAAAAGTGTTTTATGATAGAGGGCGTACAAGTTTGGATTATGCGGGTGTAGTTCAGTGGTAGAACACTAGCCTTCCAAGCTGGTTGCGAGGGTTCGATTCCCTTCACCCGCTCCAAATAAAGTTTAAAATTATAAAAGAAAAGAGAAGAGGAAAAAAATGGCGGACAAGAAAAAATTTGAGAGAAATAAACCTCATTGTAACATTGGTACAATAGGTCATGTGGATCATGGAAAAACGACTTTGACAGCTGCTATAACAAAAGTGTTAGCTGAAAAAGGCGGTGCAGAATTTGTTGCTTATGATCAAATCGACAAAGCTCCTGAAGAAAAAGAAAGAGGAATTACAATTTCAACTGCACACGTTGAATACGAAACTGAAAAAAGACACTACGCACACGTAGATTGTCCTGGTCACGCTGACTATGTAAAAAATATGATCACAGGTGCTGCACAAATGGATGGAGCAATATTAGTTGTTAATGCTGCTGATGGTCCAATGCCACAAACTCGTGAACACATTCTTTTAGCAAGACAAGTAGGTGTACCTGCCATTGTAGTTTTCCTAAACAAAATTGATCAAGTAAAAGATAAAGAACTTGTAGAGTTAGTTGAGACTGAAATTAGAGAACTATTAACATCATACAAGTTTCCTGGAGATAAAATTCCAATTGTCAAAGGTTCGGCATTGAATGCAGTTGAAGGAAAAGACGAAGCAACTGGAAAAAATGCCATCATGGAACTTATGAAGGCAGTTGATGATACAATTCCACAACCTTCTAGACCAAAAGACAAACCTTTCTTGATGCCAGTTGAAGACGTGTTTTCAATTTCAGGACGTGGAACTGTAGCAACGGGAAGAGTAGAACAAGGTGTAGTAAAAACAGGTGAGGAACTTGAAATTGTTGGTATCAAGGAAACTAAAAAAACAGTTATTACTGGCGTTGAAATGTTCAGAAAAATTTTGGACACGGGTGAAGCAGGAGATAATATTGGAGCTCTGTTAAGAGGTGTTGAGAGAACTGATATTGAAAGAGGACAAGTTTTAGCAAAACCTGGTTCAGTAACTCCTCACACTGAATTTGAATGCCAGGCATATGTTTTGAAAAAAGAAGAAGGTGGAAGACACACTCCGTTCTTTACAAAATATAGACCTCAGTTTTACTTCAGAACTACTGACGTAACTGGTGAAGTAACTTTACCATCTGGAACTGAAATGATCATGCCAGGTGATGATGCAAAATTTACCGTTAAACTTATTACCCCAATAGCTATGAGTGAAAAACTTAATTTTGCTATTAGAGAAGGTGGTAAAACAGTTGGAGCCGGAGTGGTAACAAAAATTATAAAGTAAGCTACTAGGAGTGTAGCTCAATTGGTAGAGCGCCGGTCTCCAAAACCGGAGGTTGGGGGTTCGATTCCCTCCGCTCCTGCCAACAAGAGAGAGAATTATGAAAAATCCCCTAAGATTTTTACAGGAAGTGAAACAAGAGGCTTTCAAAGTAACTTGGCCGACAAAGAAAGATGTAGTTACAGGAGCTTTGATGGTTTTTGTTTTAGCTAGTTTGGCGGCTGTATTTTTTTTACTTTTAGATCAAATTTTAAAATTTTTCTTGGATTTAATTTTAACAATAAATTTCTAATATGAATTGGTACATTGTTCAGGCATATTCTGGTTTTGAAAATAAAGTGGCAGATAGTATAAAAGATATTATGGTAAAGAATTCTTTAGAGTCTAATTTTGGAGAAGTTTTGGTTCCTACACACAAGGTTACAGAAGTAAAAAAAGGAAAAAGAACTCAAAAACAAAAGAAATATTTTCCAGGATATGTTTTAGTTAAGCTAGACCTAAGCAAAGATATTTATCATAAAATAAAAAATATACAGAAGGTTAGTGGTTTTTTAGGGCCAGAAGGAAAACCTGTTCCTGTATCAGAAAACGAAGTAAAAAAAATCATGAACCAATTAACTCAAACTGAGGCCAATCCGTCAGCTGGTATTACATATGAAATTGGAGAAAAGGTAAGAGTATGTGATGGACCATTTGCATCTTTTACTGGATTGGTAGAACAAGTTGATGAAGAAAAATCAAGACTTAAAGTTTCAGTTTCAATTTTTGGAAGACCAACACCAGTAGATTTAGAATATAATCAAGTGGAGAAAGTATAGATGCCAAAAGAAATAGCAGGCTATGTTAAACTTCAAATTAAAGGTGGTCAGGCCAACCCAGCACCACCTGTTGGTCCTGCGTTAGGGCAAAGAGGTATTAATATCATGGAATTTTGTAAAGCCTTTAATGAAAAAACAAAGGCATTTATGGGAAAACCTGTTCCTGTGGTAATTACAGTTTATAAAGATAAGAAATTCGATTTTATTATAAAATCACCTCCTGCATCTCATTTTATAAGAGAAGCAGCAAAATTAAAAAGTGGTTCAAGTGAACCAGGCAGGGTTGTTGCTGGCTCCATAACAATGAAACAGGCAGAAGCAATAGCAAAAGAAAAAATGAAAGATCTAAATGCACACGACTTAGAAGAGGCTACAAAGATTATTTGTGGCTCTGCAAGGTCAATGGGAATAGAGGTTAAAAAATAATTTATGAAAAGAGTATCAAAAAGATATAAAAAGCTTTTGGATCTAAATAAAGATAAAAAATTAGACTCTGTTGAAAAAATTATTGATACAGTTAAAAGCAATGCCAATGCGAAATTTGTTGAGTCTATTGATCTATCTTTTAAGATAAATCTAAAAAAAATCAAATCATCAGATGTAAGTTTACGTACAGCAATAGAGCTTCCTAATGGCAGTGGAAAGAAAATCAAAGTTGCAGTTTTGTGCGATGAAAACAAATTAAATGATGCAAAAAAAAGTGGTGCGGAAATTTTTGGTTCTGATGATTTAATTAAAAAAATATCATCAGGGGAAATTAATTTTGATAAGCTTATTTGTACACCATCAATGATGTCTAAAATGGGAAAATTAGGAAAAATATTAGGACCCAAAGGCTTGATGCCCAATCCTAAATTGGGAACAGTATCTGATGATATTACTGGAACAGTTAAAAAAATTAAAAGTAAATTAGTAGAAGTCAAAAATGATAAAGATGGAAATATAGGTATTTCAATTGGAAGAAAAAGTTTTACAACTAAACAAATATTGGAAAATCTAAAATCAGTTTTTGAAAATTTAAAAAAAGATAAAGCATCAATTTTTAATGCAGAGAATATTAAAAATGTTTATTTATCTTCAACCATGGGGCTTTCGTTTAAAGTCAGTTTTAAGGATATTTAAATTATGATGACCAAAGAAAAAAAGAAAAGTTATGTTGAAGAAATGAAAAAGGTTTTTTCTTCAAACGAAGCAGTAATGATAGCTCATTACAAAGGTTTGAATGTAAAAGAGCTAGATAAAATAAGAAGCGAAATGAGAAAAAGTGGAATATTTTTTAAGGTTACAAAAAATAGAATTACAAAATTAGCTCTAAAAGAAACAAAATGTAAAGATTTAGAAAAGTTTTTTAATGGCCCTACAGCTGCAGCTATTTCATCAGATCCAATTACGTCTGCAAAAATATTAGCAAAATATGCAAAAGGAGATTCTCATTTAAAAATCGTTGCTGGTTTTATGGATGGGAAGGTTTTGGAAGCAGAAGACGTGGCTAAAATCGCCACACTACCTACTCTAGATGAAGCAAGGGCCAAAATAGTAGGTATTTTGTCTACTCCTGCACAAAAAATTGTAAGTATTTTGCTTGCACCTGGCTCAAAAATTGCTATTTTGGCGCACGAGAAAAGTAAAAAAGGTTAAATCAAATCTTAAAATCAAATGGCGGACTTAAATAAAATAATAGATGAACTTTCAAAACTTACTGTAGTTGAAGCTGCAGAACTTTCAAAACAATTGGAAGAGAAGTGGGGAGTCACTGCCGCTGCACCAGCTGCCGCTGCACCAGCAGCAGGAGCTGCACCAGCTGAGGAAAAAAGTGATTTTACAATTTTTTTAAGTTCTGCTGGAGATAAAAAAATTAACGTTATTAAAGAAGTTAGAGCTATAACAGGCTTAGGCCTAAAAGAAGCAAAAGATTTAGTTGAGGGAGCTCCAAAAGAAGTTAAAAAAGGCGTACCAAAAAAAGACGCTGAAGAAGCTAAGAAAAAATTAGAAGCTGCTGGAGCTAAAATAGAATTAAAATAATACCGGTACCGTTTTCGTAAGTACCTAAAATATTAGTTGTTGAATGGAATTAACTTTTACTCAAAAGAAAAGTATAAGAAAAAACTTCGGTAAATTACAAGAAACTTTATCAATACCAAACTTAATAGAAGTACAGAAGAAATCTTTTAGTAGTTTTGTTGAAAAATCTCTTGAGAAAAAAAAATCAATTTATAGCAAAGGGTTAACAAGAGTTTTTGAAAGTATCTTTCCTATTAACGATGCTTCTGAAAAATCATCTCTCGAATTTATAGGTTACAGTTTAGGAAAACCCAAATTTGATGTAACTGAATGTAGACAGAGAAGTTTAACTTATTCTGCAGCATTAAAGGCCAATCTACGTCTTGTTGTTTACGATATTAATAGTGAAACTAATACAAAACAAATTCTATCAGCAAAAGAGCAAGAAGTTTTTGTTGGTGATCTTCCTTTAATGACTCCGAGTGGAACTTTTGTTGTAAATGGGGTTGAGAGAGTTGTTGTAAACCAAATGCACAGAAGTCCAGGTGTTTTCTTTGATCATGACAAAGGAAAAACACATGCGAGCG
Source organism: uncultured Pelagibacteraceae bacterium (assembly GCA_902578935.1). Taxonomy (GTDB): domain Bacteria; phylum Pseudomonadota; class Alphaproteobacteria; order Pelagibacterales; family Pelagibacteraceae; genus Anoxypelagibacter. The sequence continues at coordinate 209,794 of CACHEU010000002.1, forward strand.
GAAAGTTATTGTTTAATTGCAGAATTATTCCTGGAAGAGGTTCATGGCTAGATTTTGAATTTGATCCAAAAGACATCCTTCATTTTAGAATTGATAGAAAAAAGAAACTGCCAATTTCTACTTTACTTTATGCCTTGGGCAAAACTAGAGAAAATATTTTGGAGACTTTTTATACCTATGATAGTTATACTTATGATCCGTCAGCTAAATTGTGGTCAACAGCTTTCAAACCTGAAAAATATAAAAGACCAGTTAAGCTATTATTTGATTTAATTGATAAAAAGAATAATAAAAAAATTTTAAAAAAAGGAGAAAAGCTAAATTTTATTTTAGCAGAGAAATTAAAAGGCAAGGATTTAAAAGAAATAATTGTTTCGGCAGAGGAATTAATAGGAAAATATACAAGCGGAGACATAAAAGATAAAAATGACGAAATAATATTGAGATCTGGTTTTGATATAACTAAAGAGACCTTAGATAAAATTTTATCCTCAGAAACATATAAACTTAATCTCGCAAATGTAGATTCAATTTTAAGAGGTCCTTATATTTTTGAAACAATAAAGCAGGACAAAAATAATAATAAAAAAGAAGCATTATTTGATATATATAAAGTACTTAGACCAGGTGAACCTCCTAGCACAGAGGTGGCAGAAGAAATTTTTAAGAATCTCTATTTTAACAATGAACGCTATGACCTTTCTGATGTTGGAAGAGTAAAACTTAATGCAAAATTAGACTTAAAAACACCAGAGACCACAAGAGTCCTTACATTGCCAGATATAATATCAATAATAAAATTTATGTTGGATCTTAGAGATGGAAAGGGAGACGTTGATGACATAGATCATCTGGGTAATAGAAGAGTGAGATCTGTAGGGGAACTTGTAGAGAATCAATTTAGAATTGGTCTTTTGAGAATGGAGAGAACCATTAAAGAAAAAATGTCTACTTTATTAGAAATAGAGTCTGCGATGCCACAGGATCTAATTAATGCTAAACCTATTACAACATCATTTAAGGATTTTTTTGGAACATCTCAGCTATCACAATTCATGGATCAAACGAATCCGTTATCTGAAATTACACACAAACGTAGAGTCTCAGCTTTAGGACCAGGAGGTTTAACGAGAGAAAGAGCAGGTTTTGAAGTTAGAGATGTTCACCCGACTCATTATGGAAGGATATGTCCTATAGAAACACCAGAAGGACCAAACATTGGTCTTATTAATAGTTTGGCAACATACTCAAAAGTAAATAAGTATGGATTTATTGAAAGTCCTTACAAAAAAGTTTCGAACGGAAAAATTCTGGATAAAGTCGAATACTTATCAGCTATTGAGGAAGAAAAATATACAATTGCTCAAGCAAACTCTCTAGTTGATGATCAAAATAATTTTGTAGAAGAACTTGTATCTTGTAGAAAAGGTTTGAACTTTGTTTTGTCTAGGAGAGAAAATATAGACTATATAGATGTCTCTCCAAAACAATTGGTATCTGTTGCTGCTTCTTTAATACCATTTTTAGAGAATGATGATGCCAATAGAGCATTAATGGGTTCAAACATGATGAGACAAGCTGTGCCTTTACTAAAACCTGAAGCTCCACTAGTTGGCACAGGAATAGAGGGAGATGTGGCATTAGACTCAGGAGTAACAATTGTTGCAAGGAGAAGCGGTTTGGTTGATAAAATAGATGGAAAAAGAATAGTAGTTAAAGCCACCGAGGAAAAAAATCTCTCAAAGTCAGGAGTAGATATATATAATTTATTAAAATTTCAAAGATCGAACCAAAACACATGCATAAATCAAAAACCGTTGGTTAAAGTTGGGGATGTTATAAAAAAAGGAGATATTATTGCTGACGGTCCAGCAACCAAACTAGGAGAACTTGCTTTAGGTAAAAATGTTACTGTGGCTTTTATGCCGTGGCAAGGATACAACTTTGAAGATTCAATTTTAATTTCTGAAAGATGTGTAACCGACGATGTTTTTACATCTATACATATAGAAGAACACGAGTTAATGGCCAGGGATACAAAATTGGGTACAGAAGAGATCACCAGAGACATACCCAATGTTAGCGAAGAAAGTCTAAGAAATCTTGATGAGTCGGGAATTGTATATGTTGGTGCAGAAGTTAATCCGGGGGATATTTTAGTTGGAAAGGTTACACCTAAAGGTGAAACAGCTTCAAGTCCTGAGGAAAAACTTTTGAGATCAATTTTTGGAGAAAAAGCGACCGATGTAAGAGATAGTTCTTTGAAACTTCCTCCCGGAAGCGCCGGTGTTGTTGTTGATGTAAGAGTGTTTAATAGACATGGGGTTGAGAAAGATGAAAGAACTATAGCAATAGAAAGAGCTGGAGTTGAGTCTGTTCAAGAAGATAAACAGGTTGAAGAGGAAATTCTTCAAAGAAATATTAAACTAAGACTGATTGAACTTTTAACAAAAGAAGAAGTCTCTAAAGGTTATAAAAATTTAAAAGCAGGAACCGCACTAGATAAAGAATCTATGGATGCTATGGCAATACAGGATTACTGGAAGCTGCAATTCAAGAATGAGAATATTAATAACAAAGTTTTGCAGTTAAAAGACCAATTTGATAGTGCTCACAAAGATATTCAGCTTAGATTTGAAGACAAAGTTTTGAAAATAAAACAAGGTGATGATTTGCTACCAACCGTAATGAAAGTTGTTAAAGTTTTTGTTGCTGTAAAAAGAAGACTTATGCCAGGAGATAAAATGGCAGGTAGACACGGTAACAAAGGAGTTATTAGTAAAATTGTTCCTGTAGAAGATATGCCATATATGGAAAATGGTAAGCCAGTAGACATTGTTTTAAATCCTCTGGGTGTACCAAGCCGAATGAATGTTGGTCAAATTTTAGAAACACATTTAGGCTGGTCTTGTTCAGAATTGGGTGAAAAAATTAAAAAGCTTTCTAATGAATATTTTAAAAATAAAAATAATTCCAACTTAACCAATACTCTTGAAACAATTTATGGAAAAAAACTATTTACAAATGTTATAAAAAAATTAAGCAATAGAGAATTAAAAGAGCTGTGCGAAAATCTTTCAAACGGAGTACCTGTTTCTACACCTGTTTTTGATGGTGCATCAACACAAGATATAACGAAAATGTTGGAAATCGCAAATTTACCAAATTCAGGACAAACAAATTTATGGGATGGTAGAACGGGCACAAAGTTTGATAGACCAATAACAGTTGGGATAATTTATATGCTTAAATTACATCACCTTGTAGAAGATAAAATACATGCTAGATCAACAGGTCCTTACAGTTTGGTTACACAACAACCGTTAGGAGGTAAAGCACAATTAGGAGGTCAAAGATTTGGCGAAATGGAGGTGTGGGCTTTAGAAGCTTATGGGGCCTCATATACATTACAGGAAATTTTAACTGTTAAATCTGACGATGTTGCTGGAAGAACGAAAGTTTATGAGACAATAGTCAAAGGAGAGGAAAATTTTGAATCTGGAATACCAGAGTCTTTTAACGTCTTGGTTAAAGAAATTAGAGCTTTAGGCTTAAATATTGAATTGAACTAATAAATAAAAATGGAAAAACAATTAACAAAACAATCTTTACAGTCATTACCCGAAAGAAATTTTAATAACATTAAAATTACATTAGCGAGTCCAGAAAAAATAAAATCTTGGTCTTTTGGAGAAATCAAAAAACCAGAAACAATTAACTACAGAACATTCAGACCAGAAAAAGATGGACTTTTTTGCGCAAGAATATTTGGTCCAGTAAAGGATTACGAATGTTTATGTGGAAAATATAAAAGAATGAAGTTTAGAGGAATTATCTGTGAAAAATGCGGAGTTGAAGTAACAAAGTCAAATGTCAGAAGGGAAAGAATGGGACATATTGATTTGGCATCACCAGTTGCTCATATATGGTTTTTAAAATCTTTACCTAGCAGAATATCTTTAGCTATAGATATGAAATTAAAAGAAGTAGAAAAGGTATTATACTTTGAGAGTTTCATTGTAATCGAGCCCGGATTAACTGAGCTGAAAAAAGGACAACTGCTTACAGAAGAAGAGTACTTGAAAGCCCAAGAAAAGTTTGGAGAGGATGCATTTACTGCCGGAATAGGAGCTGAGGCTGTAAGAGAAATACTCTTAGGTGTTGACTTAAAAAAAGAAAGAGAACGATTAAGCAGTTCACTTAAAGAAACAAAATCTAAGGTTACAGAAGAGAGAACTCTAAAAAGATTAAAACTTCTAGATTCATTTATTGAATCAGGAAACAAGCCTGAATGGATGATATTAACAACTGTACCAGTAATTCCTCCGGAACTTAGACCTCTAGTTCCTTTGGATGGAGGGCGGTTTGCTACATCTGACTTAAATGATTTGTATCGAAGAGTGATTAATAGAAACAATAGATTAAAAAGACTTTTGGATTTAAAAGCTCCAGAAATAATAGTTAGAAATGAAAAAAGAATGTTACAAGAATCCGTCGATGCTTTGTTTGATAATGGCAGAAGGGGAAGAGTTATTACCGGAACAGGAAAGAGACCATTAAAATCGTTAGCGGAAATGCTAAAAGGAAAACAGGGAAGATTTAGACAAAATTTATTAGGAAAAAGAGTTGATTATTCAGGTAGATCAGTAATTGTTGTTGGTCCCGAATTAAAATTACATCAGTGTGGTTTGCCAAAAAAAATGGCATTAGAATTGTTTAAACCTTTTTTATATGCGAGGTTAGCTAAATTAGGTTTAGCAACTACGATAAAACAAGCCAAAAGAATGGTTGAAAAGCAACGAAGCGAAGTTTGGGACTCACTCGAGCATATTATTCGAGAACATCCAATTTTACTCAACAGAGCTCCTACATTACATAGATTAGGCGTGCAAGCTTTTGAAGCTAAACTAATAGAAGGAAATGCTATAGAGTTACATCCTTTGGTGTGTGCAGCATTTAATGCAGATTTTGATGGAGACCAAATGGCAGTTCACATACCTTTGAGCTTAGAAGCCCAATTAGAAGCTCGTGTTTTAATGATGTCAACTAACAATATATTGAGTCCTTCAAATGGCAAACCTATTATAGTTCCGAGCCAAGATATAGTTCTGGGAATATATTATTTGTCACAATCAAAAGATTCTGGAAAAGAAAAACCATTGGGTATTTTTTCAAATGTCGATGAAATAAACAATGCCCTAGAAAGAAATCTTATCAGTGTTCATTCAAAAATAATTTCACAATTTACCACTGTAGATAAAGATGGAAAAAAGACTATCGAAAAACACACTAGTACTGCCGGAAGGTTTTTGTTATCAGAAACACTACCAAAGCATAGTAAAATTACATTTTCTTTAGTAGACAGAGTTTTAACTAAAAAAGCAGTTTCTGAAATTATTGATATTGTTTTTAGATACTGCGGACAAAAACAAACTGTAATTTTTTGTGACAGAATTAAAGATCTAGGATTTAAGCACGCATTTAAAGCAGGAATATCTTTTGGAAAAGACGATCTTATAATTCCAAAAACAAAAGAAAAATTAGTTAATCAAACTAAGAAACAGATAGAAGAATACGAGAAACAATATCAAGATGGATTAATAACAAGAGGAGAAAAATATAACAAGGTAGTTGATGTTTGGTCAAAATGTACAGATTCAGTAGCAAATGAGATGATGAAGGAAATTTCTTCAGCTGAAAAAAAATCATCTGATGGAAGAATAGAAACTAACTCTGTGTTTATGATGGCAGATTCTGGAGCAAGAGGCTCACCCGCTCAAATGAAGCAGCTAGCTGGTATGCGAGGCTTGATAGCTAAACCTTCGGGAGAGATTATTGAGACACCTATAGTTTCTAATTTTAAAGAAGGACTTACCGTTCTAGAATATTTTAATTCAACACACGGAGCTAGAAAAGGTTTAGCAGACACTGCATTAAAAACAGCAAATTCAGGTTATTTAACAAGGCGTTTGTGCGATGTGGCACAAGATCTTCAGGTAACGATTAAAGATTGTAATTCCAAAAGTTCTATTACATTAACCGAAATAATAGAAGGTGGTAATATTTTAGTCAGCCTTTCAGAAAGAGTTTTAGGAAGAGTTCCGGCGCACGATATAAAACATCCTTTAAGTGGCGAAACAATTATAAAGAAGAAAAAGTTAATTGATGAGCAGGACTGTGAATTAATAGACTCCGCGGGGGTTAAATCTATAAATGTTTATTCTGTAATAACATGTGAGTCCAAAAAAGGTGTCTGTCAAACATGCTATGGAAGAGACCTTTCTAGAGGTAAACTTGTGAGCATTGGAGAAGCAATCGGAATGATAGCTGCACAATCAATCGGAGAACCGGGAACGCAATTAACAATGAGAACATTCCACGTAGGAGGAACTGCACAAATTAAAGAGGAATCTTCAGTAGTATCTGTAAGTGAAGGAATTTTAAAAATTAACAACAAAAACTTAATTAAAGATTCAAAAAACAACACTATAGTTATGGGAAGAAATACACAATTATCCTTAGAAGATGAAAATGAAAGACAATTGGCACTGTATAAAATTCCATACGGATCTAAAATTTTTTATCAACATGGAGATAAAGTTGGAAAAGGAAAGAAAATTTGCGAATGGGACCCTTATACTTTACCTGTTATAGCAGAAACAGGAGGAGTGGCAAACTATATGGATTTAGTAGAAGGTGTTTCTCTAGCAGAAACTGTTGATGATACAACAGGTATATCAGTTAAGTCGGTGATAGATTGGAGATCTCAATCTAAAAATTCAGATTTAAAACCAAGAATTACTTTAAGAAATCCAAACGGAGAAGTTATAAAAAAAGCTGACGGCAATGAAGCCAGATACTATTTAGTTCCTGATTCACTTCTTTCTGTAAAAGATGGTCAAAAAATATCTGCAGGAGATGTGCTTGCAAGATTACCAAAAGAAACTTCAAAAACAAAAGATATAACAGGAGGTTTACCTAGGGTTGCTGAACTTTTTGAGGCAAGAAGACCAAAGGATGGAGCGATAATCGCTGAGAACGATGGAACAATTCAGTTTGGTAAAGAAGTAAGAGGAAAGCAAAAAGTTTCTATTGTTCCACCAACTGGAAAAGAATCAAATTATTTGATACCAAAAGGTAAACATATAAATTTCAACCAAGGTGAAAAAATTAAAAAAGGTGAGTATTTATTAGATGGAAGTCCAGCGCCTCATGATATTTTAAGAATTCTTGGTGTTGAAGCTTTAACAGAATATTTTGTAAGCGAAGTACAGGAGGTTTACAGAATGCAAGGTGTAGTTATTAATGACAAACATATTGAAACAATAGTTAGACAGATGTTGAAAAAAGTTGAAATAAAAGATTCAGGAGACTCTAACTATTTAACTGGCGAGTTAATTGATAAAGTTCAATTAGAAAATATTAATACTTTATTAAAAAAAGAAAACAAAAAGCCAGCTACAGGAGAAAGAGTTTTGCTTGGAATAACAAAAGCTTCACTTCAGACCAACTCTTTTATTTCAGCTGCATCTTTCCAGGAAACCACAAGAGTTTTGACAGATGCTGCTATTAGAGGAAAGACTGATAGCCTAGATGGATTAAAGGAAAATGTTATTGTAGGAAGATTAATACCAGCAGGAACTGGTTTCACTAAAAATAAACTTAATAAAATTGCCGCAGAACAAGACAAAATCAGAATATCTGAACTGGAAAAACAAGAGTTAGAAAATCAGCAAACAGAAGCAAAATCTTAAGTTAAAAACCTTATATTCTTTAGTTTTTTTACCCTATTACTTGTTGACTTTTTAACCTTCAATGTTAGTTTAGCGCAATTTTGAAAGTTAAAAGTAAGGTTTTTGTTGACCTTAAACGTTAACTAAAAATAGGGAAAGTTTCTTTACCTAAATCACTTTTTTCAATCAAAATTATAAAATTATGCCGACGATAAATCAATTGTTGAGAAAGCCCAGGGTTCGACCTTTATCAAGAAACAAAGTACCCGCTCTTGAAAAACAACCTATCAAGAGAGGTGTTTGTATAAAAGTTTACACAACTACTCCTAAAAAACCAAATTCGGCTTTAAGAAAAGTTGCTAGAGTTAGATTATCAAATGGATTTGAAGTAACAGCATATATTCCAGGTGAAGGCCATAATTTACAAGAACACTCGGTGGTTTTGATTAGAGGAGGAAGAGTTAAAGACTTACCAGGGGTTAGATATCACATTCTTCGAGGAAATTTAGACGCACAAGGAGTTACTGCACGAAAAAAAAGACGTTCCTTATATGGAGCTAAGAAACCTAAATAAATCATCATGTCTAGAAAAAGAAAAGCTCCAAAGAGAAAAAATTATTCTGATCCAAAATATGGATCTTTAGTTATTTCAAAATTTATAAATTCAATAATGTATGACGGTAAAAGATCAACAGCTGAAAGAATTTTATATGGAGCTCTTGATAAAATTAAAAGTAAAAATGAAGATCCTTTAAAAGTTTTTAATTCAGCAGTAAGTAATGTTAGACCTAATTTAGAGGTTAGATCAAGAAGAGTTGGTGGTGCCACTTATCAGGTTCCGGTAGAAGTAAAATCGAACAGATCCCAGGCACTTGCTTTACGATGGCTTTTAGCTGCATCTAGAAAAAGAAAAAATAAAACAATGGCGGATAAATTATTTTTTGAATTAATGGACGCTTCTCAAAATAAAGGTTCAGCAGTTAAAAAAAGAGAAGACACTCACAAAATGGCAGAGTCAAACAAAGCCTTTGCTCATTTTAGATGGTAATAATATGCCAAGAACTCATACATTAGAAAAATATAGAAACATTGGTATCATGGCTCATATTGACGCTGGGAAGACAACTACCACTGAAAGAATTTTATATTATACAGGAAAGAGTCATAAAATAGGTGAAGTACATGATGGTGCTGCAACAATGGATTGGATGGAACAAGAACAGGAAAGAGGAATAACAATTACATCTGCAGCCACAACTTGTTTTTGGAGAGAACATCGAATAAATATTATCGACACACCGGGACACGTAGATTTTACAATTGAAGTAGAAAGATCACTAAAAGTATTAGACGGAGCCGTTGCAGTTTTCGATGGTGTAGCTGGAGTTGAACCTCAATCAGAAACTGTTTGGAGACAAGCTGACAAGTACAAGGTACCAAGAATTTGTTTTGTTAATAAATTGGATAGAACGGGCGCTGATTTTTTTAATTGTGTTGAAATGATTAAGGACAGACTTGGAGCCAAACCTCTTGTTATGCAAATTCCTGTCGGCATGGAGGCTTCTTTAAAAGGTGTCGTAGATTTAGTTAAAATGAAAGCAGTTATATGGAAAGATGAAAAACTTGGCGCAGAATTCGAATACGTAGAAATACCAGCAGATTTAAAAGAACAGGCAGAAAAATATAGAAAAGAATTAATAGAAACAGCGGTAGAACAAGATGAAAAATTAATGGATGATTACTTAAATGGAAAAGAGATTTCAGAGAAAGATATACTTTCTTGTATACGTAAGGGATGTTTAAAGTTTGATTTTGTACCAGTATTAACTGGTTCAGCTTTTAAAAATAAAGGTGTCCAACCACTTCTTGATGCCGTTGTAGATTTCTTGCCCAGCCCTAAAGACATAAATTCAATTAAAGGAACAAAACCAAACTCGAAAGATGAAGTTGAGAGAAAATTTGATGATAAAGAACCTTTTTCAGCCTTGGCATTTAAAGTTGCAAACGATCCTTTTGTTGGCTCTTTGACATTTATTAGAATTTATTCGGGAACTTTAAAGTCTGGAACTGGAATTTACAATACAACAAAAGATAAAGAAGAAAGAGTTGGAAGAATGCTATTAATGCATGCCAATAGTAGAGAGGATGTAAAAGAAGCAAACACAGGAGATATTGTTGCTTTAGCAGGTCTTAAATACACAATTACAGGACATACTTTATCTGATGAAGACAATCCAGTTGTTTTAGAACCTATGGAGTTTCCAGATCCAGTTATTGAAATTGCAGTAGAACCAAAAACAAAAGGTGACCAAGAAAAAATGGGAGAAGCTTTGGGAAGATTAGCAAAAGAAGATCCATCTTTTAGAGTTACTTCGGACGAAGAATCAGGGCAAACAATTATAAAAGGTATGGGAGAATTACATTTAGATATTATCGTTGACAGAATGAAGAGAGAATTTAAGGTTGAAGCTAATATAGGGGCTCCACAGGTTGCTTATAGAGAAACAATTCTTAGACCAGTTTCTAATGTTTATATACACAAAAAACAAAGCGGTGGAGCAGGACAGTTTGCAAAAGTAGAATTAAATGTTGAGCCATTAGAACCAGGAAAAGGAAGAGAGGTTGAAAACAAAATTAAAGGTGGTGCAATACCAAAAGAATTTATTCCCGGAGTAGAAAAGGGAGTAGAAAGTGTTGCCGATAATGGGATATTAGCTGGATTTCCTTTAATTGATTACAAAGTAACCATTGTTGATGGGCTGCACCACGATGTCGACTCAAGTGTTTTGGCGTTTGAGATAGCTTCAAGATATTGTTTTAAAGAGGCTTGTACTAAGGCTGGACTTAAGCTTTTAGAACCAGTCATGAGAGTTGAAGTGATAACTCCTGAGGATTATATGGGAGATGTTATAGGTGATTTAAATAGCAGACGAGGTCAAGTATCTACAACAGATAAAAGAGGTAATGCCACAGTGATAAGTGCAATGGTTCCTTTGGCTAATATGTTTGGTTATATAAATAATCTTAGATCAATGTCACAAGGTAGAGCTCAATACTCAATGTTTTTTGATCACTATGCAAAAGTTCCTCAAAATGTTCAAGATGAAGTTACAAAGAAAATGGCATAACAATGGATAAACAAAACATAAGAATACATTTAAAAGCTTACGATAACAAAATCTTGGATATATCTACCCAAGAAATTGTTAATACAGCTAAAAGAACTGGTGCACAAGTTAAGGGGCCAATTCCTTTACCAACAAAGGTTGAGAAATTTACCGTTTTAAGATCACCTCATATAGATAAAAAAAGCAGAGAACAATTTGAAACAAGAACACACAAAAGATTAATAGATATTGTTGAACCAACTCCACAAACAGTCGAGGCTTTAATGAAATTAGATTTGGCTTCAGGAGTTAACATAGAAATAAAAATATAAATATGGCTTTAGGATTAGTAGGAAAAAAAATTGGTATGACAAGAGAGTTTTTCGACTCAGGTATTTCTATTCCTGTAACTGTTGTTAAAATTGAAAAGGGCAGAGTTATAGATGTATATACAAAAGAAAAAAATGGCTATTCAGCTGTAAAATTAGGCTTTGTAAAATTAAAAAATTCAAAACTTACCAATCAAATGAAAGGTTTTTTTGCAAAAAAAAATACAGAACCAAAAAAAATTATTAAAGAATATAGAATCGAAAAACCCGAGGAATTTAAAACTGGAAATGAAATAGGATTGGAAGCATTCAAAGATGTTAAATTTATCGATGTTAGATCTGAAACAATAGGAAAAGGTTTTGCAGGAGTTATGAAAAAATACAATTTTGCGGGTTTAAGAGCAACACATGGAGTTTCTGTTTCTCACAGATCACATGGGTCAACAGGTCAAAGACAGGATCCAGGAAAGGTATTTAAAGGAAAAAAAATGGCTGGACACATGGGAGCAAAATTTAGGACAATTTTAAATCTCGAAGTAATTAAATCGGACCCAGAAAATAGTTTACTCTACATCAAAGGATCAATACCAGGATCAAAAAACTCTTTAGTCTTCTTAAGAAAATCAACAAAATCTTTCAATAGAAAAACATCTGTTGAAAAATTTGCTCAAGAAGGCAAACAAACTGTAAAAAAAGAAACTAAAACCTCAGATAAGAAAGCAGAAGCTAAAAAACCTGAAGCTAAAAAACCAGATGACAAAAAACCCGCTGCAAAGGAGCAGCCTAAAAAGAAATAAATTATGAGTATAAAAGTTTTAACTATTGATGGTGGAAGTAAATCTCAGAGTCTTAAGTTACCCGAGAGTTTAATAGGACTAAAAGTTAATAACAGACTTTTAAAGTATGTGGTCGACTGGCAGTTAAATAGATCTAAAAAAAGGATAGCCAAAACTAAACAAAGAAATGAAGTTATTGGTTCTACTAGAAAAATTTATGCCCAAAAAGGAACTGGAGGAGCAAGACATTCTAGCAGGAAGGCACCTATTTTTGTTGGAGGTGGTATTGCTCATGGTCCTAAAGGAGATAATTATAAAACAAAAAGAATTAATAAAAAAATTAGAAAACTAGCACTCGCCCAAACTATTTCGAAAAAAAATATAAATAAAGAACTCCATGTATTTGAAGATGTAAAAAAACAGATAAATAAAACTAAAATCTTCAATAACTTTTTAGTAAAAAATAAATTAGAGAATGTTCTAATTATTTCAGACAAAGAAACAGAAAAAAATATATACAAATCAGTTAGAAATATTCCAAATGTTAAATTAATTAATGATGAAGGAACAAATGTTTATGATCTTATAAAATTTAAAAATGTTTTGTTTACAACAAGTTCTATAAAAAATATTGAACAGAGACTTACAAATGAAAAAAATTAATTATTTAGATTCTATTAAATCTCCTGTAATTACAGAAAAGGCTACCGGTTTGTCTGAGCAAAATAAAGTTATTTTTAAGGTACATGAAAATGCTTCAAAAACCTCAATTAAAAAAAATATTGAAAAAATATTTAAGGTTAAAGTGATCAAAGTAAATACAATAAATAAAAAACCAAAAAGAAAAATGGTTAGAGGGAAAATTGGAATTAAACAAGGTTTCAAAAAAGCTGTAATAACTTTAAAAAAAGGTCAAAGCATAGACCTTGCAACAGGAGCTTAAAAAGATGAGTTTAAAAAGCTATAAACCATACACAAAATCAACAAGAACAACAATTCTTGTTGACAGAAAAAATATTTGGAAAGGATCGCCCGTTAAATCTTTAACTAGAGGAAAAATTTCTTCTGGAGGAAGAAATAATCTAGGAAGAATTACTTCCAGATCTAAAGGAGCAGGTCACAAAAAAAGATATAGAATTATAGATTTTTTTAGAAATAAAATTGATGTTACAGGAAAAGTTGAGAGAATAGAATATGATCCTAACAGAACATCTTATATTGCTCTTATAAAATACGAAGACAATTCAAAAAATTATATTATTTGTCCAGAAAATTTAAAGATAGGTGACACTATAGTCTCAGGAAAAGCCAAAGAAATAAAAGTTGGTAACAATATGCCTCTAAGAGATATACCTCCTGGAACCTCATTACATAATGTAGAATTGGCTGAAGGTAGCGGAGGAAAGTTAGCAAGATCGGCAGGCTCATCTGTTATTTTATCTGGTTTTGACGATGAATATGCAATTATAAAATTAGCATCTGGAGAGACTAGAAAAGTAAGGTCAGCATGCAAAGCTACAATAGGAACAGTTTCAAACCCAGATCAAAAAAACATACAGATTGGTAAGGCGGGAAGAAATAGATGGAAGGGTAAAAGACCGATGGTTAGAGGAGTAGCCAAAAACCCAGTTGATCACCCTCATGGAGGAGGAGAAGGAAAAACTTCAGGCGGGAGAAATCCAGTTTCTCCTTGGGGTCAGTCAGCTAAAGGATTGAAAACTAGAAAACCTAAGAGAAGTGATCAATTTATAATATCTAGAAGAAAGAAAAGGAAATAAAGCATGACCAGAGGAATTTGGAAAGGTCCATTTGTTCATCCGAGCTTGTTAAAAAAAATAGACAAGATTAAGGACAAAAGTAAAAAACAACCTATAAAAACTTGGTCAAGAAATTCTACAATCATACCTGAATTTGTTGGACATAGTTTTTTAATTCATAACGGAAAAACTTTTATTCCAATCACAATTTCTGAAGAAATGGTTGGACACAAACTAGGAGAATTTTCACCTACAAGAAAATTTTCTGGACATACTCCAGCAGACAAGAAAGCTGCAGCAGAAGGGGTAGCAACGGCGGCACCAGGAGCAGCGCCAAAAGCAGCACCAGGAGGAGCACCAAAAGCAGCACCAGGAGCAGCACCAGGAGCAGCACCAGGAGCAGCACCAGGAGCAGCACCTAAAAAGGATTCTAAATGAGCGAAAAAAACAACATAGTAAAAGCAATAAATAAAAATGTTAGGAGTGGGGCTAGAAAAGCAAATTTGGTGCTTAATTTCATTAAAGGCAAGAAAGCAGATATAGCCATTAAAGATTTAGAATTTACAAGAAAGAAGGTTGCTGAAGATATTAAAAAAACTGTAAAATCAGCTATCGCTAATGCTGAAAATAACTATCAGTATGACATAGACAATCTGTATGTGAAAGAAGCTTATGTTGGAAAATCTATAGTTATGAAAAGATTTAGACCAAGAGCAAAAGGAAGAGCTGCTGCAATAAAGAAACCCTTTAGCAGAATTACTATAATACTAGAAGAAAAAAAAAACAAAGAGGTTAAAAAATAATGGGGCAAAAAGTTAATCCAATTGGTTTAAGACTTGGCGTTAATAGAGGATGGGATTCTATTTGGTTTGCTAAAAAGGCAGATTACGGAAAGTACTTAATTGAAGATTATAAAATTAGACAATTTATTAGAAAAAATATAACAAACGCAGGGGTTTCGGAAATTGTTATAGAGAGATCATCAAAAAAATGTACAGTTTCTATTCATACTTCTAGGCCAGGATTTGTTATTGGTAAAAAGGGTTCAGATATAGAAAAGATTAAAAATAAAATTTCAAAAATTACTAAAGACGAAGTAACAGTTAATATAAAAGAAATAAAAAAACCAGAATTAAACTCATATTTAGTTGCCGAAAATATTGCACAGCAATTAGTAAAAAGGGTGGCTTACAGAAGAGCAATGAAAAGGGCTATGCAAGCTACTATGAGACTAGGGGCTAAAGGCATCAAAGTTTGTGTAAGCGGTAGATTGGCAGGAAATGATATCGCTAGAAGTGAATGGTTGAGAGAAGGAAGTATACCTTTGCATACATTAAGAGCAAATCTTGATTACGCAGAGTCAGAAGCACTAACAACCTATGGAATGATAGGAGTTAAAGTTTGGATATACAAAGGAGAAATATTTTTAAAAGATGTTGAAAAAAAGAAAATTGAAAAGGTAAAAAATGCTACAGCCGGTAAGAAGTAAATATAGAAAAGCTCACAAAGGCCGAATTCATGGTAAGGCTACTAGAGTTGCTACTTTAAATTATGGTGCTTATGGTTTAAAGGCAATGCAGCCAGAAAGAGTAATTGGAAAGCAAATAGAAGCAGCCAGGGTTGCTCTAACGAGACATATGCAAAGAACTGGAAAAGTTTGGTCAAGAATTTTTCCAAATATTCCAGTTTCAAAAAAACCAACTGAAGTTCGAATGGGCAAGGGTAAAGGATCTCCAGAGTTTTGGGCATGTAGAGTAAAACCAGGAAGAATATTATTTGAAGTGGATGGAGTTTCAGAAGAAGTTGCAAGAGAGGCTTTATACAAAGCTTCAGCAAAACTTCCTATAAGAACAAAATTTGTTAAGAGGTATAAATGAAAAAAAAAGATATAAAAAAATTAACAAAGGATCAATCCATAAGAGAAATCGATAAACTAAAGAAGGATTTATTCAATATGCGTTTTAAAAAAATAAATGGGCAACTTCAAAATTTAGCAGAATATTCTACAATTAAAAAGAATATTGCTAGGCTTTATAATATTAAGGGAAACAAAAAATGACAAAAAGAATTTTAGAGGGACAGGTAGTTAGTAGCAAGGGCAACAAAACTATTGTTGTTGAAGTTAAAAGGAGATTTACACATTCTTTTTACGGAAAGGTGATATCAAGATCTAAAAAATATCATGCGCATGATGAAAAAAATAAATTTAAAGAAGGAGATAAAGTTAGAATAATTGAAAGTAAACCAATATCGAAATTAAAAACATGGCAGGTTATTGAAAAATGATACAGGTACAAACAGAATTACAAGTAGCGGATAATACTGGGGCAAAAAGAGTCGAATGTATTAAAGTTTTAGGTGGTTCAAAAAGAAGGTATGCGGGGATAGGTGACTTGATCGTTGTAAGCGTGAAAGATGCTTTGCCAAAAGGCAAAGTAAAAAAAGGATCAGTACATAAAGCTGTTGTGGTTAGAACAAAAAAAGAAATTTTTAGAAAAGATGGTTCAAAAGTTCAGTTTGATAGCAATTCTGTAGTTTTAACTGATGAAAAGGGAGAACCAATAGGAACAAGAATTTTTGGTCCAGTTACTAGAGAACTAAGATCAAGAGGTCAAACAAAAATAATTTCTTTAGCACCGGAGGTAATTTAAACATGTTTTTAAAAAAAGGTATGAAAGTTAAAGTCTGTGTTGGAAAAGACAAAGGTAAAAGTGGAGAAATTATTGAGATTAACAGGGTTAGAGAATTGGCCAAAGTGAAAGAAGTTAATATGCTGAAAAAACACAAAAAACCAACAAAAGAAACTAAAGGCGGAATAGTAACTAAAGAAGGATACATTCATTTGTCAAATTTGAAACAGTTAGATGAAGTAAAAGCTAAAGCTACTAAAACTAAAGGTAAAAAATGACACCAAGACTAAGAGAAAAATATAAAAACGAAATTATTAAAAGTTTAATGTCTAAATTAAACCTTAAAAATTCTAACGCGGTCCCAAAAATTGAAAAAATTGTTATAAATATGGGTCTTGGAGCAGATGCATTAGATAAAAAGAAATTAGAAACATGTGTAAAAGATATGGCTGCAATAACTGGACAACATCCATTAGTAACTAGGTTTAAAAAATCTATTTCTAATTTTAAATCTAGAAAAGGTGCAAATGCTGGACTCAAGGTTACCTTGAGGAATGATAGAATGTACGAATTTATTGATAGGATGATTAATATTGCTTTACCTAGAGTCAAAGATTTCAGGGGGTTAAAAGATAATAGCTGTGACAGATTTGGAAACTTTAGTTTTGGAATTAAGGAACACATAATTTTTCCAGAAATAAATTTTGATAAGGTTGATAGAATTCGTGGTTTGGATGTAACAATAGTTACAACAAGCCAATCTAAAGAAGAAACAATATCATTACTTAAAGAATTTAATTTTCCAATTGTTAAAAGTGTTGAAAAGAAAAAAAAGAAAATAAAGAAAATACCAAAAAAAGAGGAGAAACAAGAGGAGAAAGAAAAAAATGGCTAAAACAAGTGCAATTCAAAGAAATTTAAAAAGAATAAAAATGGCAAAACGATTTGATAATAAAAGAAAAAAATTAAAGGCGATAGTTAGAAACAAAAAACTACCTTTAAACGAAAGATTTGCCGCACAGTTAAAACTTTCAAAACTTCCAAAAAACTCATCAAAGATTAGAATTAGAAATAGATGTGAAATTTCAGGAAGACCGCATGGAGTTTATAGAAAACTCAAAATTTCAAGAATTGCTTTAAGACAGATGGCTTCGACAGGAAAAATTCCTGGAATGACGAAGTCCAGTTGGTAAATAAGGAGGAATATGGCTTTTGTTGATCCTATAGGAGATATGTTAACCAGAATAAGAAATGGACAAATGCGTTCATTAAATAAGATTGATATACCATTTTCTGTTTTTAGGTCTAAAATTTTAGATGTCTTAAAAAAAGAAGGATATATTATTAATTTTAGTATTGATAAAGGAGAAAATAATAAAAAATTATTATTAGTAGATTTAAAATATTATGAAGGTCAACCTGTAATAAGAGAAATTAAAAGAATCTCAAAACCAGGAAGAAGGGTTTATTCTAGAGCAACAAGCATACCAAGAGTTCATAATGGACTTGGTCTTGCAATATTGTCAACAAGCAAAGGTGTTATGTCTGATAGTGAGGCGATCAAAAATAATCTTGGTGGAGAAATAATCTGTAGGGTATTTTAATGTCTAAACTTGGAAAAAAAACTATTATATTGCCCAAAGATTCAACAATAAAAGTTGATTCTGGCAACTTATTAATTTCAGGACCTAAAGGTTCAAAAACAGTTCCGTTTAATGAAAAAATGTTTACATCTAAGGTAAATGAAAAAAATGAATTTCAAATTCTTCCAATTAAAAAAACTAAAAATATTTCTGTACTATGGGGAACCTACAGAAGCTTAGTTAACAATGCAGTTGTAGGAGTTAGTAAAGGACATGAAAAAAATCTAGAACTAAATGGAGTTGGTTTTAGAGCTAATTTAAAAGGAGAAGATTTAGTCATGAGTTTAGGTTTTAGTCATGAAGTTAAATACAAAATACCTAAAGAAGTGAAAGTGAAAGTAGAAAAACAAACAAAAATAAATATAGTTGGGGCAGACAAGGAATTGGTAGCAAAAACAGCATCTGAAATTAAGTCTATAAAACCAGTCGAACCCTATAAAGCCAAAGGTATTAAAGAAAAAGATCAATATGTTTTGAGAAAAGAAGGGAAGAAAAAGTAATAATGAAAAAAATGAACCCATATATCAAACGAGTTGGAAGAAATAGAGCTAAACTTAAAAAAGTTAGTTTAGATAGATTTAGAATAACTGTTTTTAAATCTTCAAGAAATATTTCAGCACAAATAATAGATGACAAAATTAACAAGACAATAGTGTCAGCTTCTTCAACAGAAAAAGATATGAAGAAGGATAAAAAAAAGAAAACTGAATTATCTATAGCTATAGGTGAAATTTTAGCTAAAAGAGCAGCGCAAAAAAAAATTAACAAAGTTTATTTTGATAGAGGAGGCTACAAATATCACGGAAGAATTAAAGCTTTAGCTGAATCTTTGAGGAAAAATGGATTGAGTTTCTAATGAGAGAAAGTGAATATATAGAAAAACTTGTTGCAATTAACAGAATAACAAAAGTTGTTAAAGGAGGTAGAAGATTTGGATTCGCCGCACTTGTGGTGGTAGGTAACCAAAAAGGATCTGTTGGCATAGGAAAAGGTAAGTCAAAACAAGTACCAGATGCAATTAAAAAAGCCACGGAACTAGCAAAAAGAAACATGATCAAAATACCATTGAAAGACGGAAGGACTTTACATCACGACATATATTCAAAAAGCGGATCTGGGAAAATTTTAATGAGAGCAGCCCCAACTGGTACAGGAATTATAGCCGGTGGTGCAATGCGAGCAGTTTGTGAAGTTATTGGTATACAAGATGTAGTTGCTAAATCTTTAGGTTCTGCAAATCCGCATAATGTTTTAAAAGCTTTATTGGATGGGTTAAAAAATCAAAGTTCTCCTAAATTTTTATCATCACTAAGAGGAAAAAATATATCAGAAATTATCAAAAAGAGAGAAAATTAATAATGAAACTAAACACACTGGTTAAAACTAATTATCCAAAATTAAGAGTTGGGAGAGGAATAGGTTCTGGAAAAGGAAAAACTTCTGGTCGAGGAGTTAAAGGGCAAAAATCTAGATCTGGAGTTGCTATTAAAAGTTTTGAGGGAGGACAAATGCCTCTTTACAGAAGGCTTCCTAAAAGAGGATTTAAAAAAATAGGCAAAAAGAATATTGCAATACTTAACCTATCTGATTTGACAATTTTTTTAAAAAATAAAAAAATTAAGATTCAAGACGAAATCAGTATAAAAAATTTATCTGAAAAAAAATTAATAGGAAAAAAATATAGTAAATTAAAAATTCTTGGAAAGGGAGAGGTTAAAGAAAAACTAAAGATTACAACAGATTTTATTTCTAAGTCAGCACGTTCAAAAATAGAGAAAGCAGGCGGTTCTATAAATGTGCCTAAACAGAAAAATATTTAAAAATGGCTAACGAAGAAGTAAATCAACAACCTCTTTCTCACTCACACGATCTAAGAAACAGAATTATTTTCACAATTTTAATTCTATGTGTTTACAGGTTAGGAACTTATGTGCCTCTTGCCGGAATCGATCCTGTTGCTCTTCAAGAAACTATGTCTTCAAGTCAAAGAGGTTTATTAGGAATGTTCAATGTATTTTCAGGCGGTGCTGTGCAAAGAATGGCAATTTTTGCTTTAGGAATAATGCCATATATTTCATCTTCAATAATAGTTCAGTTGTTAACTGGTGTTTCAGATTATTTTAAAAATTTAAAAGACCAAGGAGAATTTGGAAGAAAAAAAATTACACAAATTACAAGGTATGGAACAGTTTTTATCGCAGCTTTACAAGGATATGGAGTATCCGTTGGTTTAGAAAATGCAGGAAACCTTGTTTTAAATCCTGGAGTTTATTTTAAACTGATGACAGTAATTTCTTTGGTAGCAGGAACGACTTTTTTAATGTGGCTTGGAGAACAGATAACAGCAAGAGGAATTGGTAACGGAATATCTCTTATAATATTTTCTGGTATCGTTGCCGAGATACCTAGAGCTTTAGCTTCAACATTTGAACTTGGTAGAACAGGCGCTTTATCAGCAACTATGATTATTGGAATTTTTATTCTCATCATAGTTACAGTAATGTTTATCGTTTTTATTGAAAGAGCAATGAGAAAAATTCTTATAAATTATCCTAAGAGACAAATGGGGAATAAAGTATATGGAGGTCAATCTTCCCACTTGCCGTTAAAAATAAATACAGCAGGTGTTATTCCTGCAATTTTTGCATCAGCACTCTTGTTATTACCAATAACATTTACAAATTTTGGTCTTGCAGAATCAGATCTATTTTTAAATTTATCCTCTTTGTTTTCACAAGGAAAACCTCTTTACATGTTGTTATATGCTTCTGGGATTATATTCTTTTGTTTTTTTTATACATCAATTGTATTTAATCCGAAAGAAACAGCAGAGAATTTAAGGAAATATGGCGGTTATGTTCCCGGAATTAGACCAGGAGAAAGAACAGCAGAATATATTGAATGGATTTTAGTTAGACTAACAACTATTGGCGCTTGTTATTTAACAATTGTTTGTTTGATGCCAGAGTTTTTAATTGCAAAATACCCAATACCTTTTTATTTGGGGGGAACATCTATATTAATTGTAGTTGTAGTAGCCATGGATACAGTTACCCAAGTACAGACAAGATTGATGAGCTCACAATACGAATCATTAATTAAAAAAGCTAAATTTAGTAAATAAAGTTATGAACATAGTTATTTTTGGACCTCCAGGTGCGGGCAAAGGAACTCAATCAAAATTTATTGCAAATAAATTTAATTTATATCAATTATCTACGGGAGATCTTTTACGTAACGAAATTAAAAATAAAACACAATTAGGATCTGAAATTTCGTCAATCATAAATTCCGGCGAGTTAGTTTCAGACGAAATAGTTAGTAATTTGATAGAAAAATTTGTTTCAAATGATACTTATAAAAACAAAATTATCTTTGATGGTTATCCAAGAACTTTAATTCAAGCAAATAATTTAGATGATTTATTAAAAAAGTATAAACAAAAAATAGATATTGTCTTAAAATTGTCTGTAAGTTTAGAAACAGTTAAAAAAAGAATTTTGGAAAGACAAACTCAAGAGAAAAGAGCTGATGACAATGAAGAAATAGCAATTAAAAGATATAAAACTTATGAAAAATCATCTGAACCAGTTATAGATTATTACAAGCAATCCAATTTACTCAAAGTTGTAAACGGTGAGGCAGGAATATCTGAAATTAATAGTGAAATTAGCGGGTTAATTGACGCTATGAAGGGTTGACTTTAAAGGATATGAACATATAAATACTAATTTGAAAAAATCAAAATATGGCTAGGATAGCAGGCGTAAATATTCCGCAAGACAAAGTTGTTCACATTGCTTTAACTTATATACACGGTATTGGCAATTTTAACTCAAAGCTCATTTGTGAGAAACTGAATATTCCTTTTAATAAAAGAGTTAACGCACTTACAGAAGAAGAGGTTTTAAAAATTAGAGAATACATTGACCAAAATTATAAAGTAGAAGGTGATTTAAGACGAGAAATAGCAATGAACATAAAGAGACTTGTAGATTTAGCAAGTTATAGAGGATCTCGTCACAAAAAAAAATTACCAGTAAGAGGACAAAGAACACATTGCAATGCTCGTACTAGAAAAGGTAAGGCAATAGCTATTGCTGGAAAAAAACTCACTCCACTTAAAAAATAAATGAAAAAACAAGAAGACAAAAAAACAGAAAAAAAAGAAAATAAAAAAATAGAAAAAAAGGAAGATAAAAAAGTAGAAAAAGTAGCTGAATCTAAACCGATAAAAACAAAATTTAAAAAGAAAAATAAAGAAAGAAAAAATATATCTTCAGGGATAGCATTTGTGAATTCAACTTTTAATAATACAATAATTTCAATTGCCGATGAACATGGAAATGTTGTTTCATGGTCATCAGCTGGTTCAAAAGGGTTTAAAGGTTCTAGAAAATCTACGCCATATGCAGCCCAAGTGGCAGCCGATGATGCAGGAAGCAAAGCATATGAAATGGGATTAAGAACTTTATCTGTTCAAGTGAAAGGGCCTGGATCTGGGAGAGAAACTGCTTTGAGAGCATTACAATCTCGGGGTTTTAAAATAGTTTCTATTAAAGATACTACTCCTCTTCCACACAACGGAACAAGACCACCAAAAAAAAGGAGAGTATAATGGAAGGGACTACTATTATTGATAAAAATTGGAAATCTTTAACAAAACCAAATAAACTTCAAATAGAAAGTAACGAAGATAAAACTATAGCAAAAGTTGTTGCCGAACCTTTAGAAAAAGGCTTTGGTCAAACTATTGGAAATTCTTTAAGAAGAATTTTGTTATCTTCAATTCAAGGAGCAGCAGTTACAGCTATACAGATTGATGGTGTTTTGCATGAATTTTCTTCAATAAAAGGTGTTAGAGAAGACGTTACTGATATTGTTTTGAATGTAAAAAATTTGGCAATAAAATTAGATTCTGATGGAGCTAAAAAACTAGTTTTAGATGCAACTGGACCAAAAGAAATTAAAGCTAAAGATATAACTTTAGTTGCCGGTGTAACAATTTTGAATCCAGAACAAACTATCTGCAATTTAGATGAAAAAACAAAATTTCATATGGAAATGATGGTTAACAGTGGAAGAGGATATGTTTTGTCTCAAAAAAACAAATCAGAAGATACACCTTTAGGAATGATTGCTATAGATTCTCTTTTTAGTCCAGTTAAAAGAGTTTCTTTCAAAATTGATAGCACAAGAGAGGGAGCTGCTTTAGATTATGATAAATTAATTATGGAAGTAGAAACTAATGGAACAGTTGCTGCTGAAGACGCAGTTGCATTTGCCGCAAGAATTTTTCAGGACCAATTGTCTATGTTTGTGAATTTTGAGGATCCAAAAGAAGTTGCAAAACCAGCTCCTACTACAGAACCTGAATTTAATAAAAACTTGTTAAAAAGGGTGGAGGAATTAGAACTTTCAGTGAGATCAATGAATTGTTTAAAAAATGATAATATAATTTATATTGGAGATCTTGTTCAAAAAACAGAGCCAGAAATGCTTAGAACACCTAATTTTGGAAGAAAGTCTTTGAATGAGATAAAAGAAGTTTTAAGTTCCATGTCTTTATATTTAGGAATGGAAATCCCTAATTGGCCACCAGATAATATAGCTGAACTTTCTAAAAAGTTGGAAGAAAATACATACTAATTAATTATATGAGACATAAAATAGGATATAGAAAACTAAACAAGACATCTGAACACAGAAAAGCTTTGTTTAAAAACATGTTAAATTCTTTAATTAAATATGAACAGATCATAACAACACTTCCAAAAGCAAAAGAGCTAAAACCACAAATAGATAAAGTTATTACTTTAGGAAAAAAATCTAATTTAAGTAAAAAAAAACATCTTTTTTCTAAGCTACAAGATCAAAAATCAGTTAAAAAAGTTTTTGAAACATTTTCAAAAAGGTACGCAAATAGAAAAGGCGGATATTCACGAGTTTTAAAAGCAGGTTTCAGAACAGGTGATGACGCCCCTATGGCGGTAATTGAGTTAGTAGACAGAGATGTTAATGCTCGAAAAGTTGACAAACCTAAAAAAATAGAGCCAGCAAAAAAAGATAAAGAAACACTTCCAAAAACAGCTACTAAATAATATAAACTTAAGCTTCGATGCTTAAAAAGTTTATAGTCAATAAGGACTATCATAATTCTCGATTTGACAGGTGGTTTAAACAAAATATTTCTAACGTACCTCAATCACTAATAGAAAAACTTGTTAGAAAAAAAAAGATCAAGATAAATAGAAAAAAAGTTAAGACATCGTACAGGGTTCAATTCAATGATATTGTCGAGTTACATGCTGTAGAGGATTTAAAATCCAATAATAAATCAAAAAAAGAAAAGTACAAACCATCAGAAAAAGAAAAGGGAGAATACGGTAAATTTGTCATTGAAAATAATGATAATTTTATAGTTATAAATAAACCTAGCGGAATACCAGTTCAGGCTGGAACAAAATCCTTTAAGAACATTGTCGATATATTAAAGGATACAAAATACTTTGAGTATACAAAGCCTTTTGTGGTTCACAGACTTGATAAAGAAACTTCAGGTGTGATGATAGTTGCAAAAAATAGAGAATATGCTCAATTATTTACTTCGCTTTTTAGAATTAGAAAAATGCACAAAACCTACTTAGCTATAACTCATGGAGCAGTTAAAAAAGATATAAAATTACTCCAAGACAATTTAGTTACCTATGAAAAAAACAAAAAAGTAATCCAAAAAGCCATTTCGCATTTAAGAATATTAAAAAGTAATGACCAATACTCTTTTTTAGAGTTAAAACCTATTACTGGAAGAAAACACCAATTGAGAAAACAACTATACAATATTGGAAATCCAATAGTAGGAGATGATAAATATTCATTAAAAGCAACAGGGAAAAAATTTAAAGTAAAAAATATAATGTTACACGCATATAAAATTAAATTTATGATAAATAATATTAAATATAACTTTGAAGCTAAATACGGAGAAGAATTTGAGCAGTTTATTAAAGGAAAACTTTAAACCTTTGAAAGATGTTCAAAAAAAATTCTCTTTAGGTTTTTTTTAATTCCAACAGGAATTTTTTTTTCATTTTTTAAAGAAGTTATTTTTCTATTATCTAGACCACAAGGAACAATTTTTTTGTAGTCATTAAGATTATTTTTGATATTTATAGAGAAGCCATGATATGCTATCCAATGTGAAACTCTTATGCCAATTGCTGCAATTTTTCTTCTTTTGACCCATATGCCTATATCTTTTTTGTCAGCATATGATTCTATTCTATAATTTTTTAAAAACTTGATAATCGTATTCTCAATTTGTCTAACCAAATTTCTTATGTCTTTCTTTCTTCTATTTAAATTAATAACAAAATAAACAACTTGTTGCCCAGGATTGTGAAGCGTGATTTTCCCTCCACGATTGGTTTTTACTATACTAATGGATTTATCCAATATTTCTTCTTTCTTAGACCTAATTCCTGCGGTGTAAGTTGTTGGATGTTCTAAAAACCACACCAATTCACGACCTCCCTCTTTTACACTGTTTACTCTTTTCTCGAGTAACTGGAGAGCTTTCTTGTAATTTACGGGGTTTTTACTAATTTTAAATTCTATGTCCATTTTAAATTGAATTTTATCATCAGATAAACTAAAAGTCTCAAAAATTAAAACAATCTGGTGAATTATGAGTTTAGTGAAATCAGTTGGTGAACAAAAAGTAAATCTTGAATTTAATAAAGATTTTATCAATCTTTTTAGCGAAAAGATAAAATCAAAAGATGTTGCTTTTATAAACCAAACATTAGCAGACTTGCATTCGGCGGATGTAGCCAACTTAATAGAGAATCTTGATATTGATACAAGAAATAAGCTGATCGAAATAGAAGCATTCAATATTGAACCTGAGATTTTTATTGAACTTAACGAATCTCTACAATCAGAAGTTCTTTTACTTTTAACACACGAATCTATTGCAAAAATTTTACGAAAACTTGAATCTGATAATGCTCTTCAAATTTTAGAAAAAATTGAAGAGGAAAAAAAGAAAAAGGTTCTAGATAAATTATCTCCCCAAGATAGATTTCTTTTAGAGGAAGGACTTAGTTATCCAGAAGACTCAGCGGCAAGAATAATGCAGAGGGAATTTACCGCAGTTCCAAGTGATTGGACCGTTGGTCAAACAATTGATTACTTAAGAGAAAATAAAGAATTACCAGAAGAATTTTTAGAAATCTTTGTCGTTGATAAAGATTTTAAACCTGTTGGAACAGTTCCTTCTTCTAGAGTTTTAAGAACTCCAAGAAATTCAAAAATGAATTCAATTATGAGAGAAGTTCCTGTTCTAATTTCAGTAAACATGGATAAAGAAGAAGTTGGTCATACATTTGAAAATTACAACTTGGTTTCAGCTGGAGTTGTTAACAAAGATAATAAATTAATAGGAATGATAACTGCTGATGACGTTGTTACAGTTGTTCAAGAAGAAGCGGAAGAAGATGTTTTAAGGTTAGCAGGGGTGGGAGATGAAGAAATTACAGACGGAGTTTTTAAAAAAACTAAAAGAAGATTTACTTGGCTACTACTTAATTTATTTACAGCAATTATAGCATCAATAGTTATAGGTTTTTTCCAAGAAGATATAGAAAAAGTTGTTGCTCTTGCCGTGTTGATGCCAATTGTTGCTTCAATGGGAGGAAATGCTGGAATGCAGACTCTTGCCGTTACCGTCAGAGCAATAGCAAAAAAAGAAATTTCTTCAGGAAATTTTTTAAAAGTTGTTACGAAGGAATTTGTGATTGGTATATTAAACGGAGTAATTTTTGCAATCATCGCAGGAGTTGTTGTTCAGTTTTGGTTTGAACAAATAGATTTATCAATTTTGATTGCCGTTTCAATGGTACTTAATATGATAGTGGCAGGTTTGTTTGGAATTTTAGTTCCTGTTTCTTTGAAAAAATTTAATATAGACCCCGCATTAGCTTCAAGCGTTTTTGTTACAACAATAACAGATGTGATTGGATTTTTATCTTTTCTTGGAATCGGTTCTTACTTTTTTCTTAGTTAAAAATTATCAATAAGTCTTATTTTTCCAATATAAAAAGCAAAAAATAAATTAAATTTAGTATTATTTTTTTTTGGTTTTTTTAAAGTTTTTGAATCAATAATTTCTACATAGTCTACTTTTTTTGCACCCAGGAACAAAAGTTTATTTTTTATTTTGAAAAAATTATGATTTACTTTTTTTAAAATTAAATTCTTTTTATAGTTTTTCAAGACCTTTATGATTTTGATAAGATTAGTTTTTTCATAGTTTTTTAATTTTTTCAACCTAGAAGAATATGCAACAAAGTTTTTATCCCTAATAGTTTTGCACGGAATTACTTTGGTACTTATTTTATTTTTTCTAATATGTTTTTTGATTAAAATAAGTTGTTGAAAATCTTTGTTACCCAAAAAAATTTTTTTAGGTTTTGTTATTTCAAGAAGTCGATTAACAATATTAATTACCCCTCTAAAATGTCCTTTTCTATATTGTCCGCATAATTTATTTGAAAATCGATCAAGAAATATTTTATTTTTTGTTTTAAATTTATACACATCATTGTAGTGCGGCTTATATAGATAGTTGACTCTTAATCTTTTTAATATTTTTATATCATTTTTGTAACTCTTTGGATAATTTTTAAAATCTTCTTTGTTATCAAATTGTTTGGGATTCACAAAAATACTTACAATAGTTTTTTTTGATTCTCTAACTGACTTTTTTATAAGATTTTCATGGCCTTTATGGAGGCTTCCCATGGTTGGCACAAAACCAATATTATTGATATTTTTTATTTCTTTTTGTAACTTTTTTTTATTTGTAAATAATTTCATTTGTAAAAGATTTGTTTAGCTAGTAAAAGGTTTTAATGGTTACACAAGCAATCATTCCATTAGCAGGATTAGGTACAAGATTATTGCCACTGTCAAGTGTAATTCCAAAAGAATTATTACCAATAAATGGCAAACCAAATTTAGAATATATATTAGAAGAATGTATTCAAGCTGGAATTAAACAATTCATTTTTGTAGTACCAAAAAACAGACCCATCATAAAGAAATATTTTTTTAATGATAATTTTTATAAAAAAATAATTAAAAAGAAAAAAAATGATAAACGCTTGAAAGAAGTATTTAAGAGAATCAAAAAATACCAAAGGATGATAAAATTTGTGTATCAAAACAAACCTGAAGGTACAGGACAAGCTGTATTGAAATGCAAAAAATATTTAAAAGGAACACATTTTTTGATGTTGTTGGCAGATGATTTGATCGTTAAAAAAAATTGTTCCAAAGAAATGATTGCTCTACACAAAAAAACAAAAGGTTCAATAATAGCTACCAAAAGAGTAGAAAAAAAAACAGTATCTAGATGGGGAATTTTAGGCTTTAAAAATAGGTCAAAAAATTCTTTCTTAATTAACGAAGTAATTGAAAAACCTAAATTAAGGGAAGCCCCGTCAAATTATGCCATAATTGGAAGATACATTTTACCAAAAAAAATACTTTCTGTTTTAAAGAATCAGCGCAAAGGAAAAGGCGGAGAGATTCACATTACAGATGCAATAAAAACTTTAGTTAAAAGAAATGAGAAATTTTATGGAAATATATTTAGAGGAAAATATATTGATTGCGGAACTCTTCAAGGATTTATTAATTCCGGACTTACAATTTCAAAATATTTATAAAAAATCATTATGAAGATATGTATGATAGGCACCGGGTACGTTGGTTTAGTTAGCGGAACTTGTTTTGCAGACTTAGGAAATAAAGTTTACTGTGTAGATAAGGATAAAACAAAAGTAAATAAACTAAAAAATTCTATTTCTACAATTTATGAACCCGGTTTAGACGATTTAATACGAAATAATTTTAGAGCGAAAAGATTAGATTTTACTGATGATTTAGAAAAAGCTGTAAAAGAATCGCAAATAATTTTTATTTGTGTTGGAACTCCAACTAAAAAAGGTTCAAATTTAGTTGACCTTTCACAGGTATATAGTGTTGCAAAATCAATAGCTAAATATATTAAAAGCTATAAAATAATTGTTACCAAATCTACAGTACCCGTAACAACCGGTGATCAAGTAGAAAAAATAATAGGAAAAAAAGTTAAGAAATCTTTATTTGACGTTATATCTAATCCTGAATTTTTAAGAGAAGGTGAGGCTATAAGGGATTTTAAATATCCAGACAGAATTATTATTGGTTCTAACAACAAAAAAGTTTTTAAAAAGATGGAACTTCTTTATGAGCCACATATTAAAAAAGGGGCAAAATTTTTCTGTGTATCAAGAAAAGGTGCTGAGCTAATCAAGTATGCCTCAAATGCCTTCTTAGCTACGAAAATTACATTTATTAATGAAATAGCTAATTTGTGTGAAGCAACAGGTATAAATGTAGAAGATATTTCGGTTGGAATGGGTTCTGATGCTAGAATTGGCAGCAGATTTTTAAGAGCAGGACCAGCTTATGGAGGATCTTGTTTTCCAAAAGACACTAAAGGTTTAGTTTCAATTTCTGACAAGTTTAAAACCAACCTTTCTATTGTAAAATCAGTAATAAAATCCAATTATAATAGAAAAACTTTATTAACGAAAAGAGTTAAAAAAATATTAAATAATAAAATAAAAAATAAAAAAATTACCGTTCTGGGGGTAACATTTAAAGCTAATACTGACGATATGAGAGAGTCATCTAGTCTTGTTTTAATACCCCATCTATTAAAGAAAGGCGGAATAGTAAAATACTATGATCCATCTGGCCCTAAAAAGGAATTTAAAAATAATAAAAACCTAAAATTTGAAAGCACCCTATCAAAAGCTTGTGCAGGAGCTGATTTGATTATTATTAACACTGAATGGGATGAATTTAAGTCTATAGATTTTAAAAAATTAGTTAAAAAAAATAATTTTAAAATTTATGATATGAGAAATCTTTATAATCCAACTGAATTAAAAAAAAGGAATATAAAATATTACTCAGTCGGTAGACAATAATTATACTTCAAATATTCCTTCAACTTCAACTGCGGCCCCTAATGGCAGAGAGTTTGCGCTTACAGCAGCACGTGTATGTTTGCCTTTATCTCCGAATATTTTTGAAATTAAATCTGACGCACCATTAATAATTTTTGGTTGGTCCACAAAGGAGTCTATTGAGTTTACATATCCGGTTATTTTAACACAGCCTTTTACTTTATCTAAACTACCAGATATTTTTTTAAGTTGAGCTAGAAGATTTAGAGCACAAAGCTTGGCAGCTTCTTGTCCCTGTTCTAGATTCAGTTCTTTTCCAACTTTTCCTTTAATTAATTTTCCTTCAAAATTCAAAGGAAGTTGCCCAGAAATAAAAACTAAATTTCCAACAATTTTTGAAGCGACATAGGCACCAACAGGATCTGGTGCTTTAGGTAGATTGATGTTTAATTTCTTTAAATTTTCTTCTGCACTCATTTCTTTCTCTTTTTTTTATTTTTATCGTATTCCTTTCTCTTTTCAATCAAAATCAACGCCTCTTCCATTGTTATTTCAGCCGGGTCTTTATCTTCAGGTATCGTAGCATTGAGAGATTTGTACTTAATATAGGGACCATATTGTCCTTTCATTATTCTTACAGGCTTTTTATCTTCAGGATGTTCTCCAAGATTTTTTATTTCGGATGAAGACATTCTGCCAGGTTTAGCTTCAGAAATTAAAGTTATTGCTCTGTTTAGACCGATTGTAAATAGTTCATCAACACTTTCAATTCTTGCAGATTTATTTGAACATTTTAAATAAGGACCAAATCTTCCAACATTAATACTAATATCTTCATTTAAATCAGGGTGTTTTCCAATTATTTTTGGCAAAGAACATAAATACTTAGCTTTTTCTAAGTCCACATCTTCAATTTGAAGACCTTTAGGTATGGATACATTTTTTAAATTTTCATTCTCTTTCTTCTTTTTAGATTTCTTTTTTTTATTTTGATCCAACTCATTAGGTTCAATTTCATATTGTAAATAAGGACCAAACCTTCCATTTTTAAGAAAAATATCTTTACCTGAATCGTTTTTTCCAATCAACTTAGGTTCTGACAGATTAATTTGTTGGGAAGCTTTTGATTTTGACAATGGTCTTGTAAACTTACATTCTGGGTAATTAGAACAGCCTATAAAAGCACCACCTCTAAAGCTATTTTTAAGGCTTAATTGACCTGTCTCACAAAGTTTGCATTTTCTATCAATAACATCATTATTATCTCTTTCAAACACAAGATCTCCTAAACTTTCATTTAATAGGTCTAAAACTTCTCTAGTCCTTTTTTCTTTGACTTGACCAACATTTGAATAAAAATCTTTCCAAAAACCATCTAAAACTTTAACCCAATCAATTTTACCACTAGTGATTTCATCCAATTGATTTTCTAAATCTGCGGTAAAATTATAATCAACATATTTGGTAAACAATTTTTCAAGAAATGCTGACAGCAATTTACCCCGATCCGTAGGGTGAAATCTTTTATTTAATAAATCAACATAATTTCTAGTAGATAAAACAGATATTATACTTGCGTAAGTTGAAGGACGCCCTATTCCTAACTCTTCCATTTTTTTAACAAGACTTGCTTCCGAATATCTTGGCGGGGGATCTGTGAAGTGTTGTTCGTCAGCTAGTTCTTTTATACTAACCTTATCTCCAATTTTAACTTCAGGTAAGATATTTTTAAGATCTTCATCTTTTTCCTCAAACTTGTAAACTTTTAGAAAACCATCAAACTTAATAGTAGAGCCATTCGCTCTAAAGTTAATTTTTTTATTTTCAGACTCTATAGTTATACTTTTTCTATCAAATTCAGCAGGATTCATTTGAGAAGACAAAGCTCTATTCCAAATCAATTCATAAAGCTTAGATTGATCGGTGCTCAAATATTTTTTCATATCAGCGGGTCTATTGGTAATATTTGTAGGTCTGATAGCTTCATGGGCTTCTTGGGCATTTTTTGCTTTTTTACCTGTATAACTATTTGGA
Source organism: uncultured Pelagibacteraceae bacterium (assembly GCA_902578935.1). GTDB lineage: Bacteria > Pseudomonadota > Alphaproteobacteria > Pelagibacterales > Pelagibacteraceae > Anoxypelagibacter. The sequence goes on from CACHEU010000002.1 coordinate 241,826, forward strand.
TTTTCTGGCAGATATTCTTTGCCATGCTCTTTGTCTATAAATTTTCTAAAATCAGAGATAGCTTCATTAGAAATTTGAGTACCGTCTGTTCTCATATAAGTAATAAGGCCAACAGTATCTCCCTCGATATCTATTCCCTGGTAAAGCCTTTGTGCAATTTGCATTGTTCTAGAAGCTCCAAAACCAAACTTTCCAGAGGCTGTTTGTTGTAAAGTCGAAGTTGTAAATGGAGCTAACGGGTTTCTCCTATAAATTTTTGAAGATACATCAGCTATTTTGTAAGATTTATTTTTTATTTCGTTTAATGCTTTTTCAGAATCTATTTTTTTCTTAAATGAAAATTTTTCTATCTTTTTTTCATCAAAGAGTGAAAGTTTAGATTTTATAAGTTTCTTTTGATTGTTTTCAAAATCACTGGTAATAGTCCAAAATTCTTCTGGTTTGAAAAGCTCGATCTCATGCTCTCGCTCTGTTATTAGTCTAAGAGCGACAGATTGAACTCGTCCAGCAGATTTTGATCCTGGAAGTTTTGTCCATAAAATTGGAGATATATTAAAGCCAACAAGATAATCTAAAGCTCTTCTAGCCATATAAGCATTAACTAAGAGTGATTCAATTTCTCTAGGGTTATTGATTCCATTGGTAACAGCTTTTTTTGTAATTTCATTGAACACAACCCTTTCTACTTTCTTTCCCTTTAAAAGTTTTTTGCTTTCCAAAATCTCTCTAACATGCCAAGCAATTGCTTCTCCTTCTCGGTCGGGGTCAGTTGCTAATATAATTCTTTCTGAGTCAGCAGCGGCATCAGTTATTTCTTTAACATATTTTTTAGAAAAAGAATCTAATTCCCACTCCATCTTAAAATTATTTTCAGGATCAACTGATCCATTTTTAGAAGGAAGGTCTCTTACATGACCATAACTTGCCAATACCTTATAATCTTTACCCAGATATTTGTTTATGGTTTTTGCTTTTGCTGGACTTTCTACTATAACAAGATTCATTATAATTGACCTTACTGTCAAAAATAAACCTGTTTGTCAAATCAAAGTATAATAAGTGTTGATTTTAAAGTTTAATTTTATCTTCAGTTTTATTTTTCAACCTGACGATATTCTGTCTATGAGTGTATAGAATTATTACGAAAGTAATAAATAAAAAAGAATTTAATTCAAAATTATTTTGAAATAAAGAAATTAAAAAAATAATTAATGTTGAAACAATAGAGGATAAAGAAGAATATTTTGTTATGAAAGTTATTAAAATCCAAGATACACAAAAGAACAATCCAAGTTTTAAAGATAAAGCAAAAATTATTCCTAAATAAGTTGCTATACCTTTTCCTCCTTTAAATTTTAACCAAACAGGGAATATGTGTCCAAGAAATGCCATGAGACCTGATAAATAAATTAAATTTGGAAAATAATAGTTTGTAATCAGAATTGGAGTTACACCTTTAAAAATATCTAGAAACAAAGTTAAACCTGCAATAAACTTATTTCCAGCTCTTAATACATTGGTTGCACCAATATTTTTTGAACCAACTTCTCGTATATCTTTATTTAAGAATAATTTTGTTAGAATTAATCCAAAAGGTATTGAGCCTGATACGTATGAAAGGAGGAATACTAAAAATATTTCAAATATCACTGTAAACTAAAAACACTTTCTCCTTTTAGGTAAGTCATTAGAACTTTTCCTTGAAGCTTTCTATTTTCTATCGCAGCATTTTTAGATTTTGATTTTAACTTTGAAACATCTACTTGCCATGGTTGATCAAGGTCAAAAATACATAAATCAGCATCAGATCCTTTTTTTAAAGTGCCTTTATTAATTTTTAATATTTTTGCAGGATTATAAGTAATAGTTTCTACTATTTTTTTTAAGGGCAGGGATCCATTATGATAAAGTTCTAAAGCAAGAGAGAGAAGGGTTTCAATTCCGATTGAGCCTTCAGCAGCTTGGGCAAACGGAAGTCTTTTGCTTTCCTCGTCTTCTGGCTTATGGTCAGACACTATTACATCTATTGAGCCATCTTTGATTCCTTGAATTAAAGCTTTTCTATCCTCTTCCTTTCTTAAAGGAGGAGAAATTTTCATGAAAGTTTTAAAATCCCCTATATCATTTTCATTAAGGGAAAGATTGTTAATAGATACACCAGCGGAAAATTTTAAACCATTTTTTTTATATTTTTTTATTACTTCTACAGATTTAGCAGATGATAATTGTGATATATGGTATCTGCACGGGTACTCTTCTAAAAGAGACAAATCTCTTTCAATAATAATTTTTTCTGCAATGTAAGGTATACCTCGCAACCCAAGTCTTGTTGAAACCTCTCCTTCACTAATACATCTATTCTTTGAAAGTTCGTGATCTTCAGGATGTTGCATCACAAGAACATCAAGATCAGAAGCATAATTCATAATTCTAGACATCATCTCCGCATTTTGAACAGTTTTTGTTGCATCAGTGAATCCGACTATTCCTTTTTTGGACAGCAAACCAAATTCAGTCATAAGTTTTCCATCCATATTTCTTGTCAAAGTTGCCGACGGATAAATATTTATACCAGCCTTATCTCTTCCTCTTCTAAGTATAAAATCTACCATAGACACATTGTCTATTACTGGACTTGTGTTAGGCATTGAAACCACAGATGTAACACCTCCAGACAAAGCAGCATTACTTAAAGTTCTAAAATTTTCTTTATATTCAAAACCAGGTTCTCCAACAAATACTTTCATGTCTACTATTCCTGGTATTAAAACTTTTCCTTTTAAATCAATTTTTTCCGCTTTTGCAGGAATATTTCCTTTTTTAATATTTTTACCTATGGCTTTGATCTTTCCTTGTGGATCAACTATTATTCCTCCAACCTCATCGAGATTTTGTGATGGGTCAATTATTCTAGCGTTTATAAAATATTTTTCTTTCATTATTTACAGTATAATTTTAAACATGCCATTCTTACAGCCACTCCTAGCTCCACTTGTTCTTTAACTAAGCTAACATTGATATCATCAGCGAGCTTTGTATCTATTTCAACGCCTCTATTCATTGGTCCCGGATGCATTATTAATGCATCTTTTTTTGCAAATTTTAGTTTATCAGGCGTTAATCCAAAGTATTCGTAATATTCTCTTTTTGAGGGTAAGAAAGACCCTGCCATTCTTTCGTTTTGTAATCTTAGCATCATAACGATATCACATGATTTTAAACCTTCCTTCATATTTGTGAATCTTTTAACTCCAAGTTTATTTACTGAGTTAGGCATTAAAGTTTTTGGAGCGATGACATTAACTTCAGCTCCAAGCATATTTAACAGATACATATTTGATCTAGCTACTCTAGAATGAAGTATGTCTCCGCAGATAGCTATCTTTAAACCTTCAATTCTTCCTTTTCTATTGATTATCGTTAAAGCATCTAAAAGCGCCTGAGTAGGATGTTCCCTTAGACCGTCACCAGCATTAATTACAGCACAATTAACTTTTTGAGATAAAAGGTTAGGTGCTCCAGAATCTTGATGCCTAACCACTATAATATCCGGGTGCATTGCATTAAGCGACATTGCTGTGTCTAGTATGGTTTCACCTTTTTTTAATGAGGAATTTCCAACATTCATTGTCATTACGTCAGCACCCAATCTTTTACCAGCTAATTCAAATGAGCTTTGAGTTCGAGTAGAAGGTTCAAAAAATAAATTAATCTGAGTTTTTCCTCTTAATAAATCTAGTTTTTTAGAAACGCTTCTGTTCAGTTTTATGAAGTTTTTAGCTTCATCTAAGATGAGTTTTGCTTCATCAATTGATAGATTTTGGATTCCTAAAAGATGTTTTTGGATTTTTTTAACAGCTGAAAATTTTTTTATAACCGCCATTAAAATTAACTCTATAGGCCTTTTGTGCTATCATAGCAAGTTATTTATCGTGTTATATAGTCAATGGCACCCTGTAATATAAACGAAGCCGCATTTTGATCCAATTTTTCAAGTTTTTTAGATGTATTTACGTCTAAATTACTTGATAAATTGAATGCCCCCTCACTAGACAATCTTTCATCCCACATAGCGATAGGTATCGAAATATTATTTGATAAATGTTTGGCAAAATCATTCGCAGATTGGGAAGAAGGACCTTTTGATCCGTCCATATTTATAGGGTTTCCCACTATGATTCCTTTTATACCATTTTCTTTAATTATTTCTTTAATTTCTTCAATGAAACTTGAACTGTTTTTTTTAATTATAGTTTTTAAGGGTGTCGAAACAAGTTTATCTTCATCTGATATTGCCAAACCAACACGATTTTTACCTGGGTCAATACCTAATAATCTAGACTTCTTTCCTATTGATTTCTTAAAATCTTCAATATCTATCATGAATATGTTATATTTTACTTCACTTTCTAATCAAGCTAAAACATAGTTTATAGATGTCTATAGATAAAAACCAAGTTAAAAAAGTTGCGAAACTATCTAGAATTTCTCTTGATGATAGCAAGCTAGAATCCCTATCAAAAGATTTAGATTCAATATTAAATTTTGTAGAGCAGCTAAATAAATTAGACACAAAGAAAACAGAACCTCTAACCTCTATAGTTGATAAAACATTGGAACCTAGGAGTGATAAAATTAATGACGGCAAGATTAAAGATCAAATACTAAAAAACTCTCCCGATAAAAATGAAGAATTTTTTATTGTTCCAAAAGTAATTGAATAAAAATGTCAGATCTTAACAAAAAATCACTTTCAGAAATTGTAAATTTAATTAAAACAAAAAAAATATCTTCTTTAGAAATAACAAATCATTTTATAAAAAATATTGAAAAAGGAAAAAAATTAAATAGTTTTATCACTACTTGTTTTGAGGAAAGTGTAAAGAACGCAAAAAACTTTGATTCCAAAAAGAATTTTGATGGTTTGCTCTCAGGTGTTCCACTGGCTGTTAAAGATTTATTTTGTACAAAAAATGTAAAAACTACAGCAGGAAGTAAGATACTAGAAAATTTTATCCCAACATATGAATCTACCGTAACTAATAATTTATGGTCCGAGGGAGCTATTCTACTTGGAAAGCTAAACTGTGATGAATTTGCAATGGGATCATCCAACGAAACAAGTTATTTTGGAAAAACGATTAATCCAGTCGGTAAAGATTTGGTTCCAGGAGGGTCTTCAGGAGGTTCGGCAAGTGCTTTAGCAGCAAACCTAACTCCTGCAACGATAGGTACAGACACCGGCGGATCTATTAGACAGCCAGCTTCTTTTACTGGAACTGTGGGATTGAAACCAACATATGGATTATGCTCAAGGTGGGGAATAGTTGCGTTTGCTTCATCATTGGATCAGGCCGGACCAATGACAAAAAATGTTGAAGACTGTGCTTTGTTATTGGAAGCAATGTCAGGATATGATCAAAAAGATTCCACCTCTATAAATAAAAAAAAAGAAAACTATTCAAAAAATTTAAGTGAAAATATAAAAGGATTGAAAATTGGAATACCAAAAGAATATAGAGTAGAAAATATGCCAAAAGAAATAGACAATCTTTGGAAAAAAGGGATAGATATTTTAAAAAAATCTGGTGCGCAGATTGTTGATATTGTACTTCCACATACAAAATATGCATTACCAACCTATTATATAGTTGCACCTGCAGAAGCCTCTTCAAATTTGGCTCGTTATGATGGTGTAAAATATGGATACAGATCTAAGAAAGGTAAAAATCTCATCGAAATGTATGAGAACACTAGAGGAGAAGGTTTCGGGGATGAAGTGAAAAGAAGAATTCTTATCGGAACTTACGTTTTGTCATCAGGTTACTATGATGCTTACTATCTAAAGGCCCAAAAGGTGAGAAAATTAATCAAAAATGATTTTGATGAATGTTTTAAAAATGTAGATGCTATCTTAACACCATCTACTCCAAGTTCTGCTTTCAGGATTGGAGAAAAAACTAATGATCCAATATCTATGTACTTAAACGATATATTTACAGTTCCAATTAATTTAGCCGGTATACCCGCAATCTCAATACCTGCTGGTCAAGACGATCAAGGACATCCCTTGGGCCTTCAGCTCATATCGAAAGCATTAGATGAACAAAAAATTTTAAATATAGCTTTTGCGATGGAAAAAAATATCGCTTTCAAACAATCTTTAAATAGATGGTGGGAATAATTTATGGAAAAAGAAAAATTTGATTATTATATAAAAACTGAAAAAAATAGTTGGGAAGTAGTAATTGGTCTTGAAGTTCATGCCCAAGTTATTTCGGAATCGAAACTGTTTTCTGGTTCATCTACAAAATTTGGTGCAAAACCAAATACCCAGGTTAGTTTGGTGGACTCTGCGTTTCCAGGAATGCTTCCAGTTATAAATCAGTACTGTATAGAGCAGGCTGTTAAAACTGGCTTAGGTTTGAATGCTAAAATTAATTTACATTCTATATTTGACAGAAAAAATTATTTTTATGCTGATTTACCAGCAGGTTATCAAATATCTCAATACAAAAATCCAATTGTTGGTGAAGGTTTAGTTACCCTTGACATGCCTTATGGAAGTAAAAAAATTGGGATTGAAAGATTGCACTTAGAACAGGATGCCGGAAAGAGTATTCACGATTTAAGTCCAGACAATACCTTTGTTGATCTAAATAGATCTGGAGTTGCTTTAATGGAAATTGTTAGCAAACCAGATTTAAGATCTCCAAGCGAAGTAAACTCATACGTTAAAAAACTTAGAACAATAATGAGATATCTTGGTACTTGTGATGGAAATATGCAAGAAGGCTCTTTAAGAGCAGATGTAAATGTTTCAATTAGAAAAAAGGGAGAAAAAAAATTTGGAACCAGATGTGAAATAAAAAATGTAAATTCAATTAAGTTTATGGAGATGGCTATTGATTCTGAAGCAAAAAGACAAGTCGAATTACTTGAATCAGGTAAGACGATAGAACAAGAAACCAGACTTTTTGATACAAAAAAAAACGAAACTAGATCAATGAGGTCAAAAGAAGAAGCACATGATTACAGGTATTTCCCTGATCCAGATTTGCTACCTTTAGAATTAAAACAAAGTTTTGTTGATAACTTGAAAAAAAAATTGCCAGAATTACCTGATCAAAAAAAAGACAGGTTTATTAAAAAATTTAAATTAACACCTTACGAGTCAAATGTTTTGGTATCAGAAATTGACATTTCTAAATATTTTGAAGAGGTAATAAAAAACGCAGATATAAAACTTGCTAAAAACTGGATAATTGTTGAACTGTTTGCTGTATTAAATGAAAAAAATTTAGATATAAAAGACTCACCGGTATCACCAAAAAATCTTGCATCACTAGTTAATGCTATTAGTTCTGGGGAAATTTCAGGAAAAATAGCAAAGAAAGTATTTGAAATAATGGTAGAAACTGGAGAAGAACCATCAAAAATTATAAAAGAAAAGGGATTGAAACAACAAAGCGATCCTAAAGAACTAGAAAAAATTGTAATTAAAGTTTTAGGAGATAACTCGGATAAAGTTTCAGAATATAAGTCTGGAAAAGAAAAACTCTACGGATTCTTTGTTGGAGAAATCATGAAAGCTTCATCTGGAAAGGCCAATCCAAAATTAGTCAATGATATTCTAAAAGAAAAATTAAAAAAATGATTAAGAGTTTAGAAATTAATGAGAGATTAGAAAAATATATCTCTGATCATAGCTATGATCTACATCCTATCCAAAAAGAAATATTAAATCACAATAAGAGTTTGGGTGATGTTAAAAAAATGCAGATTTCAGTAACTCAAGCCTATTTTTTCCAATTTTTTATAAAAACAAATAACATAAAGAATATTTTAGAAATTGGAACCTTTACAGGTTATAGCGCTTTAACAATGGGTCTTGCTCTGCCAAAGGATGGAAACATTATTTGTTTGGATATCAACAAGGAAACCTCAGAAATAGCTAAAAATTTTTTTAAAAAAGCTAATTTAGATAAAAAGATGAAAATTATTTTAGGGCCCGCAATAAATACTCTTAAAAAATTAAAAGAGGATAAAAGAATGTTTGATATGATTTTTATTGATGGAGATAAAGAGAACTATAAAAATTATTACGATTTATCCTTAGAGCTTGTTAAGAAAAGTGGTTTTATACTTGTAGACAATGTTTTGTGGCACGGAGATGTTGCTGATCCCAACAAAAATGATCGATTAACTAATATAATTAGGGAATTTAACTCTTTTATTAAGAAAGATGATAGGGTAGAAAAAACCATTTTGCCATTAGGTGATGGAGTAACAATTTGTAGGAAAATTTAAATGTTTCATATTTTTGGATTTTATAAATTTAAAAGACTGTCTGGTTTGAAAAAACTAAAGAAAACTTTTCAAGAAAAGTTAATAAAAAACCATCTAAGAGGCACAATAATTTTTTCAAAAGAAGGAATTAATGGAACTATTTCTGGAAAAAAAAACAATATTGAAAAAGTAAAGAAAAGTCTAAAGAATATTTGCAAAATTAAACATTTTGATTCCGAAAATAATTCTACAAATAATTTTCAACCTTTCCATAGAGGTAAAACAAAAATCAAAAAAGAAGTTGTTCCAATAGGAGTTCAGGTTTCACCATCACAAAAATTTAACAATTCTATAGAACCAAAAAAATGGAATTCATTATTAAAAGAAAAAGATATAAAAATAATAGATGCGAGAAAACCTTTCGAATATGACGTTGGAACTTTTGAAGGAGCAGAAAATCCTAATATAAATAATTTTAGAGATTTTCCGAAATATTTAAAAAAATTTAATAAAAAAAATAAAATTGCAATGTTTTGTACTGGAGGAATTAGATGTGAAAAAGCTTCTGTTTATTTAAAAAATAAAGGATTTAAAAACATATTTCAATTAAAGGGCGGAATATTAAATTATTTAAAAAAAATTAATGAAAAACAAAGTTTATGGAGAGGAGAGTGCTACGTTTTTGATAATAGAGTTTCGGTAACTCACAAACTAAAGATTGGGACTTATTCAATGTGTAGCGGATGTAGAAAACCAATGTCAATACAAGAGAAAAAATCTAAAAAATATGTGGAAGGTGTTTCCTGTCCTAAATGTCATGATTATTTGACAGAGACACAAAAAAAAAGATTTTCTATGAGACAAAAACAAATTTTAATAGCGAAAAAAATGGGGAAAAAGCATATTTTTCAAAAAGAATTTCACTGAGGTAAAAATTGAAACAAAAATTAAATCTAACCTCTAGCCCTATTATAAAATTATTAAGACAAATTGCCATTCCGTCTATGACGGGAAGTTTATTTCAAACTCTCTTCAATCTTGTAGATACTTTTTATGCCGGAAAAATATCAGCAGATGCTTTAGCCGCATTAGCAAAAGCCTTTCCATTATATTTTATAATAATTTCTGCAGGTATAGGAATAGTGGCAGGCTGCAATTCTTTAATAGCCAATTCTTTGGGTCAAAACAATAAAGTTGCTGCTTCAATTTATTCTTATAACTCCTTAGCATACGCTTTTTTTCTCTCAATATTCATAACAGTAATAGGTACATTTTTTTCTTATGATCTTTTAAAATTTATGGGAAGTACAGATGAAAGTATAACTTTGTCAAAAGAATATACTGATATCATTTTTTTAGGAACAATAGTTTTTTTAATTTTAACTTCTTTTAATGCAGTATTGTACGCACAAGGTGATACAAAAACTTACAGAAATGTTTTAATTGTCGGAGTAATTTTAAATATTATATTAAATCCTATTTTTATTTTTGGTTTATTTTTTATTCCTGCCTTTGGTATAGCCGGTTTAGCAATTTCTACTGTACTAATCCAATTGGCTGCATGTATCTATTTATATTTTAAAGTCAACAAGACTGAATTAAAAATAATTCCAAAAATTTCAAGTTTTTATATAAGAAGAAATTTTTTGTTAAATATTTTTAATCAGAGTATGCCCATAACACTTGCTCTTTTTTTAGTAGCAACAGGAAGTTATATACTCCTATCTTTTATAAATATTTTTGGAGAACAAGCGGTAGCAGGGTACGGAGCTGCGATAAGATTTGAACATTTATTTTCTTTACCTGTCATAGGTCTAAATACTGCCGTCATATCTATAGCAGGGCAAAATTTCGGAGCCAGAAGATATGATAGAATTAAAGAAGTTTATTTTAAATCAATAACGATAGGTGTAATGATAATGTGCGTTGCAGGTGTTATCATTTACATTTTTTCGGAGTCAATTATAAGAATATTTTCAAATGACTTAGAGGTAATAAAATATGGCTCAAGTTATTTAAAGATAGCTGCATTTATTGGCCCTATTTATCCTGTTTTTTTTATTTCACACGCTCTGTTCACAGCACTAAAAAAAACATTTTTAATATTTTATTCAAATCTTTTCAGAATGGTGATTTTACCATTTTCAATTGTTTGGTTAATTTTGAATGTTATGAATGGTTATTTTCAAGATATATTTTATGGTTTGTTAATTATGAATTGGGTTTTGGGATTCACAATGTTGTTAGTAGCCAGAGGTTTAATGATTAAAACTTTCAAAGAAGAGAAAAAAGTTTTCTTTATATTTTGAAAATGTTATATAAGAAGTCCTTGTTTGGTGAGGTGGGTGAGCTGGTTTAAACCAGAAGTTTGCTAAATTTCCGTAGGTGTAACAATCTACCGTGGGTTCGAATCCCACCCTCACCGCCATATTTTTATCTAAAATAGTTTTCTAATTCTATAGGTTTTCCGCTAAGCATATATCTATAAACATTAGCATTTTCCAAAACTCTTTGAACATAATTTCTTGTCTCTTTAAACTTTATTAACTCTATCCAATTTACAAAATCAATTTTTCCCTTAGTTGGATCCCCATTAATTTTTCTCCAATATTTTACTCTTTTTGGTCCTGCATTATATGCGGCAATAGCAAAAGGGTATACTTCTTTATATTCATTTAGAAGTGAATCAAAATAATATGTTCCCAAGCTAATATTATACTCTGGATCAGAAGTTAACTTACTTTTTCTATAAGGAACTTTCATTTGTTTAGCTACTAGTTTGGCAGTATAAGTCATAAGTTGCATCATTCCTTTAGCACCTGCGTAACTATTTGCTTTTGGATCAAATTCACTTTCTTGTCTCGTAATAGCTAAAATTATTTCTTGAGACGGCATTGCTTTACCATTAATAACTCTTGGAGTAGTTATAATTGGATAATTAAATTTATTATAAAATCTTTTTTCATAAGATGCTTTTTTTGAAATTTGAATGGCATAATCATATCTTCCAACCTCAGTAGCAAGCTTAGCAGCAAGAATTTCACTGCCCTTATCAATATTTACTTCCGCCAAATGTTTAATAATATCTTTGCTATATTTCGTTTTATTTAGCTCTTTTAAAAGTATTACATGTTTTACTAAGGGACTTTTGTTAAATTCTTTTTCATAATCTTTTGAATATTTAGATTGCTCATTTAATTCAAATAATCCAGTAGGATTAATTTTTTTAAAAGAAAGTTGTCCGTAATATGTTGTTAAATATTTTGAACCTTCTTGAAAAAATTTTTGTGATAATTTATCATTACCAAGCTTTTCATAAGTAATTCCTATCCAATAAGCACCTCTTGCTAAACTAATTGGGTAACCTACATTTTCATAAAAATCTTTAAAATGTTTTAAAGCCCTATTCGGGTCATTTAAAAAGACTAACGATATCCATCCAGACATCCATTCTGCTTCAGCAAACTCAGGACCTTCTGTTAAAGAATGATTTTTTGCTACTTCATATGCTTTTTGATATTTTTTCTTATATATCAAAGATCTAGATAATATATGTCTTTCTTTCCACCACAAATCCGGGCGAATTAATTTATCTTTGTCATTTGGAGTCTGATCTATAATTTCTAAAGATGACTCCAGTCTTCCTCTTCTTCTTCTCCATTTTAATCTGTCGTATTTTAAACCAATATCTGATTTTAATTTTTCAGGAACTTGAGTTATCGCTTTGTCAACACCATAGGAATTACTCATTAATATCTGTCTTGCGTTGTATAGAGCCCTGTAATCTTTAGGCAAATATCTTAATATTCTTTTCAGATCCCAATATTTATATTCCCACGCCATATAGTCGGCTCTTTTAATATGATCGGAAGAATTTAAAAATTTTTTATATTTTTTATTTAAGTATTTAAGATCTTTAGAACTTAAAGATGCATTAATCCATCCATCTTTTATTAATACTGACGCTCTATCTAAGTCACCTTTTAAAAAATATGACTCGCCAAGTTTTATTTTTCCAAATCCACTTAAAGGAGGAGAGGACTCAAACCATCCTATAACGGTATTTGGGCTGTTAGTTTTAAGATTAATTTTGTGTTCCGCTAGATACTTTAGTCTATTTATTCTTGGATAGTAGGGATTCTTATCAATAAAATTGATATAGTCTGTGAAAGTAGCCTTATTATTTTTTTCTTTCAAATACATCCACCAAACTAAACTTTGAAAGTCCTTATCTCTTACTTTTTTTGCAAGCTTAAACGCTGTATTCCATTTTTTTTCTTTAATATTCAAAAACACTTCTTTTGCATATTCATAATCTTTTTTTGACAAAATAGCAGATTCAGGAGCTTGTTTACTTTCAGTTTTTTTATATGTTACTGGTTTTTTTTCAGGAAAAACAAAAGAACTTTCAACTTTTTCTTCAACTAAATTTAAAGAAACTGTCTCTTTTTTTCGAAGTGGTTTTTCTTTTGGTATAAGAGAGGAAGTTTTATTTTTTTCTTTTTCAACTTTTTTAACTACCGTTTTACTTTTGGGTTTGATTTTAGGTAAAATATTTTTTTTTGTAACAGTAAACTTTTTTTTAACTTGAGGTTTTTTTACAGGCAGAATATATGATAATTTTTCCTTTTTGATAGTTACCGATAATTCTTTTGGTTTTGTTTTAGGTAAAATTATAGAGTTTGTATCTGCGTAGGCATTAGTATAGTGGAAAGTAATCAATAAAAAAACTAGACTAATTAAATGTTTAAGCATAAAATTTTGAAAGATTAAATTAATTACTATATAAAGAATTATGTTTAAAGGTTCAATTGTAGCTTTAATAACACCATTCAAAGATAATGTAATGGATCAGGATAGATATATATCCCTTATTCATCATCATATTTCCAATGGAACAAAAGGAGTAGTTCCTGCTGGTACAACCGGTGAATCACCTACGCTAAATCATGAAGAACACAAAAAGGTAATTGAAATTGCTGTTAAGGAATGTAAAGGAAAAATTCCAGTTGTAGCTGGAACCGGTTCTAATTCTACTGCTGAAGCAATTGAATTATCAAAGCATGCTGAAAAAGCTGGAGCTAACGGATTATTAATAGTTACACCATATTATAACAAACCAACTCAAGAAGGACTTTACCAACATTACAAACTAATAAACGATAATGTTGGGATACCAATTATTATATACAATATTCCGCCAAGATCAGTAATCGATATGTCAGTTGATACTATGGCTAGACTTTTTGAATTAAAAAATATTGCAGGAGTTAAAGATGCAACCGCAGATCTAAGTAGGGTTGATCAACAATTAAAGAAAATGGGTCCGGAGTTTATTCAATTGTCTGGAGAAGATGGAACAGCTTTAGAATTTAATATGCGTGGCGGTGTAGGATGTATTTCTGTTACAGCAAATGTGGCTGCAAAACTTTGTTCAGAATTTCAAGATGCATCATTAAGCAAAAATAATAGCAATCTACTTGCCAAAGCTAAAGAGATTAATGAAAAATTGATGCCACTACATAAAGCTTTGTTTATAGAAAGTAATCCAAGTCCAGTTAAGTATGCTGCAAGTTTGTTAAACTTGTCTTCCGATGAAGTTAGATTACCTTTAGTGAGAGTGACAGACAAAACAAAAAAAGAAGTACAGAAAGCTTTAAAGATTGCCAATCTGCTTTAATGAAAGCAAGAAAAAATACCGGTATAAAAATTGTCTGCAATAATAGAAAAGCAAGATTTAATTATTTTTTTCAAGAATTAATAGAGGCAGGAATAGTTTTAAAAGGATCAGAAGTCAAATCTCTTAGGGATGGAAAAGCAAATATAACTGATGCTTATGCTACCGATAACAAAGGTGAAATTTATTTAATTAATTCACACATACCTTTATATAAAGAGTCCAGCTATAATAATCATAATCCTAGAGACATGAGAAAACTTTTACTTAATAAAAGAGAAATTAACAAAGTGATAGGAAAAATTAATAGAGAAGGATTAACAATTATTCCAACAAAAGTATATTTTAAAAAAGGGAAAGCAAAAGTAGAACTTGCTATTGCTAAAGGAAAAAAACTCTATGATAAAAGAAATGTTAAGAAAAAAAGAGATTGGGAAAGAGAACAGGCCAGGATATTAAGTAGAAATAAATAATGATTTATCTCGGAATTGGATCAAACTTATCATCTAGTTTTGGCGACAGATTCGCTAATATAAATCTAGCTGTTTCATCTTTAAAAGAAAAAAAAATTAATTTAGTTAAAAAATCTAGTTTTTATGAGACTTTTTCTTATCCAAATAAGGAAAATCCAAAATTTATTAATATTGTAATAGCCGTTAAAACATCATTATCCCCCAAGAATTTAATGGAATCTTTGATATTAATTGAAGAAAAACTTGAAAGGAAAAGGTTAAAAAAAAATGATCCGAGAACCTGTGATATTGATATTATCGATTACAACAAGGAAATTATTAATTTTAATCTAAATAATTTTGAGCTAAAAATTCCTCATCAATCTATGTCTGTTAGAAATTTTGTATTATATCCCTTAAAAGAAATCTGTCCTAATTGGATACACCCCATAAGCAAAACAACTATTGACGTCCTAATTGAAAATTTAAAAAAAACTAATAATGACATTACAAAATTATCTCAAAATGATATAAATAGTTATGTTAAATAATGAAGAATTAATAAAAAAAGTTAGATCTTATAATAGATTTTTTAACCCAGATGCTTTGACAAAGGCCTACAATTTTGCTTTAGAAGCACATAAAAATCAAAAAAGAGAAGAGGGCATTCCATACATTAGCCATCCCGTTGCTGTAGCAAGCATACTTACTGAGCTTAAATTAGATAGCGCAACTATCACGACCGGTCTTTTACATGATACCGTTGAAGACACTAAAGCCACTTATGAAACTGTAAAAAAAGAATTTGGGAAAGAGGTTGCAGATTTAGTTGATGGAGTGACTAAAATTTCAGCTTTAGAAGAAAAAGCTGTTGAAAACTCTAGAGCAGAAAATTTTAGGAAATTGATACTTGCTACCTCTAAAGACATACGAGTTCTTCTAGTAAAATTAGCAGATAGATTACACAACATGAGAACAATTCATTATGTTAAAGATAAAGACAAAAAGATTAGAAAAGCTAAAGAGACAATGGAAATTTATGCTCCTTTGGCTGATAGAATGGGAATGAACAGAATAAGGGACGAATTGGAGGATTTATCTTTTTCTATTCTTAATTCTGAAGCTAGAAATTTAATTCTGAATAGATTGTCTTTTATTAAAAACAAAAGAGAAGATGTAATCAAAAGTGTTTCTGATGAACTTAATCAATTACTAGAATCTAGTAAAATAGAAGCCGAAATAACTGGTAGAGAAAAAACTCCATTTTCCATATGGCGCAAGATGCAAAATAAAAGAATTTCTTTAGAGCAACTTACTGACATTGTTGGATTTAGGGTAATAGTAAAGAATATTAATGATTGCTATATAACCTTAGGATTATTTCATAACAAGTATTCTGCAATACCAGGAAAATTTAAAGACTACATATCGACACCAAAAATTAACCAGTATAAATCTATACATACATCAATAATTGGACCAATGAAAAAAAGAATAGAAATACAAATAAGAACCAAACCAATGCATGAATTTGCCGAAAGAGGTATAGCGTCACATTGGAAATATAAATCATCAGAAAAATTTTCAGAACTGTCATGGAAGGAATATGACTGGTTAAGAGATCTTGTGGAAATAATCGAAACTGGCGGAAGTCCAGAACATTATTTTGAATTTACAAAACTTCAAATGTTTCAAGATAACGTTTTTTGTTTTACACCAAAGGGAGCCGTTATAAAGTTGCCTAAGGATGCTACTCCAATTGATTTTGCTTACGCTGTGCATACAAAAGTAGGTGATACAGCAATCGGTTGTGAAATTAATGGAAGATCCTCCCCTCTTCAGTCGAAACTTAAAAATGGAGACATGATAAGAATTACAACCTCTAAAAAAGTTTCTCCTTCTTTACACTGGCTATCATCAAGCAAAACAGGTAAGGCTAGAGCATCAATTAGAAAACATTGGCAAGGCAAATTACTAGAAAACGAATCTCAATTAAAAGAGTATACCTCAACACTATCCATTGACCTTCCACATAAACCAGGAATTTTGGGCAAGGTAAGTACATTGATTGGGCTTAACGACGCTAATATAATCAACATAGAATTGACCAAGAGAAGCAAAGATTACTTACAATTTTTGTTTGATTTACAAATTAAAGATTTAAAAAACTTCACAAACTTGATAAGTCAACTTAAACAAGAAGATTTAAAATTTAAAGTAATTCGTCACAAAAAGAAAAAGTATGCTTTCATACAAAGAGTCCTTAAAAATTTTAAAAGAAACTGATGCTCTATTAGAGGGGCATTTTATTTTATCCTCAGGACTTCATAGTGATAAATATGTTCAGTGCGCAAAACTTTTAAGTAAACCTAAAAAAGCAAAAGAGCTATGCTTGTCACTCGCTGAAAAAATCAAGGAAAAATATAAAAATATAGACTTAATATTGTCACCGGCTATTGGCGGAATTGTAATTGGTTATGAAATTGGAAGAATTTTAAATATAGAAACTATCTTTGCAGAAAGAGTTAATGGAAATTTTAACTTAAGAAGGGGTTTTGAAATAAACAAAGGAAAAAAAATTCTAGTAGTTGAGGATGTAATAACCACAGGAAAATCTAGTTTAGAATGTTCAGCTTTAGCAAAAAAAGCAAATGCAGAGATCGTTGGTTATGCCTGTATAATAGATAGATCTAACGGGAAAAGTAAAATTGACAAAACAATTGTATCTCAAATTCAAATACAAATTCCAACCTATAAGAAAGAAGATTTACCAAAACATCTTGAAAGTATAAAAGCCATTAAACCAGGAAGTAGAAATTTATAATGAGCTTACCCAGATTAGGTGTAAACATAGATCATGTAGCCACCATTAGGAATGCTAGAGGAGAAAATTATCCAAGCCCTTTAAAAGCTGCATTGCTAGCCCAGAAATTTGGAGCTGATTCAATTACAATTCATTTAAGAGAAGATAGGAGACACATTAGAGACAAAGATTTAATAGAAATAAAAAAAAAATTAAAAATTCCTTTAAATTTAGAAATGGCCCCAACAAAGGCAATGCTTAAAATTTCTTTAAAATATAAACCAAAGTATGTTTGTATTGTTCCGGAAAAAAGAAAAGAAATAACAACAGAAGGAGGCTTGAATTTAAGAAAAAATTCTTCTTTAATTAGAAAAATTATAAGAGAATTAAAAAAAAAAAATATAAGAACAAGTTTATTTATTGAGCCAGATATTGAAGATATTAAAATTGCCAAAAAGATCCAAGCCGATTGTATAGAAATTCATACTGGAAAAATTTGCAATTTATATAATAAAAAACAAAAGACAAAAGATGAATTTAAAAAAATTCAGAAATCAGTTAATTTTGCGAACAATATTGGTTTAGAAGTCCATGCTGGACACGGAATCACTTTTTCCTCTGCCGCGCTACTCTCAAAAATTAAAGGAATAAAAGAATTTAATATAGGACATTTTTTAATTGGAGAATCAATTTTTATAGGTATAAGAAATTGTATTAAAAAATTTAAAAAAATATTAAAAAAATGAATATCTATGGAATAGGAACAGATATAGTTAATGTTAACAGAATTAAAAGCGCAATAAAAAAAAATAATCAAGCATTTAAAAAAAGAGTTTATACAAATTTTGAAATCAGAACATGTGAAAGAAGAAAAAATGAAGCAGAATGTTTTGCAAAGAGATTTGCTGCTAAAGAAGCATTTTTCAAAGCAGTTTCTGCTGGCAATAAACTCAAATTCAATGAGATTGAAGTTAAAAATAATTCGTTAGGTGCTCCGAAACTTGTGATTAAAGGACTTTCTCTAAAAAATTTAAAAAAAATTTTCAAAAATAAAAAATTTAAAATACATTTATCATTATCTGATGATAAGCCCTGGGCAGTAGCATCAGTAATTATATTTACACACAAATAAACAATGATGTCTAAAATTCTTGATAATATTAAAACATTAATAATTGCTTTAATTATTGCGATTTTAATTAGATCTTTATTGTTTCAACCTTTTTATATTCCATCTTCCTCTATGGAACCTACATTGCTTGTCGGTGATAGGATTTTTGTTTCTAAATACACATATGGATACAGCAAACATTCCTTTCCTTTCAGTCCACCAATTTTGAATAAAAGAATATTTGATTCAAAACCAGAATACGGAGATCTTGTGGTGTTTAAAACACCATCTGATAATAGAACGGATTATATAAAGAGACTAATAGGTTTCCCTGGAGATGAGATACGTATCATAGAAGGTGACTTATTCATTAATAAGGCAAAAATATCTAAAGAAAATGCAGTTAATAAATTTAATATTAGATGTGGAGATAGCGTTAGTGAAGTTGTTGCTTATAAAGAAAAATTGCCGAACAACAAAACCCATATAACAGTGTATAATAAAAATGGAACTATGATTAATTCTGATTCCTATATTGTTCCTGAAAAACATTATTTTTTCCTAGGAGACAATAGAGATTGTTCAAGAGACAGCAGATTTTTATCCAGCGTAGGCTATGTTCATGAAAATAATTTAGTAGGAAAAGCTCAAATGATATTTTTTTCCAATGACACAAAAAAAGGAAGTGTTTTAAAGTTTTGGAATTGGAGGGAATCTTTTAGATTTGATAGATTTTTTAAAAAACTGAAATGAAAAGTAATATAAAAAAATTAGAAAATATTATAAAAGTTGATTTTCAAAACAAGGAACTTTTAAAGCAGAGCTTGATACATAAAAGCTTTGATAAAAACTATAATAATGAAAAGTTGGAATTTTTAGGTGATAGAGTTATAGGCCTAGTAATTTCCCAAAAATTACTCCTCTTATACCCTCAAGAAAGTGAGGGGATTATAGATAAAAAATTTGCAAATCTTGTAAATAAAAAAACTTGTAAGGAAATTGCAAATCAAATTAATTTAAAAAAATTTATTAAAACCGGGAATTCCTTCAAAAACATTAAATCTTCAGATGAAAAAATTTTAAGTGATTGCTGCGAAGCTTTAATTGGGGCAATATATCTAGATCAAGGACTTGCTGTATCAGAAAAATTTATTCTTAAAAATTGGAAAAATTTTATTAAAAAGTCAAATATAACTGAAATTGATCCTAAGACTAAACTTCAAGAGCATTCTTTAAAAAAATACAAAAAATTACCTATTTACAAAATGTTTAAACAAACCGGACCAAATCATAACCCGTTTTTTAAAGTTCAGGTTCAAATATCTAATTCAAAAAAATATTTTGGTTATGGAAAATCTAAAAAATTAGCTCAAAAACATGCTGCATCAAAATTAATAAAAAGTTTGAATCTTAATTAAATATGAACTGGGAAGACGAAGGATTTATAATTTCTAAAAGAAAATTTAGAGAAAATGCAATTATTTTAGAAGTTTTTACAAGTAAATTTGGCAGAGTAAACGGTATTGTTTATGGAGGAAACTCCAGAAAAATAAAAAATTATCTCCAATTAGTTAATAAGATATTTGTTGTTTATAACTCTAAAGGAGATAATAAAATAGGTTATTTTAAAACTGAACTAATAGATGCTATCTCCCCAGAATATTTTGATAATAGAGTTAAGATTCTTTGTTTAAACTCCTTATCATCAATATTAAAAGTGCTTTTACCTGAAAATCAAGCATACAAAAAAATTTACCAATCTTTGTGTGAACTTTTAAAAAATTTTAATGATAAAAATTGGCTTACCCTATATCTTGATTGGGAGATCGATTTGATTAACAATTTAGGATTTGGTTTTACTATTGATTCTAAAAATTTTTCAAATATGAAGAACAGCAAAATAGTTAATATTAAAGTAGATAATGTGAATTATAAAATACCAAGCTTTTTGATTTTTAAAAATTTTAATAACCCTGATATTCAAGATCTATGTAATGGATTAAATTTTTCAAGAACTTTAATGGAAAATAAATTTTTTATTCCTAACAACATACCATTTCCTTATTCCAGAAAGTTATTGGAAAAAAATTTTTATAATTGAAATTATTAGTTTATTTTAGATAGTCTTTTGATAACCACATCTTTATCAAGAGAAAGAATAATATCGTAGATACCCGGACCAAATCTGGATCCAACTAAAGCAATTCTCAATGGTTGACCGACGCCTTTAAAATTTGTTTTGTGTTTTTTAATCAATTCGTTCAATGTTTTTTCAAGATTTTCTTTAGTTATTTTTGACATTTTTTCAAAAACACCAAGAAAATCTTTTACAATGTTTTTAGAAGAAGGATTTAGCAGCTTAGAATCCTCAACAGAAATTTGTATGTTATCCTTCAGAATATACTGGGAATTTATATAAATATCTTCAAGTGTTTTTGCTTTATTTTTTAAAAAACTCATAGATTTTATAAGAGAATTTTCTTTAGAAGAATCAATGTTTTTCTTAAATTTTCCAGAGTAAATTTTTAAAAATTTAAACAATTCTTTCTCATCTATATGTTTTATATAGTGTTCATTCAAAGAAAGTATTCTAGACATATCTAATTTTGATGGAGATTTCCCAACTCCTTTTAAATCAAAAAGACTGATACTTTCATCCAAGGTAAAAATTTCCTTATCTTTGTGTGCCCATCCTAAGCGCAAAAGATAATTTCTTAATGCATCCGATAAAATTCCAATTTTTATATAATCATCTACAGTTGAAGCATTATCTCTTTTAGAAAGCTTAGATCCTTTTTCACTATGAATAAGGGGTATGTGAGCAAATGCAGGCACTTTCCATTTCATTGCTTCGTAGATTTGTTTTTGTTTAAAAGTATTTATTTTATGGTCATCACCTCTTATGACATGGGTGATTTTCATTAGATGGTCATCAGCTACAGCAGACAATTGATAAGTTGGTGAGCCATCTTGTCTTAAAATGATAAAGTCTTCGATAATTGAGTTTGCAATATTAACTTCACCTTGAACGAGATCATTGATAAGCGAGTTTCCAGAAATTTTGCTTTTAAATCTAATTACTGGCTTAACATTATTTGGAACCTTTAAATTTTTAGGATCTCTCCATTTTCTATTATAAACGTAAGGTATCCCTTGTTTTTTACATTTTTCTTTTTGCTCTTTGATTTCTTCTTCCGAACAATAACACTTGTAGGCAAAACCTTTTTTAAAAAGTTCTTCAGCAATTTCTTTATGTTTATTGATATTTTTAGATTGAATATATTCTTTATCATCATGTTTAATTCCAATCCAAGCAAGAGAGTCTACAATTTGTTTTTTAAACTCTTCTTTTGATCTTTCTTTGTCAGTATCTTCAATTCTCAGATAAAATTTACCTTTATTTTTTTTAGCCAACAACCAATTAAATAGCGCCGTTCTAACACCACCAATATGCAAAGGTCCTGTAGGTGAGGGCGCAAACCTGCAAATAAAAGCCATGAATTGAAATTTAAACTATTTTAATTGAAGTTTCTATATAAAGAAACTAATTTTCCTTGAATCTTAATTCTTTTTGCTGCGTATATTTTAGTACCGTATTTCTTGTTGGCACTCTCTAAAGCAATGGTATTTCCTTTTTTTCTAATTTTTTTTAAAGTTGCCTCTTCGTTGTCAATCAGAACTACTGCTATTTGACCATTGTCTGCGTTGGAACTTTTTTTAATGATAACTGTATCACCGTCATTAATGCCCGCTTCAATCATAGAGTCGCCTTTGACTTTTAATCCAAAATGGTCACCATTTTTGTTAAAGTCTGCAGGCAAATTAACTTTATCAACTTCTTGTTGTATTGCTTCTATAGGTGTACCTGCAGCTATTGATCCAAGAACAGAAACTTTGCTAGACTTACCAGTATTTTTATCCAATCCACCCTTAATTACACTTGGAGTGAAACTATTAAACAAATCGTGCGCGCTTGCATTTTCAGGAAGTTTAATTACTTCAAGAGCTCTTGCTTTGTGAGCTAATCTTTTTATAAAACCTCTTTCCTCTAAGGCTGATATTAATCGGTGAATTCCGGATTTCGACTTAAGGTTGAGTGAGTTTTTCATTTCTTCGTAAGAAGGAGATACACCGGTCGATCTAATTTTTTTATTAATAAAAATTAGTAAATTTTTTTGTTTTTTTGTAAGCATAGAACAAATCCTGTACATCTATGTTCTATAAAAGTTCTACTTCAATATCAACGCCAAATTAGCCTTAAATTACGTGTTTATTTGAATGATTTTTTTTAATAGGGATGAGTTTTTCTCTAGATCTTTAAGGAGTGATTCACCAATGAGAAAGTTATTTATTTTTGTTTTCTTTGTTATCTCTTCCACTTCTTTTTCTGATTTTATCCCGCTTTCACAAATAAGCGGACCAGTATGATTAATCAAAATTTTGTGTAAATCATAAGTTGTTTTGATATCTGTTTTTAAAGTTTTAAGGTTTCTATTGTTAATTCCAATTATGGCGTTTTTAAAATTAAGTGCATTTTTTGCTTCTTCATCTGTGTGCACTTCTACTATTGTGTTTATACTTAATTCCTCAGCGACACGATATATTTCTTTCGCGGTTTTTTCATCAATAGCCGCTAGAATAATTAAAATAGCATCTGCACCAAAACTTTTAGCAAGATAAACTTGATAAGGATCTATGAAAAAGTCTTTACATAAAACAGGTAATTTAACTTCTTTTTTAACTTCATTGATGTGTTCTAGCTTCCCTTTAAAATAATTCTCTTCTGTTAAGATGGAAAGACAAGACGCGCCAGAATTTAGGTATTGTTTTGCAATTACTTTAGGATCATAATTTTCCATAATAATTCCGGCAGAGGGACTTGCCTTTTTTATCTCTGCAATGACAGATATTTGATTCTTCTTTAATTTATCCTTGAAGTTTAAGTAATTTTTATATGAAGATATTTTGTTTTTAAGATCTTCAACTTTATAAGATTTTTTATACTTTTCTATACCATGTCTCTTATCAGAAATTATTTTTTCTAAAATATTGCTCATTTCATTAATTTTGAAATGTGATTAATAACTTTTCCTGAAAGTATATGTTTTCTCAATTTTTCATATCCTTCTTTAAAGGAGTTTGATTTTTCTGCTACAAGTAAACCGGCAGCAGCATTTAAACAAACAGCAACAGAAAAATCATTATCTTTACCTTGAAATATTTCTTTCATTTTTTTCGCATTATATTCAGGATCTTTTCCAATAATATTATCAAAACTAACCGCTTTAATACCCAAATCTTTTGGACTCAAAATAGATTCTTTAATTTTTCCATCACTAAGTTCAACGATATCTGTGTTTGCGTATGGAGAAATTTCATCAAGTCCGTCTTGACTATTTACGATCAATGCTTTTTTTAAATTTAAATTTTTAAGCGCTTCAGCAAAAATTTTAAGCAATTTTTTATCGAAAACCCCAACAACTTGCCTTTTTATTTTTGCCGGACTACTTAAAGGTCCAATCAAATTAAATATTGTTCTTTTCCCAATTTTTTTTCTAACTGGCCCAACATATTTCATGGCTGAGTGATAACCTGGAGCAAACATAAATCCAAAGCTATTATTATTTATGCTTGTCTCTACCTCTTTGGGTCCAAGATTAATATTTATATTTAATTTTTCCAAAACATCAGCAGAACCACATTTTGAGGAAACGGATTTGTTGCCGTGTTTAGCTACTTTTACCCCAAAGCTAGATAGCAATAGTGCTGCAGCTGTAGAAATGTTTAAAGTATTTTTGCCATCCCCTCCTGTACCACATGTATCTACGGTATCATCTGATACATTTACCTTGGTAGCTTTATCCCGTAAAATATAAACTCCACCTGCTATTTCATCCGATGTCTCTCCCTTAGCAGAAGAAGAGGTTAAAAAATCAAAAATTTGTTCTTCCTTAATTTTGCCGGACATCATACTTTCAAAAGCAGATTTACTCTCTTCAAAACTTAAGTTTTGTCTGTTTTTTAGTTTTTTAATAATTTCATCCATTTTATTTATAATTTAAAAAGTTCTTGATTAATTTCATACCTTCTTTTGTGTTTATACTTTCGGGATGAAATTGTACTCCGTGTAAGTTATATTTTTTGTGCATAATTCCCATTATTATATTATCTTTTGTTTTAGCCGTAATTATGAAATCTTTATTTAGTGTTTTTTTATCGATTATTAGACTGTGATATCTAGTTCCCACAAGATTGTTTTTTACTCCTTTAAAGATTCCAATTTTACTATGGGAAATTTTGCTGGTTTTTCCATGCATAAGCTTTTTGGCATTTATTATTTTAGCACCAAAAGCTTGCGCAATAACTTGATGACCTAAACAAACACCAAGAATTGGAATTTTTTTTGAAAAATTTTTTACAATTTTCAAACAGTTTCCAGCTTTACTTGGGGTACCTGGCCCAGGAGAAATAACAATTTTTTTATACTTTCTTTTAAAAACTTCTTTTGAATTAATTTTGTCATTTCTTACCACTTCAACTTTACATTTTAGAGACAGAAGATAATGATAAAGATTGTAGGTAAAACTATCGTAATTATCTATTAGTAAAATTTTCATTTAATTTATCGCTTTAAGGAGTGCTTTTGCTTTATTTACTGTTTCGTTGTATTCATTTTTAGGATTGCTATCAGCTACTATTCCAGCACCAGCCTGAACATAAATTTTTTTATTTTTAATCAGAGCCGTTCTTAAAGCTATACAGGTATCAAAATCTTGATTTGCTGTAAAATAACCTATCCCTCCCGCATAAAGTTTTCTTTTTGAGCTTTCCAATTCATCAATAATCTCCATAGCCCTTATTTTAGGAGCTCCACTAACTGTTCCTGCCGGAAATCCTGATAAAAATGTTTCAATAAGAGAGAAGTCTTTTCTTAGCTTTCCTGTGACGTTAGAAACAATATGCATTACATGAGAATATTTTTCTACCTTAAATTTTTCAGTAACTTTAACACTATTAATTTTTGATACTTTACCAACATCATTTCTTCCAAGATCTAAAAGCATCAAGTGTTCAGCGAGCTCTTTTGGATCTTGTAATAATTCAGTAGTTAATTTTTTATCTTGTTTTTTATTTTTACCCCTTGGTCTTGTGCCTGCTATAGGTCTAATAGTGACTTCATTATTAAATAATCTAACTAAAATTTCAGGGCTACTACCTAAAATTTGAAAGTCATCATAGTTAAAATAAAACATAAATGGAGAAGGGTTTAAGATTCTTAAAGTATTATAAATTTCAAGAGGAGGCTTATTAATTGGCGATTCAAATCTTTGACTTAAAACCACCTGAAAAATATCTCCCTTTCTAATGTAGTCTTTTGCTTTAAGTACAATTTTTTTAAACTTGGATTTTGATATGTTTGATTTAACTTTAATTTTTTTATTACTTTTATGAAAATTTTCTGGAAGCTTTATATTTCCAAAATGTTGTAATTCCGCAAACGTATTTTTAATTGATTGGTATTTAAGTTTATAATCAACAATATTTTCTTCTTTAAAGATATTTTGAATGAAGAAAATTTTTTTTTTTACATTGTCATAAATAATTAAATTTTTAGGCCGCATTAATCTTATATCGGGAATGTTTATATCGTTTTTACATTTATCTGGAATTTTTTCAGTTAAACGTATTATGTCATATGAAAAGTACCCGACAAGCATCGAAGCCATTTTCGGCATATTGCCATAAGATTTTACTTTAAAATTTTTTAGCAATTCATTTAAATATTTGAGAATATTTTTTCTAATTACCTTCTTTTTCTTAAAATTATCTACAATAATTTTATTTTTTTTTATATTGTAAGCTTTATCAGGATTAAAGCCTATAATTGTGTACCGCCCCCTAATAGTTCCTTTTTCTACAGACTCAAATATAAAACTATTTTTTTTTACTAAAATAAATTTATATAAATTTTCAATAAAACTATAATTTCTACAATTTTGAGAATAATAAATTGCTTGATTATATTTTTTATTTTTATGCAGTTTTTTGAAGCTTACTAAACTTGTACTTAATTTCATCAAAACGAATTTTTTAACCTTTCAAGAACTTTTTGATTTATTTCAATTTTATAATTTTTATTTATATATTTATCATAAGATTTGTAAACTTTTGAGATATATTCAGCATTGGCTTTTTTTAAATACTCTTTGTATTTTTTTGATTTTTTATTTATTTTAGGGTTTGTATCTTTTTCGATTCTTACTAAAAAGTTGTCCTCCACAATGTTATCCGACAAAAGAAATATTTCTCCAGAGTTATGGTTATATATTTCAGCTAACAATTTTGGCGGAAATTTTTTATCATCATTTATTCCATTAATTTTTATTTTATTAACTGGCACATTGTTTTTTTGAGACAGATCCAACATTTTTTTCTTATCAAATTCTTTATTATTAATTTTATCTATGAATTTTTTATTTTCTTTTACTTTAAATCCAATTTTTAATTGGGATTCTATTGTTCTTTTTAAATCTTTGTCTTTGAGGTTTAAAGTAATATTTTTTTCTTCAGTAATTTCAACAACGTAATATTTGTTATCAAAGTTTATAAATTGAGGAGAATTAATTTCTTTAATTAAAAAAATTTTTTCAAACAGAGTTTTGTTAATATCTTTTATAACTGTTCCGTCTTCTTTAGTTTTTCTAGAGTTTACTAGTTTAAACTTTTTTATATCTTTCTCATTTCCAGAAGAAATTGTTTTAAATGTTTTACCATCAAGCACGTCATTTTCTAACTGATCTAATTTTTCATAATATTCTTCATCAAAGTTTTTTCTTTTCGTTAAAATTTCAGGTTTAAATTCCAAGTATCTAAACGAAATAAATTTTTCTTTGAATAAATTTTTGTTCTCCTCATAAAATTTTTGTATATCTTTTTCTTCAATTATTTTTTTAGAATAAATTTTGCTTAAATTTAAAAACTCAACTTCCTTAATTTGATTTTCTTTTTTGTAAAGTTCATCAACAATAAATTCAGGTAATTTAATACCGCCGCTATAATAATTAAGAAGCTGACCTTTCAGTTCAATGCTTTTTATATGTCTTTCATATGTTGGTGCAGAATATCCATTTTCTAACAAAAATTTTTCATACTTAACTCTTGAAAACTTTTTGTCTTTTTGAAAACTTTTGTCTCTTACCAATATTTTTTTTAATCCAGAATCGCTTAATTGAATTCCTTTTTCTCTGCCCTCAATACTAATAATTTTTTCACTTACATAATTAGTTAGAATATCATCAAATATTTTTGACTTTCCAATGTTTTCAATTTCTTTTTTACTAAGTTTTATTTTTTGAATATATGTGATAAATTCTTTAGAGCTTATTTTTTCATCATTTATTTCAACCAAAACATTTTGCTTACCAGATCTAAAAACATCTCCCATGCCCCACAGAAGAAAAGGCAATGCTATTATTGCTACGAAAATCTTAGCAACAAATGATTTAGAGAACTTTCTTATTGAACCAAGCATAATTTTAATTTAAGAAATTTAGATTAATTGTATTAAAAAATCTATAAATAAAGTCTTAAATTATGGCTAATGGTATTAGATATTTTGTTGGTAATTGGAAAATGTTTGGAATTCCAAGCTCGTATAAAATTTTAGATAAAATTAATGGATATTTTATCAAAGATAAAAAAAATAATAAGAAATATAAAATAATAATAGCTCCGCCATTAACTTTGTTACAAGATTTTTCTAAAAGATTTAAAAATAAGAAAATTAATATCTCTGCACAAAATTGTTACCACAAAGATAATTTTGGAGCATACACAGGAAACGTAAGTCCATTTATGATCAAAAAACTAGGAATTAATTATATTATTATTGGGCATTCAGAAAACAGAGCTTCAGGCGAAAATAATAAAATTATCAAAGAAAAAGTTGCCCTTGCTTTAAAAAATAATTTTACTGTTATTTTTTGCATAGGAGAAAATAAGCAAGAAAAAAAAAACAAAAAAACTATAAAAGTTTTAAAAAAACAAGTATCTAAAGTCATAAAAAATAAATATAACTTTAAAAATATCATTATTGCGTACGAGCCAGTTTGGTCTATTGGTAGTGGCAAACTTCCATCTCCCCATGAATTAAAGAAAAATGCTATTGAATTAAAAAAATTTCTTAGAGAAAAGTTTAGATTAAATTATAATCCAAAACTGCTTTACGGAGGGTCCGTTGACAAGAATAGTGTTCATGCTTTCAAGTCTATCAAAGAATTAGATGGTTTTTTAATTGGGGGAGCCTCAAAATCTTCAAAGAATTTCGTTGATATAATAAAAAATTTCTATAAATAACTCTTATGGAAACAATCCTGATAGCTGTAAATGTAGCTTTGGCGATAATACTAATTTTGCTTGTTTTATTACAAAGATCTGAGGGAGGTGCTTTGGGATTAGGACTGTCCCAGGATAATTTTGCATCTACGAGAACAGTTGGGAATTTTTTAACAAAATCCACGGCAGTTATTGCTACTTTATTCATTATTTCTAGTATCTCGCTTGTTATCTTATCAAGAGGCGATTTACAGGAAACCCAGTCAGTTTTAGAGAAAATTGAAGAAGAAGAAGATTCAACAACACCTAAAATCCCAGAGTCTGAAAAATAAACTTTATTTTTTCATAAAAATTAGATATATTGTCCTTCCATGGCGCGATATGTTTTCGTTACTGGCGGCGTGGTATCCTCACTAGGCAAAGGTCTTTCTTCCGCTTCTCTAGCGTCGTTACTTCAATTAAGAGGTTTTAAAGTAAGAGTAAGAAAATTAGATCCCTACTTAAATGTAGATCCAGGAACTATGAATCCATTTCAACATGGAGAAGTTTTTGTAACAGACGATGGTGCGGAAACTGATTTAGATATAGGTCACTACGAAAGATTTACTGGAATTTCAGCAACCCAATCAGACAACATAACAACCGGCGGTATTTATAGCGATATAATTAAAAAAGAAAGAAGAGGAGATTATTTAGGAGGAACAGTTCAAGTGGTTCCTCATGTTACTGATCGTATAAAGAAATTTATATCTCACAATGTGAAAAAGGAAGATTTTATTATTTGTGAAATTGGAGGAACAGTAGGGGACATAGAAAGTTTACCTTTTCTTGAAGCTATTAGACAATTTTCTAATGATATAGGAAAAAAAAATAGCTTATTTATTCATTTGACTTTAGTGCCTTATCTAAAAGCATCTGGAGAGCTTAAAACCAAACCAACTCAACATTCTGTTAAAGAATTAAGAAGCTTAGGTATTCAACCAGATATAATAATTTGTAGATCAGAAAGAGAAATTCCAAAGGCAGAAAGAAAAAAAATATCTTTATTTTGTAATGTTCCTATAGATAATGTTATTGAAACCGTTGATGTAAGAACGATATACGAAGCACCAATCAGTTTTCATAAAGAAAAACTTGATGATCGAGTTTTGTCATACTTTAATATTAGGAGCAAGAAATCACCTAATCTCAGTAAATGGAAAAATATTACAACCAAAGTTCTTAATCCGAAAAGAGATGTGAATATAGGTATTATAGGAAAGTATGTTAATCTCAAAGATGCTTACAAATCACTTGATGAAGCATTAATTCATGGAGGTATATCAAATAATCTAAAAGTTAAATTAAAAAGAATAGATTCAGAAAATTTAAAGTCTGAAAATATTAAACCATTACTAAAAGATGTAACCGGAGTTCTTATTCCGGGAGGTTTTGGCAAAAGAGGAAGTGAAGGCAAAATTGCTGCCATAAAATACGCAAGATTGAACCATATACCTTTCTTTGGAATTTGTTTTGGTATGCAAATGGCTATTATCGAAGCGGCAAGAAATTTATTAAATATTAAAAATGCTTCTACTAGTGAATTTGGTAACAATTGCACTCCGGTTGTTGGACTGTTAGAAGAGTGGCAAAAAGGAAAAAAAAGAATAAAAGGAAGTGAAAAGAATTTAGGTGGAACAATGAGACTAGGTTTATATGACGCTATATTGAAAAATGACTCTTTAATATCTAAGATATATTCTGAGAAAAGAATTCAAGAA
>CACHEU010000003.1 GCA_902578935.1 uncultured Pelagibacteraceae bacterium
GACCAGAGCTATAGCTGATCGCAACGGAAATCTTGCTAAAGAAGTCATACATGATGACTTTAAATTTTTAATGCATGCTTCAGGCAAAACACTTAGTAAGCAAGACGTCATTAATTGGCTTAAATCTGGAGACGTGAGCGAGAAGAATGTCAGAGTTCTTTTTGAAAATAGCGAAGTTGGATTTAAACATGCCATCGTAACATTTAAAGACGGTAATACAGAAGCTGTTATGAGTTATTTTAAGTTCAAAGACGGAAAAGTAATTCGTCAAGAGACAGGCGCAACAAAAATACCAAAAAAATAATGTGGACAGCTCGAGTATTTACATTGTATCCAGAAATTTTTCCTGGCCCTTTAAACAAAGGGCTATACGGGAAAGCACTGGAAAAAAAAGTATGGAATTTAGAAATTATAAATATTCGAGACTCTGCAGGAGATAAGCATAAAACAGTAGATGATACCCCGTTTGGCGGCGGAAGCGGAATGCTTCTAAAGCCAGATGTTTTGGGAAAATCTCTAGACAGTAATATAAAAAAAGGCGAAAGAATTTTTTATCTTTCTCCAAAAGGAAAAAAATTTGATCAAAAAATTGCAAAAGAGCTATCCAAAGAAGCAAATATTAATTTAATATGTGGGCATTTCGAAGGGATTGATGAGCGTATTTTAGATACAAGAAATATAGAGGAAATTAGCATTGGAGATTATATTTTATCCGGAGGTGAATCAGCTTCATTTGTAGTAATTGATGCAGTTCTAAGATTGTTGCCCGGTGTTCTAGGAAACGATATGTCAAAAAATGACGAAAGTTTTGAGGGTGGATTATTGGAATATCCACAATACACAAAACCTCAAATATGGGAAAAAAAAAGTGTTCCAGAAGTCTTATTATCTGGTGATCATGCCAAAATTAAGGACTGGCGTTTATCCCAATCAAAGGATATAACACGACGCCGAAGACCTGATTTGTGGAAAAAATATTTAGATAAAGATAAAAAATGAAAAATATAGAAGAAATCAACAGAGCACATGTTCAGAGAATTACTTCGAAAAAGAAGATTCCTAAATTTTTTCCAGGAGATACCATTCGTGTAGGAGTTAGAATTGTTGAAGGAAAAAGGGAAAGAATTCAAAATTTTGAAGGCATTTGTATTGCTAAAAAAAATAGAGATATTAATTCTTCGTTTACCGTGAGAAAGATTTCCTTCGGAGAAGGTGTTGAGAGAACTTTTGCTCTTTATAGTCCTGTGGTTGGTTCTATAAAAGTTGTTCGATCGGGAAAGGTAAAAAGAGCCAAACTATATTATTTAAGGGATAGAAAAGGAAAATCAGCTAGAATTGCTGAAAAAATAAAAAAGAATATTGGAATAGATGTGGAAGTAAAAAATTCTACACCACCAGAAATTATACAGGAAACAGTTTCTGAAAAAAAAGAAGAAATAAAGGCTGCTCCAGCTAAAAAAATTACGGAAAAAAAAGAAGTTAAAAAATCAGATAACTTAAAGTAATTTTTTAATGTCAAAAACCTTATACGATAAAATTTGGGAAGAACACCTTGTGCATCAACAAGAAGACGGGACCTCTTTGCTTTATGTTGATAGACACTTAGTTCATGAAGTTACTAGCCCCCAGGCTTTTGAAGGCTTAAGAATGAATAAAAGAAAAGTTAGAAAACCAAATTTAACTTTAGCGGTTGCCGACCACAATGTGCCAACGACTGATCGATCTAAGGGAATTGAAGATCAAGAGTCTAAGATACAAGTTGATACTTTAAGAAAGAATTGTAAGGAATTTGGAGTTCCGCTATTTGATATGAATGATAAAAGACAGGGTATAGTTCACATTATAGGGCCCGAACAAGGGTTTACTCAACCTGGAACCCTTATAGTTTGTGGTGACAGCCATACTGCTACTCATGGAGCTTTTGGTGCACTTGCTTTTGGCATTGGTACCTCTGAAGTAGAACATGTTTTGGCCACCCAAACTCTTATTCAAAAAAAATCTAAAAATTTTCTTTTAAAGGTTAACGGCAAACTTCCTATTGGAGTTACAGCAAAAGATGTAATATTAAAAATTATTGGTACCATTGGCACCGCTGGAGGAACAGGTTTTGTTATAGAATTTTCAGGGGATGTTATTAAAAATTTAAGTATGGAAGAAAGAATGACAGTCTGCAACATGACCATAGAAGGTGGTGCAAGGGCTGGCTTGATCCAACCAGATGAAAAAACTTTTAAATATTTGGAAAATAAACCAATGTCTCCAAAAAAAGACAAATGGAACAAAGCTCTAGATTATTGGGGAAAATTAAAATCTGATGATAATTGTAAATTTGATAAAGAAGTTACAATTAATGGGAACGAAGTTATTCCACAAGTGACTTGGGGCACATCACCACAGGATGTAGCTCCAGTAAATGGCTCAGTTCCGGATCCAAATAAAGAAAAAGATAAGGACAGACAAGCATCTATGCAAAGATCTTTAGAATACATGGGCTTAAAAGCTAATACAAAAATAACAGATATAAAAATTGATAAAGTTTTTATTGGTAGTTGTACTAATGGAAGAATACAAGACCTGAGAGAAGCAGCAAAACTTCTTAAAAATAAAAAAATTGCAAAACATGTAAATGCAATGGTTGTTCCTGGATCTGGATTGGTAAAAAATCAAGCTGAACAAGAAGGTTTGGACAAGATTTTTAAAAATTCAGGTTTTGAATGGAGAGAACCAGGTTGTTCAATGTGTCTTGGTATGAACGAAGATCAATTAAAACCCAAGGAAAGATGTGCATCAACTTCAAACAGAAATTTTGAAGGCAGACAGGGACGAGGAGGAAGAACACACCTTGTAAGTCCAGCTATGGCAGCTGCAGCCGCAATAGAAGGTCATTTATCTGATGTAAGAAAGTTTAATAATTAATATGGAAAAATTTATAAATATAAAAAGTATACCGGCATACTTTTCTTTAATGAATGTAGATACAGATAAAATTATTCCTAAACAATTTTTAAAGACTATTAAAAGATCTGGTCTAGGACAAAGTTTGTTTTATGAAATGAGGTATGATGAAAAAGGCAATCCTATCAAAGGGTTTATTTTAGATAATGATCCATATAAGAATTCTAAAATATTAATAACGGGAAAAAATTTTGGGTGCGGTTCTTCAAGGGAACACGCTCCATGGGCTTTACTTGATTTCGGAATTAAAGTGATAGTGAGTGAAAGTTTTGCTGATATTTTTTACAATAATTGTTTTAAAAATGGTATTCTTCCAATTATTGCTGACGAAAATATTATAAAGGAATTAGCCGAATATTCTACTAGGAAAGAAAATATTGAAATTAAACTTCAAGAACAAGAAATTATTTATGGAAATAAGTCATATAAATTTAAATTGGATTCTTTCAAAAAGAAATGTCTACTTGAGGGGCTAGATGATATTGCACTATCCCTTGAAAGAATAAAAAATATAGAAAATTTTGAAACAAAAATGAACAAAGACAAACCTTGGATTTAAATAATGGCTACAAATAAAAGAAAAATTTTATTATTACCGGGTGATGGGATAGGACCAGAAGTAGTAGGTGAAACCAAAAAAGTTATTGATTGGTTCAATAAAAAAAAATCCATGGATTTTAAAATTGACCAAGATCTGATTGGTGGTGCTTCAATTGACAAGCATGGAAAGCCTATCACTGATGAGGTTTTTTATAAAGCACAAGATAGTGATGCAATAATATTTGGTGCTTGTGGAGGGCCAAAATATGACAATTTGGAATTTTCAAAAAAACCAGAGAGAGGTTTAATGAAGTTAAGAAAAGAACTAAAATTATTTGCTAATCTTAGACCAGCTATTTGTTTTAAAGAACTTGTAGACTCATCTTCTTTAAAGCCAGAACTAGTTTCTGGTTTGGACATACTAATAGTCAGAGAACTTACAGGTGGAATTTATTTTGGAGAACCAAGAGGTATAAAACCAATTGAAAATGGTGAACGAAAAGGAATTAACACACATGTTTATACAACAAAGGAAATCAAAAGAATAGCCAAGGTCGCTTTTGAATTGGCAGCTAAGAGAAAAAACAAAGTTACATCTTGTGAAAAATCTAATGTGATGGAAGCAGGAATTCTTTGGAAAGAAGAAGTTCAAGCACTGAAGGACAAAGAGTATAAAAAAATAGAACTAAATCATATGTTTGCAGATAATTGTGCTATGCAGCTTTTAAGAAATCCAAAACAGTTTGACGTTATACTTTCCGATAATTTATTTGGAGATATACTTTCTGATGAAGCAGCAATGTTGACGGGTTCACTTGGGTTATTGCCCTCCGCTTCTTTAGGCGAAAAAGATAAAAATGGTAGAACAAGATCTTTGTACGAACCTGTGCATGGCTCCGCACCAGATATTGCTGGAAAAAATATTTCTAATCCTATTGCAACTATATTGAGTTTTTCTATGGCTTTAAAATATTCTTTAGGTTTAGAAAAAGAGTCTGGCTTATTAAACAAAGCTGTTGAAAAAACCTTGGAGGATGGTCTAAGAACTCCAGATATAATGTCAAAAGGAAAGAAAAAGGTATCAACCTCGGATATGGGTGATGCAATTATATCAAATTTAAATTAAAATAATCTCAAAATGAATTTAGCTATAATTGGTGCCACCGGCAACGTCGGACGAAAAACTATTGAAATTTTAGAAAAATCAAAAATTAAAATTTCAAAACTATTTCTAGTCGCTTCTGAAAAAAGTGAAGGAAAAAAAATTAAATTTAAAAACAATGAGATAAAAATTCAAAGTTTAGAGAAATATGATTTTTCTAGTGCGGAAATTACTTTTTTTGCCGCTGGTAGTAAAATAGCTGAAAAATGGGTTCCTGAAGCAAGCAAAAAAACAATTATAATAGATAATTCGAAATTTTTTAGAATGGACAAAGATGTTCCTTTGGTAGTTCCTGAGGTAAATCCAGAACAATTAGCTATGTATAAAAAGAAAAATATAATTGCCAACGCTAACTGCTCAACGATTCAAATGGTTCTTGTTCTAAAACCGCTTCATGACCATTTTAATATTAAAAGAGTTGTAGTTTCAACTTATCAATCTGTTTCTGGTGGAGGTAAAGCACCTATGGATGAATTAATTAGCCAGTCAAAAGATTATTTATCAGGAAAAAAAATTGAATCTAAAAATTTTACAAAACAAATTGCTTTTAATTTAATACCTCACATAGATGAATTTGTAGATGAAGGTTACACAAAAGAAGAATGGAAAATGGAAAATGAGACCAAAAAAATTCTTGATCCAAAAATAAAAATGACAGCAACCTGCGTCAGAGTTCCTGTGATGGTATCCCATTCTGAGTCAATTAATGTTGAGTTTGAAAAAAATTTTGATATTGAAAAGGTGAAAGAAATCTTAAGTTCCGCAGCGGGCTGTAAAGTTGTAGACGAAAGAAAAAATGGTGGATACATCACTCCCGTAGAGGCAGAAAACAACTATTTGACTTTTGTATCCAGAATTCGAAAAGATAATTCTAATGACAAAGCTTTAAACATGTGGGTTGTCTCTGACAATTTACTTAAAGGAGCCGCATTAAATACTGTTCAAATTGCTGAGAGATTAATAAAGGATTATCATGGAAAATAAAAATAATCCTTTATCACCTCATCTTCAAATTTATAGCTGGAATGTATCTTCTTTATTATCAATCACTCATAGAATTGTGGGTGTTATAAATACTGTTGCCATTATTTTTATATGTTTATGGTTAGTATTAATATCTCTTGGTGAATCAAATTATGAATTTATTCAAATATTTTTGCAGTCATTTTTTGGCAAGTTTTTCATAGTATTTTTATCTTGGTCATTTAGTTTTCATATATTAAATGAAATTAGACACTTGGCTTGGGACATGGGTTACGGATTTGATCTAAAAATTTCTCAGACAACTGGAATTATAACTATATTTGGTTCATTGATTTTTGCAGTTTTGATTTACTTATTTGGAAGGAATATAATTTAGTATGCACGGTTCTGCTAGAAAATGGTTAACAATAAAAATTGCATCCGGAATATTAATTCCTTTAATGTTTTGGTTTATAATAAATTTTGTATCAATTTTTGACAGTAATCATTCGCAATTAATAGAGTTTTTTTCGCCAACACATACAAAAGTTTTATTTTCTTTATTTTTAATAGCAGCTTTTACTTTCTTTTTATTAACAATAAGCGAGATTTTTGAGGATTATATTAGCAAGGAAAAATTAAAAGGTGTGGCAAATAAACTAACTTTTTTCTTTGGTATAGCAATTCCTTTATTTACAATTATATATTTAATTAGAATTTAGTTAGAATGAGTGCTTATAAAATAATAGATCACGAATATGACGTTGTTGTACTTGGGGCAGGAGGATCAGGGTTGAGAGCCGCCGTTGGACTCTCTGAAGCTGGTCTCAAAACCGCTTGTATCTCAAAAGTATTTCCTACTAGAAGTCATACTTCTGCTGCTCAAGGTGGAATTTCTGCAGCACTAGGAAACATGGGAGAAGATGACTGGAGATGGCATATGTACGATACCGTTAAAGGTTCAGATTGGCTTGGTGATCAAGATGCCATTGAGTATTTATGCAAAGAGGCACCGAAGGCAGTAATAGAATTAGAAAGATATGGGGTTCCGTTTAGCAGAACAAAAGACGGAAAAATTTATCAAAGGGCTTTTGGTGGAATGACCAAAGACTATGGAAATGATACTGTGCAAAGAACTTGTGCGGCGGCAGACAGAACTGGTCACGCAATACTTCACACATTGTATGGACAGGCTTTAAAACATAATACTGAATTTTTTATAGAATACTTTGCATTAGACCTGCTGATGAAAAATGGAGAATGCAAAGGTTTAATAGCCTGGAATTTAAATGATGGTACAATTCATAGGTTTAGATCTCACATAACCATATTAGCTACCGGTGGCTATGGTAAGATTTATTATACAGCAACTTCTGCTCATACGTGTACCGGAGATGGCAACGGAATGGTTTTGCGAGCAGGGCTACCACTTCAAGACATGGAATTTGTTCAGTTTCATCCCACAGGAATTTATGGAGTTGGTACTTTAATATCTGAAGGAGTTCGAGGAGAGGGTGGTTTTCTTCTAAATTCTAAAGGCGAAAGGTTTATGGAAAGATATGCTCCTAAAGCTAAAGATTTAGCATCAAGGGATGTTGTTAGCAGATCAATTGCTATTGAAATCAACGAGGGTCGGGGTATAGGAAAAAATAAAGATCACGTAAATCTACATTTGGATCATATTGATCCCAAAATTATAGAAAAAAGATTACCAGGTATTGCCGAGTCAGCAAAAACTTTTTGTGAAGTTGATGTTACAAAGGATCCAATCCCAGTGGTTCCCACTGTTCATTATAATATGGGTGGAATTCCAACAAATTATAAAGCAGAAGTATTAACTTCGAATGGAAAAGACACTACCGTTCCAGGTCTCATGGCTATCGGCGAAGCAGCATGTGTTTCTGTTCATGGTGCAAATAGATTAGGATCAAATTCTTTAATTGATCTAGTAGTATTTGGCAAATCTGCAGCAAGTAGAGCTGCTGAAATTGTGAAGCCAGGATCAAATCATGAGGAACTTCCTCAAAGTGAAACTGATAAGTGTTTAGATCGTTTTGATAAATTACGTAATTCAAATGGTTCTACAAAAACATCTGAATTAAGATTATCAATGCAAAAAACTATGCAGTCGAAATGCTCAGTTTTTAGAACAGAAAAAACTTTAAAAGAAGGAATGAGCGATATCAGAAAACCATTTGAAGGAATGAAAGATATTTCGGTTGCAGATAAATCATTATTATTCAATACTGATCTTGTTGAAACATTGGAGTTTGATAATCTTATAAGACAAGCAATGACAACAATAGATTCGGCTTACCATAGAAAAGAAAGTCGAGGTGCTCATGCTAGAGAAGATTTTAAAAAGAGAGATGATAAAAATTATATGACACATACATTGGCTTGGCAAAAAGGAAATGATGTTAAAGTTGCTTACAGACCAGTTCATGCTAAGACTTTAACAAATGATGTTCAGTATTTTCCACCTAAGGAAAGAGTGTATTGATGGTACAATTTAGCTTGCCTCAAAATTCAAAAATTTTAAAAGGAAAATATTATAAGGATAAGTCTGGATCAAATAATTTAAAAAAAGTTAATGTGTACAGATGGGATCCTTCAACTAAGGAAAATCCTAGAATTGATACATTCGAAGTCAATATGAACGAGTGTGGACCTAAAGTATTAGATATACTCTTTAAAATTAAGAACGAAATAGACCCTTCTCTTACTTTTAGAAGATCTTGTGCTCATGGGGTGTGTGGTTCTTGCGCAATGAATGTAGATGGCGTAAACACTTTATCTTGCACCAAGTCCCATTCAGATATTAAAGGCGATCTAAATATTTATCCTTTGCCACATCTAAAAGTTGTCAAAGATTTGGTCGGAGATTTAACTACTCTTTACAAACAGTACGAATCAGTTGAACCATGGTTAAAGACCAATGTTGGACAAAAAACAACTGAAGAAATAAAACAATCTCAAGAAGATAGAGCAAAACTAGATGGATATTATGAATGTATTTTATGTGCTTGTTGCTCAACAGCATGCCCTAGCTATTGGTGGAATGGTGACAAATATTTAGGACCTGCAGTTTTATTGCAAGCTTATAGATGGATAAATGATAGTAGAGATGAAGATAAAAAAGAAAGACTAAAAAAAGTTGCCGATGAGTTAAAATTATATAGATGCCATACAATCATGAACTGTACAAATTCATGTCCTAAAGGTTTAAATCCAGCCAAAGCTATCGGTTCAATTAAAAAAATGCTTGCAACGAGCTAAAAGCTTAATTAATCATTGTTGCAATGAACTTAATTCAACATTTTGTTGACGGCAAAGTATTTAAAGGAACTTCAAAAAGAACGGGAAAAGTATTTGATCCGTCTACAGGTGAGCAGAGCTCAGAAGTCAGTTTTGCAACAACAAACGATGTTAACGAAGCTGTTTCTGTTGCAAAAAAAGCATTTATAGATTGGTCTCAAAAAACGCCTCTATTTAGAGCAAGAGTGCTATTTAAATTTAAAGAATTAATAGAAAAAAATTCAGACAAATTAACAAAAATTATAGTTTCAGAACATGGGAAAGTTTATGGAGATGCACAAGGTTCTTTGACACGGGGCTTAGAAGTAGTTGAATTTGCCTGCGGTATTCCTCAGTTGTTAAAAGGAGAATTCACCGAGAACGTAGGTACAAATGTTGATAGTTGGTCGATGAGGCAACCACTGGGTGTTTGTGCTGGCATTACACCCTTCAACTTTCCAGCAATGGTACCTATGTGGATGTTTCCAATCGCCATAGCTTGTGGCAACACTTTTGTTTTGAAACCATCCGAAAAGGATCCGAGTTGTTCGATGAAATTGGCAGAATTATTTCTAGAAGCAGGTTTGCCACCAGGAGTATTTAATGTTGTTAATGGAGACAAAGAAGCCGTTGATGCTATCATAAACAACAAGGATATCGCAGCAGTAAGCTTTGTGGGATCAACTCCTATTGCAAAATATATTTATGAAAATTGTGCAAAAAATGAAAAACGGGTTCAAGCTTTAGGTGGAGCGAAAAATCATTGTGTTGTAATGCCTGATTGTGATTTAGATCAAGCAGTTAACGGCCTAATGGGAGCAGCCTATGGCTCTGCAGGAGAAAGATGTATGGCACAATCGGTTGTAGTTGCTGTAGGAAAAATAGCAGATCCTTTAGTAAAAAATTTAGCTAAGAAGGTCGAGTCTTTAAAAATTGGACCAGGTTTAGATAAAAAATCTGAA
Organism: uncultured Pelagibacteraceae bacterium; assembly: GCA_902578935.1. GTDB lineage: Bacteria > Pseudomonadota > Alphaproteobacteria > Pelagibacterales > Pelagibacteraceae > Anoxypelagibacter. Next base: position 9,880 of record CACHEU010000003.1, read on the forward strand.
ATGGGGCCATTAGTAACAAAACAACATTTAGAAAAAGTGAAGGGATATGTGGATATTGGAGTTAAGGAAGGAGCAAAACTAATTGTGGATGGAAGAAATTTAAAATTAAAAGGAAACAAAAAAGGTTTTTATATGGGAGGGTGCTTATTCGATCATGTGAAAAAAAATATGAGAATTTATAAAGAAGAAATATTCGGCCCTGTTCTTTCAGTAGTTAGAGCAAAAGATTATGAGGAGGCTTTAAGACTAGTTAATGACCATGAGTTTGGTAATGGTGTTAGCATTTTTACTCGGGATGGTGACACAGGAAGATCGTTTGCTAGTAATGTAAAAATTGGCATGGTTGGTATAAACATTCCCATTCCTGTTCCGGTAGCTTTTCATAGTTTTGGTGGTTGGAAAAGATCTCTATTTGGCGACCAACATATGCATGGTCCTGAAGGAGTTAGATTCTATACCAAATTAAAAACAATAACTTCCAGATGGCCATCGGGAATAAAATCTGATCCAGAATTTATAATGCCAACTATGAAATAATTATGAAAAAGAAAATTTCTTTAATTGGTGCTGGACAAATTGGAGGAACTTTGGCGCACTTAATAGCGCTGAAAGAACTTGCAGATGTTGTTTTGTTTGATGTAGCCGAAGGTATTGCAAAAGGTAAGGCCTTGGATATTGCACAATCTTCTGGTGTAAGTGGCTCTAAAATAAATTTAATAGGCACCAATAATTATAAAGACATAAAAAATTCTGATGTAATAATAATAACCGCAGGTGTACCGCGAAAGCCAGGTATGACAAGAGACGATTTACTAGGCATTAACCTTAAGATTATAAAAGAAGTCGCGGAAGGAATTAAAAATAATTCACCAAATTCTTTTGTTATATGTATTACCAATCCTTTAGACGTAATAGTAATGGCATTGCAAAAATATTCAGGCCTTCCTCACAATATGGTTGTTGGTATGGCTGGCATATTAGATTCTTCAAGATTTAAATATTTTTTATCAAAACAGCTAGATATTCCAGTTAATAAAATAAACTCATTAGTTTTGGGTGGTCATGGGGACACCATGGTGCCGATGCTGGAACAAACAGAAATTGATGGTGTTTCTTTATCAAAATTTTTAAAAGATGGAAAAATAGATAAAAAAAAGCTAGAGGAAATCGTAGACAGAACTCGAAAAGGCGGAGCTGAAATTGTAAAATTTTTACAAAAGGGATCAGCCTTTTATGCTCCCGCAGCATCAGGGGTTGAGATGGCAGAAAGTTATTTAAAAGATCAAAAAAAACAATTGCCTTGTGCTGTTTATTTACAAGGTGAGTACGGGGTAAAAAATTTGTATGCTGGAGTTCCGGTAATTATTGGGGCTTCTGGCGTAGAAAAAATAATTGAACTTAAATTAAGCGATGAAGAAAAAAAAAGCTTTCATCAATCTATCAAGGCAGTAGAAGATTTATTTAGTGCTGCTAAAAAAATTGATACTAATTTAAATTAAATCTATTTCTTAACTAAAACTATTTTATATCCCAGGGCAAATATACCGGGAAGAAGAAAACTTAAAAACTTATCAACATATTTAACAATTTTTAAAATAAAAAAATTTAAAGGAATACAAAAAGTTTTTGAGGTTACACCTCCTGAATTTAAAAAAAGAAAACATTCGCATAATTTTTTATATTTTATTTCAAACTTATTTCCCAAATGAGAATCGAAATTTTTTTTATTATTAAATAATAAATATGGAATAGCACTATTTCCTGACCATAAGTCTTTTTCATCTGTAGCGGGTGATTTTTCATCCCAAACATTTTTAGTAAAATCAAAACCTTCATGCTTCATTAAAATTAGAATGCTTTGTAATAAAACAGAACAATGAGCATCAAAAATAATTAATTTCCCATTTTTTTTTAAAATTCTATGCATTTCATTAAAAAATTTTATTGGATATGGAAGGTGATGAATCATATTGGATGCCACAACATAGTGAAATTCAGCATCAGAAAAACCAGTATTTTGAGCATCAACATTTTTATAATCAAGATGTGAATAATCTGAATAGTCACTTATTTTAAAATCATTATTTTTTATAAAAAGTTTTGAAAATCCTGCGGCTGCCCCAACTTCTATACCTTTGTCATTTTCTTGAATAAAATCATTCATCCAATCAAATCTCTCTTTTAAAAGAGCAAAAAGGTTTTTATTTTTATTTTTGTCAAAGCTATTTATGGATAATCTCACATCTCCTTCTTGCTTCATTCTGTTTTGTGAATGTGTAAACTTAATTTTTTTTTTTATTTTGAGCATTTTACCTTTAGATAATATTTTAAATTAATGATATTAATAAATTTGATGAAAATAAAGAATAATACCCTAAAAACATTTTTTTACCCATTATTAGCAATTTTCGCTTTCTATATAAACTTCTACTACGGAAATTTAGGTTTACATCCCATAGATACTTTTACTTTTTTTGATACCGGATTCAATATTACAATAGGGGAACATCCCATCAAAGATACCTGGATTATTTCCGGTATCATCGGAGATTATTTGCAGGCATTATTTTTTAAAATATTTGGTCTTAACTGGAATTCCTACATTTATCATTCATCTATATTAAATGCTCTGGTTGCTATAATTTTTTTCTTTTACTTAAAGAAACTTGGTTTGAATGATCTTGAAAGTTTTTTATTTGCAGTTTCCCTGTCAATTCTTTGTTACCCTGTTGTTGGTACACCTTTCACTTATCTTCATTCTTATACATTTAGCATAATTTCAATTATAATATTTCTTCTCGGTGTTATTTCCAAAAAAAATATATTTTTCTTTATCCTGCCATTCTCAATGTTTGTTGCCTTTCTATCAATGCAACTTCCATCGGGCATTATTAATATTATTTTAATTATTTCTCTCTTTATTTTTTTTATCACATCAAAAAAAAACATTTTAATAATTTATCATTTTTTAGCCGGGCTTTTCCTTTCAATCTCATTGTTCATTTTTTATTTACTTTATATCGAGATATCATTGAAGGATTTCTTAGAGCAATACATATTCTTTCCTCTATCATTGGGATCGGGGAGGCTACTAGATTCAAACACTGCTTTTGAGAGCGCTAAATTAATAAATAAATTAAATTTTAAATCTCTTTTTTTAGATTTTAAATTTATATATTTATTTTTATTTTCTCATCTAATTCTAATCTTTTTACAAAGAAAGACTTACTTCAATAATAAAGATTTTTTGGTGATAGATTTAACAGTAATTAGCTCATGCTTTGCATTTATCTTTCATCAACTTATTACTGCAAATCAAATTTTTATATTTTCACAAATACCTTTTATTTCTGCTCTATTTTATTTTAGAGCGAAAAATACATTTAAAAATAAGAATTTTGTTAAAATTTTTTTCACTCTTATTATGATTTTTTTAACGCTCAAGTACCACTTGAGATTTAATGAAGGAAGAAAATTTATGGATTTACAAGAAGTTAATTTTAATAAGTCAGTTAAAGCTTCAATATTAGATACAAAATTTAATAATTTAAAATGGATTACTGCTGGCTATAAAAATAACCCCCTAGAAGAAATCAAATATTTAAAAGAAGCAATTTATTTATTAAAAGAAGAAAAAGAAAAAAAAATGGTTATAACTCATTATCAATTTTTTTCTTTAATTCTTAATCAGAACTTATACGTTCCTAACAGGTGGTATTTTCCTGACAATACTTTTCCGGTCAGTAAAAATAATACTTATTATGATAGTTATAAAACTTTTTTAATTAATAAAGTAAAAAAAGAGCAAATTAATACTATTTATATAATAATGGAAGATCCTGAATTTTTTAAAGAAATATTTTTAGGCTATTTCAAAGATGGCTGCAGATTCGATAAAAAAAATAATTTGGTTGTAACAATTGATCTTAAAAATTGCTTATAAATCAAAATTTTTTTTTAATTTTAATTTTGAATTATCTGATTTTTTTTCAAAATCATTTTTATTTATCAAACTAATATAGAAATTATATATGTTGGCCATAAGCAAGGTAAAAGTAAAAAAATAAAAAACTTCAGGATTATTTTTAAAAACAATAGAAATTATGAAAGCGTATATTGCAGAAATAATAAAAATTTTAGTCTTAAAAACAGAAAAAACTCTACTTGAATGATAAAATAATTTTTTTAAATTCATTTTTGTTTCACCAGAGTATCTTTTTTTTCTCTCGCTTTTTATTCTGTTAATTTTTTTGAGGTTATTTACTACTGCAGCTGGGTAGGCAGCCCACAAATCAGCTTTGTTTACCAAGTTTTTCAATTCTTTGGATTTTATCAGACTAAAGTTACCAAATTTAATATGCTTTCCCGTAAATATGAATAGTACCTTCTTGTGTAAAAAATAAAAAAATTGAAACCAAAGTGGTTCGTTTCTGTTTGTTCTCTCTACAACAGTGACATCAGAATCAGAATTTTCACTAGCATTTATTAAAGTTTTTAAAATTTCAGGATCATCCTGGCCATCTGAGTCCATAATTATTATATCGCTTAATTTGTTTTTCTTAGATTCAAATAAATATTCAAGACCCAAAGCTATAGCTCTTTGACTTCCAATATTTTTTAGTAAATTTAAAATATTTAAAGAAATTATATTTTTTGTTTTTCTGAAATTTATATCTGTATTAATTGTTGAAGAATCATTAATTACAAATATCTCAAATTCAAAATTATTTCTTTCTGCTTCATCGTTAATCTTTTTAAGTAATTTATTAAGATTTTCCCAGTCATTATATACAGGGATAAGTATTATAAAATTTTTCATAGTTTAAAAAGTATTTAATCTGTGATAATCAATTCACAATTCACAATTTATAAATGAATATCCACGAACATCAAGCCAAAGAGATTTTGAGAGATTATGGAGCACCAGTTTCTAATGGCGTTGTAATTTTTTCTCCAAATGAAATTAAAAACAAGATTCAGCAATTAAACAGCAAAGAGTACGTGCTTAAGGCCCAAATTCATGCGGGTGGTCGAGGAAAAGCCGGAGGCGTGAAATTAATAAAAAAAATTGATGAATTAGAACTTGAGGCAAAAAAGATGTTTGGAAAAATTCTTGTTACTCATCAGACAGGTCCAGAAGGAAAAGAAGTCAAAAGAATTTATATTCAGGAGGCGTATGATATCGAACGAGAATTATATTTGTCTTGCTTGGTCGATAGAGAAAGTTCAAAAATTGCCTTCATAAGTAGTACTGAGGGAGGGGTAGACATAGAGTCGGTAGCAAAAGAGAATCCTAAAAAAATTTTAACTACCAAAATTGATTTAAAAAAATCTCTTACAACAAACGATATTGAAAAAATTGTTAAGATATTTTCTTTGAGCGTTGATCAAAAAAAGGATGCAGAAAACTTGCTAAATGCTTTGTATAATATTTTAATTACTAAAGATGCCTCATTAATAGAAATAAATCCTTTGATAATTACAAAGCAAAAAAAACTTATTTGTTTAGATGCAAAAATGAATTTTGATGATAATGCAATGTATAGAAGGCCCGAAATTTTAAAACTAAGAGATTTAAACGAGGAAGAACCTGCTGAGATAGAAGCAAGTAAGTTTGGTTTGGCTTACATAAAATTAAACGGATCAATTGGCTGCATGGTTAATGGTGCAGGTTTAGCAATGGCAACCATGGATATAATTAAATTATACGGACAGGAACCTGCAAATTTTCTTGATGTTGGAGGAGGAGCTTCAAAAGAACAGGTAGCAGCAGCCTTTAAATTAATTTTATCCGATAAAAAAGTTAGAGGAATTTTAATAAATATTTTTGGAGGAATAATGCGTTGCGATGTACTTGCTCAAGGAGTTGTGGAAGCAGCTAAAGAAAGCAATATAAAAGTTCCTCTAGTAGTTAGACTTGCAGGAACCAACTTTGAAAAAGGCAAGGAAATTTTAGATAAATCAGGATTAAAAATTTTATCAGCATCTGATCTAAACGATGCAGCCAAAAAAATTGTGGATGCAATAAAATAAATGTCAGTTTTAGTAAATAGAAATACCAAAGTTATATGTCAGGGATTTACTGGAACTCACGGAACTTTTCACTCTGAGCAAGCAATAAAATACGGAACACAATTGGTAGGTGGGGTTACACCAAAAAAAGGAGGGCAAAACCATCTTGGCCTTCCTGTTTTTGATACTGTTATTGAAGCAAAAGAAAAAACCGGAGCAAATGCTTCAATGATTTATGTCCCTCCAAAATTTGCTGCGGCGGCAATATTAGAAGCAATCAATGCAAATTTAGATTTAATAGTTTGTATAACAGAGGGCATTCCAGTTTTTGATATGATGAAGGTTAAGGGAGCTCTATCAAAAAGCAAAAGCAGACTAATTGGACCTAATTGCCCTGGAATAATAACTCCTGAAGAATGCAAAATTGGAATAATGCCGGGCAACATTCATAAAAAAGGTTCTGTAGGAATTGTATCAAGATCGGGCACACTCACTTACGAGGCAGTCGCTCAGACATCTGAAAATGGTTTAGGGCAATCCACATGTATTGGTATTGGAGGCGACCCCATCAACGGAACAAATTTTATTGATTGTCTTGAGCTTTTTCTCAAAGACGACGACACTCATTCTATAGTTATGATAGGTGAGATTGGTGGTTCGGCTGAAGAAGAAGCAGCAGAATTTTTAAAAAAATCCAAAGCAAAAAAGCCTACGGTAGGTTTTGTTGCGGGGCTAACAGCTCCTCCAGGTAGAAGAATGGGACATGCTGGTGCAATCATATCAGGAGGTAAAGGCGGGGCAGAAGGCAAGATAGAAGTTATGAAATCTGCGGGAATTACAATATCAAAATCCCCAGCCGATATTGGAAAAACACTTTATGCAAAACTTAAAAGTTAAATATGCAAAACTTAAAATTTTAATATTCAATTTTTATGTTAATATATTATTAAAAAACAATGTCTGCTAACAAAAACAATAATATTTTCGAAAAAACTTCTTTTTTAGGAAACAATAGCTCTGAATTCGTAGAGACACTATACGCAGACTATTTAAATAATCCTGATAAACTTCCTGAACAATGGAGAAATTTTTTTGAGGGATTAAATGAAAAAAGAGAAAAAATTTTAAAAAACGTAAATGGACCTAGTTGGTCTCGTAAAAAAAGAATTAAAAGTACAACAGTAGATAGTTACAAACATCCAGAAAAGAAAAATGGAGATCTACAAGATTCTGTTAGCGAAGGCAACGTTATAGAAGCTGCAAAGAATTCTGTAAGAGCAAATATGCTTGTTAGAGCTTACAGAATAAGAGGACACCTGATTGCAAATTTAGATCCATTAGGTTTACAAAAGGGTGAAGAACACTCTGAATTAAAACCAGAAACTTACGGATTTTTAAATAAAGATTTAAACAAAAAAATATTTTTAGATGGAATTCTTGGAATCCAAAAGGCTTCTTTAAAAGAAATTTTGTCAGTTGCAAAAAAAACATATTGCCAAAATATTGGTTTTGAATTTATGCATATGTCAGATCCTAAAGAGAGGCAATGGATTAGAGATAGAATTGAAGGTGAAGAAAAAGGAATTAAATTTACAGAAAATGGGAAAAAAGCAATACTTAATAAATTAATTGAAGCTGAAGGGTTTGAAAAATTTTTACATGTAAAATTTGTAGGTACAAAAAGATTTGGTTTGGATGGAGGAGAGTCCCTCATTCCTGCTTTAGAACAAATAATTAAAAGAGGAGGCCACCTAGGAGTCAAGGAAGTAAAAATTGGTATGTCACACAGAGGAAGATTAAACGTTCTAGCAAACATGATGCAAAAACCATTTAAAGCTATTTTTAAAGAATTTTTTGGTGAAAGAATAACTTCAAAAAAAGATTTTGAGGGAGACGTAAAATATCATTTGGGTGCTTCGGCAAATAGAGAATTTGATGGGAATTCAGTTCACATAAGTTTAACAGATAATCCTTCTCATTTAGAAGCGGTTAATCCAGTTGTATTGGGACAGGTTAGAGCAAAACAATTTTTTCACAAAGACAAAGAAAGAAAAAAAGTTGTTCCAGTTTTAATTCATGGAGATGCAGCGTTTGCTGGACAAGGCGTAGTAGCAGAATGTTTTGCTATGTCAGGATTACCGGGGCATAATACTGGGGGCACAATTCATATTATTGTTAATAATCAAATAGGTTTTACGACTGCACCAAGATTTGCAAGATCTTCACCTTACCCTTCTGATTTAGCTAAAATGGTCGAAGCTCCAATTTTTCATGTGAATGGAGATGATCCAGAAGCAGTTGTTCATTGTGCTAAAATTGCTACTGAGTTTAGACAAAAATTTAATAGGGATGTTGTGATAGATATGGTCTGTTATCGTAGATTTGGTCACAACGAAGGGGATGAACCATCTTTCACCCAACCTTTAATGTATAAAAAGATTAGAAGCCACCCCACAACATTGCAAATATATGGGCAAAAATTAATTAAGGAAGGATTAATTTCTTTATCGGAAATTGAAGAAAGAAAAAAAGAATTTAAGAATTTTTTAAACAAAGAATTTGTTGGAGCCAAAAATTATAAAGTTAAAATGAAATGGTTTGATGGCGTGTGGTCTAGATTTAAACCAGAGATAGGTCAAGACAAAAGAGGTGTTACTGGGGTAGATATAAAAGAATTAATATCAATTGGAAAAAAAATTACTGATATCCCTAACAATTTTACCATTCACAAGACTTTGGCAAGATTGTTTGAAAATAAAAGAAAAATATTTACAGAAAATAAACCAATCGACTGGTCTACAGCAGAGACATTAGCCTTTGGAACGCTTTTAAACGAAGGATTTTCGGTAAGGCTATCAGGGCAAGATTCTGGAAGAGGAACATTTAGTCAGAGACACTCTGTATTAAGAAATCAAGATAATCATAAAAGATATGTCCCATTACATCATATATCAAAGAATCAAAAAAATTTTGAAGTAATCGACAGTCTTTTGTCAGAACTAGGAGTTTTGGGTTTTGAATTTGGTTACTCTTTATCTGAACCTGAAACTTTGGTGCTTTGGGAGGCTCAGTTTGGAGACTTTGCAAATGGCGCCCAAGTTTTGATTGATCAATTCATTGCCTCTGGAGAATCTAAGTGGTCAAGAGCCAGTGGTCTTGTGATGTTGTTGCCCCACGGTTATGAAGGCCAAGGTCCAGAGCACTCTTCAGCACGGTTAGAAAGATTTTTACAACTATGTTCCCAAGAGAATTTGCAGGTAGTAAATTGTACAACACCAGCAAACTACTTCCATGCTCTTAGAAGACAGATGCACAGAGATTTTAGAAAGCCTCTAATAGTTATGACGCCTAAATCTTTATTAAGGCATAAAAAATGTGTTTCGAATCTTGAAGATTTTACAAAGAAAAATTTTTTTCATAGAATTTTAGAGGATCACGCTTATTTAAAAGAGAGTAAATTAATTAAATTAAAAAAAGATAACAAAATAAAAAAAGTGGTTATGTGTTCTGGAAAGATTTATTTTGATTTATTAGAGGCTAGAGAAAAAGCCGGAAATGATACGGTTGTTTTTATAAGAATAGAGCAATTATATCCTTTTCCAGTCAAACAGCTTGGCAAACGATTAAAAAAATATGAGAATGCCAAATTTTATTGGTGCCAGGAAGAACCTATGAATATGGGAGCTTGGAATACCGCAAGGATTTATATTGATAGAACTTTAGATATCATTCAAGTAAAAGGCGAAAAAGTAAGATATGTAGGCAGAAATGCTGCGGCATCACCGGCTACTGGAAACTTAAATAAACATCTTGCAGAACAAAAAGAAATATTAGAAAAGGTTATAAGCAGTTAAATGTCAGAAAAAATATTAGTTCCAGCATTAGGTGAGTCGGTTACTGAAGCCACAGTTTCTAAATGGTTGAAATCGGTTGGAGAAGAAGTCGACTCAGATGAGCCGCTTGTAGAATTAGAAACTGATAAAGTAAACGTTGAAGTACCATCCCCATCTAGTGGTGTTCTGGATAAGATTGCTGTACAAGAAGGATCTACAGTTCAGGTAGGTGCTTTTTTAGGCAGTGTTAGCCAAGGTGATTCAAAAATAATTAATAAAACTGAAGAAAAAGAATATACGCCTCCAGAAAAAAAAGAAGAACCAATGTCTCTTTACGAAGAGAAAATTGATAAACCTAAAAAAATTAGCAAAAAGAAAAAGAAAAGTACCAATGGTACAAAGCCATTAATTTTAGAGGAGGAGGGAGCTCAGCCAGCTCTTATTTTAGAAGAAGAACACAAAGAGGATAAACCAGAAACAACTAAAAGAAAAAAAACCGCATCTCCATCAGCTAGAAAAATTGCCCAAGAGAGAAATATCAATTTAGAAGAGATAAAAGGTAGTGGAAAACATGGAATGGTTATGAAAGGTGATCTCTTAGATCTTATGGGATCTAAACCTGGTCCAAACCTTAAAAAAATAAAAGACGGACCAGAGGAAAGAATTAAAATGACTAGGTTGAGGCTGACTATAGCTAAAAGACTCAAGGAAGCACAAAATAACGCGGCAATGCTAACAACTTTTAATGAAGTTGATATGTTTAGCATAATGGAAATAAGAAAAAATTATCAAGAAGAATTCCAAAGAAAATATTCTGTAAAATTAGGTTTCATGTCTTTTTTTGTAAAAGCTTGTATTACTGCACTAAAAAATTATCCTGCAATCAACGCAGAAATTCAAGATGAGGAAATAGTTTATAAAAATTATTATAATATTAGTTTTGCAGTTGGTACAGACAGAGGTTTGGTAGTTCCAGTTTTAAGAAATCCAGACGAAATGTCATTTGCTGATATTGAAAAAAATATTTTATCCCTTGGAGAAAAAGCAAGAAATGGGAAAATTACAATTAACGATTTACAGGGCGGAACTTTTACTATTACCAATGGAGGTATTTACGGTTCAATGCTTTCAACTCCAATACTAAATCCGCCTCAATCAGGAGTCCTAGGTATGCATAATATAATAGAACGTCCAGTAGTTGTTGATGGAGCGGTAACAATTCGTCCAATGATGTATTTAGCCCTATCCTACGATCACAGAATTGTGGACGGCAAAGAGGCTGTTTCATTTTTAAAAAATGTTAAAGACTCTCTAGAAGAGCCAAGAAGACTTTTTCTAAACGTTTAAACCAATGGAAGAAAATTTTGATCTCTTAGTTATAGGCGGTGGGCCTGGAGGTTACGTTTGTGCCATTAGAGCAGCACAACTTGGATTAAAGACTGGCTGTATAGAGTCCAGGGGAACTCTTGGGGGCACTTGTTTGAATGTAGGATGCATACCTTCCAAAAGCTTATTGAATTCATCCGAACTATTCTACAAAGCAAAAAATAATTTTGGTAATCTTGGTATAGAAACAGGCGAGATTAAATTAAATTTAAAAAAAATGATGACAAACAAAAGTAAGTCTGTACAAATTTTAACTAAAGGTGTTGAGTTTTTATTTAAAAAAAATAAAGTTTCCTATATTAAAGGCAAGGGAGTTCTTTTTTCAAAAAATAATGTTGTAGTCTATCAGGACAATAAAAAAACATCTTATAAAGCAAAAAATATTGTAATTGCTACTGGATCATCATCTCTTCCTTTATCCGGGGTTAATATAGATGAAAAGAATATAATTTCATCCACCGGAGCCCTTACTTTAGAGAAAGTTCCTCAAAATTTAGCTGTAATAGGAGGAGGATATATAGGGCTTGAAATGGGCTCGGTATGGGCGCGATTGGGTTCAAAAGTTACGGTAATTGAGTTTTTGGATCATATTACGCCTGGCATGGATAGAGAGATATCGAAAGAATTTGAAAAAATTTTAACAAAGCAAGGAATAAAATTTAAATTAAATAGTAGGGTAACGTCAGTAAAAACCCTACAAGACAAGTTAATAGTACAATTCACTAATAATAATACTAAGGCACAAGAAAACTTAGAATGTGATAAAGTTCTGGTTTCTGTAGGTAGAAAACCCTACACAGAAGGTCTTAATTTATCAAAGATTGGTGTCAAGAAAGACGAAAAAGGAAGGATAGAGGTAAATAAAAAATTTCAAACTTCTATTCCCAACATTTTTGCAATAGGAGATGTTATTAAGGGTCCAATGTTAGCTCATAAGGCCGAAGAGGAGGGAATTGCAGTTGCAGAAATATTAGCAGGACAATCTGGTCATGTAAATTATAACGTGATACCTGGTGTAGTCTATACATCCCCAGAAGTTGCTACAGTTGGAAAAACAGAAGAAGAGCTTAAAAAAGAAAAAATTAATTATAAAATTGGAAAATTTCCGTTTCTTGCTAATTCAAGAGCCAAAGTTAATAATGAATCAGAAGGATTTGTAAAAATTTTGGCAGACTCAAAAACGGATAAAGTTTTAGGAGTGCATATAATAGGTCCACACTGCGGAGACATGATTGCGGAAATGGGTTTAGCTATGGAATTCGGAGCTAGCTCAGAAGATATTGCAAGAACTTGTCATGCTCACCCCACACATACTGAGGCAATAAAAGAGGCTGCATTAGCAGTCGACAAAAGACCTATTCATTTTTAGAAAAAGTTAATTTTTATTAGCAAATGAAAGTACCAGTTCTTATCCCAAGAATTTTTGATCATCCCCACACTTATTCCTCTGGAAAATTTGGAAAACTAAAACCAGGCTCAATAGTTCTTGTTCCTTTTGGTAAGGAAAAAGAAGTAGGGGTAATTTGGGATAAACAAGAGGAAACAAAGAGAAAATTTAAAATTAAAACTATTTTAGAAAAAAAATCAATTTCTTTTGATGAAAATATAGTAAAATTTATTAATTGGTTTTCACTTTACAATCTCGTTCCAAAAGGTATGGTTTTAAAAATGTTTTTAGGAGATAAGTCTTTTTCTTCTAAAAATTTTGATTTACCCTCTGACGTTGTAAGCAAAAAGAAAATCAAATTTAATTTAAGCTCTCAACAAAAAAAATGTTTAAAGGATATAAATAGTTTTGGAAGTAAATTCAATGTGACTTTACTTCAGGGAGTTACTGGCTCAGGAAAAACGATTGTTTATTTTGAAAAAATTAGAGAAACAATTATAAAAAATAAACAAACATTAGTTTTGTTACCTGAAATATTTTTAACGAGTCAATTCAACAAAAGATTTGAAGACTATTTTGGATTTAAGCCAGCTGTTTGGCATTCAAAAATAACAAAAAAAAATAGAAAAATAATGTGGCAAAATATTATGAACGGTAAAATAAAATTAGTTGTAGGTGCAAGATCATCTTTATTTTTACCTTTTAAAAATCTTGGGTTTATAGTTGTTGATGAAGAGCACGATTCTTCATACAAACAGGATGAAGGCATAAGGTATAATGCCAGGGATATGGCAATCTATAGAGCTTCTATAGAAAATATACCAATTTTATTATCGACATCTATCCCTTCTTTGGAGACCTATAGAAATATAAAAAATAAAAAATATAATTTTACAAAATTAGAAAAAAGATACAAAAATTTTTCACTTCCAAATACAGAGATAGTTAATTTAAGTTTAAATAAAAAAAATAAAAATATTTGGTTAGATATTAAAACTTTAAACTTAGTAAAAAAGTATTTACAAAAAAAAGAACAAGTTCTTTTCTTTGTAAATAGGAGAGGATACGCTCCCTTCATGATTTGTAAAAACTGTGGAAACAAACTTTCCTGTCCTAATTGTTCAATTTTTTTAACATTTCATAAACACCTAAACAAAGCAATGTGCCATCACTGTGGATATAAAACAAACACAAAACAAACGTGTAAAAAAACAAATTTAAATTGTGAATTTCAAATGTACGGACCAGGCGTAGAGAAAATTTTTTCAGAATTAAAACAAATTTTTCCAGACAAGATAATAAAAATTTTATCAAGTGATTTTCTTAATAAAAAAAAAGAAACTCTAAATTTATTGAATGATATAGAAAGAAATAAAATTAATATTCTTGTTGGAACACAACTAATTTCAAAAGGTTTTAACTTTCCAAGCTTGAATTGTATTGTCGTTGTAGATGCTGATTTTTCTGGAATGGGTTTTGATTTAAGATCAAATGAAAAAAACATTCAGCTCTATAATCAGCTCAGCGGAAGAGCTGGTCGTTTTAGCAAAGACTCACTTATTATATATCAAACATTTGATCCATCTGACAAAACTTTAAATAGTATAATCGAAAATAAACAAGAAAAATTTTTTGAAGAGGAAATTTATTTACGTGAGCAAAAAAATCTTCCACCATTTAGCAGGTTAATTGCTTTTATAATCTCTTCAAAAAATGAACGAGAAAGTTATTTAGAAGCCCAAAAAATTAAAAGGAGTCTATCACTATTAAAAGATGCTGATATACTGGGCCCAGTTTCATCCCCAATATTCAAAATTAAAAACAAATATAGAACGAGATTATTGTTAAGATCAAAGAGCAATATTTTTATTCAAAAAGATATTAGTAAAATCTTAAAAAAAATAAATATTTCAAAAAAAATAAAACTTACAGTTGATGTTGATCCTCTAAATTTTAGTTAATCTGCGTTCCAATCACACTTGAACAGACCATTTTCCTGTGATACGAAATCCCGTAAATTCTTTAATCAAATCGACACGGGAAATAAACATTGAGTAAAAATAGAACTTTTTCATCAGAGATATCCCAAAGATATGCATTGGCACTTTATGAACTGTCAAAGGAAGGAAATGCAACCGAAGAATTTATGTCCAATATGATTACTTTCATGAAAATTTTTAACTCCAATCAAAACTTAAAAAATTTTGTTAAAAACCCAACATATTCGGTTGAAAACCAAAAAATAGTTTTTGAAAAAATATTAACTCTTATGAATTTTAACAAAATAGTAAAAAACTTCTTTTCTATATTAATAATAAAAAAAAGGATATTTTTTTTGGATACAATTGTAGAGGAATTTTTAAAGCTAATTTCTCTTAAGCGTGGAGAAATATCCGGAAGCTTAATCTCTTCAAAAAAAATTGATGAAAAAACTATCTCAGATATTGAAAGAGAAATTTCAGAAAATATTAAACGTCCGATTAAATTGAAATCCAAAATAGACGAAAGCTTAATTGGAGGTATTATTATTCAAATAGGAAGTTTGATGATAGATACTTCTATAAAAAACAAATTACAAAAATATAGAAAATTAATGATAGAGGCTTAGTATGGATATAAACCCTTCAGAAATAACAAAAATTTTAAAAGAGCAAATTAAAAATTTAGGGGACAAGACAGAAGTTTCTGAAATTGGGAAAGTCCTTTCGGTTGGTGATGGTATTGCCAGAGTTTATGGTCTTGACAATGTTCAAGCTGGAGAAATGGTCGAATTTAAAGATGGGTCGAAAGGAATGGCATTAAATTTAGAAAGCGACAATGTTGGAATTGTAATATTTGGTGATGACAAAGCAATTAAAGAAGGAGATACCGTTAAAAGAACAGGGGCAATAGTTGATGTTCCTGTAGGAAAAGAATTACTTGGGAGAGTAGTTGATGCATTAGGAAATCCAATTGATGGAAAGGAAGCCTTAAAAAAAGGAGTTAAAAGAAAAAGAGTTGAGGTAAAGGCTCCAGGAATAATTCCAAGAAAATCAGTTAGTGAGCCAATGCAAACAGGATTGAAGGCCATTGATAGTTTAATTCCAATTGGAAGAGGTCAACGTGAATTAATTATTGGTGATAGACAAACAGGAAAAACGGCTGTAGCCATTGATACAATAATTAATCAAAAAAAAATAAACGAATCTAATGATGAGAAAAAGAAACTTTATTGTATTTATGTTGCTATAGGACAAAAAAGGTCGACAGTTGCTCAAATTCTTAAAACACTTCAAGATGCTGGAGCGATGGATTATACAATCATAGTGTCAGCTACCGCATCCGATCCTGCCCCTTTACAGTTTTTAGCGCCTTACACCGGTTGTACTTTTGGGGAATTTTTTAGAGATAACGGAATGCATGCATTGATTATTTATGATGACTTATCTAAACAGGCTGTTGCTTACAGGCAAATGTCACTTTTATTGAGAAGACCACCTGGTAGAGAAGCATATCCAGGAGATGTTTTTTATTTACACAGCAGGTTACTCGAACGAGCCGCTAAACTTAATGATGATAATGGAGGGGGATCACTTACAGCATTGCCAATTATAGAAACACAGGCAGGTGATGTGTCAGCCTACATACCAACTAATGTTATATCAATTACGGATGGCCAAATATTTTTGGGCACAGAATTATTTAATCAAGGAATAAGACCCGCGGTTAACGTAGGTCTTTCTGTTTCAAGAGTTGGTTCAGCTGCTCAAACCAAAGCTATGAAAAAAGTAGCTGGCTCAATTAAACTTGAATTAGCCCAGTATCGTGAAATGGCAGCATTCGCTCAATTTGGTTCCGACCTAGACGCCTCAACTCAAAAACTTTTAAATAGAGGTTCTAAGCTTACAGAACTATTAAAACAAGACCAATACAGCCCTATGACAGTAGCAGAGCAAGTAGTTACAGTATATGCAGGGGTCAAAGGTTATTTGGATAGCATTGATACAACACAAATTCGTTCTTTTGAAAAAGGTTTGTTAGAACTGGTAAAAAGTGAAAAACCAGAAATATTAGAGTCAATTCAGAAAAGCGGAAAAATAGAAGAAGATATAGATAAAGCTTTGTCAGAAGTTATCGCTAATTATAAAAAAACAAATTTTGAAAAAAAATAATGCCGAGTCTTGATGATTTAAGAAAAAGAATTGCTAGTGTAAAATCTACACAAAAAGATTACCAAAGCTATGAAGATGGTGGCTGCAGCAAAGCTCCGTAAAGCACAAGAAATGGCAGAAAAGGGAAGGCCTTACAGCAATAAAATGGATATGATTATACAAAATTTGAGCAATGCAATTAACGACCCCTCAAATGCCCCAAAACTTTTAGTAGGAACCGGGGAAGACAAAAGTCATTTATGCGTTGTAATGACGGCAGATAGAGGTCTCTGCGGAGGGTTTAATACAAACATAGTTAAACTAGCAAAGAATTATTTTAATAAAATTTTAAAAGAATCTAAAAACTTAAAAATCATAACAGTCGGCACCAAAGGTCTTGATCAGCTTAAAAGAGATTATGGAAAATATATTATTAAAAAAATAAACTTTAAAGATAAGAAAAAACTATCTTTTCAAGACGCAGAATCTATTGGAAACGAAATAGTAAAATTATTTAAAAATAAAGAATTTGATAAATGTGTAATTTTTTTTAATAAATTTAAAAATGTTATGACTCAAGTACCTCAGACCCAACAAGTGATTCCTGCAAAAAAGAATGAAAAACCCAAAGAAGAACAACATTCGTCTTATGAATTTGAACCAGAAGAAGATGAGATTTTAGAAGATCTACTTCCGAAAAATATTTCTACTCAAATATACAAAGGTTTCTTAGAAAATTCTGCAAGCGAACAAGGTTCAAGAATGACAGCGATGGATAATGCGACAAGAAATGCTGGAGATCTGGTAGAAAAGTTGACTATTAATTACAATAGAAGCAGACAGGCAGCTATTACAAAAGAATTAATTGAGATAATATCTGGAGCAGAAAGTTTATAGAATGAGCAAAAATGGAAAAATTATTCAAGTGATTGGAGCTGTAGTAGATGTGCAGTTTGAAGGAGAACTGCCTGAAATATTAACAGCTTTAGAAGTTGATAATTCTGGAAATAAACTGATATTAGAAGTTGCTCAACACCTAGGAGAAAATGGTGTGAGAACTATAGCTATGGATAGTACAGAAGGTTTAAAAAGAGGAGATCCTGTTCAAAATACGGGTGCCCCTATAAGTGTTCCTGTTGGCCCAGAAACTTTAGGACGAATAATAAATGTTATAGGTCAACCAATCGATCAAAAAGGTGAGGTTAAAACAAAAGAAAGATGGCCAATACATAGAGAGGCCCCAAAGTTTACAGATCAATCAACTGAGACAGAAATTTTAGAAACAGGAATAAAAGTTATAGATTTATTGGCTCCATACTCAAAAGGTGGAAAAATCGGTTTATTTGGTGGAGCCGGAGTAGGAAAAACAGTTATTATTATGGAGCTGATTAATAACATAGCGAAAGCCCACGGTGGATTTTCAGTATTTGCGGGAGTTGGAGAAAGAACACGAGAGGGCAATGATTTGTATCACGAAATGATCGAGTCGGGAGTTATTAAACCAGATGGCAAGGGATCAAAAGCAGCACTTGTATATGGACAGATGAATGAACCGCCAGGTGCACGAGCTAGAGTAGGGTTAACTGGATTGACAGTTGCAGAATATTTTAGAGACAAAGAAGGACAAGATGTTCTTTTCTTTGTTGATAATATTTTCAGATTCACACAAGCGGGCTCAGAAGTTTCTGCTCTATTAGGAAGAATACCATCCGCAGTTGGATATCAACCGACTTTAGCTACTGATATGGGAAATCTACAGGAAAGAATTACTACTACAGGAAAAGGTTCAATTACATCAGTACAAGCCATATATGTTCCAGCTGATGATTTGACAGATCCAGCACCAGCTACATCATTTTCTCACTTGGATGCCACAACAGTTCTTTCTAGACAAATTGCTGAGCTTGGAATCTATCCAGCGGTAGATCCACTCGATTCTACATCAAGAATTTTAGATCCAAGAATTGTTGGTGAAGAACATTATCGAGTAGCAAGACAAGTGCAAAAAATTTTACAAACTTATAAATCCCTTCAGGATATTATAGCCATTCTTGGTATGGACGAACTTTCTGAAGAAGATAAATTAACAGTAGCTAGAGCAAGAAAAATACAAAGATTTTTATCACAACCTTTTTTTGTAGCAGAAGTATTTACGGGAACTCCTGGAAAATTAGTTAATTTGGACTCGACAATCAAAGGTTTCGATTCTATCTGTAAAGGAGATTATGATCATTTACCTGAGGCAGCATTTTATATGGTCGGAACAATAGAAGAAGCTGTGGCCAAAGCAGAAAAAATGGCAAAAGAAGCAGCAGCTTAGATGAGTGATAATTTTAATATAGAAATCATTTCTCCGGAAAAAAAACTACTAACAGACAAAGTAAGTTCAGCAACTATACCTTCATTTGAAGGTGAGATGACTATTTTGTCAAATCACATACCATTAATTACTTTTTTAAGACCTGGAATTCTTAAAATTAATGGTAGTAAGGAAATACAGTATTTCCTTGAGGAAGGTACAGTAGAGTTTTCTAATAATAACTTAACAATTTTGTCTTCTACGATTATAGAGATTAGTGCTCTTTCAAGCGAAAAAATATCTAAGATGATAGAAGATGGTAAAAATCAACTTAACCAGGAAAATTTGAATGATAAAACACGCTATGTTGTTTCTCACAAAATAGATTGTTTATCTAGAATTAATTTATAGAATCTCTAATTTTGGGCAAAAGCTCTTCATAAACTTTTTTTTTAAACTCTACAATTACCCCAGGTAAGCTTTCAATATCTAACCACTTCCACTCAATGAACTCATGGTTGCTTGTTTTGAGGTCAATCTCATTATCCTTGCCCAAAAATTTTACTATAAACCATTTTTGTTTTTGACCCCTGTATTTTCCTTTCCAAATTTTTCCCAAAAGATTTTTAGGCAATTCATATTCTGACCAACCGTCTATTTCTTTTAATATTTCAATATTATTTATCCCTGTTTCTTCTTCTAATTCCCTTTTCATAGCATCTATCAATTTTTCACCTTCATTAACCCCACCCTGGGGCATTTGCCATTTATCCACTGGATTATCTTTTCTTTTTCCTACAAAAACTTTATTTTTGTCATTTAAAACTATGACCCCAACACCAAGTCTTAAGGGGAGCACTTTATGTCCGTTCATATTGTTAATAATTTAACAGCGTAACTTAACTGATTATCCGAAGAACTATCAATCTTGAAATCTTTTCCTTCTTCTTCAATGAAAATATCAGGAGCAACTCCAACTTCCGAAATAGATTTGCCAGATGGTAAGTAATATTTAGAAACAGTTATTCTAATACCTCCTCCATCACTCAATGGTATTATTGACTGAACAGATCCTTTTCCGTATGTATGTTCACCTAAAACAATTGCTCTTTTATGATCCTTTAGTGCTCCCGCTACTATTTCTGATGCTGAAGCCGACCCACCATTTATTAAAACAATTAATGGTTTGCCTTTTACTTTATCACCCTTTTTTGCAAAAAATCTTCTATTCTCTATTAGCCTTCTTCCTTTTGTTGAAACAATTTCTCCATCGGTCAAAAAGAAATCCGTCACATTTATTGCCTGGGTTAATAATCCACCAGGATTGTTTCTAAGATCAAGAATATATGCAACAGGCTTGTCTTTTTGTTCAAATTTATTAATTTTTTTAACTAATTGATTACTACTATTATTATTGAAGGCTTTTAGTCTTAAGTAACCAATATTTTTTTCAATTATTTTGGCCTCTACAGATTGCACCTGAATTATTTCTCTCTTAATATTTTTTTCTAAAGCTTTTTTTTCACCTTTTCTTCTAATTGTTAGGTTAATCGTCGAACCAACTGGTCCTCTCATAAGTTTCACTGCTTCCATTAATGTTTTTCCTTGGACTTGGACACCATCTATTTTAACTATATAGTCTCCAGCTTTAATTCCTGCTTTTTCAGCAGGAGTTCCGGCAATCGGAGAAATTACTTTCACTACTCCTGCCTCCATTCCAACTTCAATACCTAGACCACCAAACTCACCCTTCGTGTCTGTCTCTATACCTTTGAAGATTTCAGGATTCATGTAAGCAGAATAAGGATCCAGAGACTGCAAAGCGCCATTTATTGCAGAATCAATCATTTCTGATTGATCAACCTCATCTACATATTCTTTTTTTATTTTTTCTAATACCTCGCTGAACAAATCTATCTTTTCGTAGAGATTTTCACTTGTTTTTGCATAAACATTTTTGCTTAAAAGAAAAAAGATGAAAAGAATTTTTAAAGCATTATTCATATTATAATCTCTTTTTTGTTAGTTGGATCGCACCACATTTTCTCCAGGTCATAAAACTTCCTTTTTTCAGGATGGAAGATATGAACAATTATGTCAATAGCATCTATTAATTTCCATTCTTTGCTTGTTTTTCCTTCAATTTTAAATTGACCAATACCGTTTTCTCCTAATTTTTTAACTACTATTTCGGACAAAGATTGAATGTGTCTGGAGGAGCTTCCGGAAGCTATAATCATATAGTCAGCTATAGAGGACTTTCCCCTTAAACTTATTGTCACGATATTTTTAGCTTTATTTTGATTTAAAGTTTTTTCTATTATTTTTTTTATTTTTGAAACTTCCATCAATTTCTATATTTTAAATAATTTTCTCTTATTTTTGAAGAAGAAATATCAACTTTTTTTGATCTTAAAAATAATACTTTATCTCTTCCAAGAGTTTTTAGAGCCTTGCATGTTAAGGTTTTTTTAACATATCCAGTTCTGGGAAAAACAACAATTTTACACAGATCTGCAATTCTCTTCCATTGATCCCATTTATGAAATTTTATAAGATTATCTGATCCCATCAGAAAAAAAATTTTTGATTTGTTATTCTTTTTTATATATTTAATCAGGTCTATAGTTTTTGAAGATTTTATTAATTTATCAAAACTTTTAATTTTTATTTTTTTTATTTTATTCACTTTTTTCTTTGAAAGAGCGACTCTTTTTTCTAGTGTTACAGAAGGTGGTTTTTTCAAGGGATTTTTTTTTGTTATAGCCCAGATTAGTAATGAAAGTTTTAATTTTTTTATAGCAAATTTTGAAATTTCTACATGACCTATGTGTGGAGGATCAAAAGTTCCTCCCAAAACCCCGATTTTTTTTAACCTTTTTTTTGAGGTTTTCATTTATTAGGACCTAATTATTCCATTGCCTTTTACAATGTACTTATAAGAGGTTAATTGATTTATTCCTACAGGACCACGTGGAGGCATTTTATTTGTTGATATTCCAATTTCACCACCAAATCCAAATTCACCCCCATCAGCAAACTGAGTCGAGACATTGTGCATTGCTATAGAGCTATTAACACCCTCTAAAAAATATTTTGCTGTTCTAGGGTTATTTGTAATTATGCTATCAGTATGCATAGTTCCATATTTTAGAATATGATTAACAGCTTCTTCAACATTTTTTACAGTTTTGATAGAGATTATCTTATCTAAATATTCGGTTTCCCAATCCTTTTCAGTAGCCTTTTTTAATTTGTAACCAAAGTGTTTATTGATTTTATTATCAACTCTTACTTCACATCCCCGATAAATAAGAGCTTTAATAATTTTATTGCCATATGAAGATATAATTTTTTCATTTAGCAAAAGAGTTTCTAATGCTCCACAAATACTTGTCCTTCTCATTTTTGCATTTAAAATAATCTTTTTTGCCATTTCAATGTTGGAATTTTTATCTACATATATATGACATAATCCCTCCAGGTGTCCTATAACATTAACTTTAGATAATTTTTGAACTTTTTCTACCAAGTGCTTCCCGCCTCTTGGAACAACTACATCAATATAATTTCCCATTTTTGAAAGTATAAAATCAACTATTTTACGATTTGTGTTCTCTATAAATTGAATACAATTTTCATCTATTTTGTTTTTTTTTAAAGCTTTTCTAAATAAATCTACTAAGATTTTGTTAGTGTAGTATGCCTCAGATCCTCCTCTTAAAATTGCACAGTTACCTGACTTAAGACACAGGGCCGCTACATCAGCTGTAACGTTTGGTCTACTTTCGTAGATTACTGCAATGACACCTATTGGTATTGAAACTTTTTCAATCCACAATTTGTTAGGTCTTTTCCATTTTGATAAAACTTGTCCAACTGGATTTTTAAATGCTTTTATTGTTTTAAGTCCAGCCCGAATTCCATGAATTTTATTTTGATTCAATACCAATCTATCAATCAGATTCTTTCTCTTGATTTTTTTTAGATCCTTTAAATTTTCTTTAATAATTTTTGACTCATTCAATTTTAGAAGATCACTATAATCTTTCAAAGTTTTTTGAATTCTTCTATGCTCAACTTTTTTTAAATTTTCAAAGGCCTTTTTAGCTTTTATTCCTATATTTTTTAAATATTTCATTTTATAATTTTACCATGTCATCTCTATGAATGATTTCTGATTTACTAGCATATCCTAAAATCTTCTCTATTTGGTCAGTCTTTAATCCTTTAATCTTTTCAATCTCGTCTGATGAAAAAGAGGTTAAACCTCTGGCACAATCTTTGCCATTGTTGTCCACTATCAAAACATTGTCTCCCTTTACAAATTTTCCTTCAATTTTAGTAATGCCCGCTGGCAGAAGACTTTTGCCATTTTTTAGTGCCTTGACCGCTCCATCATCAATAAAAATTTTTCCGTTATTTCCTATAGAACTTACAATCCACTTTTCTCTTGCATGGAGCGTAGACACTTTTGGAATAAACCATGTGCATTTGTTATTTTTTAAAATTTCATTTATAGGCCTAAGTGTATTTCCATTTGCGATTGCCATATAGCATCCGGAATTTATACAAATTTTTGCCGCTTGTAATTTAGTCATCATTCCACCAGAGCCGTAGTCATTTTTTTTATTCTCAACGAGTGAATATATCTTTTCATCAATATTACTAACTTCTTTAATTATTTTTTTTCTTTCAGCAGGATTATAAAGGCCATTCACATCAGACAAGTTTATCAGTACATCTGCACTAATTATTTGGGCCACTCTTGCTGCCAAACGATCATTGTCACCATATTTTATTTCTGAAGTTGCAGTAGTATCATTCTCATTAACTATTGGAACTGCTTTAAGTTTAAACAAATTCTCAAATGTTCTTTTTGCATTGATAGCCCTTCTTCTTTGTTCAGTATCATCTAAAGAAATTAAAATTTGACCAATTTTGATTTTATTTTTTTCAAAAATTTTTCTATATATATTCGTTAAGTGTATCTGACCAATCGAAGCAACTGCTTGGCTCATTTCTAGTTTAATTTTTTTTTTAGCAATTTTAAGATAATTTTGACCCAAGGCTATTGCTCCCGAAGAAACTATGACTATATTCTTATTTTTCTTTACCAGGCTTTTCAAATCTTTTACCAAGCTATTTAACCACTTTTCTTTGAGCTTTCCTTTTCCATCAACGATATTTGATGAACCTATTTTAATAACGATTGTATTAGCTTTGTCTATATACATTTTTTATAAATTATTTTTTTAATTTTTTCAAAATTTTGATTTGAAATTAAAGATGTAATCTCGTAGCTTTTTTTAACTTTATTTTTAAATTCTTTTAATTTTTCATTTATAGAATTCGTATTAACTAAATCTAACTTATTAAAAATAATTATTTCTTTCTTTTTTAAAATATTTTTATCGTATTTAGATAACTCATTTCTTATTTTTAAATAGTTACCCAAAATATCTTTCTCAGATACGTCAATTAAATGTATCAAGGTTTTACATCTTTCTATATGTCTCAAAAACTTATCTCCCAGACCGACTCCTTTGTGCGAGCCTTCTATTAGCCCAGGAATGTCCGCCAAAACTATCTCTTTATGGTTCATATTCAGGACACCTAAGTTAGGATTTATTGTTGTAAATGGATAATTTGCAATCTTTGGTCTTGCCCTAGTGCATTTGGAAAGAAAGCTAGATTTTCCTGCATTTGGCAATCCAATAATTCCAACGTCAGCAATAACTTTTAATTGTAGCCATATCCAAAACTCTTCTCCTTTTTTTCCATCAGTTTTTTTTCTTGGTGCTCGATTAGTTGAACTTTTAAATCTTGTATTTCCTAATCCACCCTTTCCTCCAGTTGCAACTACGAATTTTTCTTTATTTTTAGTTAAATCGTAAATCAAAGTATTATTGTCTTCCTCGTATATCTGTGTGCCAATAGGAACTTTTAGAACCAGATTTTTACCACTTCCTCCAGTTTTGTTTTTTTTACTTCCAGACTTTCCAGATTCGGCTTTGAAGTGTTGTCTGTATCTAAAATCAATTAGTGTGTTGAGATTTCTTTCTGCTTCTACAATAACAGATCCTCCATCGCCTCCATCGCCACCATCTGGACCTCCAAATTCAATATACTTTTCTCTTCTGAAGCTAGCAGAACCTGATCCACCATTTCCAGCCTTAATATAAATTTTTGCTTGATCGAGAAATTTCATTTTGAAAAGTAGTTATAGTTGCTACTTAAAATTATTTGGGAACTACAGATACTAGAGTTCTGTTTGATCTAGATTTTTTAAATTTTACTTTTCCACTAATTAATGAAAAAATTGAATGGTCTTTTCCCATACCTACGTTACTACCAGGATGAATTCTTGTGCCTCTTTGACGAACTATTATATTGCCAGGTTTAACTAGCTGCTCTCCGTATCTTTTTACACCCAGTCGACGTCCAGCACTATCTCGTCCGTTTTTCGATGATCCGCCAGCTTTTTTTGTTGCCATAACTTTTACTTCTTGGTTTTTGTTTTGACCACTGTTTTCTTTTCGGTAGTCTTTTTAGTAACTTTTTGTTTTTTTACGTCTGATTTTTTATCTGATTTTTCATCATTTGACAATTTGATTTTACCTTCTTTCATTTCAGAAACAATTTTTCCTCCTTTTGATAAAATCTTGGTTATCTGAATTTTTGAAAGAGGTTGTCTATGCCCATATCTTTTTCGTGAATTCTGTCTTCTTCTTTTTTTAAAAACCAATATTTTTCTGTCTTTAATATTATCTAACAATAAACCTTCAACAACAGCACCACTTATTGTTGGGTTACCAACCTCAGTAGTCTTGTCATCATTTAAAAGCAAAACTTTTTTAAATTCCACTTTTTTACCTTTTGGAATATTTAATTTTTCCACTTTAAGAATGTTGCTCGCAGAAACTTTATACTGCTTGCCACCTGTTTCTATTATTGCAAAAGACATAAAATAATCTCTGTTAAAATTTAAGGCAATATAACCCGGTACCTTACCAAGTCAAGTTCAATGATGTTAAAATTTATCTTTTAAATTCCTTAGTTTTGTAAAAACTTCTAATTTGGAGCCATTATTCATTTTAAGGTTATTTTTAATTTTTTCATCGTCACATCTCAAAAATATATTAGTTTCTATTTCTTCACCCAGGGCAATAGGAAGAGTAGGTAATTTTTTTTGTGTTTTACTTTTTACATCCTCAATTCTATTTTTAAGCTTTGTATTTTCTTTATCAATGCTTATACAAAATTGTCCATTTTTTTCCGTATATTCATGGCCACAGTACATCAGGGTATTTTTTGGTAAGTTTTTAATTTTTTCTAAAGACCCAAACATTTGCTTAAACGTTCCTTCAAAAATTCTTCCGCATCCAAGAGAAAATAAAGTATCGCCTGTAAATATTACATTAGCTTGTTTAGAGTAGAAAGCAATATGACCAAGCGTATGACCAGGTATATGCATAATTTCAAAATCAGTTTCGCCGAAAGAGAATTGATCTCCGTCACTTTTTTTAATATCTTGACCAGGAATTTTCTCTTCATCATAGGAAGAACAGATAATTTTTGAATTATATTTTTTTTTTAAATCCATATTTCCCCCAACATGATCATTGTGATGGTGGGTATTTAAAATAAAATCCAATTTTTTATAAGTTTTGCTAATTTCTATGTCTACCGGGTTAAATTCAGAGGGATCAACAACTCCTACTAAATTTGTTTTTTTATCTTTAATTAGATAGCTGTAGTTATCCGATAGACACTTAATAATTGTAACTTCTAACATTTAGCTCAATAAAAATATTCCAAGTTTAGAAAATAGATTTTTTATTTCAAGATTACTTTTTTTAATTTCGGAGGTTTTATCTTCATTAACTCCTATCACTCTATTAATTTTAATATTTTTTTCCAAACAAAAGTGAAATAGATCTTTAATTGTACACATGTGAAGATTAGGGGTATTATACCATGTATTAGGCAAAGTTTTTGTGACTGGCATTTTTCCAAAGAATAATAAACTTGTTCTAACTTTCCAATATCCAAAATTAGGTATTGATATAATTACTGATTTTCCAATTCTTAATAAATCTTTTAAAACTTTTTCTGGATTGTAAAATGCTTGGAGTGTTTGACTCAAAACAACAAAATCAAAAGATTGATTCGGAAATTGATGAAGTTCTGTCTCCGCATTACCTTCTATAACAGAAAGACCTTTGTAGATGCATTTTTTAACATTTTCCTCTATAAGTTCTAAACCACGGGCTTCTATATTTTTTTCCTTTATTAGAAGACTCATCAAAGATCCATCTCCACAACCAACGTCTAGTACTCTTACGTTTTTAGGCAACAAATCTGCAATTACTTTAAATTCTTTTTTCATTTTTAAATTTTATATGCATTGAATCTATAAATCCTTTTAAAGTTTTTAGAAATTCTTGCTCATTTACTAGAAAAGAATCGTGACCTTTGTCAGTTTTGATTTCAGCAAAGGAAACATCAGCCCCTGAGGCATTAAGAGCAATAACAGTGTCTTTGTTTTCTTTTGTTGTATAAAGCCAATCAGAAGAGAAGGAAATGACTAAAAATTTTGTTTTTTGATTTTTAAAAGCTTCAACAAGCCCCCCTTTGAATTGTCTGGATAAATCAAAATAATCCATTGCTCTAGTAATATATAAAACAGAGTTTGCATCAAATCTTTCAACAAATGTATATCCTTGATGTCTTAAATAACTTTCAATCTGAAAGTCAGCATCAAAACTGAATTCATAATCAGCTTTTTCTTGAAGTTTTCTACCAAACTTTTCCTGCATTCCCTTTTCAGACAGATAACTAATATGACCTACCATTCTTGCAACAGCCAATCCATTTTTTGGTTGAGTATTTTTTTTTAAATATTCTCCTTTATCCCAAACAGGATCTGCCATAATAGCCTGTCTAGCCAGCTCATTAAGAGCAATATTCTGGGCACTATGGCTTGTACTACAAGCAATTGGGACTGCAGAAAAAGTTTTATTCGGAAATGTTGCGCAAAATTGAAGTAACTGCATTCCACCCATAGAGCCCCCTGTAGCACAAAGAAGTTTTTCTACTCCCAAGTGATCCAAAAGAGTCTCCTGTGCTTTAACCATATCTCTTATTGTTATAACCGGAAAATTTAACCCATAAGGTTCATTCGTTTTTTTGTCTATTTCTTTAGGACCCCATGATCCCATGCATCCGCCAATAACATTTGCACAAATTACAAAGTATTTATTTGTATCAATGGCTTTACCAGGTCCTACGGCTGTCACCCACCAACCCTCTTTTTTTGTTACTGGATTTATCCCACTGACAAACTGATCACCTGTAAGGGCGTGAAAAACTAAAATAGCATTATCTTTAGATTCATTTAATTTTCCATAAGTCTCGTATGCCAAAGAAAAATTCTTAACAGTTTGCTTACAGTCTAGCAAAAGAGGTTTTGATATGTTTAATTTTTTAATATTTTCTAATTTATTACTCATATAAAAAAAAAGCCCAGCTAGACTGGGCAAAAAACCCTGTTTAGCTGCATTTACTTGGCGCTCGCAATTCGGTTAAATCAGCGCTAGGCATGTATACTAAATCGCCACAAACATGTCAATTTATTCAAATAAACTTATTTCCATTATACAAATTGAGTTGCTTTTAATATAAGAAATCTAAAATATTATGAAATTGCCTAAGCCCAGAAAGATTATAGCAGAAAAATATGTTGCTGGACTAAGCTTGTTTAAGAGTAGAAGAAGTCCAATAAAGCTGTCTGCAAATGAGTCCGCATTAGGACCAAGTCCTAAGGCAATAAAATCTTATAATTCTATCGGAAAAGGTTTTGTAAGATATCCAGACTCAGATGGTACCTTTTTTAGAAAAGTTCTGGCAAAAAAATTTCGTTTAGACAAAAACAGAATTATTCTTGGTTCAGGTTCTGATCAAATATTTGAATTAGTTTGCAAGCTTTTTTTAAATAAAGGAGATGAGGTTGTTGTTACGCAGTATAGCTTCATAATTTATAGAATTTACAGCAGAATGTGTGGTGCAACTGTAAAATTTGCTAAAGAGGAAAATTTTATGCCATCTGTACAATCAATATTAGACTGTGTTAACAGAAAAACTAAAATTATTTTTCTGGCTAACCCAAACAATCCAACAGGAACATATTTGGATCGAAATGAAATGCTGGAACTAAGAAAAAGATTAAGAAGTGATATCTTATTGGTCGTAGATGATGCGTACTGTGAATTTATAGAAGATCCTAACTTTGCTTCAGGAATAGAATTATTTTCTAAATCAAAAAATGTTTTAATAACAAGAACGTTTTCAAAAATATACGGTTTAGCAGGATTAAGAATAGGATGGGGCTATTCTTCAAAATCAATAATTGAAAAGCTGTATGAAATTAAACCTCCATTTAATGTTAGCAGACCAGCTTTGTTTGCCGCTACACAAGCGGTGCGGGATACTAATTGGCTTAATAAAGCCATCAAACATAACAATTATTGGTCTGAAAAAATATTTGATGTGATAGATGAAATTGGTATTGCCACCAACAGGACAAACGTTAATTTTTTTCTGTTAAATTTTGATTTTGTTGACAAATCATCATCCCAAGTATTTAACAAGCTGGCAAATTCAGGAATTTTAGTTAGACAAATGGATGTTTACAGTATTAAAAATTCATTGAGGGTGACAATAGGAAATAATTATGAAAACAAAAGATTTATTAAAACATTAAGGAAAATTTTTAATGTTTGAACAAGTATCAATTATTGGCTGTGGTTTAATAGGTTCTTCGGTATTCAGAGCTTTAAAGAAAAATGGTTCAGTTAAAAAAGTAATAACTTTTGACAGCGACAAATCTGTTAGCAAAATTATAAAAAAAGAAAATCTTTCAGACAAAATAGTTTCTAGTCCAGGAGAAGCAGTTAGTAAAGCTGACCTAGTTTTAATCTCAACTCCCCTAAGTGGATTTGAGTCAGCAATTGATTCAATTAAAAAACATCTTAAATCTGGATCAATTTTAACAGACACAAGTTCGGTAAAAAAGGGAGCAGACTTAATAGTTAAAAAATTCAATTTAAAAAACATAGCTTGGATTCCAAGCCATCCTGTTGCTGGAACCGAAAAGAGTGGGCCGACAGCAGGTTTGCCTGATTTATTTAAAGATAGATGGACAATATTGACACCAGATTCAAAGGTAAAAGAATCAGATGTAAAAAAAGTTACTCTTTTTTGGGAGTCAATGGGAAGTAAAGTTAAAATTATGTCGGCAGGAGATCATGATAAAATATTATCTATCACCAGCCATCTTCCACATGTAATTGCTTACAACATAGTTAAAACTGCAATGGGCAATGATGAAAAAACTAACAAAGATGTTATTAGATACAGTGCCGGTGGCTTAAGAGACTTTACAAGAATAGCCGCATCAAACCCAACAATGTGGAAAGATATATTTATTGATAATAGCGATTTAATTATTGATGGAATTAATAAGTTTAGCAGAAGTTTAGATGAATTCAAAAAAGCTATTACAGAAAAAGATAGCAAAAAACTTTTAGAAATTTTTGAAAAATCAAAAGAATTTAGAGAGGCAG
Source organism: uncultured Pelagibacteraceae bacterium (assembly GCA_902578935.1). Classification (GTDB taxonomy): domain Bacteria; phylum Pseudomonadota; class Alphaproteobacteria; order Pelagibacterales; family Pelagibacteraceae; genus Anoxypelagibacter. The sequence continues at coordinate 40,554 of CACHEU010000003.1, forward strand.
TTATCAAAGCAGGCCAGGATACAGATAAACCAGGATTTGGCAGAAAGTAACTAGCTTATTAAATTAATTTCCTTATAAATTTCTGTTTGAAGTTTTTCTATAAACTTTTCTTTCTCCAAACCTGGCTGAATAGGATCGAGAAAAGATATGGTGATTTTTCCAGGATATTTATTAAAACTATTTTTGGGCCAGACTTTTCCTGAATTTAGACCAACAGGTATACAAGGCATTTTTAGAGTTTCATAAATTTTACCAACTCCTTTTTTAAAAGGAACTCTGTCTTTATATTTAACCCTTGTGCCTTGAGGAAAAATTAATAACGGCCTGTTACTTTTTTCTATGCTCTCTTTAATTCTGTCAAAAAAATTTAAATTTTCTTTAGTCGTTGTATTTCTCACGATTTCTATGGCCCCAATTTTTTTTAATCCCCAGCCAAAAAAAGGAATTCTTAATAATTCTCTTTTTAAAATAAAAACAGGACCCTTAATAACAGTTTGTAAAGCAAATGTTTCAAACATGGATTGATGGGCTGAAGCCACAAAAAATTTTTCATGTTTTGTTAGATTATCCAAACCTTTAAATTCAGTTTTCGTATTTAAAAAAATTTTCAATATCCAAATTACATAATGCGATAAGAATTTTCCTAAAAATAACATGTACTTCTCTTTAAAAAAAAGAAATGGTACAGCTGCTATAGATACTAGGGTTATCCCAGAGTATAGGAATACATTAAAAAGTAATGATCTAAAAAATAGCATCAACTAAACGATTTCAGAAACTTTTTGTCTTCTTCTAGCAATGTTAACTTTTCCATTTTTTACTATTATTTCTGATGCCAAGGGCTTTGTATTGTAGTTAGATGAAAGAGTTGAACCATAGGCTCCAACATTTGTAATAGCAACCAAATCATTCTCATTTAAAAAAGAAAAGTTTTTATATTTTAAGAAAGTATCTGTGCTTTCACAGATAGGTCCAACAAATTCCACGTTTCCAACAATTCTTTTTTTTGATTTTGAAACAGGAATAATATTATGTCTTGCACTGTATAATGCCGGTCTCATAAAATCGTTCATACCAGCATCCATAATAACAAAATACTTTTTTCTGTTCTGTTTGATAAAGATGATTTTTGAAATTAAAGTGCCTGCATTACCAACGATAAACCTTCCTGGTTCAAAAATTATTTTACAGTTTAATTTTTTTTGAAATTTTTTAACCAATCTAGAATAATTTCCGATATTAATTCTTTTTTCTTTATTTTGATAAGGAATTCCAAAGCCACCTCCTAGATCAACATACTCAAAATTAATTTTACTTGATCTGATTATTTTATATAAAATATTTAAAGTTTTTCTGTACGGTCCCACAGATGTTATTTGGCTACCAATATGAACACTTATTGCTTTAATTTTTAAATTTTTAAATTTTCTAGAATTTCTACAGAATCTTAAAAAGTTTGATTTTGGTAAACCAAATTTGCTATTCAATTTTCCAGTTGAAATTTTAGAATGAGTATTGGCATCTACGCCAGGATTTACTCTTATTCCTATAGGAGTTACCTGATTCATTTTTTTTGATATTTTATTGATCAATCTTGCTTCGCTTTCTGATTCAATATTAATCAATAAAAGCCTTTTTTTAATAGCTAATCTGAGCTCACTTTCTGTTTTTCCCACACCAGAAAAAACAATTTTATTTGGTTTGATTTTGGCTTTCAATGCTTTCAGAAGTTCACCTTCCGAAACAACGTCTGCCCCTGATCCTAGTTTACCCAATTCTGATATAAGAGATGTATTAGAGTTGGATTTGACAGAAAAACAAATTAATGGATTTATTCTTCTGAAATAATTAGAAAAAATTTCAAAATTACTTCTAATTTTTTTATAAGAGTATACATAAAATGGAGTAATATTATTTTTAGCAATACTTTTAATAGATGTATTGTCTACAAATAGGTTTTGACCTTTGTAATTAAGACTCATATTTTTATAAATTAACAATAGTATTTTTTTCTATTTTCATTCCTTGGTATTCGGGGCTGGATTTTCTTCCGCAGCCAAATAAAATTATCAAAATTAAAGAAACAAACAGTATTTTTTTCATTTTATATTATTTTTATACTTTCTTATCATTTTTTTTACATTTTTAGCCGCAGTACCACCAAATGAGGTTTTTGAATTCATAGAATTCACGACATCAAATATTTTTGGTATATCGATTTCAACTTTTTTAATAAATTTATTTATCTCATTCATAGAAAGTTGATCTAGCCTTACTTTCTCTCTCTCTGCGTAGTTAACTAATTTTGACGCAATAGCATAACCTTTTCTAAAAGGAAGCTTTTTTCTTTTTGCAAGGTAGTCAGCAAAATCAGTAGCAGTTGTATATCCCTTCTGTGCCATATTTTTCATATTATTTTTTTTTGTATTTAAATTTTCTATCAGCTCGATGGACATTGATAAGCTATCTTTTAACGTATCATAGCTGTCAAAAACTAACTCTTTATCATCTTGTAAGTCTTTGTAATAAGAAATTGGAAGCCCTTTCATAATTGTTAACATTGAATTTAGATTTCCATAGTTGATTGCTGTTCTGCCTCTTATTAATTCTGCAGGGTCTGGATTTTTTTTCTGCGGCATTATTGAAGAGCCTGTCAGAACTTTATCTGTAAATTCTACAAAACCAAAAGCTTCAGAATTAAAAATTATAAAATCCTCAGCCAATCTTGACAAATGCATAGCACAGGTTGCCGCAGCAGATAAAAAATCAATAGCGAAATCTCTATCTGATACAGAGTCGATAGAATTATTAGTTGGCTTTTTAAAACCAAGTTTTTTTGCTGTAAATTTTCTGTCTATATTAAATGACGTTCCAGCAAGAGCAGCGGATCCCAGAGGACATTCATCGATCAACCCAACATTATTTACAAATCTTTTCTTATCTCTATTTAGCATCTCAACATATGCAAGCAGATAATGTGCAAAAGAAATAGGCTGCGCATTTTTTAGATGAGTAAAGCCAGGCATTACTGTATCAATATTTTTTGACGCCTTTTTTAAGATAGACCTCATTAAATGATTTAATGTTTTATTAATATCTAGCGAGGCATTTTTTACCCATATTTTAAAATCAGTTACAACTTGGTCATTTCTTGATCTTGCGGTATGTAAATATCCCGCAGATTCACCAATCATTTGAAATAATCTTTTTTCAATATTTTGATGAATATCTTCAAATTTTTCTTTAAATTTAAATTTGTTTTTATCAATTTCTCTTTTTATTTTTTTAAGTCCATTAATTATTTTTTTTCCATCTTTTTTTGGAATAATTTTTTGTTTAATAAGCATTTGGGCATGAACAATTGATGCCTGAATATCTTCATTATAAAGTCTTTTATCAACATTGATCGATGATCCAATTCTTTGGAAATTTTTAGAATTGGCTTTACCGAATCTATGCGACCAAACAGTTTTATTTTTATTTCTCATCTTGTATGTTAAACCTATTTTAAATATATGAATATTTTACGGTTCTTATTATTGTTTATTTTTTTCAAATTCAATTTTTTAATTGCAGCCGAGCCTTTACCATTCAATAATATAGTTCTTCATAAAAATCCATTAGAAGTTTCCCAAGTAAAATTAAAGGATTTTTACTTAAAAGATATCGAACTTAATAAAAATGATGGCAAGATTAAGGTACTTAATTTCTGGGCAACTTGGTGTAATCCTTGTAAAAAAGAAATGCCATCCTTAAACAATTTGAGCATTAAATATCCTCAGATTTTAGTATTTCCAATAAATGTTGACAAACCGAACCAAACAAAGACAAAGAAATTTTTTCACGATCTCAACATAAAAAATCTTTCAATATACTTCGACCATCAATTTAAATTGGCCAATCAATTTCAACTAAGAGGAATACCTACTACTATTTTGCTAAACAAAGAAGGTAACGAATTTGCTCGAATTATTGGAGAAATAGACTTTTATGATAAAAAATTTATAGAATGGTTAAATCAATTCATTTAATCTAGATACAATATGAATTATTCTTTAAACTCGATTATATTTAATTCAGGTTCTCCAATTAAAAATGCAGTTATATTATGTCATGGCTATGGTGGAGATGGAAAAGATATATCAATCGTTGCACATTACTGGAAAAATTTTTTACCTGATACTTTGTTTATTTGTCCTAATGCTCCCGAGGTTTGTAAGGTCAATCCGCAGGGATTTCAATGGTTTGACTTAATGGATCAAACTGAAGATGAAATTCTATCAAAATCTTTTATTGCCGAGAAAAAGCTTAACAAACTGATTGATGAGGTTAAGGAAAACAATAAACTAAAAATTGATCAAATTTCTCTAGTTGGTTTTAGTCAAGGTTGTATGATTTCTTTGCAAACAGCACTAAAAAGAAAAGATAAGATTAAATGTTTAATAGGTTATTCGGGAAAAATTTTAAATCCAAACCACTTAAGTAAGAATATTTATTCTAGACCAGAAATTTATTTAATGCATGGAGATATAGACAATGTGGTTCCATTAAATAACTTATTGGAAGCTAAAGAGTTTTTTTCTAAGCAAAAATATGAGATTAATACAAAAATTTTTAAAAATTGCGAACACAGAATTCCAACAGAAGGTCTAAGTATAGGATTAGAATTTTTGAAAAAAAATTTTATATAACAATAACTATATAAAATGTAACAAAATTATAACTTGATAAATATTTTTCAATAAGCTAGCATTTGGTATGATTATTTCGGCCTCAGAAAGAGTTCCTCTAGAAAAGTGTCCTGCACTGGTTTTAAATGCAGATTTTAGACCTCTTAGCTATTACCCACTTTCTCTATGGTGTTGGCAAGATGCAGTAAAATCAGTTTTTTTAAATAGAGTAAGTATAGTTTCAAGTTACCAAAGAAAAGTTAGAAGTCCATCTTTTGAAATGAGTTTACCAAGTGTTATAGCTTTAAAAAGTTTCGTTAAGCCATCAGAGCATCCTAATTTTACAAGATTTAATGTTTTTCTTAGAGATAAGTTTGCTTGTCAATATTGTGGCAGCAAACAGGATCTAACTTTTGATCATTTGTTACCAAAATCAAAAGGAGGAATAACAGACTGGGAAAATGTTGTAACAGCTTGTTCCACTTGCAATGTAAAGAAAGGTGGTAAGCTTTACAATAAATGTGACCTTAAGTTGCAAAGAAAACCTTTTGCCCCCACAGTAGATGATTTGCATAAAAACGGAAGAAACTTTCCTCCAAATTTTTTACATGAAAGCTGGATGGACTATCTATACTGGGATATAGAACTTGAACCTTAATTAAATTTTTTCGGATACTTTTATAGCTATTTTAGAAGATGTTTGGATTATTTTATCCAAAATTGAATAAGGCCCCATTTTTGTTGCGCCTTTGTCGTAGGCAGTGTTTTTGTGTTCAATTTCTTCATCTCTAAATTTTGAAATACTTTTTTTTAGTTCCTTCTCATCTTCACCCAATTTATCCAATTGATTTTTATAATGATTGTCAATTACTTCTTCAACAGATGCAGTGCATAGCATAGCGGCTTTTTCATTTATCATTGTTGTGCCAAAACCTAGAGCAACTCCCAAAAGATCCCACAATGGTAACAAAACAGTTGGTTTTATTTTTCTTTTTTGTATTTCTTTATCAAAAAATTCAAAGTGTTTATTTTCCTGTTCTTTCATACCCTCAATTATCTTCTTGAGTTTTTCGTTATTTTTGAAAGTACTGAGAGCTAAAAGTTGACCCTCATAAATTTTTAAAGCCCCACGCTCTCCAGCATGATCAACTCTTATAATTTCTTCTAAAGTTTTTCTATCAGTTGATTTCATAATTTCTATAAAGCCTTACAAATATCATAAATAGAGCAAAAGAAACAATAGCGTTAATTGATGCAAGGGACAAACCAAATAAGGTAAAATTTACATCTTTGCAACTTATGGTATTTTGTTTTAGCTGTTCCAAAATATCTTGTTTAGTCAAACCCTCTTGTAAGTTTTGCGATTCACATACAGCAGATTCATTAAAAAAACCTTGTTCAATACCAAAATGATAAAAAGCTAAAACGGCACCTGATAGAGAGATCATACCCAACACTAATAAATGTATTTTCACATTTTTTTTAATTAACAGAACACTCAAAATCAAAAGAATTGAAAGAATATATGGAAAGCGTTGGTATACACAGAGTCTGCATGGTTCATGACCAAGTCCATATTCAATTATATAAGCCAAGATTAGAGATGCAGACAATCCAAATAGAATAAAGATTAAAATTGTATTAGTTTTTTTATTCATATTTTATTAAAATAAAAAATAAAACACCCCACCAATAATTATGATAAGTGAAGCTATAATAATAGACCACTTGGTTCCTTGTTTTTCTAAAAAAGGACCAAACTTCTCTCCATATTTGTAAGTTAAGAAAGATACTAAAAAAAATCTTGAACCCCTTGTTATGACACAAATAATTATAAAGGACACAATGTTAAAATGAATAAATCCACTTGATATTGTTAAAAGTTTAAATGGAAGAGGAGTAAAACCAGCGGTAAAAAGTATACCAATCCAAGAAATAAAACCTCCTTTTGTTGAAAATTTATCTTTTAAAAAATTGGGGTTTTCATAACCATAAATTTCAAATATTTTTATACCAACTTCATTAAAAAAAACATAACCGATAAAATATCCAAAAAGTGCACCAAGAACTGAAAAAATAGTTGCAATTGAAGCTATACGAATAAATTCATTTTTTTTTGCGATTACCATAGGAACAATCATTACATCAGGAGGTATGGGAAAAAATGAACTTTCTATAAAAGCCTCAAACGCTAAAAGTTGTTTAGCGTATTTCTTACCAGCCCAAGAAACACATTTATCATATATTTTTTTGATCATTTTTTTTGTTGCGTATTAAATTAATTCAAAACATAATGTTTGTAAAAACATTAATTAATGTGGAGAAATGGGCGAATGGTGGAACTGGTAGACGCGTTGGATTCAAAATCCAATGGTAGCAATATCTTGAGAGTTCGAGTCTCTCTTCGCCCACCAATACAATGGATATATCAAGGACAAATAGTTTAGTTGAATTATTTTTTGATAGGTTAGAAAAAACTGACAAAAAAAAACCCTTTTTAACTTGGTTAAAAAACAAAGATTATCAGTTTAGTTGGGGTGAAGTTTCTGAAAAAATATTTAAGCTTTCAAATAAAATTAGATCTTTAATTCAAGAGGGTGATAGATGTGTTCTCTTATCTGAAAATAGACCAGAGTGGTTAATTTCTGATATTTCTATAATGAATGCCGGGGGAATATCAGTTCCTATTTTTACAACTTACTCAGCAAGTGACTACGAATATATTCTAAATGATTGCAAACCTTCAATTATTATTGTTTCAAATGATAATCAATTTAAAAAAATAAAAAAATTTGTTGGAAGTGAAGTTAAAAAAATTATCTCTTTTGAAAAATTAGAAAGTTCAAGTCTACTAATTTCAGATATCTATAATGAAAATGTAAAAGATAAAACAATAAACAAAAATATAAAAAGAAAAATGCCAGCTTGTATAATTTATACCTCAGGTACTTCTGGTAGCCCCAAAGGTGTAATTTTAAGCCACGGAGGAATATTGTCAAATTGTGAAGGGGCATTGGATATACTTAAGTCTCTTACGAAAAAAAAAGAACCTGTTTTTTTGACCTGGCTTCCTCTCTCCCACTCTTACGAACATGCCGTTCAATTTATACAGATATTTTTGGGGGCTAAAGTTTTTTATGCAGAAAGTTTAGAAAAACTTATATCAAATATGTCTGAGGCAAAACCAACGATCATGACAGCTGTACCTAGATTTTATCAGAATCTTTTTAGTAAAATTAATATTAATTTTAATAAACAAACAGGTTTTAAAAAAAGCTTAATTGACAAAACGATTAAATTAGGAAAAAAAAATCTAAAAAAAGAAAAATTAAAATTTAGTGAAAAAATTATTAATTTTTTATGTGATAATTTAGTAAGAAGAAAAATCCGAAAACAGTTTGGAGGAAACTTGCAAGGTTTTGTTTCTGGAGGTGGAGCTTTAGATAAAAATGTTGGAGAATTTCTTAATGCGATCGGTCTACCAACATTACAAGGCTATGGTTTAACAGAAACTTCACCTGTAGTAAGTTGTAATTTACCAGGTTTAGTGAAAATTGAAACTGTCGGGCCACCCTTTAAAACAAATCAAGTGAAGATAGCAGAAGACGGTGAAATTTTGGTTAAGGGTGAAAATGTTATGCTCGGTTATTGGAACAAAGAAAAGGAAACTAATGAAATTTTAAAAAATGGCTGGCTACATACTGGCGATATTGGAGAAATAGATTCAAATGGTTATTTAAAAATAACAGATAGAAAAAAAGATATTATTGTTAATCATGGAGGAGACAATATTTCTCCAAGTAAAATTGAAAATTTTGTTTGTAATAATGAAAAAATAAAACAATGTTTGGTTTATGGTGATAAAAAAAACTATCTTGTTGCCTTAATTGTTGTAGACCCTGAAAATAAAAATAATTCAACTATAGGAAGTATCATTGAAAAATTAAATAAAAATTTAGGAATTATAGAAAAAATAAAAAAATTTATTTTAATTGATGAAGAATTTACAATTGAAAATGGTTTGATGACTCCTACTTTAAAATTAAAAAGAAAAAAAATTATTGAAAGATATAAACAGGACCTTGAAAAACTTTATCAATAAATTTAAATTTTTATAAAAAAAATATTAAAAAAACTGTTGGTATTACTTACTTTTTTAATTTATTTTAAGTTTAAATAAAAAAAACTATTTCAATTATTTTTTTTAAAATTTTCAATTTCTTTTATGTTTGACATCTATTAAAAAAAACTTAAAAATGAATTTATCAACGAATCACTTAGATTTGTTTTAAAAAAGGGAGATAATGATGGCTAAAAGACGTAGAAAAAAGAAGAAGAAAGCTAAGAAGAAGAAGAAAAGAAGAAGAAGAAGATAAATAGTTTTCTCTAAAAACGCCCTTTCCAAATCTCACGGAAAGGGCGTTTTTTTTTAGTTTTCCAGGGCTCTATCTTCTCTTCCTAGAGCCTTATTCATTTTCTTTTTTACATCTTCATCTGAAATTTTTAATACAACTTTAAATTCATTTCCCAGCCTGTCATAGGCTTTTTCAAAAAGCTGTCTTTCGCTATAAGATTGATCTGCAATACTGTTTGTATTTTTGTTTAAATCCTTAACTACTTCAGCAAGTTCGTAAATTTTTCCAGAATTGATTTTTTGTTCATATTCCTGAGCTCTTCTGCTCCACATGGTTCTTTTTATTTTAGGTTTGCTCTTCAGAATTGCTATGCATTTATTTACTTGATGTGTTGAACATATGGGTCTTAAATTTGATTGTTGATTTATAGGTATTGTTAAGGTCAACTTATCTCTTTCAATTAGAACTTTATAGAAATTTATATCAATTTCTCCAATGACTGCTTTTTCTACAGAAACAATTTTTCCTACACCGTGTTTAGGGTATACAACAAAGTCATTTACATTATAAACTCTTTTTTCAGTAGGTTGTTTTTTTATTTTTTTAATTTCAATTTTTTCTTCAGAAATATTACTTTTTTGTGTAGGAAGTATTTTTTTTTCAGCTTTTTTGCTTTTTAACTTCGATTTTAAATCTTTTGATTTTTTTTTAACTCCTTTTTTCTTTTTTCTACCCATGTTTATTCTCCTGGTTTTTCCGAAAAGTACTTTTCGTATTTATTTTTTTCATTTCTATATTTATCTGCATCTTTAGGTGGATTTTTTTTATTTTTTATATTTGGCCATAGTTTTGAATATTTTCCATTTATTTCCAACCATTTATTTTTCTCTTTTTCTTCGAAAGTGTTATCTGCCACTATAGCATTGACGGGACATTCGGGTTCACACACACCACAATCTATACATTCGTCGGGATGAATTACTAACATATTTTCTCCTTCATAGAAACAGTCAACAGGACATACTTCAACACAATCCATTAATTTGCATTTTATGCATTCGTCTTTTACGAGGTAGGTCATAATTTTTTTTCTTTTAGAATATTTAATTTTATTTCTCCACTCAATTTGTCGGGTAAATATAGTAATCCACAAATTCTTCTCATTAAGTTGTTCTCATATTGCCCTGATTTATTATCTGATAAAATAATTTTCCAAAGAGTTTCTATAACCAAGGTTTTTAATTTTAGATCCATTTTTTTGACACTCCGGGTATAATCTAAAATTTGATTAGAACTTCTTTCATGTTCTTCACTTTTTTTAATTATTTCTAAAACTTCTTCTTTTGGTTTTTTTTTGAAATTCATTGCAAAGTTAAAAATTATTTTTTTTTCTACTTCAGAATAATTTTCATCAATTTTTGCAGCATGTATCAATAGGGCAATTATTTTTATTAAATCGTTATTTTTATTATCACCAGTAGAATTTTTTGTTTTTTTTAAAAAATTTAGAATCATTTTAAGTTTAAAGACATTAATTTTTTAAACGGACTATCTTTTTTGTTTACAAATTTTACTTTATTTCTCTCTTTTCTATAACCCCTATAAGAATATACATCAATATTATTATTTTCTTTCCTATAATTCATGAGATCCATTAATTTGAAAAAATTTTCTTTAGAACATCCAAGAAGATTCATCATTTCAGAATTTATTTTAAACTTTCCATCTTTTGTGTTTTCTATAATTTGAAGAAAAAATTTTTCCAATATATCCACTCTAACATAAAAATCTTTAAATTTTTCAAAACCACACAAGAGCAGAAATTTTTTATCAAATTTTTTTTTATCATCTACCAAAAAATTTAATCCTGATTTAGGTATTTCATTACTGTTTTGGATATTGTTGTAAAACTTCCATAATAAGATTCTTAAACTTACCGCCTTAGGTTTAAGCATCTTTGGTAAAAAAAATATGATATCTCCCAATTTTTATACCAAGACTTCTAAATTGTTTTCTTTCATCTTTTGATATTGCTTTAACGATATCTTCAACATTTATTCTTTTTAAAATTCCATTACTTTCATAAAGCTGAAAGCTTAAAGCTCTCAAATATTTATTTTTATTGTCTAATTTAATTAAATTTATTAAATCATTAAGCTCTTCAGAGATATATTTGTTTAGCCAATTACTTAGGAAGTGTAACAATTCTTCTTTGGCTTCCGTATCAAGAGCCTCATCAGAAATAATTTCTACTTCTGGAGACAAGTAGTTTTTTCCTTTTTTAATTTTAGCTATTGGATTTTCTTTCCAATAAATTTTAGAATTATTTCTAAGTTGAACTTCTTTTTTATTTATAATTTCTTTTACTCTACTCGATAGTTCACCAGTCATTCCTTGTCTTGCTGCTTTTTTTAACGATTTTATGTCTGTTTCTAATGTGCTCGAAGTAAATTCTAAATTTAATTTTAAGCCTTTTAATTTTCCAACTAATTGTTCATCTATAATAACTTCATCATCATTGGTAATAGTTGTTTTGAGTTTTGCATCCTGTTTTAGACCTCTAGATAAAACACTTATTCTTTTGTCAATAAAACTTTTTGTAAGCTCAGTATGTAATTTGTCTGACAAGTTATCTTCGATATTTTTACTCATCTGTATCCAGTAGTCAGAATTTTCTACCCAATTTTTTTTGTTTGCAACATAAGACCAAGTTCTTACATTTGAAACTTTGTTTGATATCATGTCTATATTTCCTTTATAATTATCTAATCCTGTAAGTTGATTTTTCATATAATCGTTTGGAATTTTATTTTTTTTGGAGTTCAGAAAATTAAAAACTCTTGTAACAACATCTATGTGTGTGAAAGCTTTTTTCTGAAAGTCAGGAATTTGGCAACATTCCCATAGCAGAGGAAGTTTATCATTAGAAAATTTAATCTTCTTATCACGCGTGAGGTATTTTAAAACATTTTCATCAAGAGAATCTGAAATTTTTGAAAAATTTTTGCTAGATGGTTTCTTTTCCAGAGATTGTATTAAATCTTCTGGGCTTTTAAAATTTAAATATGAGTTTCTCCAAAATAAAAATTTAACATCATCTAATTTATGATTCTCTATTCTTTCAATTTCATCGGGTTGGAGATTTTCGCAACCTCCAGTTACTCCAAACATTCCATCAGTTTTGTATCTTCCAGCTCTTCCAGCTATTTGTGAAATTTCTGTAGTTCTTAATCTTCTTGTTTTTTTTCCGTCAAATTTCATTAAGTTTGAAAAGCTTATTTGTTCAATATCCATATTTAATCCCATACCAATTGCATCTGTAGCAACTAAATAATCAACATCGCCTGATTGATATACATCAACTTGGGAATTTCTTGTTTTTGGACTTAATGATCCCATTATGACTGCTGCTCCACCTTTTTGCCTTCTTACCAACTCAGCGATTGCATAAACTTCTTCAATTGAAAAGGCAATAAGTGCAGTTTTTCTATCTAGTCTCGAAATTTTTTTATGTCCATTGTAAGATAATTTAGAAAATCTTTGCTGCTCCATAAAATCTGTTTCAGGAATTATTTGTGCAATAATATTTTTCATTATTTGAGATCCAAGAAACATTGTTAAAACTTCTCCTCTAAAATTAAGTAGTCTATCTGTAAAAATATGACCTCTTTCTCTATCACCACACATTTGAATTTCGTCAACAGCAATAAAATCTACTTTTTTATCTTTGGGCATTGCTTCTACTGTACAGATAAAATATTGCGCAGAATCAGGAATAATTTTTTCTTCTCCGGTTACTAAAGCAACTTTTTCAATACCTACTTTTATAACGCATTTATCGTAAACTTCTCTTGCTAGTAATCTTAATGGGAGACCAAATATTCCAGAGTTGAACTCAAGCATCTTTTCAATAGCTAAATAGGTTTTTCCTGTATTTGTAGGACCTAATACTGCAACAATCTTGTTTAGCGGGTCATTCATCAGTTTGTGTTACAATTTTTTTTAGACACTATATATAGACTGGGTTAGAGAACAAAAGATGATTAAAGCATGACCGAATCGCTTTGTCAAACGTTCTATTTTAATAATTTTTTTTTATAGTAGGCTCTGACTCTGTTAGAATTTAAATAAATAGGAATGCAAAATTATACAAAAAAACACATTAAATCGCTAAAGCCTTCCGCAACTTTAGCAATCAACGAGAAATGTAAAAAACTAAGAGAAGATGGTAAAAAAGTTTTTAATTTTGGTTTTGGAGGATCTCCTTTTTCGATTCCAGACAAGATTGTTTCAGCTTTAAAAGACAATGCACATAAAAAAGAATATTTGCCCAGCGTAGGCCTTAGAGACTTAAGAGAAGCTATTGCAAAATATATAAATCGAAATTCAAACAGTGGCAGACCAGTCAACTGGAATACTAATTTTCGACAGGAAGATATCATTATAGGTCCAGGAACAAAGCAACTAATGTTTTTACTTCAATTAGGTTTTGAAGGAGACTTTATTTTTCCTACAGGAAGTTGGGTGTCCTATGAACCACAGGCTATTATTGCCAAAAACAAAGTACATTGGTTGGAAACTTCTAGGGAAAATAACTGGTTTCCAAAACCTGAACAGATAGAGCAAAAAATAAAAAATATTAAAAATAAAGACATTATTTTATTCTTAAACTCGCCTAATAATCCTACTGGAGCAGTTTGCAAAAATTTAAAGGAAATTGCGGAAGTTGCAAAAAAACATAAAATTATAATTTTATCAGATGAAATATATACTCAACTTCAGTTTGATGAAAAATATAACTCGATATCAGAATATTATCCTGAAGGAACTATCATAAGTAGCGGTCTAAGCAAATGGCTGGGAGCAGGCGGATGGAGATTAGGTTTTTTTGCAGTTCCTCAAAAATTAAGAAATATTCTTGAAATGATTAAAATTCTTTCAAGCGAATCGCTTTCCGCAGTTAGTGCACCTATACAATATGCGGCAGTAGAAGCATTTTCTAACGATTATTCAGATTACCTTAACAAAACTAGAAACATATTATTTTCTGTAGGAAATTATGTTTATACTAAATTAAAATCAAATAAAGTTTTAATAACACCTCCTCAAGGCGGATTTTATATAATGCCAGAATTTTTAAATTTGAAGTTTAAAACTTCACAACAAATGTGTGATGATATTTTAAACAAAACTGGAGTTGCATTATTACCTGGTTCAGATTTTGGATTTAAAAAGAGCAGAATGTTAGCTAGGTTGAGCTATACTGACTTTGATGGAGATTTATTTTTAAAGAATATTAGTGGTAGCAAAAAACTAGATAATGATTTCATTGAGAGGTATGCTCCAAATATTGTAGAAGGAACAAAAAAATTATCAGAGTGGTCCAAAAGCCTTTAAATCAGTAACAAAATAAGTATCCAATTTAAGCTATTTACCCTTTAAATAACCAATCTGAATTGGTACATTTTTAGCATTAATTATAATTAAGGGGGAAAGTTATGAGAAAAATAATCTCAACAATCTCAGCTGCGGTAATACTATTTGCATTGTCTTTACCGATGATGTCAGTGGTTAAGGCTGCTGAGTTCTTTACGATTGGAACAGGTGGACCAACTGGAGTTTATTTCCAAGTTGGGAACTCTGTTTGCAAAATGTTACACAAACAAGCAATAAGTGCTGAACACGGAAGAAAAAAAGGTACAGCTAAAGCATATAGATGTACTGCTCCTTCAACTGGTGGATCAAACTATAATATTGGTCAGATCAAAGCTGGAGAATTTCAATTCGGTGTTGCCCAGTCTGACTGGCAGTTCCATGCTTATAACGGTTCAAGTAAATGGGAAGGAAAAAAGTTTGGTGATCTAAGAGCTGTTTTCTCAGTTCACAACGAACCTTTTCAAATTTGGGCTAGAAAAAAAGCTAAAGTTAAAGACTTCAAAGGCTTAAAAGGCAAAGTAGTTAACATTGGTAATCCAGGTTCTGGTCAAAGAGGAACTATGGAAGAGCTAATGAAAGCTATGGGTGCTGATATGAGCATGTTCAAGGGAACTACTGAACTAACATCTTCACAACAAGTAAAAGCTCTTTGCGATGGTAAAATAGATGCATTCGGTTACTCTGTTGGTTTTCCTAACGGAGCAATGGAAGAAGCAGCTACTTGCGCAGCAAAAGCAATGCCTATAAATCTTACAGGTGGACCTGTTCAAGGTTTAATAGACGGTGCTGACTACTACGCGAAAGCAGTAATACCTAAAGGTACTTACACAGGTCAGAAGAAAGATGTAACTACTTTTGGTGTTAAAGCTACATTTGTAACTGGCGCTAACGTTTCAGAAGAACTTGTTTATCTTGTAACAAAAGCTGTTATGGAAAATTTTGATGATTTCAAAAAACAACATCCTGCTTTTGGTTTTCTTGAAAAGAAAAACATGATTAAAGATGGATTATCAGCTCCATTACATCCAGGTGCTGTTAAATACTATAAAGAAGCTGGATTAATGTAATAATTTTTTACATTTAGAATTAAAAGGCCCAATATTTTATTGGGCCTTTTTTTTATAATAGAGTATCTTAAGAATTTATGACAAATGGAAAAGAAAGTTTTATAGATAAAAAAATTCAAGAAGATTTATCACCAACCCGTAATCTTTCTGGATTACATTTAAAGATTGTAGCAGCTATTGCAATTATATGGTCATTGTTTCAACTTTGGTATGCCTCTCCGTTTCCATTCATGTTTGGCGTAGGTCTTTTTAAAGGATTACCAGCGAGAGCTATACACCTTGGATTTGCACTTTTGTTAGCATTTTTAATATTTCCGTTGAACAAAAAAAATGGAAAGATAGGCATCGTAGATGTGGCTCTCGCATGTATGGCATTTTTTGCCTGCATTTATATTTATTTTTTTTATGATCAAATTGTTGATAGAGGGGGAATATTATTAGATTTAGATTTAAACTTTTTGGGCAGCCAATTTGTTATACCAATTGAGTTAATAATCGGTTCTTTTGGAATTCTTGCGCTTTTGGAATCCACAAGGAGAGTAATTGGTATACCGCTCGTAATAGTAGCAATAGCATTTTTATTATTTTCTTTTTTTGGACAATATTTTCCTGACATAATTTCTCATGGTGGACTTTCAGTAAAAAGGCTTGTCGGTTATCATTGGTTTGATCAGGAAGCTATATTTGGAATACCAATTAGTGTTTCTTTAGATTTTATATTTCTTTTTGTATTATTTGGTGCTCTATTAGATACCGCTGGAGGCGGTAAATATTTTTTAGATTTAGCTTTTGCTATGGTTGGAAAAATGAGAGGTGGTCCGGCTAAAGCAGCAATACTTGGATCAGGAATGACAGGTTTAATTTCAGGCTCTTCCATTGCAAATACTGTTACAACCGGAACATTTACTATTCCGATAATGAAAAAAACTGGTTTCTCCAAAGAGAAAGCAGGGGCCATTGAAGTTTCAGCATCAGTTAATGGGCAAATAATGCCACCCGTTATGGGAGCAGCAGCTTTTATTATAGCTAGCTTTATTGGGATAACCTATTTTGAAGTAGTTAAGCACGCATTTTTGCCTGCGATTATATCTTACATAGCTTTATTTTATATTTCTCACCTTGAAGCTCTAAAACTAAATCTTAAAGGCATGGAAGAAAAAGATATACCAAACTTACGTAAAACTTTTATTTCCGGTCTTCATTTTTTAATCCCAATTTTTGTTTTAATTTATTTGTTAGTTTATTTAAGACTTACAGCTTCTTTCTCAATATTTTATACAATAGTTACTTTACTAACGGTCAATCTAATAAAAAAACTTATTAATGGTTCTAAAGATAAAGATTTTATTAATCCTTTGAAGCAATGGTTTAATGAGTCAATAACAGGTTTTCAGAAAGGCGCTTATAATATGGTGGGTGTTGGCGTAGCTATTGCTACAGCAGGCGTGATAGTTGGTGCAGTTGGTTCTACGGGGTTAAGCACAAACTTAATTATTGTAGTTGAGTCTTTAGCAAAAGATAATGTTGTTATTTTAATTCTTCTAACAATTGTATTATGTTTGCTTTTAGGGATGGGTCTTCCAACCACAGCTAATTATGTTGTTGTTGCATCTTTAATGGCAGCAGTATTGGTTGATGTAGGAAATGCATCAGGCTACATATTTCCATTAATAGCAGTTCACTTATTTGTATTTTACTATGGATTAATGGCCGATATAACACCACCAGTCGGTTTAGCCTCCTATGCGGCTGCAGCAATATCCGGGGGAGATCCTTTAAGAACTGGAGTTCAATCTTTTTGGTATAGTTTGCGAACAGGAATTCTTCCTATTGTATTTTTGTTTAACCATGAACTGCTTTTGATTGGTGTTGAAAATATTTGGCATGGTTTAATCGTTATCTTTACATCATTAGCAGGAATACTCGTTTTCACTTCAGCAACACAGGGATGGTTTTTTAACAAGCTTAGAATTTATGAAATTATAATTTTTCTAGTTATTGCAACTGCTTTACTGAGACCGGGTTTCGTATTAAATAAATTTACACCTGAATATAATTTTCAAGATTTGAATCAAAGCCAAGAATTAATTTTAAAACCAGAGAAAGAAGTTCGTGTTAAGGTTACCAGGGTGACTGAGTATGGGGAAAGATATAAACTTTTTGTTATTCCAAAGAATTCTTTTGAAGAAAATTATGATTTAGAAAAATTGGGAATTTCCGTGATCTCAAAAGACGGAAAGTTTGTTATTGATAATCTAAAATGGAATGGTCTTGCTAAAAAAATAGGATTATCACTTGATGATCAGATAACAGAATTTAAAGTTGAGAATTTAAATAGACCTAATAAGGCAATAGTTTATCCATTTGCGTTCTTAGTTTTATTTGTTTTTGGATATTTGAATTATAGAAGAAAGCCAGTTTAGGGTTTTAGAATTTTCCACACCCCTGAAGTTACAGCCACTACACCTTGAGAATTAATTATTTCACAAGTTAAAAAAACTAAAGTTCTCGTTTTTTTTTGAACTTTTACTTTAGCAATTAAATTATCTCCCGGCTTACCTGCAGAAATAAATTTCATTTCTAGGGAAATAGTTACACATTGTTTTCCATCAGCTACTCTGTGAGCTGCATTTCCCATTCCTGTATCAGCTATAAAAGTAAGAAAGCCACCATGAGCCATTCCAGCTGTGTTAAGATGCATATCTTTGACTGTGGTTTGATACTCATAGGTAGAGTCATCAATTTTTTTTCCTTTTAATCCACCAACATGTTTCGAATAACCTGAATTAGTTTCGTCCATACTTCCTTTTATCATACATTGGTGCTAGTTGTGAGAAAATAACAGCTGATAAAATTACACATATTCCCAAAATTTTAAATTCGTTTAGGTACTGATCTAAAATGAACCATGCAGCTATTGTACCAAAGACGCCTTCCAAAGAAAAAATAATTGCTACAGGTGCCGGAGATAAATTTTGTTGTCCGTATACCTGAAGCAGAAAAGCTATTCCACTTGATAATACACCAGCATAAAGGAGCTCCTTACTTTCCATTAAAAGCACTTGAAGAGAAATATACTCAAAAGAAAATGCCGGAATAAATGACATTATCGAGGCTGTTAAGCATTGAAAAGTAGCTATAGTAATTGGGTAATTAAATATTTTAATAAACTTTGCTATATAGATTATATGCAATGCCCAAAAAAAGGCACCAGCAACAACTAGCGAGTCACCAAAACGAACTCTTATATTGCTTAGTTCACTTAAAAATAGACCGCCAACTAAACACAGAAGAACAGACGGCCAAACAGAACGGTGTATTTTTTTTGAAAACAAAAAATAAGATAATATCGGCACAATAACTACATAGAGTATTGTAAAAATTGCAGAATTTGCAACATCAGTGTACAAAAGTGAAATTTGCTGAAGAGCATTTCCCGCTGCTAAAGAAAATCCTATTAAGAACCAATAGCCTACTGCAATTTTAAAACTTAATTTACTTTCTTTGACTTTTTTGTACTCGAAAATAAAAAAAAAAGGAAGAAGGGCTAAAAAACCTAACAGCAATCTACTCGCTGAGAATGTGTATGGCCCGATATAATCCATCCCCATATCTTGAGCCACAAAAGAGGTTCCCCAAATAACAGAACATGAAATTGCACAAATTAATGAGAATACCCTTTTATTCATTTAGACAGCCAGTTTAAATGCAAAGTCTTTACCTAGACTTTGGGATAAGTGGACACAAAATCTAGCACCTTCAGCACCATCTATTACCCTGTGATCATAAGATAGGGATATTGGGAGCATTTTTCTTGTAATGAATTGACCATTAATTTTTTTAATTTTTTCAAATGTTTTTCCAACCCCAAGTATAGCAACTTCAGGAGGGTTGATTATTGGTGTAAAAAAATTTCCACCAATGCCTCCCAAGCTTGAAATTGTCATAGAACCACCAAAAAATTCTTTTTTATCTATCTTTAGTTCTTTACATGCCTTGCTTACTCTTTTTAATTCTTCAAAAATTTCTTTTAAACTCATCTGATCGACATTTCTTATCTTGGGTACCATTAGACCATGAGGTGTATCTACTGCAAAACCAATATGAAAATACTTTTTAAAAATTAATTTATTGTTTTGGGCATCAATAGATGAATTAAAATTCGGATATTTTTTAAGGGCATTTACAATCGCTCTAGTTATAAAGGCTAAAGGACTTATTCTTATTCTTTCACCCGTATAATTATCAATCAAGGAAGTTCTAAATTGCTCCATCTCTGTGACATCAATTTCGTCATGTTGGGTAACATGAGGTATTTCAGTCCAAGACCTAACAAGCTGTGGTCCAGACAATTTTTTTACTCTTGGTAAATCTTTAACCTCCACTTTCCCAAACACTTCATGAGGATATTCATCTTTATAAATTTTTTTCTCTATCTTTCCCTGATTAACCGAAACTTGAGATTTAACAAATTTTTTTACATCTTCTTCTGTTACTCTTCCTGCTCTTTGAGAACCAGGAATTTCAACTATATTAGCCCCGAGCTCTCTAGCAAACTTTCTAACCTTGGGACTAGCCGAACTTTTTTTTGTTATTTTTTTTGACATCTTCTATTACAGTTTTGTAGGAAAAATTTTCTTTTGATCAATATTGTATTTTTTAATTGCTTTTTCAGCTTGTTTTGATTCCAGTAATTGTTCATTTGCAAGAGCACTTAAGGTGTACACAACAATGTGTTTTTTATCAACTTCGAAAAATTTTCTTAACTTTTCTCTGGTATCACTTCTTCCAAACCCATCTGTGCCAAGAGAATAAAAAGGTTTTTTAACAAACGGCCTAATTTGGTCAGAGTAAGATCTTATATAGTCAGATGCGGCAATTACTGTGCCTTCTTGTCCGTGAAGACAAGTTTCGACGTAGCTTTTTTTTGGTTTTTCGGATGGGCTTAAAAGATTTTTTCTTTCTATTTCCATTCCATCTTTCTTTAATTCGTTAAAACTTGTAACGCTCCAAACCTTACAGTCGATGCCATAATCTTTTGATAAAACTTCAGCAGCTTTAATAATTTCTCTCAATATAGTTCCTGATCCAAGCATTTGTACTTTTGCTTTCCCCTTTCCCTTGAACTCTTTGAACAAATACATTCCCTTAAGGATACCCTGATCTGATCCAGCAGGTTTTGCAGGATGAGAGTAATTTTCGTTCATTGCGGTAATGTAGTAGAAGACATTCTCCTTTTTTTCATGCATTCGTTTTAATCCATCTCTAAAAATTACTGCCATTTCGTATGCAAAAGTTGGATCGTAACTGACACAATTAGGTATCGCAGAAGCCAACAAATGACTGTGGCCATCTTGGTGTTGCAAGCCTTCTCCAGCAAGTGTTGTTTTTCCCGAGGTAGCACCAATTAAAAAACCTCTTGTCTGAGAGTCTGCAGCTGCCCAGGCCAAATCACCAATTCTTTGAAATCCAAACATTGAATAAAATAAATAAATTGGAATCATTTCTATATCGTGATTTGTGTAAGCTGTGCCTCCTGCTATCCAAGAAGACATTGCTCCAGCTTCAGTTATACCTTCTTGTAAAACTTGACCACTTTTGTCTTCCCTATAAGAACTTAATTGTTCAGAGTCCACAGGCTCATATTTTTGTCCTTCGTGAGCATAAATTCCTATTTTTTGAAAAAATCCTTCCATACCAAAGGTTCTCGCTTCATCCGGTATTATAGGGACTAATCTCGGCGCTACATTTTTATCTCTAAGCAGATTGGCCAACATTCTTACCAAAACCATAGTGGTTGACATTTCTTTGTTGTCAGTTGATTTCATAAAATTTTGAAAAATATCCAGAGAAGGTGTTTTGACTGGTTTTGCAAACGTTGTTCTTTCCGGAACATTTCCACCAAGTTTCATTCTACAACTCTTAAGGTATTTAATTTCTTTGGAGCTATCTGGGGGCCTGTAATATTCTATATTTTTTACCTGTTTATCAGTTAAAGGAACGTTAAAACGATCTCTATAATACAGCAAATCTTTTTCATCTAATTTTTTCTGCTGGTGAGTGGTATTTATACTTTCTCCCGATTCACCCATACCATATCCTTTAATTGTTTTAGCTATTACTACTGTCGGTTTTCCTTTGTTTTTAATTGCAGCATGGTAAGCAGAATAAACTTTATGTGGATCGTGACCTCCACGATTTAATCTCCAGATATCGGCATCGGTCATATTTGATACTAATTCTTTTAACTTTGGATATTTACCAAAAAAATTATCTCTTACATATTTTCCACCTTTGGCTTTAAAGGCTTGATATTCTCCGTCTACACACTCAGTCATTCTCTTAACTAGCAATCCAGTTTTATCTTTTGCTAATAATTGATCCCAATAAGAACCCCAAATAACTTTAATAACATTCCAGCCTGCGCCTCTAAATCTTCCTTCAAGTTCCTGAATTATTTTTCCATTACCTCTTACAGGACCATCAAGTCTTTGTAAGTTGCAATTTACTACGAAAATTAAATTATCTAATTTTTCTCTAGCAGCTAATCCTATAGCCCCTAAACTTTCAGGCTCATCCATTTCACCATCGCCTAAATGGCACCAAATTTTTCTACCTTCATCTTTTAAAAAACCTCTATTGATAAGATACTTTGTAAATCTAGCTTGATAGATTGCCATCATTGGCCCTAGACCCATAGAAACAGTTGGGAATTGCCAAAACTTCGGCATGAGCCAAGGATGAGGATATGATGAAAGACCCCCAGGCTCTACCTCTTGTCTAAATCTATCTAGCTGCTTCTCAGTAATTCTTCCTTCCAAAAAAGCTCTAGCATACATTCCGGGTGCACTGTGACCTTGAAAATAAATTAAATCTCCACCAAATTTATTCGTTTTTGCTCTCCAAAAATGATTCATCCCAACGTCATATAGTGTTGCCGCAGAAGCAAAAGTTCCAATGTGTCCACCTAGTTCAGGATTTTTTTTATTTGCCCTAACAACCATGGCTGCAGCATTCCATCTGATATAAGCTCTTATCTTTCTTTCTATATTTTGATCTCCAGGAGACCTGACATCTGCTGATGCCGGAATAGTATTTATATATGGAGTTGTTCTTGTATCTGGTAAAGTTAATCCCTCAGAATAGGCTTCATCTATTATTTTTTTGATAAGATAACCAGCTCTAGAAGGACCATCATTTTCTATAACTCCTTTTAAGGAATCAACCCATTCTTGAGTTTCTACTGGATCAATATCATCTTTTGAGATTGGTTGTGCATAGAGTTTCTCTCTTTTTACGATCTGACCATTTGACCTTTCTTCTTTTTGAATTTCTTGGGGTTCGATTTTTTTTTCTTTAATTGGCTTTTTTTCTTCCTTAACTTTGCTATCTTCTTCTTTAATTTCACTACCTTCTAATGTAACTAAAACACTACCTTCAGAAACTCTATCTCCAATTTTTACTTTTAGTTCAGAAATTTTGCCCTCAAAGGGAGATGGTACTTCAACACTGGACTTATCGCTTTCTAAGGTAACAATAGGGTCATTTTTTTTGATTTTGTCTCCAGGTTTAACAAGAACTTCAATTATTTCTACGTCTTTAAAATCACCAATATCTGGAACGGAAATACTCTTTGCCATATAAACATTATACACAATTTTTGACACATTTTATCCGCTTTTTTGACACTTCAACCTTGCAATATATTCTATGCAACTTTTAAGACTTATTTTTAAGAAAAAGAGAGCAGATTTAGACTCTAAAGTATTAATACAAAAAATTTTACTTAGAAAATATTTGGCTAAAGCCAATTAAAAGAACAATAGCAATTATTGTTATATAATAAATCTGATATCCTCTAACTGTAATTGGCAATTTCTTTTTTGATTTACTAGAGTCTCGTTTTATTTGTTTTGAAATCTTCATTTTCTTTCAACACACATGGCAACACCCATGCCACCCCCAATACACAAGGTAGCCAACCCTTTTTTCGAATCTCTTTTTAACATCTCATGAATAAGTGTAACAAAAACCCTTGTTCCCGAAGCTCCAATTGGATGACCCAATGCTATTGCACCGCCATTAACATTTACTTTTTCCATTGGTAAAGACAACTCTTTTACCACAGCACAGCTTTGAGCGGCAAAAGCTTCATTTGCCTCTATTAAATCTAGATCTTTAGATTTCCATCCAGCAATCTCTAGTGCTTTCTTTGATGATGGAATTGGACCAGTTCCCATAACAGAAGGATCAACACCGCATGATGCCCAGGATTTAATTTCTGCCAAAGGTTTTATTCCTCTTTTTTTTGCTTCTTCTTTTGTCATCAATACTACTGCTGCAGCCCCATCATTAATTCCAGAAGCATTACCAGCAGTTACAGTTCCATCTTTTTGAAAAGCAGTTTTAAGTCTTTGTAAGGCTTCCATCGAAATACCTTCACGTGGATGCTCATCTTTTTTGAAAGTTACGCTACCTTTTTTTGATTGAATGATAAATGGTATAATTTCATCGTCAAACTTATTTTCTTTTTGTGCTTTCAAAGCTTTTGTTTGTGAGTCAAAAGCAAATTTGTCTTGATCTTTTCTTGTAACTTGAAATTGTTGAGCAACATTTTCTGCGGTAATCCCCATGTGGTAACCGTTGAACGCATCCCAAAGTCCATCTTTGATCATAGAGTCAATTAATTCGGTGTCGCCAAGTTTTTTTCCATTTCTTAAATGAATTACATGCGGGGCTTGAGACATACTTTCCTGTCCTCCTGCAACAACTATATTTGAATTATTTGAAAGAATTGAATGAAAACCTGAGGCAATAGATCTTAATCCTGATCCACAAACTTGATTTACAACATAAGAAGGGGTCTCTTTAGGTATTCCAGAATCCATAGAAGCTTGACGTGCTGGGTTTTGTCCGGCCCCACCTGTAAGCACCTGTCCCATGATGACCTCATTTATATCAGAGGATTTTAAACTTGATTTTTTTATTGCCTCTGAAATTACAGCAGAACCTAATTTATAAGCTGAAATATTTTTTAGGGTACCCCCTAATGACCCTATGGCAGTTCTTACAGCAGACGTTATTACTACAGTTTTTTTGTCAGACATTTTTAAAATAATTACATTCAAATTTGACGGATATCAATGCTATATAAAAACCCTTTAAACTTAGTGATTTCTTTGATACTTCAAAGTAGTATGGTCCCATAGCTCAATTGGATTAGAGCGTCTCGCTACGGACGAGAAGGTTGAGGGTTCAAATCCTTCTGGGACCTCCAATTTGAAGAGACTTTATAGGGAAATTGAACTTGGAAAAAATCATTATTATTAATACTGGAAGTAGCAATATCTTAAGCTTAAAGAGAGCGGTAGAAAAATTTAACCACAATGTAACTGTAACCGAGGATTCTAAAACAATTTTATCAGGAGACAAAATATTTTTTCCAGGAGTTGGAGCTTTTAAAAAAGTTATGGAAACCATTGAGAAAAAAAAGCTAATTGAAACTTTAGGCCAAGTAAAAGAAAAAAAAATTCCCCTTTTTGGAATTTGCCTTGGGCTTCAATTATTTTTTGATGAAAGTGAAGAGTTTGGACCAAGCAAAGGTCTTGGACTAATTGGTGGAAATGTTAAAAAGTTACCAACAGATCCAAAAGAAAAATCAAAAATCCCAAACATGGGCTGGTTCAAGCTGAATATAAACAAACAATTTACTAGTAAAAACTTCTCTAAATTTGTGAATTCACTTAATGAAAAAGATCTTTATTATTTTGTTCATTCTTACTTTGTTAATCCAAGTGAAAAAACAAATATTGTGGCGACTTACAATTTTGCTGGTTATGAGATTCCAGCAATTGTTTCTAAAGATACATTAATAGGCTGTCAGTTTCATCCAGAGAAAAGCGGAAAAAAAGGATTAGAGTTAATTTCTAATTTTTTAAAGCTAGCTATTTGACAAGAGCTGATCAATAATTCTTTCTGAATTATATACTTGTTTCCATTTTGGATAATGAATTTTGAATTTTTTCATACTTGATACATACCAAATATGATCACCGACTCTGTTTTCTTTTTTTAATTCTTTTTTTGTGTAAATATTTGTGAGCTTTTCAATGGTTTGAAAGGCTTCAACTATTGAACAATTAGATTTTCTTCCTCCGCCCATATTATAAATTTCTCCTCTTCTTGGTTTTTTAAAAAATTCCCAAAAACATGAAACAACATCAGCGCTGTGTATGTTGTCTCTAACTTGTTTTCCTTTGTAACCGTAAATAAAATATTTTTTTCTTTCTAAAGCCACTTTTACTAAATATGATAAAAAACCATGTAGTTTTGCCCCAGAATGATTGGGCCCAGTTATGCATCCTGCTCTGAAACAAACAGTTTTAAGACCAATATTTCTTCCATATTCTTGTACCGCTAAATCTGCATAACTTTTTGAAGCACCAAAAAAACTATGTACACAGTCATCAATAGACATTTTTTCAGTAATTCCATTTTTATAAAGGTGATTAGATTTTATTTCCCATCGGGTTTTTTTTTCAATTAAGGGTAATTTGTTGGGATTATCCCCATATACTTTATTAGTTGACATAAATATAAATGGAGAATCATAACAGTATTTTTTTGTGAGCTCTAAGAGATTTATTGTTCCTTTAGCGTTTATATCAAAATCTTTAAATATATTATTTTTTGCCCAATCATGAGATGGTTGAGCAGCGGAATGAATAACTAATTTAATTCTTTTTTTATATTTTTTAAAAATTTTTTCTAAACTTTTATAATCTCTAATGTCCAAATTAAAATGTCTATAGTTTTTTATATTCTTTTTTAATTTGTTTTTTATCCAATTTATGTCTCCATCTTTTCCAAAAAAAGATCTTCTTGAATTATTGTCTATACCTAAAATTTCAAAACCTTTTTTTGCAAAAAATACAGAAGATTCTGAACCAACCAATCCACACGAGCCTGTTATTAAAACTAGAGCCATTGATTTAAATATTTCTTTCTGTTATTTGTTAGAATAGATATGCAATTTTTGAAACGTTTACCTCTTACAAAAGCTGTTATTTTATTTTTTGTCATTGTATTTTTTATTATTCTCATTTTAACCTTCGTACTATAAATAAACAAGAATAAGCAATATTGTTCCTAATATCACTCTATAAGCTACAAAGAAACTTAAATTAAATTTTTTTAAATAAGCCAAGAAATATTTAATAGTAAGATAGGAGAATATAAATGATAAAAAAGCTGTAAAAATTGCGCCTGTATTTAATAAATTGTTATTTTCCTTTATTAAGTCATACAAACCATACAGGCTCCAACCTCCCAAAGCAGGTATAGAAAGTAAAAATGATATTTTTGCAGAATCAACTCTATTAAATTTTAAAAATCTAGATCCAGTAATTATAATTCCTGATCTGCTTACACCCGGAACTAACGCTAAGATCTGAAATAGACCTATTATTATCGCACTTTTAATAGTGAAGCTGTTTTTAATATTTTGGTCTATCTTAAATTTGTCGGAAACATAAAGTAGCAAACCAAATATAATTGTTGTCCAACCGATCACTTCAAGAGTTCTCAAATTTGAAATTAATCCATATTTTATAAGGAAAAAACCGACAAAACCTAATGGTATTGATGCTATTATTATTTTAAAAAATAAGCTTTTATTTTTAGTAAATTCAAAAACTTCTCTTCTAAAGAAAAAAACTACAGCAATTAATGATCCAAAATGAGCACTCACATTAATGACTAACTCAATATCTTGATATCCAAATATTTTAGATAACAGATTAACATGTGCTGATGAGCTTACTGGAATAAATTCGGTAATTCCCTGAATTATTGAAACTAAAATTATCTGAAGAATATTTTCCATTCTTTGATTAGGTAATTTATATTTAATTCAACTATTGAGTTCACTTAAAATGTTGCATATCTGGTATGCATATAAAATGCTTATAAATAAAGGCTTTTTTTAAAAAAAAGTAAATAATATTGACCTAAATTTACTTTAAAACTGTTTTTCAATCAATTATTTTACAGCGATGTCAGATAAGATGTTGAAATTTGTAAATATAGATCTTCAAAATCCACCCAAGAGATCTGTGGGTGAGAGAAAACAGGACTTTAACGAGATCTATAGCGAATTTATTAATAAAAAAGCAAAAGAACAATCTAGCAGATGTTCCCAGTGTGGAGTACCTTTCTGCCAGGTTCATTGTCCGCTTCATAATAATATTCCGGATTGGTTAAAACTTACAGCAGAGGGTAGATTAGAAGAAGCCCATGAACTTGCACAGAGCACGAACAATATGCCAGAAATTTGTGGTCGAATTTGCCCCCAAGATCGACTATGTGAAGGAAATTGCGTTATAGAACAATCTGGTCACGGCACAGTTACCATAGGTTCAGTTGAAAAATATATTACAGATACAGCTTGGACAAAAGGCTGGATTAAACCAATTAGAGTAAAAAAAGAAAAAGACCAATCAGTAGGCATCATAGGCGCAGGACCAGCAGGTTTAGCTTGCGGGGAAGAGCTAAGAAAATCGGGCTTTAAGGTTACAATATATGATCGCTATGATAGACCAGGCGGATTGTTAATTTATGGCATCCCAAATTTTAAACTTGAGAAATTTGTAGTAGAGAGAAGAACAAAACTTCTCAAGGATTCAGGAATAAAATTTAAACAAAACTTTGAGGTAGGAAAACAAGCAACCCTTGATGAACTAAAAGAAAAGCATGATGCAATATTAATTGCAACCGGGGTTTATAAAGCTAGAAATGTTGATATTGAAGGAGTTAATTTGAAAAACATATTTCCAGCAATGGATTTTTTAACAGCTTCAAATCGAAAAGGATTAGGTGATCAAGTTAAACTTTTTGATGACGGAATTCTAAATGCTCAAAACAAGAAGGTCGTAGTAGTTGGTGGAGGCGATACAGCGATGGACTGTGTTAGAACTGCGGTTAGACAAAAGGCAATTTCCGTTAAGTGCCTTTATCGAAGAGACAGAGATAATATGCCAGGATCAGCAAGAGAGGTTAGCAATGCTGTCGAAGAAGGAGTTGAATTTTTATGGTTATCAAGCCCTAATAAATTTATTGGTAAGCAAAAAGTTGAAGAAGTAGAGGTTACTAAGATGAAATTAGGAGAACCAGATGAATCAGGAAGAAAAAAACCTGTTATTATTAAAAACTCAAATTATAAACTTGATGCTGACATGGTTATTAAGGCATTAGGATTTGATCCAGAAGATATACCAAAACTTTTTAATTCAGAAAATCTTGGAATTTCACGCTGGGGAACAATTAAGATTGATTTGAAGACAATGCAAACGAATTTGCCAGGAGTTTTTGCAGCCGGTGACATAGTTAGAGGAGCTTCTCTAGTGGTATGGGCAATTAGAGATGGAAGAGATGCTGCTGTTCAAATAGAAAAATATCTAAACAACATTAATACAAAAAAAGAGCAAGCTGCATGAATTTATATCTAAAAAACAAAAAACTTTTAGAAGAAAGCCATTCTTATAACCCGTCTTTAGAACACGATGCATGCGGAGTTGGACTAATAGCTTCGCTAGATGGCAAAAAAAGAAGACAGGTTGTAGAATATGGTATCGAGTCCCTAAAAGCCGTTTGGCATAGAGGTGCTGTTGATGCAGACGGCAAATCAGGAGATGGCGCTGGCATATGTGTTGAAATTCCAAGGGATTTCTTTTTAGAAAAAATTAAAGACACAGGTCACGAACACAAAACCGAAGAAGAAATATGTGTTGGTATGATTTTCTTGCCCAGAACCGAATATTCTATGCAAGAAAAATCAAAAACAATAGTTGAACAAGTTTTGTTAGAAAATGATTTTTATATTTATGGTTGGAGACAAGTTCCAGTAAATCCGAGTGTTCTTGGAAATACCGCAGACTCAAATAGACCAGAAATTACCCAGGTGATTTTTAAAAGTAATAAATCAATGGAGAGAAATAATCTAGAACGCTTGCTTTTTGTTTCAAGAAAAAAAATATTAAAAATTACTAGGAATGAACAAATTGATGATTTCTATATTTGCTCTTTAAGCTCTAGATCTATTATTTACAAAGGCATGTTTTTGGCTGAGGCTTTATCTGATTTTTATACAGATTTAAATGACAAACGATTTATTTCAAGATTTGCAATTTTTCATCAAAGATTTTCCACCAATACCTTTCCAAGCTGGAAATTAGCTCAACCATTTAGATGTTTAGCTCATAATGGAGAAATCAATACTCTTAAAGGAAACGTAAACTGGATGAAGATTCACGAACAAGATATGTCTAGCAAACTTTTTGAAAATGTAGAAGATTTAAAGCCAGTTGTAACACCTGGCAACTCAGACTCTGCTGCACTGGACAATGTTTTTGAATTATTAATGCACTCTGGCAAACCAGTGCCACTGATTAAATTAATGATGATGCCAGATGCCTGGTCAAAAAGAAGCAAGATTTTACCCAAAGGCCATCAACAACTTTTTGACGTTTTAAACAGCACAATTGAACCCTGGGATGGACCAGCGGCAATTTGTGCTACAGATAGCAAATGGGTAATAGCCGCAACAGACAGAAATGGATTACGTCCATTAAGATATTCAATTACTTCTGATAAAATTTTTTGTGCCGGATCCGAAACAGGGATGGTTCAAATTCCTGAAAATAAAATAATATCAAAAGGAAGATTGGGACCAGGACAGCTTATCGCTGTCAATTTGAAAAAAGGAAAAATTTATAGAGATAAAGAAATTAAAGATTATTTGTCAAAGGATTATAAGAAATTTCATAAACAAATTGTTCACTTAGACAAAAAAATTATTACTGAAAAAGAATTTACAAATTTTTCTCATGAAGATTTAAGAAGGCGCCAATATCTCTCAGGATATAGCGTTGAAGATTTAGAGTTAATTCTTCATCCGATGGTAGAAGACGAAAAAGAGGCTACAGGATCAATGGGTGACGATACCCCAGTTGCTGTTCTATCAAATCATTATAGACCGATATCCCATTATTTCAGACAGAATTTTAGCCAAGTAACCAATCCACCAATAGATTCTTTAAGAGAAAACAAAGTTATGAGTTTAAAGACAAGATTTGGAAATCTTGGAAATATTTTAGATTTTGAGAATTTAACAAATGAAAATATTTATGTTTTAGATAGTCCAATTTTAACTAATTCTCAGCTCAAGAAATTTAAAAATATGTTCTCTGAAAAAGTAAGGGTTATAGATTGTACTTTTGATGTAAAAGATAATTTAAAAAATAGATTGGAGCAAATCAAAGAAGAATCAGAAATTGCTGTCAGAGAGGGAGCAAATCATTTAATTCTTTCCGACCAAAATATCTCTGAACACAGAGCCAATGTTCCCATGATTTTAGCCGTTGGCGCTGTAAATTCTAATTTAGTTAAGCACTGTATAAGAGGGTATTCATCCATCAATGTTCAAACTTCAGAAGCGATGGACACACATTCATTTGCAGTATTGATTGGCGTAGGCGCAACAACAATTAATCCTTATCTAGCAATAGACAGTATCTACCAAAGATATGAAAAAAAACTTTTTGGGAAACTTGATTTCAAGAGTTGCGTTGAAAGATTTAAGAAATCTGTTAATGCAGGATTATTAAAAATAATGTCTAAAATGGGTATTTCAGTATTAAGCTCATACAGAGGAGGATGTAATTTTGAGGCGGTTGGATTAAGTAGAGGTTTAGTTGCTGACTATTTTCCGGGAATGACATCTAGAATATCTGGCATAGGAATTTATGGGATAGAAAAAAAAATTAAAGAACTTCATTTTAAAGCTTATCAAAAAAATGTAGTTATATTGCCAATTGGAGGGCTTTATAAGTACAGAAAATCTGGCGAAGACCATCAATTTCAGGGGAATTTAATTCATCTTTTACAGAATTCAGTTGAAAAAAAATCTTATGAAATATTTAAAAAATATTCTGATGCCATGAATAATTTAAACCCTACTAACCTTAGGGATCTTCTCGAGTTTAGAAAAATAAAAAATCCAATAGATATTAAAGAAGTTGAACCAATTGAAAAAATCACGCCAAGATTTGGAAGTGGAAGCATGTCTCACGGGGCATTATCAGCCGAGGCCCATGAAACATTGGCAATCGGAATGAACAGAATTAAAGGTTCTTCATGCAGCGGAGAAGGAGGAGAAGATGAAAAAAGATTTAGAATATTAGATAATGGAGATTCAGCTAACTCGAAGGTGAAACAGGTAGCTTCAGCTAGATTTGGGGTTACTGTAAAGTATCTAAATAATTGTAATGAAATTGAAATTAAGATTGCCCAAGGAGCTAAGCCTGGTGAAGGAGGACAGCTACCAGGTTTTAAAGTTACAAAAGAAATTGCTAAACTAAGATACTCAACACCTGGTGTAACTTTAATTTCACCACCACCTCACCATGACATTTATTCAATAGAAGATTTGGCTCAATTAATTTATGACTTAAAACAGGTTAATCCAAAAGCGAGAATTGGAGTTAAGTTAGTGGCTGCAACTGGTATTGGAACAATAGCTGCCGGAGTTGCAAAAGCAAAAGCAGATGTAATTTTAATTTCTGGTCATTCGGGCGGTACCGGAGCAAGTCCACAAACAAGCGTTAAATATGCTGGCATTCCATGGGAAATGGGGCTTACCGAAGCTAATCAAATTTTAACACTAAATCAACTTAGACATAAAGTTACTTTAAGAACAGATGGTGGAATAAAAACCGGAAGAGATGTTGTTATAGCAGCCATGATGGGGGCAGAAGAATTTGGAATGGGAACTTCATCTTTAATAGCCATGGGATGTATCATGGTGAGGCAATGCCACTCCAATACGTGCCCAGTTGGAGTTTGTACACAAGATAAAAAGCTAAGAGAAAAATTTACTGGTACACCAGAAAAAGTAGTAAATTTCTTTAGCTTTGTTGCAATGGAAGTTAGAGAAATTTTAGCTTCACTTGGATTTAAAACTTTAAACGAAATAATCGGTAGAACCGATCTTCTTCACCAGGTAAGCAGAGGTTCCCCAAATCTTGATGATCTAGATTTAAACCCATTATTAGTGCAAGCGGACCCAGGAAATAACAAAAGATATTCCCAAAACAACCTTATTAATCCAGTGCCTGATAATAATATAGATCAAAAAGCATGGAAGGAAATCAAAGATAAACTAAAAGAAAAAGAAAAGACTTCTTATAATGCCAAAGTAAAAAATACTGATAGGGCAGTAGGCACTAAGTTGTCTCATTACATATTTAAAAATTTTGGAAACAATTTGCCAAACAATACTTTAAACCTCAATCTCACTGGTTCAGCAGGACAGTCTTTGGGAGCTTTTCTTTCTAAGAGTATTAAGATTAAATTATCTGGTGATGCAAACGATTATGTTGCAAAAGGTTTATCGGGCGGGACTATTGTAGTTAGCCCGTCTAAAGACAATAAATTCCATACCGAAGAGAATACTATTATCGGAAATACAGTATTGTACGGCGCCACTTCTGGCAAACTATTTGCTTCTGGAAAAGCAGGAGAGAGATTTGCTGTGAGAAATTCTGGTGGTATTTCTGTGGTTGAAGGATGTGATGCTAATGGATGCGAATATATGACAGGGGGAGAAGTAGTAATACTTGGAAAAGTAGGAGATAACTTTGCTGCCGGTATGACTGGAGGCATGGCATTTGTATATGATCCAGAAAATACTTTTGAAAACTATGTTAATTCTGCCTCAGTAATATGGCAAAAACTCGAAACAAAATATTGGAAAGATAAACTTAGAAAATTGTTAGAAGAATATAATTTTGAAACAGAGTCAAAAATTTCTAAAAATATTTTAGAAAATTTCGAAAAAGAAGTTGAAAATTTCAAGCAAATTTGCCCAATAGAAATGTTAGACAAGCTTGAAAACCCAATAAATCTAAGAAAAGAAAAACGACAAGCTATCTAGTTTTTTTGATAGAAAGTTTATTCTTATTTAAATATTTTATCCATAAAAAATAGGATTTTAATAGGAACTATATTTAATATCATCGCAACAAGTCCCCACCATCTAGGAAAAAATATTTTTTGAAATTTGCTATTTCTATTTTTATGAACAATTTTAGCAAGTTTTTTAGGCGAACCTTTTGGCAACTTCAATTTTTTTCCGAAAGCTAGATTTGTATCCACATAGCCTAAAACATAAAATTGTATTTTTAAACCTGTTTTTTTTGACAAGAATCCTAGGCTTTCAAAGTGTGATTCTAATGCACGTTTTGAAGCAGAATAATAAGGATTGAGATTTCTTCCAAGATAGGCAGAAATACTTCCAAACCCAACTATTCCTCCTTGTTTTAAAGATAAAGATCTCAAAAATTTAGAGATAATAAATGCAATCGAGGTAAAGTTAGACTTAAAAAGTTTTTTTATTTTTTCTTGATCTAACTCAATCTTATCATCATCAAACATCATTCCGATTGGAAACAAAATACCATCTATTTCATTAAAAAATCTTTCTACAAATAAATTTTTTTCTATTTCGGACTCTGAGCTTAAATCCAATTCTATAATTTCAACTTTAATTTCAGATTTTTTTTCCAAATCCGATTTTATTGCAGCAAGATCTCTTAGATCTCTGGATACCAAAACAAGATCATGTTTATTTTTGGCATATTCATATGCTAGTTCTCTACCCAACCCAGAAGAAGCCCCAATAATTAAATATTTCATAAGTCTAGTTTATTTGAAATTGCTGATTGATATACCCTTTTATTATCGTAATTTTTTAATTTATTTTTAAAATCTTGATAATAAATATAACAATCACTTACAGTTTTCTTGTCTAACCTTGAGTCTTTGATAATAGATGGAATTGCTTTGTATTTAACACAAAGTTTGTCTACTAAGCTCATAAACTCCATGTTTTTTTTAGTATTTGTAAAATCAAAACTAACGCAGACGCTGTTTTCTTCAAATCTTAAATAATTGTGCTCACCGCTCATATTTTTAAGAGAAAAGAGTGTAATTACGGGACTGTGTTTTTTGAAAATATTTAAAAATTCATCCATAAACATTCTCATATTTTTTGAAGAAACTAATATCTGACTCTCAATGAATCCTTTGGATCCAAAAAGTTTAAAATAACTTTCTCTTCCTATATATGGAAAAATTACCTGAATTAAATCCTCATTTAATTTATTTTTTTTCATCTTTTGTATTTTATAATAAATGTTATTGGCGATATTTACTGACAGAGAATTCCATAATGACAAAGGTAAAAAACTTGATATTTTTTTTTGCTTTATTTCTCTCAGATAACCGTTAGTCTTATTATTACTGTTTAGTTTATTTTTATAAATAAATCCGGTACCAAAATTTTTTATACTATCTGCTCTATTCCAAGAATAAGTAAAAGTTTTCTCATTCTTATCATCAGAAATTTTTTTATAACAATCTTCAAATGACTTTACTTCTTCAGTGTGTGTTTCAAATATTCCAGATTCAAGCTCTGTTAATTTGAATGTAATGGCCACTATAGTTCCTGTTAAACCAAACCCTCCTATAGTTAAGTCAAAAATCTCTTTATTCTCATTTTCTGACAAATCAAGCCATCCATTAATTTTATGAAAAAGTTGAATTTTTTTAATCGATTTTCTGATAGTACCATGTGTACCGCACGATTTTCCATGAGAGTTTGTAGCCACAATGCCACCCAATGTTATAAATGGATACCCAGGAATTTGTGGCAACCATAAATTATATTTTAAAGTAAATTTTAAAAAATCATAAATTTTTAAACCAGCCTCAACAGTAATTTCTTTTTTATCAAGATTAAAATCTATAATTCTATTAAAAGATGATAAATCTATTGCTAAGCTATTTTTATCAAAACCCATAGGAGCATAGGAGTAGTTCGAGCCAATAGTAATAATATTTTTATTCGACCTAGAATGATTTTCTATCTCTCTATATTTATCTGGTTTTTTAAAAAAAATATTAGCAGAATAGCTTTTATCAAATGAAGTTAAGAATTTTTTTTCAGAGTTCATTAATTTTTTAAATTAATTTTGAAAAATAATATTAACATGTCTCTTATTGTCAGCATTATGTTTTTTAAACCAACAGAAGATCCCGTTCCAAAAGTTCTGGGATATGTATGTATTCCAATCTCATTTACCCGAAACCCGCATGATCTAGATTTTATTGCAAGCTCAGCCCCAACAAATGGACTATTGGTAGTTAATTTAACTTTTTTTAAGATAGATCTTTTGAACAGTCTAGACCCAGTAGATACATCTCTGAAATTTGTATTAAACAGAATTCTCAACAACATATTGTAAACCACAGATATAATTATCCGTGCTGTGTTATATTTTCTTTTATACCTGTAGGTAATAACTAAGTCAGAATTATGAGATGATTTTATCAATCTAGGCAAATCATTAACATCATATTCAGCATCACCATCAATCTGAAAAATCCAATCATATTTGCAATTTTTCATCCCCGTTTTAAGTGCCGCTCCATAGCCCAAATTTTTTTTATGAAAAATTACTTTAACCGAGGGAATATTTTTTGATAATTTTTTTGCATAATCTCCAGAATTTTCAGGACAACCGTCATCTACTATAATGATTTCATGCTTTTTTTTGATTTTTTTTAGTACTTTTAAACTTTTAAAAATCATTTTTTTGACCGTTCTCCTATCTTTGTAAAGTGGGAACATCAAACTTATAGTTTTAAAATTTTTCATTAAATAGATATTTTTTCGGTGATTTCATTTAATTCTTTAATAATTTTTTTAAGATTTTTTTTATTTGAAAGACTATGATCACCATTTTTTATAATTACAAGTTTTTTTTTAGCCTTAATAAATAATTTTAAAGCTTTTCTAGAAAATGAAACTGGAACAGACTTATCATTTTGCCCATGAATCATAGTTACATTAATTTTAGATTTTATTTTTTTTGATAAAACTTTATTCTTTTTTCCGTCTCTAATTAGTTGGTGTGTAATAGGATATTCATATTCCCCATGCTTAATTAAACTAATGCCTTTTTTAACAATTTCTCTTTTGACTTTTTTTGAAAACTGCTTCCACATCAGTCTATCTAAAAACTCAGGTGCAGATCCAATCCCAATAAATCCTTTTATTTGTTTTTTAAAATACTTGAACTGATTTAATGAGATCCAAGACCCCATACTAGATCCAATTAATATAAAATTTTTTTTCTTAACTATTTTCTTTATTGAAATTTTAGCATCTCTCGTCCATTTTGTTATGTTGCCTTTAATAAATTCCCCAGAAGATTTTCCATGGCCGGAATATTCTATGGCCAAAAAACCCAATTTTTTTTTAATTGCATATCGTTTAAATGACCGAGGCTTTTGTCCTTCAACATCAGACATGAAACCAGGAAAAAAAACTATATACAGATTTTTGTTGGTATAATTGTGAATATATCTAAGTTTTTTTGCTTTTGATATTTTAAGGTATTTAAATTTTTTCATATAAAGTTTATTCAGCTAATCTGATACTATATTGTTTTATCATTTAATTTAAATAGATGTTAAAATCATTTTTATGAATATTCTATTGACCGGTGGCGCAGGTTATATCGGAAGCCATGCCGCCCTATCTCTTATCGACAACGGACACTCTGTGACAGTAATAGATAATTTAATTACAGGGAACAAAAAACTTATTCCGCCTCAGGCGAAATATTACGAGTGTGATATTGCCGACAGAGAACAAGTAGAAAAAATTTTAAAACAAAATAAATTTGATATCGTTATGCATTTTGCAGGCTTAACAAGAGTGGACGAATCCGTTAAGTATCCTGAAAAATATCAGATTCACAATTTTGAAAAATCGAAAACTTTTTTTAAAAACTGTTTTCAAAATAATGTAAAAAAAATTATATTTTCTTCAACAGCAGGAGTTTATGGAGACTCTAATTCAGAATATGTAAAAGAAACTGATGATTTAAAACCCATTAATCCATATGCAGAATCGAAGTGTAAAATAGAAAAATTTTTAATAGAAAATTCAAAGAATGAAAAAATACAGTATATAATTCTAAGATATTTTAATGTTGCAGGGGCCGATGCAAACAAAAGGTCTGGATTAATATCAAAATCTTCTACAAATTTGATCAAAGCAGTATGCGAGGCGGCAATTAAGAAAAGAAACAAAATAATTATTAATGGAAATGATTATAAAACAAAAGATGGTACGGCTATAAGAGATTTTATCCACGTTTCTGACATTGCCGATATACACACCACTGCAGCAAATACTCTTTTTAAAAATTCTGTATCGGATATTTATAATTGTGGTTATGGACAAGGATATTCGGTTAAACAGGTAATTACCGAAATGGAAAATATTATTAATGATAAATTGAAAGTTGAAATAGGACCTCGAAGAGAAAAGGATATATCAGTTTCTATTGCAAATAGTGATAAATTTAAAAAAAAATTCAATTGGAAACCAAAATTTAATAACTTAAATTATATTTTAAAGACAGCTTTGGAGTGGGAAAAAATTAATTGATGAGTTTTAAAGTATTACAGGTAATTCCAAAACTGGGTTATGGTGGAGCAGAGACAGGCTGCTATGATATTGCACATTATCTTGCAGAGCAAAATTGTAAATCTTACATAATTACCAGTGGTGGCCCCCTATTAAAATTTATTCGTAAAGATAAAGTTAAAGTTATAAGACTTCCTGTAAAATCAAAAAATCCAATTTTAATTTTATTAAACACAATCTTAATTTCGTTAATTATAATTTTTCTTAGAATTGATATTGTTCACGCAAGAAGCAGAGCGCCAGCCTGGTCTTGTTTTTTTTCCTGTATAATTACAAGAGCAAAGTTTGTTACTACTTTTCATGGGATCTATAATTTTTCAAATAATATAAAAAAATTTTATAATTCGGTAATGGTTAGATCAAATTTAATAATAGCCGGATCCAATTTTGTTTTTAATCATATACACAAAAATTATGGTAATTTAATTAATTCCCAAAAGAGACTTCTAGTAATCTTTAGAGGAATAAACACCGAATATTTTGATAATTCCAATATTACCAATGATAAAGTTCAAAATCTCCATTCTTTATTGAAGCTTAGTTCTGAAAAATTTAAAATTCTATTGCCCGGAAGACTTACAGCGTGGAAGGGTCAAGAAATGTTTATAGAGTCTCTAAACTTGCTCAAAACCAAATATAACAAAGAAAATTTTCAAGCCATAATATTGGGCTCACATCAAGGAAGAAAAGTTTATTTTAAAAAATTAATCTCAGCAGTTGGAAAATACAGACTAAGAGACAAGGTGTTTTTTCTTCAGCATGTTAAAGAAATGCCTGTTGCTTACTATATTTCTGATGCGGTTGTATCTTCTTCTATTGAGCCAGAGGCCTTTGGTAGAATATCCGTGGAAGCACAAGCAATGAGAAGACCAATTCTAGCAAGTAATCACGGTGGTTCTACAGAGACTATAGTTAACGGAAAATCAGGATTTTTATTCGAGAATAATAGCCCCGAATCTCTTGCAGAAAATTTAAACAAGTTAATAGAAATGGATAAAGACAAGTTGCAATCAATCGGAAATGAAGGTAGGAAAAATATATTAAAGAAATTTGATGTAGAACAAATGTGTTATTCAACATTTTTAGAATATAAAAAGCTAATTAAATAAATGCCAAACATAACTTTACCAGATGGAAAAAAGTTAAGCTTTAAAAGCAAGGTAACCGGCTTAGAGGTTGCTGAGAAGATAAGCAAATCACTTTCAAAACAAGCGCTTATTATAAGTGTGAATGGTGAATTGAAAGATCTAAGTTTTTCAATAGAAGAGGATTCTTCAGTTAAAATAATTACCAATAAAGACAAAGAAGGCTTAGATGTATTAAGACATGATGCTGCTCACATAATGGCAATGGCAGTTCAAGAATTATTTCCAGGAACTCAAGTAACAATTGGTCCTGTAATTGAAAATGGCTTTTATTATGATTTTG
The DNA here is from genome assembly GCA_902578935.1 of uncultured Pelagibacteraceae bacterium. Classification (GTDB taxonomy): domain Bacteria; phylum Pseudomonadota; class Alphaproteobacteria; order Pelagibacterales; family Pelagibacteraceae; genus Anoxypelagibacter. Next base: position 80,125 of record CACHEU010000003.1, read on the forward strand.
TTAGAAAAGAACCATTCACAAGTGATGATTTAAAAAAAATTGAAAAAAAAATGTCAGAAATAATTGATAGAGATGTAAAAACGAAACGAGAAGTATGGGAAAGAAACAAAGCTATCGCACATTTCAAAAAGATAGGAGAAAAGTACAAAGCAGAAATTATCGAGAGCATACCTGAAAACGAGGAACTTTCAGTTTATCATCATGGAGATACTTGGCATGATTTGTGTAGAGGGCCTCATCTAGCCTCATCGAGCAAAATTGGCAAGGCTTTCAAATTAACAAAAGTCTCTGGTGCATACTGGAGAGGTGACTCCAATAACGAAATGTTACAAAGGATTTATGGAACATGTTGGAGTTCTAAAAAGGAATTAGATGATTATTTACACAGATTAGAGGAAGCCGAAAAAAGAGATCATAGAAAGTTAGGCAAAGAAATGGATTTATTCCATTTCAGAGAAGAAAGTCCAGGTGCAGTATTTTGGCATGAAAAAGGTTGGAATTTATTTCAGAGACTTATTGAATATATGAGATTGAAACAAAGAAATGCGGGCTACAAGGAAATTAATACCCCAGAGATTTTGGACAAAGCTTTATGGGAAAAATCTGGTCACTGGGAAAAATTTGGAGAAAACATGTTTACCTCAGAAACTCCAGATGAAAAAACTTTTGCTATTAAGCCCATGAATTGCCCCGGATGTATACAGGTTTTTAACCAAGGACTTAAAAGCTACAGAGACCTTCCTCTTAAATTATCTGAATTTGGCAAAGTTCATAGATACGAACCTTCAGGAGCTCTACACGGACTATTAAGGGTAAGAGCATTTACCCAGGATGATGCACATATTTTTTGTACCGAAGATCAAATTACAGAAGAGTGTTTGAGTATAACTAGTCTGATATTGGAAATTTATAAAGATCTTGGATTTAAAAATGTTTTACTTCAATTTTCAGATAGACCTTCAAAAAGAGTTGGAGATGATAAAATTTGGGATAAAGCAGAGGCAGCATTATTAAAAGCAATAAAAAAATCAAAACTAAAATATGAAATTAATAAAGGTGACGGAGCTTTTTATGGACCAAAAATAGATTTTGTACTTCGAGATTCTATTGGACGTGATTGGCAATGCGGAACGTTACAAGTTGATTTAAATTTGCCAGGAAGACTAGGAGCCACCTTTGTAGATAAAGACGGAAGTAAAAAAGTGCCAGTTATGCTTCATAGAGCTCTTTTTGGTTCTTTAGAAAGGTTTATTGGAATTTTAATCGAGAATTATGCTGGCAAACTTCCATTCTGGCTATCACCTTCACAAGTTATTGTATTACCCATAGCCGAGGAACACAATGAATATGGAAAAAAAATATTTAAAGAACTCTTTAAAGAAGGTATAAAATGCGAAGTGGATTTAAGAAATCAGAAAATTAATTATAAAATTAGAGAACACTTTTTATCTAAGGTTCCGTTGTTATTAATTTGCGGAAGTAAAGAGGTGAAAGCCAAGAGTGTTACTATACGAAAACTTGGATCCGAAAAGCAAGAAACAATCAAATTTTCAAAGGCTCTAGAAAACATTAAATCATTAAACAATCTTCCAATAAAATAAGTGCAGAAACCTAAAAAATATTTTTTTAATAGAAGACCAAAATTTCATGGTCCAAAAACAAATGAAAGAATTAGAAGTTTAGACGTTCAGGTTATAAATAGCACCGGAGAAAATCTTGGCATCTTGCCAATAAAAAAAGCCATTGAAGTTGCTAAAAGCGAAGGACTCGATCTTATAGAAATCTCACCGAATGCGAACCCACCTGTGTGCAAAATTATGGATATCGGTAAATACAAATACGATATGCAAAAAAAAGCTAATAAGGCAAAAAAAAATCAAAGAATCTCGGTTCTTAAAGAATTAAAATTAAGGCCAGGCACAGAAATACATGATTATAATTTTAAAATTAAAAATGCAAAAAAATTCCTAGCAAAGGGAGATAAAGTAAAGTTTACAGTAAAATTTAAGGGTCGAGAAATGCAGCACGTTCAATTGGGAAAGAATTTAATGGAGAGGATCATTACTGACACCAAGGACATAGGGCAAGTGGAAGTTAACCCTAAATTTGAAGGTAGACAAATGATAATGATAATTCAGCCTAATTAGTTCTTTATAAAATAATCTTGCTAAGGAAAACTAATATATATATAACTCCGTTACCATGCCAAAATTAAAAACAAAAAGTTCAGCAAAAAAAAGATTTAGACTTACTAAGTCGGGAAAAGTTAAAATGCCTCAGTCAGGTAAAAGACATGGCATGATTAAAAGAACAAATTCTCAAATCAGAAAACAAAGAGGCTCAACTATTATGTCAAAACAGGATGCTAAAATAGTTAAATCCTACATGCCATATAGTTTAAGAGGTTAATATGTCTAGAACCAAAAGAGGCGTTATCAGCAGAAGAAGACACAAAAAAGTTCTTAAGACTGTAAAAGGTCAATTCGGAAGAAGAAAAAATACAATTCGTATAGCTCGACAGGCAATGGAAAAAGCTATGCAATATGCGTACAGAGACAGAAGGGCCAAAAAAAGAGAATTTAGATCATTGTGGATACAGAGAATAAATGCAGGGGTTAGAGAACAAGGTTTGACTTATTCAAGATTTATTGATGGTTTAAATAAGTCAAAAATTAAATTAGACCGAAAAGTTCTGGCTGATTTGGCGTATAATAATCCAGAAGCTTTCAAATCACTTGTTAAAAAAGTTCAGTTATCAATAAAATAAACTTGTTTTTTCTTTTACAAAGTTAGAGTAAAAACTAACTAATGGTAGATTTACGAGAATTAATTCAAAAAGTATTACAAGCCAAAGACAAGTCAGAACTGCAGAATCTAAAAACTGAGTTTTTGGGAAAAAATAGTCAAATCAATCAGGAGTTCAAAAAACTTGGCTCTTTATCTGAGGACCAAAGAAAAACAAGAGCAGCTTCTCTTAATAATGAAAAACAAAAAATTACCGAAGCTATTAACAGTAGGTTTAAGGAATTAGAAAAATCGGAAATAAACCAAAAACTTCAAAAAGATAAAGTTGATGTGACGTTGCCAGCTCGAGAACGACCAAATGGAAAAATACATCCTGTCTCACAAGTTATCGATGAGATTTCTTCGATATTTTCTGAAATAGGCTTTTCGGTTGCAGAAGGCCCAGATGTAGAAACTGAATACAATAATTTTACAGCTTTAAATACTCCCGAGGATCATCCGGCTAGAGATATGCATGATACTTTTTATTTGGATAATAATCAAAAAATTCTATTAAGAACCCATACTTCGCCAGTTCAAATTAGAGCAATGTTAGGTGGTAAGCCACCATTTAAAATTATCGTTCCAGGAAGAACTTACCGTTGTGACAGCGACCAAACCCATGCTCCAATGTTCCATCAACTTGAAGGGCTGCATATTGATAAAGATATAACTATGGGTCATTTAAAAGGATGTCTTGATTATTTTGTGAAAGAATTTTTTGAAGTTAAAAAACTTCAAATGAGATTTAGACCAAGTCACTTTCCGTTTACAGAACCTTCGGCAGAAGTTGATATTGGTTATAGATTAGAAAATGGAAGAATTATTGTTGGTGAAGGTGATAAGTGGCTTGAAATATTAGGTTGCGGAATGGTTCATCCCAATGTTTTAAAAAATGCTAAAGTTAATCCAAAAAAATTTCAAGGTTTTGCATTTGGAATGGGAATAGATAGGCTTGCAATGCTAAAATATGGAATAAATGACCTTAGATCTTTTTTTGAAGCTGATTATAGATGGCTAAATTACTTTGGTTTTGATCCTTTGGATGTCCCAACAAACTATAGAGGGTTAAGCAGATGATAATAACTTTATCTTGGTTGAAAGATCATTTAAATACCAGTGCAAATTTAGGAAAAATAATAGACAAACTTACCGGGATAGGTCTTGAAGTAGAGGAAATAAAAGAGAACCAAGGCGAATTATCCGATTTTAAAGTTGCAAAAATTTTGAAAGCAGAAAAACACCCTAACGCAGATAAATTAAAACTTTGCGAAGTTAGTTTGGGCAATAGCAAAACTATAAAAGTCGTATGTGGTGCCGCAAATGCCAGAGATGGATTAGTTAGCGTATATGCTCCTCCTGGTTCAGTAATTCCAAAAACAAAAATGAGATTAAAGGTAGCTAAGATAAGAGGGGTAGAGTCACACGGAATGCTTTGTTCTGAGAGCGAACTTAATATTTCAGATGAAAGTGATGGAATAATTGATTTAGAGAATAGAGATAAGGATATTGGAAAAAATTATTTTAAAAGCAAAGGTGAAAAATCAATTGATGTGTCAATTACACCAAATAGACCGGATTGTTTAGGCGTTCGTGGAATAGCTAGAGACTTAGCTTCAGCAGGCTTAGGAAAACTTTCTAGTTTGAAAAAAACAAAAATTAAACAAAGTTTTTCTCAACCCATAAAAATTTCTATTACAAAAGAAAAAAATCAAGGATGTATGTCATTTGGTGCCTGTTACATAAAAAATATTAAAAACAAAGAAAGCCCAACATGGTTAAAAGAAAAAATAATATCTCTTGGCCTTAAACCAATATCTGCAGTAGTTGATATTACAAATTATGTAATGTTGGATCTTAATAGACCCTTGCACGCTTATGATGCGGATAAAATAGATAAAGAAATTATAGTAAGAAGTTCAAAACTAGGAGAAATCTTCGAAGCCTTAGACGGCAAACAGTATAAACTAAAAAATAATATGTGTGTTATTTCAGATAGATCAGGCCCATTAGGTCTTGGAGGCATTATAGGAGGGACACGTTCTGGAACTGAATTTGAAACAAAAAATATACTTTTAGAATCTGCATATTTTTATCCAACCTCTGTGAGAAAAACTTCAAGCATTCTCGATATTGATACAGATGCAAATTATAGATTTGAAAGAGGTATAGACCCAAATTCAATCAAAGAAGGCCTTGAAGTTGCAACAAATTTAATTGTTAAAATCTGCGGTGGTGAAGCAAGTAAATTTTCTGTTACTGGAAAATCCCAGGTAAAAAATAAAGTTATTCAAATTGATAGTGATAAATTTAAAAAAGTTATAGGAATTCCAATTTCTTCAAATGATACAAAAAAAATTCTCAACTCGCTAGGATTTAAAATAAAAACTTCTAAAAAGAGTTTGAAAATTGAAATTCCAACTTGGAGACCAGACATTCATGAAGACGTAGACATCATCGAAGAACTTATAAGAATAAAGGGATTTGATAAAATTTCATTAGTTCATCCAGAAAGAACTAGATCTAAAGAAACTCTTAATTTTAAACAGAAGCTATTTCATTTATCTCAAAGGGCGGTAGCAAATAAAGGATACCTAGAAGCAGTGACATGGTCATTTACTGACTCCCGTATTGATAAACAATTTGCACAAGGAAAAAATGAGATAGAAATTGCCAACCCTATCTCAAGCGATCTTAATGTCTTGAGAAGATCAATATTTTCAAATTTAATTATTTATTTAAAAAAAAACCAAGATAGAGGCTATATAGATATTTCATTATTTGAAATTGGACCAACTTTTTTTGGAAATAAACCGGGTGAGCAGCAAATTGTTCTAGGCGGTTTAAAATCTGGTGTAGCAAATAGAAAAAGTTGGGACTCCAAGGTAAGAAATATAGACGTTTTTGATGTTAAGGCAGACGCAATTAAAACATTAGTAGAGCTTGGTATTGAGGAAGAAAATTTGCACATTAGTAGCAAAACTCAGGATTATTACAATCCAGGAAGATCTGGTTCTATAAATCTAAAATCAGACAATGGTCCCAGACTAGCTTTTTTTGGGGAGATACACCCCGCCATAGTGTCCAATGTAGATCTGAAAGAAAAAAATGTTTGTGGATTTGAAATTTTTATAAAAAATATACCAGAGCCCAAAAAGAAATATCGACTTACTAAAAAAAATTATCTTGCATCTGAGTTTCAAAAATCTGAAAGAGATTTTGCTTTTGTAATTGACAAAGACTATAAAGCCGGAGAACTAGAGAAATTAATTAGCGAATCCGACAAAGATCTAATTAAAAAAGTTTTAATATTTGATGTTTTTGAGGGTGAGAATATGCCAGAAGGAAAGAAGTCCGTTGCAGTTAATGTAACAATTCAATCAATGGAAAAAACCCTTTCTCAAAAAGATTTAGACAAGGTAAGTCAAAAAATAATAGATATTGTTAAATCAAAGACTGGTGGAACAATAAGATCCTAATGTCAGATATCAACAGAGTAAGAAATTTTGCGATTATCGCACATATTGATCATGGAAAATCCACAATTGCTGACAGAATGATCCAAACTTGTGGAGGTCTTTCAGCAAGAGAGATGAAAGAACAAGTTTTAGATTCGATGGATATAGAAAGAGAAAGAGGTATTACCATTAAGGCTCAGACAGTAAAGTTAAATTATAAATCAAAAAATGGAAATGAATATGCCTTAAATATTATTGATACCCCTGGGCATGTAGATTTTAGTTATGAGGTGAGCCGCTCACTACTTGCTTGTGAAGGATCTGTGTTAATCGTTGATAGTTCCCAAGGCGTTGAAGCCCAAACTTTGGCAAATGTGTACCAGGCCCTTGATTCAAATCACCATATTATTCCAGTTTTAAATAAGATCGATCTACCTGCTTCTGATACAGAAAAAGTAAAAAAACAAATAGAGGATGTGATTGGCATAGACACCTCAAAAGCTATATCTTGTTCAGGAAAAACAGGTGAGGGCATCGAAGAAATTTTGGAATCAATTGTAAAAGATCTTCCTCCACCTAAGGGAGATCAATCATCCAAGCTAAAATCTTTATTAGTTGATAGTTGGTATGATAGTTATTTAGGTGTTGTCATTCTTGTTAGAATTCTTGATGGAAAGATTAAAAAAGGAATGAAAGTAAAACTAATGTCGACAAATCAGGAATATGAAATAGAAAAGGTTGGTATTTTTACGCCTAAAGCAAAAGATATTGAAGAATTAAATGCAGGTGAAATTGGATTTATAATTACAGGCATTAAAAGCCTGTCAGAAACCAAGGTCGGAGACACAATATGTGATCCAAGCGATCCTTTGGAAAAACCCTTGTCAGGATTTAAACCTAGTAAGCCCGTTGTGTTTTGCGGTTTGTTTCCAGTTGATAGTTCAGAATACCAAAAACTCAAGGACGGTCTAGCAAAACTAAAATTAAATGATGCAAGCTTTTCTTTTGAGCCCGAATCCTCAAGTGCCCTTGGTCTAGGATTTAGATGCGGATTTTTGGGTCTGCTTCATTTGGAGATCATAACCCAAAGACTAGAAAGAGAATTTGATATTAATTTAATAACCACAACCCCAGGTGTTGTTTATAAGGTTAATAAAATTAATGGTGAAGTAGTAGATCTTCAAAACCCAACCAGTATGCCCGATCCTTCACAAATTAAATTTATCGAAGAACCATGGATTAGAGCAACGATTATTACACCTGACGAATATTTAGGATCAATAATTAAAATATGCCAAGATAAAAGAGGCGTTCAAAAGGATTTATCTTATTCAGGAAATAGGGCCGTTTTAGTTTACGAACTTCCTCTTAATGAGGTTGTTTTTGATTTTTATGATAGACTAAAATCTATTACGAGCGGATACGCTAGTTTTGATTATGAAATTACTGGTTATAAAGAAGGTAATTTAGTTAAGCTTGGTATTTTAGTTAATAATGAACCTGTAGATGCTTTATCAATGATTATCCATAAAGAATTTGCACAAAATCAAGGTAGACTGGTATGTGAAAAGTTAAAAGATCTTATACCAAGACACAATTTTATGATTCCCATCCAGGCAGCCATTGGTGGAAAAATTATTGCAAGGGAAAGCATAAAAGGTTTTAAAAAAGATGTATTAACAAAAATACATGGTGGAGGAGCACGAGATCGTAAAAGAAAGTTATTAGAAAAACAGAAAAAAGGAAAAGCTAGAGCTAAACAGTTTGGAAGAGTTGAGATACCACAAGAAGCCTTTATAGGCGTTCTAAAAATTAATAAGGAGAACTAGTTATGTTTAGTATTAAAAAAAATCTAATTAATTTTATTAAAAAAATTGTTTTTAAACACTCAAATCTTGGCAAACCCAATTTTCAATACAACCTCGAACCGGAACAATTATCTGAGATTATAATATCTTTGAAAAAAGTTAAAAATATCAAGGGATGTATTTGTGAAATTGGGGTTGCAAGAGGAATGACTACACGATTTATTTGTGAACATTTAGTCAATAGTTCAGAAGACACAAGTTTTTACTGTATAGACACTTTTTCGTCATTCGAATCTGGAGATATAGATTATGAAATAAAAAATAGAAATAAGAATAAATCAGATATTGAGGCCTTTAAATATAATGATTTTAAAAAATGGAAGGAAAATTTTAAAAATTTTAAGTTTGTAAAACCTATTAAAGCAGATGCAAAAAAATTTGATTTTAATAAAATTACGCCAATCAAGCTTGCTATTGTTGATGTTGATTTATATTTACCAACTATTGCAGTTCTAGACAAAATAAAGGACTGTATGTCAAAAGGAGGTATAGTAATCGTTGATGATGTAAAGAAAAATGAAAAGTGGGATGGGGCACATCAAGCATTTCATGAATTTGTTAAAAAAAATTCCTTAAGCTACAGGTTGGTGGGACAAAAATGTGGAGTTATAGAATTTTAAAAAGTGAAAAAAAAACTTACAGTAATATCTAACGAAAGATTTTCAAAAAAAGGGAATAATTTTTTTTGTGACAATATTGCCGAAACTTTACCGGACGATTTAGAAAAAAACTTTGATGTTAAAATTATCTGCAGATATGCTTCTAGTGATAGAGCACACCAACTAAAAGTTTCTAATATAAAAAGATCAAAAAACTTCTTATCTTATGCGGCGGATATATTTAATAGTGTCAAAATTCAAAAATCAACATACTTAGCATTATCAATTTCACCATATACTTTTTTGGGGATACTATTGCTGTATTTTTTAAAACAAAAAACAATTGTTTATTTAAGAAGTGATGGATACGAGGAGTATAAATCTAAATTTGGATTAATTGGAAAATTTATCTACCATTTAATGTTTTCAATTATATCCAAAACTTCAGAACTAATTGGATGCAACGACAGAGTTTTAAAAAATTTAAAAGGTAAAATTGTTTATCCTTCCACACTAACTGATGAATGGTTTTTAAATAAAAAACCAGCAGAAGTTAAAACAATAAGAATGCTATATGTAGGAAGAATGAGAGTTGAAAAAGGAATTTTTTCTTTCATTAAAATTTTAAATGAAAATAAAAAACCATTTTTATTAAGCATAGTGGGAGCAGATAGTGAAAAATACAGAAGCTTAGAAAACGAAAATATAAAAGTTTATGGAGTCAAAACAAATACTAAAGATTTAATAAATTTATATGATCAACACAATGTTTTTGTATTACCATCTTTTACAGAGGGCCATCCTATGGTGGTACTAGAGGCTTTGGCTAGAGAAAGACCTATAATAATATTTAAAGAAATTGAACATATTGTTAAGGATAAAAAAGGAATTTTTGTTAGCGATAGAAATACAGAAAATTTCTTTCAAAAATTAGATTATATTTTAGATAATTATCAAGACATTTGTTCAAAAATTAAAGAAAACAAATTGCCCACAAAAAAACAGTTTGTAAGCGAGCTTACTTCACATATTTCTCTTTAGGATTAAATACTTATCAATCTTATTGTGAATTTTATAATTTTTTTCCAAATAATTAAAAACTATTGGCAATAATTTGCTTGGGGAATTGTTTATATAACGCTCGTTCTTTTTTATTATTATTTTATCTGACTTTGAAAGTTTTAATAAATCAATATACTCACTTTGGAGTTTTCTACCACCAATTGACCACGGATAATAAAACTTATTACAAGTTGGTTTAGATAGAACAAAAGGTATAGCCGCTTCGTAGGTCAAGTTATTTATACATTCTTCACCTTCAAGCTCATCCCTTAATTTTTTATAATTTACTATATTGTTTTCATTATAGTAATAATCATTGCTATGCTTTTTATACGATATCAAAGCCAATTGTTTCTCTTCTAAAACTTTACCGTTAATAAATATTATTTTTGAGATAAAGATAATAATAATGGACACAACTATTAAACTTAAAAGTTTTAAATAATTTTTTTTAATCAATTTTTTTTCTAATGATACTCCCAGATTTATTAAAAAAATATAGGCTAGAGAAATGTACAGCCAACTCATTGCTCCTCTCATATGGGGCCCATCAGATCTACCAAGGGCTGTTTTATAACTTACAATTGATACAATAAATAAAAAAATTAAAATAATTTTATTATTATTTGTTAGTTTTTCACTTTTTGATAGACAATAAAAAAATGTTAGAAAAGTAGTTAATAAAATTAATATTAGATTTTTACCTGCTCTAGAGGAACCAATTTCATCTCCAAATGGAGTAGGATGAATAATTCCGTGAATGTATTCCATGTTCGAGTAAATCCAAATTGAATTACTTAAAAAATTTAAAAATTCTTCATGTCCAAATGTTATATAAAAGCTTATCCAGCCAATGAACATCGAAAGAACAACGATTAATAGATTTTTTAAATTTTTATTTATTACTTGAAATATACAAAATAATAATAAAGCAAAGTTTAAATAAGCACCCTTGTCTAGTCCCCAAAAAATTGAAGCACTTGATAACAAACCAATAGATACAAGACTAATGAAAATTAGATTTTTGTTTAAAACATTCCAAATTAAAATAAGAAATAAAATGATTGGTATATCTCGATGACCAAATATGGGATTGTTAAAATTTGTTAGTAATAATATTGCTAAAGCAAAAAATAAAAATATAAAATTTTTGATATTTAAACTAAAATTTTGATAATAACTTAATTGATAAGCAAACATCAATAACAGTAACTGACCCATAAATTGATAAATCGGAAACATAAATCTTGTACCACTTATAGATAATTCGTCGAAAATAAAATTACTTAAAATTGGTGTTAAAAATTCATGACCCCAACCAACTGTAATAAAAGATTTTTTCCAAAAACTATCATAATAAAAAAAATTTTGACCAGCAGTTAGCCACTGACCTTCATGAAGTGAATCAAATTCTTGTAAAGGAATCTTTAAAAATAATAAATTTAAGAGAAACAATAACAATATAAAAAAAAATAACCTTAAGTTTGATTGCTTGTTAGATATTTGGGAATAATTTGATGTTTTACTATAATTTAAGAATGTTAATTGAAAATTATTTGATATCTTAAGATAGGATAAATATAAAATTGATGGTAGGCCTATAAAAAAAATAAATCTTAAAATTTCATTCCAGTGACTATAATTATTTTTTACATAAACTGATTCTTGGAAATTTTTTATTGTTTCTTCAGAGGGTAGAAAATGTATATATTTCCATATCAAGGTGGAAATAATTATTGATAGTAAAATAATTAAAAACGCTACAATTTTAGTTTTAGTAGATTGCATTAACATTTATGTTATAATTATTAGCATGTTTGTTTATAAAACTCTAAACCTTCGGTCCTGCTAATCTCTTAAATCTAAGGAGAGATGGCTGAGCGGTTTAAAGCGCACGCTTGGAGAGCGTGTATACCCTCTGGGTATCGTGGGTTCGAATCCCACTCTCTCCGCCACAATTATAGTTGTACACATTTTGAGCCCCAAAAGCCTTGTTATGACTCACTAATAGGACATGAGATATTTGATAGAGACAAGACACAATAGATGGTAAAAGAGTCAAGTACAAAACGAATCAGTTGTTCGTTTTGTTTTTTGTTTAACAAAAAAAGAGGGAAGTTATGAAAATGTTAGCAGGACTATCATCAACTATATCTTCTCTGACTAAAGTAGTTATATCACTACTTGGGTTGGGAATCGTTGTTTCGCTACTTGGTGGAAACGTTCCATTCGTAGGCGGGATAGCAGACAATATAGTTGGACTAGTACAGTCTTTAGGTGATGCAGGCATAGTTGGCTTAGTAGCAGCTATAATCATCTTAGGATTTTACAAGTAAATAAAATATTAGCAGCTGAGAACCTCCCAGAGCTGCAATGTTGTTTGTGCCCCGGTCTTTCCCCCTTAATTAATTAATTAAGACTAGGTTGGGGCAACAAACTTGAAAGGATGAAATTATTATGAAAAATTGGATATCTAAAATCAAATACTATTTAAATACTTTTATAGAGGTTGGTGTTCTCTTGCTGGCTGTATCAGTTATTGCAGAAGTAATATTTGGACCTAATGTTGCCTTTTTTGGTTCTCAGGTTACAGAAAATTTAGTCAGATTACTTAATAATTTGGGAAGTCAAGGGATCGCAGCATTAATAATTGTGTTTGCTGTAATATTTGCATACAGAAAATTATTAAAATAATCCTTTAATTTTAATCAAAGCAATCTACTAGCAGAAAAAATTCTGTGGGTATTTTGCTTTATTTTTTTTTAATCAGTTTTAGTTATGTTATTATAAAATCTAAGTTGCAAATAATAACAAAAAGGAAACAATGAGTGGTTTAGAAATTTTAGCAGTTGTTGCGGTTATTTATTTATTAGTTAAGTAAATAGAAAAAACTTTTGATTTAGAAAAGATATTTATCTCCAAGATAAAATAATAGTCCTATAGCTATACCAAGCAATATCCAGTGCATTTTAAATTCTTTTAATACTCGTCACTTTTAAATTAGCAGTTCTATAAATCCTATCAATAGTTTTTTTGATGCTCATAATAACAACTTTCTTCATGGGACCGTAGGCGTGAATTAATTTATTTTTAGATAAGACGATTGCAACATGGCCTTTCCAAAAAATTAGGTCATTTTTCTTTATATTTTTTAAACCAATCTTTTTCTTAAAATATTTTTCCTGATCTTTCGAGTCCCTAGGGCAGAATTTATTATTTTGATTTATTAATAATTGAACTAGTGCAGAACAATCTATACCTTTATAACTTTTTCCACCCCACAAATATCTTGTATTTTTAAACAGTTTTATATCTTTAAAAATATTTTTATATTTAAAATTATTTTTCTTTAAATCAGAAGTTCTAATCCAGTATTTTCCAAATTTACCAAATTTACCATTTTTTTTAATTATTCTTATTCTAGATTCGTAAGGAAGAAATTTTTGTAATTTTTTCTTTGAACTGGGCTTGCTAAACAACCTTGCTTTTAAAACAGAGACTTTAAAATTTGGTTTGATAGGTTTGGAAAATTTTTTATTTTTAATGTATCCAATATAGCCATCTTTTTTTATTCTGATTTTATCCCAGTCACTATGTTTTTTTATTACTTTAAAATTATCACCATAAAGTAATTGAGTATCGATCTTAGATTTTAGGCTCTTCTTTTTATAGAGATTGACTATAGGTAAATTGTTTCCAAAACTATTTTTCACTTAACTTTATATTGTTTTTAATCATATAAAGAAAAATCAGGGAAGGTATTACCATAACGGCTGTGATTACAAAAAATATGCCCCAATCACCATTTAGCCAGTCTACCATTGCTCCCGACGAAGCTGCCAGTGTAGTTCTTCCTGCTGTTCCAATTGAAGCAAGAAGAGCATATTGAGTTGCTGTATAAGTTCTGTCCACCAACATTGAAATGAAAGCTACAAAAGCAACGGTCGCAAATGCTGCGGCCATATCATCAAAAATTACTGCTACTGCAAAGAGCCACTCGGATTTTCCTGTCCAAGCAAGAGCAGAAAACAAAAGATTTGTGGATGCCATCAATATTCCTGAAACAAACATTGCTTTAATCACACCTGATCGGATAGCAAATAGCCCACCTAAAAGAGTAAAGACAACTGTGGTGATCCATCCCAAGCCTTTAGAATAAATTGCTATATCTCCTTTTGAGAAACCTATTTCTTTATAAAATACTATAGACATCCGTCCAAGAAAGGCTTCTCCAATTTTGAAAAGAAATACAAAACCTAAAATTCCTAAGGCAATTTTAAATCCATTTTTTTTGAAAAAACTTATTATAGGACCAGCAATTGTTCCACTAATCCACGCAGCCGATTTTGTTGCAAAATTAGAAGACCCTAGTTTGCTTTGAATCATTTCGTCGGTTCTTCTTTGCGCTTCTTGTCTTTCCGTAGGCTGCCCTTCATGGACAAACATCAAACCAATGTTGCAAGCAATAATAACTATGCCAAGAATTAGGAAAGTAAGCTGCCAATAATTTTCAAATCCTGCATTTTGAAAATATTCTGCAGCATTTAGCGCAATTACTCCACCAAGTTTATATCCGGTCCACCAACCAACGACAGCCATAGCAGCTCCAGCCTGCATTGATTTTCCCTCGTCTTTTCCAATTTGTTCAATTCTTAACGCATCTACAGTGATATCTTGAGTTGCTGAAGCTATTGCAATAATTAAACCAACAGTAATTACTAACGCAAGATTTGCTGTGGGGTCTACTAAGTTCCAACAGAGTAAACTTAATAAAATAACGAGCTGCATAACTATGATCCAGCCACGACGATGCCCAACTTTGTTGGTTAACCAAGGAATACGAATTCTATCAATTAGTGGAGCCCATAAATAATTAAATGCATAAACTGCAAATATTAGTCCAGCCCAACCTATTGTGCTTCGACTCAAACCTTCTTCTTTTAGCCAAAGACTTAAACTACTTCCAATAAGAACCCACGGGAATCCACTTATGACTCCCAACAATAATATTCGAATCATTCTTATATCGAGATAAATTTTGAAAGAATCTTTAAAACTTTGTTTTTGATATATTTCCATAATTCAGGATACTATAAGTTAAATTATGACCTCCAGAAAGAGGGTAAAAAAAAGAACTAATACAGCGAATATTTCCAATCTTCCCAGCAACATAGCAAAAGACAGTATCCATTTAGAGGCATTTGAAACTTCACTAAAATTTCCATTAGGCCCTATAATGTCACCAAGGCCAGGACCAACGTTAGATATAGAGGTAGCAGCCCCAGAAATTGCAGATAAAAAATCAAGCCCAGAAATTGAAAGGAACATTGCAATTATTAGAAACAAAAACAGGTAGGAAAATATGAATATTATTACAGAGTTTATAAAACTATCCTCAATTTTCTTATTGTTGTAATTAACGATAGAAACACTGTTCGGATAAATTAATTTTTTTATTTGGTTTCCGATAAAAAGAAATAGTATTTGCAATCTAAATATTTTAATCCCACACGTTGTGGATCCTGCACAACCGCCAATAAACATTAAAAAAATAAAAAATATAAGTGGAAATTCTCCCCACAGACTAAAATCATCCGTTACGTAACCTGTTCCAGATAAAATCGAGAGAACATTAAAAGAAGAAATTCTTAGATTATCTAAAAAAGAATATTCAGTTTTATTCAAAAACAAGTAAAGAAACATTATTAAAATTGAAATTATCACCAGGTAGAAAAAGCCTCTGATTTGTACATCTTGATAAAAAACTGTTTTATTACCTTTGACAAATTTTAAATAGGTTATGAAAGGTATGCTGCCCAAAATAATAAAAATTATAGACGTAAACTCTATACCCGGACTTTTGAAATAACCGATAGATTCATTGTGAGTTGAGAATCCTCCTGTAGCTAAAGTAGTTAACGAATGGGCAATACTATCAAATATATCCATACCTTGAGTCCAATAAACAAATCCACAAGCTAAAGTTAAAACGGTGTAGATAGAAATTATTGCAAAAGCGACCTCTATTGTTTTTGGTAGTATTTTTTCAGAGCCAGAAGAATCTGTTTTAAATACTTGCATTCCCCCCACTTTTAAAAGAGGCATAACTGTAGTTGCCATTACAATTATTCCAACTCCGCCCAACCACTGCATGATTGCTCTCCAAAGCAAAATACTTTTGGGAGAGTTATCTAGATCAGTAATTATAGTAGATCCGGTAGTGGTTATTCCAGACATGCTTTCAAAAAAAGATTCACTAAATGATAAGTTTAAATTTGATAGTAAAAAAGGCAAACTTCCGAACAAGGCAATACTTATCCAAGACAGGGCAGAAAACAAAAAAGCTTGTTGAAGATTTAATTGATTATCTTTTTTTAAGGTAGCAAGAATTGTTAGTATACCAATAAAAATAGTTATGATAGAGGATGAAAAAAAACTATTACTATTTTCGTCATAAATTAGTTGGACCATATAAGGTATCAGCATGAAGGCACCCAGAATTACCAACAAGATACCAACAATAAAAAAAACAGTTTTATTTGATGTCATAGAATTTGAGACAATATTTAAATAGCAATAAAATTCAACTTATTATAAACCTTAATAATGCTTGAGTCTGACCTAATTCAATCAACATCCTCTTGGCCATTTGTTGAGATACGAAAACTTCTTAAAGAAAGAAAAGATATTATTAATAAGAAAAATAAAATTATTTTTCAAACCGGATATGGCCCAAGTGGTCTGCCACACATAGGCACCTTTGGAGAGGTTTCAAGAACATCTATGATGATTAATGCATTAAATCATATAAAACAAATCGAGTCTGAACTAATAACCTTTTCAGATGATATGGATGGGTTGAGAAAAGTTCCAGACAATATTCCCAACGAAAAAGTTCTTCATGAAAATTTGGGAAAGCCTCTTACAAGTATTCCCGATCCATTTAAAAAATACCAAAGCTTTGGAGAACACAACAATAAAATGTTGATAGAGTTTTTAAAAAAATTCAAATTTAAATTTGAATTCAAAAGTTCTACGGAAAATTATAAAAAAGGACTTTTTAATAATTCTATTTTGAGAATTTTGGAAAAATATGATGATATAATGAATATAGTTTTGCCCACATTACGAAGCGAAAGAAAAAAAACTTATAGCCCATTTTTACCGATCTGTCCTGACACAGGAAAAGTTTTAGAAATTCCTGTTTTGGAGATAGACAAAAAAAATAATAAATTAACTTTTGATAATAATGGAAAAAAGATTCAAGCTAGTGTTTTGGATGGAAATTGTAAGTTACAATGGAAAGTTGACTGGGCAATGAGGTGGTTTGCATTTGATGTTGATTTTGAAATGTATGGTAAAGACTTAATTGAGAGCGCGATAGTATCTGGAAAAATATGTAAAGTTTTAGGAAAAAAACCACCCAATGGTTTTGCGTATGAATTATTTTTAGATGAAAAAGGAGAGAAAATATCTAAATCTAAGGGAAACGGTATTACTATAGAAAAATGGTTAAGATATGCATCTCCCGAAAGCTTATCTCTATACATGTACCAGAATCCTAAAAGAGCAAAAAAACTTTATCCAGAAGTAGTTCCTAAGGCAGTAGACGAATATTTATCCTCAATCGAAAAATTTTTTAATCAAAAATCTAATGAAAAAATTTTAAATCCAGTTTGGCATGTTCACAACGGGACGCCACCAAAGGAAAAAATTATCATGCCATTTTCGATGTTGTTAAATATTGTTGGATCTAGTAATGCAAAAAACAAAGATGTTTTATGGAAATTTATTAAAAAATTTCATAAAGAATTAGATCCAAAAAGCCATAAAATTTTAGATGAACTAACCGATTATGCAATAAACTATTTTATAGATCGTGTTGAACCAAATAAAAAATTTAAAAAACCAAATGAGAATGAAAAAAAAGCACTTCTTAATCTTATTAAGGTTTTAAAAACGGTTCCGCAGACTACTGAAGCAGAAAAAATTCAGACCATCATTTATACCGCGGGCAAGGAAAATGGTTACAGTAAAGATTTAAGAAGTTGGTTTAAATTAATCTATGAAGTTACTTTTGGAGAAGAAAATGGTCCAAGAATGGGCTTTTTTATAAGTTTTTTTGGAGTAAAAGAGACAATTGATTTAATGGAAAAAAAGTTGAGAATGTAGTTTTGATGTTTTCTTTTCTAAGACCCTTTATATTTAGCTTAGATCCTGAGAAGGCACATGAATTAGCGATAAAGTCTCTAAAATATAATTTCCTTCCAGGAAATTTATTTTCAGTTGAAAATGAAGAAATTCTAAAAACAACTTTATTTGGAAAAGAAATTGAAAATCCAATAGGGCTGGCCGCAGGATTTGACAAGAGTGCAGAGGTTTATAATGAAATATTCAAACTTGGTTTTGGTTTTGTAGAGGTTGGAACAGTAACCCCAAGAGAACAATATGGAAATGAAAAACCCAGAATTTTTCGATTAGAGAAGGATCGAGCTTTAATCAACAGGCTAGGGTTTAATAATGATGGATCCGAAGTTATAAAAAAAAGAATAGAGAACAATGTGCCAAACGGTCTTTTGGGCATTAATATTGGGCCAAACAAAGATAGCCCAGATATGATCAATGACTTTTTAGAATGTGCAGAAATTTTTTTCCCCTTAGGTGACTATATAACTATAAATATTTCCTCTCCCAACACCAAAGGCTTGAGAGAATTTCACAAGTCAGATCATTTAAAAGAATTACTATCAAAAATAGACGATATAAGAAAAAAAAGTAATTTTAATAAATCTTTTTTATTAAAAATTTCTCCAGACTTGGAAGATTCATTTGTAAACAATATTATAGAATTAATTTTGCAACATAATATTGATGGTCTAATTTTAACAAATACCACAAATCAAAATAGAGAAAACTTATTAGATAAGAGCAAAAGTGAGAGTGGAGGACTATCTGGAAAACCACTAAGAAATCTATCAACCGAGCTTATCAAAAAATTTTATATACATTTAAAGGGAAAAATTCCAATCATAGGTGTTGGCGGAGTCGATTCAGGCAAATCTGCATTCGAAAAATTAGCAGCTGGAGCTTCAGCAATACAATTGTACACCGGCATGGTTTACAAGGGACCAACTATTGTAAAGGAGATAAAAAAAGAATTAATAGATACAATGAAAGAGAAAGGCTTTAAAAATATAAAAGATATTGTAGGATCTAATCTAAATTAGTCTATCCAAAAAACTTATATTTTTTTTTATCGATATCATATCTTATATGGTGGATTAATTCTCTTACGTACGAAAAAGATATTCCTGCCAGTACTACAACTGTAATTGATAAAAATCCATAAGATACAGGGTTGTTTTTTGAAAAATACAATACAAATTCTGAAAGCCGATTATTAATTTCACCACCCGTCGTTACAGTAAACAAAGTTCCTTTTTCCAAAACAAACTGCTCAACACCCATGATTACTCCAACGCCCAACAAGAGAATGGCTAATAAAGTTTTATATTCCGAAGCGTTTAGCTTTTCTGATGCTTTTAAGCCCAAATGTACTCCTACAATGGAACCAGTTAATAAAATACCAACCAGTATGAAATCTATGGTCTGAAATTGTAAAGCATGAGCAATAACAACGAAAGCAGTAATAAAAATGGTTACAAATAAAGATGTACCTGGAACCAATTTAGTTGGCATACCAATTATATAAATCATTGCCGGAACCATTAAAAAGGCTCCTCCAACACCCATGATCGAAGCGAATATACCAACAACAAATCCTAGCATGACCGGAACAATGGCACTCTCATAAAGCCTTGACTTATGAAATCTTACTCTAAATGGTAGACCATGAATCCAATAGTGATCGTGAATTTTTCTTCTTACCACAGTTTTTTTCTTTAAATCACTAAGTTCTTTCCAGCCTTTGGCAAACATTAAAGTTCCAATCATAACCAACATATATATATAGGCTAAAGAAATAATGACGTTTACTATACCGATTGCTTTTAAATAACTAAAAATTGTTATTCCAACAATTGTTCCTAAAACACCTCCAGACACAACAAACAAACCCATTTTGTAATCTAGTGTTTTTCTAAACCAGTGTGTTAGTGCGCCAGATACTGATGTTCCCAAAATATTATTAGCTTCGTTTGCCACAGCAAAAGCTGGGGGTATACCCAAAAATATTAAAGCTGGTGTCATCAAAAAACCTCCGCCGATTCCAAAAAGGCCTGACAGAAAACCAATAATGAAACTTAATATTAATATTGTTATAATACTTACTTGAACTTGGGCTACAGGTAGGAAAAAATCCATTCAATTTACTATTATTTGAAACAAACATTGTCAATAGGGATATAATCTCTTGATTATGACATTGGTAAGAATTATACAGCTATTGGATATTTTATGAGTAGAATATGTGAGCTTACCGGCAAGAAACCAGCTAAAGGACATAACGTTAGTCACGCAAACAATAAGACAAAAAGAAGGTTTTTACCTGGTATAAAAAAAGTAAAATTTAAAAGCGATTTACTAAAAAAAAGTATTAAATTTAATGTATCCAATTCAGCTTTAAGAACCGTTGATTATAAAGGTGGTATCGACAAATTTCTTAGATCAGCCAAATCTTTTAGACTTTCAAAGAAAGCAAAGAAATTAAGGATTAAAATAATTTCTAAAAATGCTTAAATTAGCTAGGTCGGATTTTCGACCTCTTTTGACATTGGCATTTTTTATGGCAGTTTTTGTTACTGCTTCCAATTTTTTAGTTCAGTTTCCAATTAACTTTTTTGGTATGCAAGAAGTTTTAACGTATGGAGCTATTAGTTATCCGGCCACTTTCCTCATTACAGATCTTTCTAACAGAAGATTTGGAAAAGTTATTGCGAGAAAAATTGTTTATCTTGGTTTTGTTTTAGGCATACTTTTAACTCTATTTTTTTCCACAAATTTTTCTGATTTAATATCAATTAGAGTTGCGATTGGATCTGGAACAGCTTTTTTGATTGCTCAGTTGTTAGATGTTCAAATATTCGATAGATTAAGAAAAAGAGTTTGGTTTGCAGCACCCCTCATATCTTCTTTGATTGGATCTCTAGTAGACACATTTTTATTCTTTTTTATTGCATTTTATGGAACCAACTTAAACTGGCTAACATTGGGAATAGGAGATTTTTTTGTGAAAATAATAATGGCCTTAATTATGTTAATTCCTTTTAGAATGCTTATGCCAAGATTACAAAATGCTTCTTAGATTAATGAACCGTTTTTTTTTCTGAAAAAAGATCTGTTAATTGATTTATCATCACATCACCAAGATCTTGAACATCTGTTATTTTCACTGCTTTTTTATAATAACGTGTAACATCATGACCAATTCCTATAGCCAAGAGTTCCACAGAAGATTGTTCCTGAATTGCATTAACTGTGTTTTTTAAATCTTTTTCAAGGTAATCACTTAAATTTGTAGACAGAGTAGAGTCATCCACTGGTGCACCATCAGATATCACCATAAGTATTTTTCTTTCCTCTTTCCTTTTTTTCATTTTGTTGAAAGCCCATCTTAATGCTTCACCATCAATATTTTCTTTTAAGAGTCCTTCTTTAAGCATCAGACCCATATTTTTTTTTGCTTGACGCCATGGAGTTTCAGCGGATTTATATATTATATGTCTTAGGTCATTTAACCTTCCAGGAGATTTAGGTTTATTATTATTTATCCACTTTTCTCTACTCGATCCACCTTTCCAGAATTTTGTTGTAAAACCAAGAACTTCAACTTTAACAGAACAACGTTCTAATGTTCTTGAAAGAATGTCAGCACAAACTGCAGCTACTGAAATAGGTTTTCCTCTCATAGAACCTGAGTTATCGATTAAAATTGATACTAATGTATCTTTAAAATCTGTTTCTTTTTCCTTTTTAAACGAGAGTGAATTAAAAGGGTCAATTATAATTCTTGTTAATTTTGATGTGTCTAAGATTCCTTCTTCTAAATCAAATTCCCAAGATCGATTTTGTTTTGCTAGAAGCTTTCTTTGTAATTTGTTGGCAAGTTTAGAAATAAAACTTTTTAATTGTAAAAGTTGTTGATCTAAGGAAGACCTCAATCTTATCAGTTCCTCTTCAGTTTCAAGGTCTTCAGCTTTTATTGTCTCGTCAAATTCCTCTGTATATATTTTGTATTTTACTTTGGATTTAGAAGATATTTTTTTCATTCTCCTATTTGTTGTTCCATCTAAGTTTTCAATCTCTTCAATTTTTTCATTTTCATCATTTTTCTCTGAAGGCTCTTCTATGTTTGAAACATCAACATCTAAAAATTCTTTATTTTCTTTTTCACTTTGTAATTTACTTTGACTTTCTTCTTGTTGTTGATTGTTTAATGGCTCTGTTTTCTTTTCCTTCTCCGAAGTATCTTCGTAGATTTCTTTATCCTCAATATCCATTTTTGATATTATTTTAGAAATAATCTCGTTAAATTTTTTTTGATTTTTTAAATTTTCTTTTAATGTTTCTAAATTTTTTTTAAAGTTTTGATCTAAGTTTTTTCTTATTTTTTTTGTTTTATTATCCAAATTTTTTCTCTCTTTCATCTGAAAGAAAAAACTTCTTAGGTAGTTATCAAACACACTTTCAGTTGGATTAGTTTCGCTCCCCTGCTTATTTCGGTTTTCAAACAAATTTTTTCTAATACCTTTAAAATGATCACAACCAATTTTTTCATATCTTACTTTTTCTGCAATTTCGTAAAGTTTTTTCGCATTATTTCCTTTAGGCTTATGTAAATTAAAAACATCAATATTGCTGTATCTAAGCCTTAGAGCCTCAGAGTCGGCTCTTGCTCTTATTGACGAGAAGTCTTTAAACTTTTCTAGTTTTTTTATTTCAGGTAAGTTTGCACTTTTGTTATCTTTTTTTGCTTGCTTTCCAAAGTTTATAGTACAATCGCTTATTTCAGATATTGATTTTACAGTGGAAGCAAGAGCTTGCTTAAAGTTTTCCAGATGAATATCTTTTTTTTCCATTACTAGGAAAGTTTTACATTAACGGAAGATTCTGGCAAATCTTCCCCAAAGCACCTTTGATAATATTCTGAAATAATTTTTCTTTCTAATTCGTCAGACTTATTTAAAAAAGTTACTCTAAAAGCATAACCAACATCTTTAAAAATATTTGAGTTTTCCGCCCAGTGAATTACTGTTCGAGGACTCATTACCGTTGAAATATCTCCATTTACAAAGCCATTTCTTGTAAGCTCCGCAACTTTAATCATATTTGAAATTTTTTCTTTACCTTCTTTATTGTTAAGACTTTTATTTTTTGCAAGAACGATTTCTAACTCTTTTTCGAATTTTAAATAATTTAGTGTTGTTACTATATTCCATCTATCCATCTGTCCCTGATTGATTTGTTGTGTGCCATGATAAAGTCCTGTTGTATCTCCAAGTCCTACAGTGTTGGTAGTGGCAAACATTCTAAAAAATTGATTTTGACTAATAACCTTATTTTTATCCAACAATGTAAATTTTCCATCGCTTTCCAAAATTCTCTGAATTACAAACATAACATCAGGTCTGCCAGCATCGTATTCATCAAAGACTAATGCCACTGGATTTTGAATGGACCATGGCAATATTCCTTCTTTGAATTCAGTTACTTGTTTTCCATCCTTTATAATAATTGAATCTTTTCCTATTAAATCTATACGACTAATATGACTATCCAGATTTATTCTAATACATGGCCAATTAAGTCTAGCCGCTACCTGCTCAATATGAGTCGATTTACCAGTTCCATGGTAGCCTTGAATTAAAACTCTTTTGTTGAAAGCAAAACCAGAAAGAATTGCAAGAGTTGTGTCTCGATCAAATTTATAATCGTTATCAATTTTTGGAACATGCTCATTTTTTTTTGAGAAAGCATCAACTTCCATGTCCGTATCTAGATTGAAAGTTTGTCTTACAGAAATTTTAATATCCGGTTTTTGATTTTCTAAATTTAGATTCATTTTTCCCTGCTAACTGTGTTTTTTAGTTGACTATAAGCTAGTGTAATTTTCTTCAAAATATCCTCATATTTTTTACTCCCACGGTTTTTATCAGGATGATATTTCTTTACAAGGACTTTAAATTTTTTTTGTATATCTTCCCACTTTGCACCATGTTTTAGACCTAAAATTTCTAAGGCATGTCGATCTTTTTGAGATAACTTTGATTCCTTAAAGGTTTTGAAGCTAAGATTTTTAAAAATATTAATTTCGTCTTCAAGCGCGTTATTCCACAATACTCTAAAAAAATTCTCTGACGAAGCAAAACTTTTTGTAGGCTTGTGTAATGTGAGATCGGATTTAATAAAATATTCTACCTGCTCTTCAGTCATGTCGGAAAAGTAGTTCCAATTCTTATTGAAAATTTTTACGTGTTCGAGACATAAAAACCTGAACTGTCTACTGTTGTCTCTTTTCAATGGAGCCTTATAGCTTCCAATTTCTTTACAATTTTCCCAATCACAGATATTTTTCATAAAGATTTTATGATAATATATTAAAATATTAATTTAATGGAAAGCTTTATAAAAGTTGTTGAGAAAAAAATTAGAGATAATGTAGAGGTTAATAAAATAGAAATAATTAATAATTCCTCTAAACATCAAGGACATAAATCTTTTGCCAAAGGTAAATTTCATTTAAAAATTATAATAGATTCAAAATATCTAAAATCTCTGAGCAAAATAGAGGCCCATAAAGAAATCATGAAAATCTTAAAAGAGGAATTAAAAGATAAGATTCATGCTTTAGAATTAAAGATTAACTAATTTTTTTAATAACACTTTTCATCTGGTGAAGACTCATTTTAATTTCTCCAGGATTTGTTGTTTTTCCAATTTTCTTTAAAAGAATTAAATTAATTTTACTATCATTATTTTTTTTATCATTAGACATATAGTTGACAATTTTATTGAAATCTTTTTTTTTAAAATATTTAGTTAAAATTGAAGGTAAATTATTGGTCTTATAAATTTTTTCGATTTCTTTTAATGTTAAATTGGAACAAATTTTTTTTCTAACGGAGAGTTTTGTAGCTAAAAGCATACCTATAAGAACAGCTTCACCATGATTTATTTTTTTAGAAAAATTACTTGCAGCTTCGATAGCATGAGCAAAAGTGTGACCAAAATTTAATAACATTCTTTTTCCCGCCTCTTTTTCATCAGCAGCAACAAAATAAATTTTATTTTTGCAACTTCTAACAATAGCATCTCTTAAAACTACATTGTTTTTTCCTTCCAAAATAATTCGTGAATTTTTTTTAATCCATTTAAAAAATTTTTTATCTCGAATTAATGAATACTTTAAAATCTCAGCAAATCCACAAACCAATTCCCTTCTTGGTAAGCTTTTTAAAAAAGATAGTTCAGCAATTACTGACTTAGGTTGATAAAATGAACCAATTAGATTTTTTCCTCTTCTGGAATTTATTCCGGTTTTTCCTCCGACAGAAGAATCTACCTGTGATAATAATGTGGAGGGTACATTTATAAAATTTATCCCTCTCTTTAAAATACTTGCAGCAAATCCAGCAAAGTCACCAATTATACCGCCCCCAGCAGCTACTACAGTGTCGTTTCTATTAAAATTTTTTTCTAACAAACTTTCAGCAAGAGAATTTATTTTACTAAACGACTTTAAATTTTCTGTTGGCAAATATTCTTTTGTATAAATACTATAACTTTTTAGCTGACTTTTTATTCTTTTTTTTTGTTTATTTGGAATATTTTTATCTAAAATAAGAGCAACCTTTTTTGTTTTGGGACACACAGATTTAATTTGTTGTTTTAGGTAATTTATTGCACCATTTCCAATAATTATTGGATACCTTGTTTCTTTAATTTTTACTTTAATTTTGCTTATTTTCATAAATTTTTTTAATTTCTTCGACTATTTCATTTTTATCTTTCTTATTACAGTCAATTTTATAATCAGCCATAGAGTAAATTTCTTTCCTTTCTTTATAAATTTTATCCAATTCTTCTTTAGAATTGCTTCTATTTAATAATGGTCTTTTTTGGTTATTTTTTGTTCTCTTAAAAATTTCATCAATATCTAACTGAAGCCATACAGAAAAACACAATTTTTTTACCTTTTCCCTTATTATATCGTTTATAAAAGCTCCACCGCCCAATGCTATAACAAATCCTTTTTTTTCAGTTAGTTTTAGGATTTCTTCCACTTCGATTTTTCGAAAAAACTCTTCTCCTTTGGTTTCAAATATCTTTGTAACAGAGAGTGACAGCCTTTTTTCAATTACGCTGTCAGTGTCTGCAAACTCCATATTTAGTCTTTCAGACAGGGATTTTCCTATTGCAGATTTTCCCGATCCCATCATTCCAGTTAATACAAGGTTTTTTTTCAATTTATACCCAAAATTTCAATTTGATTTATCACAAATTTGTCTTAATTCTTAAGTTTAAATATATTTTATTTACTATGCAACCGAGATTACAAAGATCAAGAACCGGCACACCTTTTATTAAGGTTATTATAAAGTTGCTGCTTGTTCTTTTTTTGGTAGTTTTTGCTTTCTTCTTTATAGAAAAAATTGACTTTCCGTCTCCCCAAAAAGAAACAACAGAAGATGTTAGTGACAAGATTATTAAACTTAAGTAGTAAATTTTTATTTTTACTTAGTTTTTTGATGCTTTTTAATTCCCAAGCAATGGGAGTTGAGTCAGCAGATATCTGGAAAAAGGAAAAAAATAAAGAACAAGAAGATATAAAAGAAGAAAAAAAACAAGAAAAGTCAAAGATTGATTTTTCGAAAGAGAATAAGAATTTAGACGAAATAAAAATTGTTGATAGCGATACAAATTTAGAAAAACCAATCAGGTTAACAGGCCTTTACGATCCGGAGAAAAATGATCTGAATTTAAACATGTGGTCTAATACCAATGGTGAAGAAATTGAAAAAATTTTTAAAAGAATTGAAAAAGTTCAGCTTTCAAGCTTTTCAGAGAAAATTTTTATTGATACAATATTTACATACTCCTATCCAGCAAAAGCGAATTTAAGCGAAGATAAGTTTTTAAAATTAAAAATAAATTGGCTAATAAAAAATAATAAACTCTCTCTTATCGAAGAGTTTTTAAATGTGAATCTAGAATTTTCTGGAAAATCAAAATTAATAAAATATTTGGTCGATCATTATATTATGTCGGCTAATATTTCAACAGGTTGTGAAAAGGTAAGTTTTATTAATAAGGAAATCAAAGATAACTATTTAGAAAAATTTAGAATTTACTGTTTGGTATTAAATAAAAAAGATCAACAAGCACAATTAAATTTTGATTTATTACGAGAAGAAGGTCGTTCAGATAAATTTTTTGTGACATTAAATTTTTGAAATTAAACTACTATTCTTTCTAATTCTTTTTTTTGTTTCGAAAGTTTTTTTGTTATCATAGACCTTTTGAGCTTCGATAAATAATCGATAAATAATATTCCTTCCAGATGATCCATTTCATGTTGGATGCATGTTGCCAATAAACCATCTGTTTTTAGTTCTTTGGGATTGCCGTTATAATCCAAATATTTGATTATACAACTGTCTGGACGATCAATCTCAGCAAACTGTCCGGGTACTGATAAACATCCTTCTTCATAAGTTGCATCCTTCTCTGAGGCAGAAATGATTTCAGGATTTACAAAATACATTGGTTCTTTTTTTTCTGGATCTTTGGAAATATCCAAAACAATTATTCTTTTTGGAACGCCTACTTGAATGGCAGCAAGACCAATGCCTGGAGCGCCATACATCGTCTCCAACATATCATCCATCAGTTT
>CACHEU010000004.1 GCA_902578935.1 uncultured Pelagibacteraceae bacterium
TTTCAGAAAATTTCATATTTAAAAAACTTAAATCTATAAATAATGGAAAACTCATTTTAGAAAATTATGACGGGAATTCCTATAATTTTGGAAATGAAGACAGTATTTTAAAAGCAAATATAAAAATTCATAATCCAAAATTTTATTTCAACATAATTAAAGGCGGTAGTTCTGCATTAGCAGAAAGCTACATAAAAAATGATTTTCAAACTTCGAATTTGCCGTCTCTTATAGAACTAACAGCTAAGAATATTGACATCACCCATGAGTTCTCTGGAATTATAAATATTTCAAGTTTAAACAATCTTTTTAGGAGACTTTTTTTATCAAATACTAGAAAAAAAAGCGTCAAATATATTTCCAAGCATTATGATTTGGGAAATGAATTTTTCTCAACATGGCTTGATAAAACTTTAACATATTCTTGTGGAATTTTTGAAAAACCTGACCAAGAATTAGAAAAAGCTCAAATCAATAAATACAATAAACTTATTAATCTGATCAAACCAAAGTCAGGCGACAAGATTTTAGAGATAGGTTGTGGATGGGGTGGTTTTGCAGAACATCTAGCAAAAAATTATGATATTCAATTGGATTGTATTACGATTTCAAAAAAACAATTTGAATTCACAAAAAAAAGAATAAATCGACTTGGTTTAAACAATAAAGTTAAAGTTAAATTTTTAGATTACAGAGATCTAAAAGACAAATACGATGCTATAGCGTCTATAGAAATGATCGAAGCTGTTGGTGAAAAACATTTAAATAAATATTTTTCAGTAATAAAGAATAATTTAAAACCAAATGGTATTGGAGCTATTCAAGCTATTATTATTAAAGATGAACTTTTTAACAGGTATAGAAAGAATCAAGATTTTATTCAAAAATATATTTTTCCTGGTGGTTTTTTACCTTCTTTGCAGTCAATTAAGAACTATTCAGAAAAAACTGGTTTAATTCTTAAAGGATATAATTCTTACGGCCAGCATTATTCTTATACCCTAAGTAAATGGAGAGAAAACTTCAAAAACTCATGGAATAATATTGCTCAACAAGGCTTTGATAGTTCATTTAAAAAAATCTGGGATTTTTATTTCTCATACTGTGAAGCAGGATTTAGAGCGAAGAATATTGATTTGATACAATTTTCAGTTAGGAATAAATAAAATATGAGATATATTTTAAGTCTATTTTTAACTTTTTTTTTAACAAATTGTGTAGCAGCTATGAAACCAGAGGATTTTAAAAATCAAAAGCCCAGATTAGTTATTGAAGAGTTTTTAAAAGGAAATGTTAAAGCCTATGGTATTTTACAAAATAGAAGCGGTAAAGTAACAAGGCAATTTTCTGCTGATTTAAACGGAAAATGGGACGGTAAAGAATTAATCTTAGATGAAAAATTTAATTGGTCAGACGGAGAAGTCCAAACAAGACAGTGGAAGATAATTAAAAAAGATGAGCATCACTATGAGGGAACAGCTTCGGATGTAGTCGGAATGGCAAAAGGTTATTCATATGGTCCGGCATTTAAATTTGAATACGTTTTATTAGTTCCTGTAAAAGGTAGAGAAATTAAAATTACTTTTGATGATTGGATTTTTCAACAGGACGATAAAATTGCAATTAATAGAGCAAAAATGACAAAGTTTGGATTCAAAGTTGCAGAACTTACTGTTGTTTTTTTTAAAGATTAACGTTTTACCAATTTACTTATTAAAAATAAATAAATTCTATTAGGCAGAACTTTAAAAAATTTGAATAGTGTAGTTAATTGTTTTGGAAAAGTTATTTCAAATGCATTACTTTTGACTAGACCATTATATATTTTTTCTGCAGCAAATTCTGGTGATTTAATAAAGGGCATACGGAATTTATTCTTGTCGGTCATAGGTGTTTTAATAAATCCTGGCGAGATTAAAGAAATTTTAATATTATATTTTTTGAAATCAAAATATAAACTTTCTGCCAAGTTAGACAAAGCCGCTTTAGAAGGACCGTAACCACTTGAATTGGGTAGACCACGATATCCTGCGATAGATGAGACAATAGAGATATGTCCGTTTTTTTTATTTTTGAAATATTCCTCAACAGATTTAACGCAATTAACAACGCCAAAGAAATTAACTTCCATAGTTTTTCTAATTTGTTCTGGATTGATTTCCTTTTCTAATTTTGGATCATATGTTCCAGCATTAAATATGCACAAGTCTATACTTTTGAAGTCTTCTAAGATTTTTTTGAAAATTTCGTCAACTTTATTTTCATTGGTTACATCAAGAGGATAGGCAAAAATATTATTGTCTTTAGCAATATCTTTTAACAGTTCTTCTCTTCTAGCAGAAATTGCAACCTTCCATCCTTCTTTAGAGAATTTTTCAGCAACCGCTTTACCTATTCCAGTACTTGCTCCTGTAACCCAAATTTTTTTCTGGTTTTCAGACATGATAAATTATATCTCATAATTACAATGAATAATAAATATTTATCTTTAGGATTAATACTTCTTGTCACATTTGCTGCGTCTGGTATTGGGGGATTTGTAACTTCTTCTTTTAAAGAGCCATGGTATTCAGAAATTATTTTGCCAACATTTAATCCGCCAAGCTGGGTATTTGGCCCTGTCTGGACAACATTATATATATTAATGTCAGTTGCTTTATGGATTGCTTGGAACAATTCATCAGAAAAAAAGGTTTTACAAGTTTATTCTGTTCATTTATTTTTTAACGCTATATGGAGCGTTATCTTTTTTGGTTTTCACCAAGTCCTTATTGCTTTAATTGACCTGATAATAATACTAGCTTTTATAATTTGGTTAATGAAAATTTATTATCAGATTAATAAAATAAGTTTTGTACTAATGATACCTTATTTGTTATGGTCTTCTTACGCTTTAATTCTTAATACAACTATTTTTTATTTAAATTAATTATGGATGATATAGTTATAATTGGCGGAGGAATAATAGGTGCAGCTTCAGCTTACTTTCTATCTAAAGAAGGAAGAAAGGTTAAGGTTATAGAAAGAGATCCGACCTATAAAAAAGCTTCATTTCCTTTATCTCTCGGCGGTTTTAGAAGACAATTTTTTCAAAAAGAAAACATTTTGTTAGGTAAATTTGCTAGAGAGTTTATTTTTCAGATACCAGATTTATTAAAAACTAAAAAAAACCCAAAACCTACAGCGAGTGTAGTTCCAAATGGATACTTATTCTTATTCGGATCTGAACATGCTCCCGAACAGTACGAGGCTTTAAAAAACCATAAAATTTGTCAAGCTGGAACAAAAAATATTAAAGGAAGTGAATTAAAAAAGATATTTCCCTACCTTAACGATGAAGGCATTGAGACCGTAACTTATACAGACAATCAAGTAGAAGGCTGGATGGATCCACACATGTTTCATAGCGCTCTTAAAAATAAAGCAATAGAATTGGGAGCTGAATTTATTAAAGGAGAGATAAAAAATATATCAGAGGTAAAAGCAAAAATTATTATTTCAGCTGTAGGTTATTGCACAAATGAATTGTTAAAAGATATACCTGTAGTTCCGCAAAAGCATACAGTTTTTAGGGTTAGTTGCCCAAAGCATATTCCTGAAATGCCTCTTATTTCTGATTTTACTACCGGAGTTTATTGGAGACCTGAAGGCAAAGAATATCTAGCAGGCTCTCCTATATCAAAATTTGATGCAAAAGATTTAGAACCAGAATGGAATGATTTTGAGGAATTAGTCTGGCCAGCTCTTGCAAAAAGGGTTCCAATATTCGAGAAATTAAAATTAACTGGTGGTTGGGCAGGATATTATGACTGCAATAAGCTGGATAACAATGCTGTTATAGGAAAACATCCTAAATATGAAAATTTATATATTGCTTCAGGTTTTACCGGTAGAGGTTTGATGCAGGCACCTGGGGTTGGTAGGGCATTAGCTGAACTGATTACCACAGGATCATACCAATCTATTGATTTAAGTGGTCTTGCTGTAGAAAGAGTGTTAGAAAATAAAAAGTCTCCAGAACCTTATGTGCTTTAGATGAAATCAAATTTTTTAAATAGAATTTATAGAGCAATTAAAATAGATCCAGATTTATACGAAGAGGTAGAGCATGATAAATCAGCTACTATTCAAGCAGCGTCTGTAGTTGTTCTATCAAGTTTAGCTGCTGGGGTTGGAGCTATTCATTTAGGAGCATCTAATTTTCTTTTGGGCCCACTTGTTTCTCTAGCTAGTTGGTATTTTTGGGCTTTTCTGATTTATATAGTCGGTACAAAATTATTTCCGGATACACAAACAAAAAGTGATCATGGTGAATTATTAAGAACAATTGGTTTTTCAAGTGCACCAGGATTAATAAGAGTGTTTGGTTTTACACCAGAGTTAATGAGCGTCACTTTTATTGGTTCATCCTTTTGGATGCTTGCATGTATGGTGGTTGGTGTGAGGCAGGCTCTTGATTATAAAAGTTTATGGAAAGCTTTTGGAGTTGTTGTAGTTTGTTGGTTTATTCAGGCTCTCTTATTAATTTTAATTTTAGTTCTTTTGAATAGATAAATTTTATATTTTTGTAGGATTGGGCTTGCCCTTATAAACTACATTCGGATCAAATTTCTTTTGTTTATCTTTAAATTTCATTTCTACATTTTGAGTATCTTGAATTTTTCCAAGAGGAACAGTTCTATAAAAACAAGATTTGTATCCAACATGACAGCTTGCTCCATCCCCAATGTCTACGTTCATCCATACAGAGTCTTGATCATCGTCAATTCTAATTTCAATAACTTTTTGAACAAATCCACTGGTTTTGCCTTTGTGCCAAACTTCTTTTCTCGATCTACTCCAGTAATAAGCTTCTTTTGTTTCGATAGTTTTTTTAAGAGCTTCCGAATTCATGTATCCATGCATTAGCACTTCCCCAGTCTTATAGTCAGTAGTTACAACCGGAATAAGACCATCTTTGTCAAATTTGGGCGACAACAATTTACCCTCTTCTATAGCAGCGACATTTTCTCTTTTTTTAAACATTTGATTAAATTAATGAAAAAATAGTAGAATAGCAATTTGCATTAATAAAATTTATTATATATGAAGATTGTAAAAAATGAAAATTGTTAAAAATATAGACAAAGTAATAGAAAGTAACAAATCTGAGGTTACCGACAAACAAGCTGAAGAGGCTTTTAGGACTATAATCAAATGGATCGGTGAGGATCCTACTAGAGAAGGTTTGATGTCAACTCCCAAAAGAGTTGTAAAGGCATTTAAAGAATATTTTAAAGGATATGGTCAGGACTATAAATCAGAATTAGGAAAAACTTTCGGTGATATAAAAGGATATGACGATATGGTACTGCAAAAAAACATATCTATATCAAGTCACTGTGAACACCATATGGCTCCCATTATTGGGATAGCTCATGTAGCTTACTTACCAAACAAGAGAATAGTTGGCTTAAGCAAACTTGCAAGAACTGTAGAGGTTTTTTCTAAAAGGCTTCAAACCCAGGAGAGACTTACGCTGCAGATCGCAGATGCCTTAATGAAAGGTCTTGATGCAGGGGGAGTAGCAGTTACGATAGATGCAACACATCAATGTATGACTATGAGAGGAATTAAAAAAGAAAAAGCTACTACCGTCACAAACTGTTTTCTAGGAAAATTTAAAAGTGATCTAAGTTATCAAAATAGATTTTTAAGCTATATTGCAGATAAAAATTAGTTCAAGGTAATAAACTAATGTCAAAAAAATTCAAAGCCATCGTAATCGACAATCAAAATGAAAAATTCACAAGAGAGATAAAAGAGTTAAGCATAGATGCTCTTAAAGACGGAAATGTACTAGTTAAGATTGATTATTCAGGTTTAAATTATAAAGATGCTCTAATATTAAATAATGGCGGTCGAATTGTAAAAAAATACCCCTTTGTTCCAGGCATTGATTTTTCAGGAACCGTAGAAGAAAGCAAAGACGATAAATTTAAGAAAGGCGACAGAATAATTTTAACGGGCTTTAGAGTAGGTGAGGTTTACTTTGGTGGTTTTGCTGGTTATGCTAAAGTTAATTCTTCTTTTTTAGTTAAAGCCCCTAAAGAATTAACAAATTTACAAACAATGATGATGGGGACAGCTGGATTTACAGCACTTTTATGTTCTTTTGCGATAAAGGCCAGAGAAGAACTGTTAATGGGAGAAAAAGTAAAAGATGTGCTTGTTACGGGTGCAACTGGTGGAGTAGGAAGTATTGCTGTAATGGTTTTGTCAAAAATGGGTTACGACGTTCACGCGGTTACTGGAAAAAAAGATAAGCACGACTATTTAAAAGATTTAGGGGCAAAAAATATTATAGATAGAAAAGAATTTCAGGGTGAAAGCAAATTACTAGAAAAAGGAATATGGGATGGAGTGGTAGACACTGTGGGCGGAGAATCTTTAACTAAAATTTTAGCACAAACAAAACCCGGTGGAATTGTTGCTGCATGTGGAAACGCTGGGGGAATAAAGTTAAATACAAGCGTTATGCCTTTTATAATTAGAGGTGTTAAATTATGGGGAATAGATTCTTCAGCAGCAAGCATGAAGCGTAGAGAATTTGCTTGGAATGAGGCTAAAAATTTAGTGGATTTTAATAAGTTAAAAAACTTAACAAAAGAACACTCTCTTGAAGATTTGATCAAAATTTATCCAAAAATGTTAAAAGGTGAAGTTTTTGGAAGGGTTGTGGTTAACCCAAACAAGTAACTTATGGATTGGGATAAATTAAAGATTTTTCATGCAGTTGCTGAATCTGGAAGTTTTACAAAGGCATCCACTGTTTTAAATTTGAGTCAATCTGCTATTAGTCGACAAATTCAATCTTTAGAGAATGAATTAAAAATCCATTTATTTGAAAGACATGCAAGAGGCCTTGTTCTTACTGATAACGGTGAATACTTGTACAAAACCGCTCATGAAGTAATATCAAAATTAAAAGATGTTGAAGCTACACTAAGTGACGAAAAGGATAAACTTCATGGAAAATTAACCGTTACAACAGTAGTAAGTTTTGGAACTACTTGGTTAACTCCTAGAATTAAAGAGTTCATGTCATTACATCCTGAAATTGAAGTTGAGTTAATTTTTGACGATAAAGAACTAGATTTGAGTACGCGTCAAGCTGATATTGGAATTTTTATGAGAAGACCCAAGCAGCTAAATTATATCCAAAAAAAATTAATTGATCTTCATTACCATATCTATGGTTCAACAAAGTATTTAGAAAAATATGGACACCCAAAGAATATAAGAGATTTAGATAAGCATAAATTTATTAGTTATGGAAGAGGTGCGCCATCACCTGTTTTTAATCCAGATTGGGCATTAAAATTAGGATCAAAAGATAACAAGAAAAGAAAACCAGTAATGAAAGTTAATAGTGTTTACGGATTACTTTTGGCCGTACAAAGCGGCGTAGGTTTAGCAGCCTTACCTGATTATATAACTGTAAACGTCTCAAACATTACAAAAGTTCTTCCAGATGTTGAAGGACCTCTGACAGAAACTCATTTTGTTTATCCTCAATCATTAAAAAATATTGCAAAAGTAAAAGCTTTTAGAAACTTTTTATTTAGTAAAGTAAGTGAGTGGAAATTTTAATTAGTAAGTTTCAGCTTTAATTTTAAGTTTTGCTCCCTCTTCTATCGAGAGATTCTTTTGATTCAAAACTCCATCTACATCAGCTGTCGACTTTACTTTAACGATATCAGAATTTATATTACCTTTAGAACTTCCCCCTAAAGTAACATCGGATGCACTGATGTTTCCATTAACATTTGATCCAGAGTGAGTGTGAAGCTTGCCTGCAGTAATATCTCCATCAACTTTTGAATCTAATACCAAGGTTTCTTTTTCAACTATGTCACCTTTTACAGTAACATCTGAAAGTAATATCGATTGCTTTTCGCTCATAACGATAATCCTACAATTATAAGTTGATAAAATCAAACATTTAAAATATTAGAAAAATATAGGAAATATAGGAAAAAACTAATATCAGTAAGGAAGTAATGATACCACTAAAAGACGATAACCCAACTAATGGGAAGCCAATTGTAAGTTATGGAATTATAGGATTTTGTGTTCTTATATTTTTAGCCCAATTAGGATTAAGCGAAGAAGAACTTCGCGATTTTACTTATTCTTATGGATTGATACCGTCAGTTTTAATGGGAATTGACCAATTACCCAGCGATCTTTTTAAAATTTCTCCTGTAGGAACTATTTTTACCTCAATGTTTATGCATGGTGGATGGATGCATCTTATTGGTAATATGCTGTATTTATGGATCTTTGCAGATAACATTGAAGATGATTTAGGCACTTTAAATTTTGTAATTTTTTATTTTGTTTCTGGAGTAGGTGCCGCAATGTCTCAGGTATTTATGGATATTAATTCACAAATTCCAATGATTGGTGCTAGCGGTGCAATCGGAGGAGTATTAGGCGCGTACTTGATTAACTATCCAAATGCTAGAGTTTTAGTTTTAATTCCATTTGGGTTTTTTAGTCAATTGATAAAAATAAGGGCGCTCTATGTTTTGGGATTTTGGTTTATTTTGCAGTTTATAAATTCTTTTTTATCTTCTTCTTCTGGCGGGGGTGTGGCATATGCCGCACATATAGGTGGTTTTGTTACAGGTTTAGTTTTGATATTATTTTTTAATAGAAAAACTAAGAAAAAAGTTTATAAACGCAAAATTAAAAAAATAAATAAAGGTCCTTGGGAACAATGAATTATATTATTCCTTTTATCATACTGATAACTATTGTTGTATTTATTCATGAATATGGACACTATTATTTTGCTAGAAGATATGGAGTTGCTGTAACCGATTTTTCTATTGGATTTGGGAAAGAAATTTTTGGATTCAACGACAAGAATGGAACTAGATGGAAATTTTGTCTTATTCCTCTTGGAGGATACGTTAAATTTTTTGGAGATAGAAATGTTTTTAGTCAAGCAGAACAGAAAGAAATTTTAAAGAAATATAGCAAAAGTGATCAAGAAAAATTGTTTGTAACCAAACCGCTTTATCAACGCGCTTTAATTGTTGCTGGAGGTCCGCTGGCCAATTTTTTATTAGCTATAGTTATTTTTTCATCCATTTATATGTTTGTTGGAAAAGACTTTACTCCAGCAAAAATAGAGGAAGTAGCAATAGAAAGTCCAGCAGAAAAAGCAGGTCTTAAAAAAAATGATATAATCATTGGTATTAATAACAACAAAATTGAAAGCATTTTAGAAGTATCTATGTTTATAAACACTACTTCCGAAGATAAAATAAGCATTAAAGTTTTGAGAAACCAAAGAGAACTTACGTTTATAGCGGAGCCAAATGTTACTGAATCGAAAGATGCTTTTGGAAATTCTATAAAAAAGAGGATAATTGGTATTAAGATTGGTCCAGCAAGCGATGAATTTAATAGAGAGAAACTAGGTCCTGCTAAAGCACTGTATTATTCAGTCAAGGAAATTTGGTTTGTGTGCAAAACAACAATACAATTTGTTGGATCTTTGTTTCAAGGAAAAGGTGATACATCTCAACTGGGAGGACCGATAAAAATTGCCAAAATTTCAGGACAGGTGATGGAATTTGGAATTTTAGCTTTTCTTAGCACCGTAGCCTACATATCAATCAGTCTTGGCCTTATTAATTTGTTTCCTATACCTCTATTGGACGGTGGTCATTTAATGTTTTATTTGTTTGAAAAAATCTTAGGAAGACCTTTAAAACAAGCTACCCAAGAGGGCTTTTTTCGAATCGGTCTTTTTTTCTTACTTTCTATTATGATTTTTACTACTTTTAATGATTTAAAGGACTGGGGATTATTTCAATAAGAGTTTTAAAGCATCAAAAAAGCCAATAAAATCAACGTTTTTTAATATATACTGTATATTGTGTTAATATATGTTTTTACTACTATATTTTCGTTGATTTTATTGAATTTTTGTACAAATTGAAAAAGTCAATAAAAAAGGGGCTAAAATGAACAAAAAACAACTGGTAAACAAAATCGCATCTACTATGAGCCAAAGTAAGGCTGATGCGGAAAGAATGTTTGATACTATTACTGGTATTATCCTAGATTGCCTTAAAAACGATGAAGCTGTGAAAATCGCAGGTTTTGGTACTTATAAGGTAGCTAAGAGAAAAGCTAGAATAGGTCGAAATCCACGTACGGGAGAACAGATCCAGATTGCCGCGTCTCAGAAGGTTAAATTCCTTCCTGCTAAAGGCTTAAAGGACATGTTCAATAGATAAATCGATTTAAACAATCCCTAAAAGTGCTTATTTTTTAGGGATTGTTTTAAGGTAAATTTTAACACACCACAGAATACTTCATAACTAAGTTTCCTATAAAGCATT
This sequence comes from uncultured Pelagibacteraceae bacterium, assembly GCA_902578935.1. Lineage (GTDB taxonomy): Bacteria > Pseudomonadota > Alphaproteobacteria > Pelagibacterales > Pelagibacteraceae > Anoxypelagibacter. The sequence goes on from CACHEU010000004.1 coordinate 10,404, forward strand.
ACTACCCTGTCTTATCTTTCAATATAAGAAAGTTTAGAGACGGAGGTTTTATGAAAAAATACTTAATAAATTTATTAGTTGTAATTACTAGTTTTTTTCTTTTAACAGAATCTAGTTTTGCTGAAACGACCATGTCCGAAGAAGGACAGTACATTTTTAACTCTTTAGCTTTTTACATAGGCGGAGTCCTAGTAGCTTTTATGGCAGCAGGATTCTGTATGTTAGAAAGTGGCTTGGTTACTACAAAAAGTGTATCAACAATTGCAGCTAAAAATATTGGAAAATTTGCGATAGCATCAATAGTATTCTTTTTGTTTGGTTACAGTTTAGCTTACGACATCCCAGAAGGCGGTTATATGGGTTCGTTTTCAATGTGGAGCGATAAATCAGCAATTGGTATAGGATATTCAGATAGCTCAGACTGGTTTTTTCAAACAATGTTTGTTTGTGCAACAGTTTCAATTGTATCTGGAGCTGTAGCAGAAAGAATAAAGATTTGGCCTTTCTTTGCATTCGCAGTAATAATGGCAGGAATTATTTACCCAATATCTATGGGATGGCAATGGGGAGGCGGCTGGTTAAGTACAGCTGGCTTTTCCGATTTTGCTGGATCAACTTTAGTACATGCATGCGGAGGTGCAGCTGCATTGGCTGGAGTTATGGTATTAGGTGCGAGAGCAGGAAGATTTACTTCAAAAGGCGGAAAAAGAGTTATGGTACCTTTTGCTGCTTCAAGTATTCCTTTAACAACTCTTGGAACATTTTTACTTTGGTTTGGTTGGTTTGGTTTTAATGGTTTTAGTCAGCTTGCTATGGGAACTTTTAGTGATGTAAACGCAATTAGTAAAATTGCAGTAAACACACATTTAGCAGGTGCTGCTGGGACTGTAGCCGGAGCAGCTATTACTCGTTTGCTTGGTGGAAAAACTGATGTCATCATGATGTTAAACGGAGCTTTGGCTGGCTTGGTTGCTATTACCGCGGAACCACTAACACCTAGCCCAATGCTTGCAATGTTTATTGGAGCAGTTGGAGCAATTATTATGTACTTCGGAACAAAAATGTTAGAAAGTTTTGGTCTTGACGATGTGGTTGGAGCAATACCGGTCCACATGTTTGCCGGAATTTTTGGAACACTAGTTGTACCATTAAGTAACAGCGAAACATCTTTTGGTACACAGTTTGTTGGTGTAATTTCTGTTGTCGCATTTAGCTTTATACTTTCTTATGGCGTATTTAGTGCTCTGAAAGCAACGGTTGGTCTCCGAATTAGTAAGGAAGCTGAAAGACTTGGAACTGACAAAGCAGAAGTTGGAGTAGTGGCTTATTCGATAAGAGATTAATTAAAAGATTACCTTCCCTTAATTTGGTAATAAAGAGGCTCGAGAAATCGGGCCTTTTTATTTATTAGTTTTTAAAAAAGCAAGAACTTCCTGAGCATGTCCTTTTACTCTTACGTTCGACCAGATTTTTAAGATCTTACCTTTATTAACTATGACTGTTGATCTTATAGTTCCCATGAATTTATTACCCATAAACGATTTCTTTCCCCATACACCGTATTTCTTTTGAACCCGAACATTTTCATCAGACAAAAGTTGGAAAGGAACTTTATATTTTTTTTTAAAACCTAAATGACTTTTAATACTGTCTTTAGAAATACCAACAACTTCGTATTTAAAGTTTTTAAATTTTCTATAAAGCTTTGAAAAATCTATTGTTTCCACAGTACATCCGGGAGTGTTGTCTTTAGGGTAGAAATAAATTACTAAACCATTTTTTGATTTTGATAATTCAAAGGTTTTTAGCGATGTAGAAGGAAGCTTAAAATTTGGAGCTTTTTTATTTGGTTTAATTTTCATTTTCTTCCCACAGTCTTTTCCAATCGACATTGGGAGATAGTCCATAAATTGAGTTAATATTTGTAAAATGTACTGCTAATGAAGGAATAGGGGAAACGCATAATTCTTTCTTATAGATATTGTGTAAAGGTTTTTCAAAAGGGTAGTGTTCAATTTTACACATACCGGTAAGTTCATTCCAGTATTTTTCAACTATTTTTTTACTTGTAAGGAAAGTGCATAAAGTTTGATCTATTTGACGCCAGTGTCTATTTTCTCCTAAAAAAATTTTTGTATTTTCACTTTGAGTGTAAAGGTAAGGGTAGTCTGTTGGGCAAATTATTAACTCTTGTTCTGTAAGAGACGCTATCTTTTCATATGTATACAATATTTCTGATAAGCTAATTTTTTCATGAATATAATCATCTTCAACAAAATAAGTTAAATCCTCGCTATTTTTTTTAGAAAGGAAAAGAGATTGGTGAATATTTGACATATTTGACTTCTGGTTTGAAGTTACTTCTTTATTTTCTTCATTTATTTTTTTTATCTGATTAGAAAATTTATCTAATTCTAAGTTTAAAATTTCAAAACTAATTTTAGATTTTTTTAAAATATCTCTCATACTATCAATCTGGTTTTTTGTAGAATTGTGATCAACAACATAAATTTTAAACTTTGTATTTTTAAATATATTTTTTGCGTGATTAACACTTTTAGCTATAGATACCAAAGTTCGCTTTGTATACTCTTCTTTATTTTTTTCGAACATTCTCTTTTTTGACTGAGTTAACATATTCACCGACATACATGTTCTTAAGATTATATCTAGAGATTTAACAGGCCTTGTTATTTCAACTTTGCCTAGCGGCAAAGTCACAGATCTTTTTCCAGGAATACTTATACTTTGATTTATAGTTTTTTTGGATGTTGGAATGCTAAAATTGCTTTGATCTATAATTTCAAAACCAAAAATTCTACATATTTTAATGAAAAATTTTGTTAATGGGTTTTTTTTATTGGATTTAACTTCTCTCATTTTATTTCTTAGCCTCATCAATTGCATAAGAAAGCCTGTCTTGTCCCCAAAAAATTTTTTTGTTAACAAGAAAAGTTGGTGCTCCAAATACACCTTTTTTTAAAGCATCATCAGTTAGTTTTCTTAATTTATTTTTAATTTTTTCATCAGCAGCCTTGTTCAAGAATGTTTCTGGATTTAAATCTATATTTTTTAGAACTTTATTTATTACTATTGGATCATTCATATTCAAACCATCTTTCCATATAGCATTGAAAATTTTTTCTGCATAAATCTTTTCAAAATTATCTTCTTCAGCAACTAAAAATCCTCGCATCAAGTTTATAGTTTTAATAGGAAAATAAGAATTAAAATTAAACTTAATATTTTTTTTTTCAGAAACTAATTTTGTATCTTTTAACATATATTTTGATTTAATAGATATAAACGCAGCAGGAGTTATACCAGCAGAATTGTGTAGCCCGCCTAAAAATATTGGCATGTATTTAATTTTAAATGAACCTTTTTTTTCTAACTGATTTATTCCTTTATAACCAATATAAGCATAGGGGCTGCTAAAATCGAAATAAAACTCTATAGATTTAGTCATAGTAATTGATTTTTTTTGAATACAAAATTCTAATTAGCCAATAAAAAACAAGACCTATAGGTCCAGTAAAATAAGTTGTTATTAATGCTAAAATAACAAAAAGTTTTGAAACCATATATACCCTTGCATCACTAACAATCCAATTACCAACAAATAGATTTATTGATAAAAAGTGTAGCCAAAAAATCAAAAGAAACGCTTCGTTGGAAAAAAGAGCATAAAGCTCGTTCAAACCTAAATAGAGGTTGAAAATTTCAAAAATATTTTCAGTTACATAGACCTGGTAGGCTATAAAAATATAAGCTGTGGACAACAAAGATGGAATTATTACAGATTTAACAAAAAATTTTGTAATTATGTGATTAGGTAAAATAATTAATAATATCCAACAGGGAATAACACCTATATTTGCTATATAGTAAATATTCTCGTAAGTTAAAAAGGACAGAAAGTTATCAGTCATAAAAACTTGTATAATATAAAAGCAATGGATCCAATATCCAACAAGAAAAAATTTGAAGATTTAACTGCTAATTTAAGAGATTTAGCCTATTCATATATTCAAAAGTATAGCCCTACAAAGCAACAAACAAAAACGTATCTGTTAAAAAAATATTTAAAAAAATTTCAAGGCACAAAAACAAAAAAAGAAATAACGGAAATAATAAACAATGTTGTATTAAATTTAGAAAAAAACAATTTTTTGAACGACAGACTCTATTCCGATTCAAAGGCTAGAATGTTTTTTCGAAGAGGTTATTCTCTTAATAAAATCGGACATTCATTGAAGAGCAAAGGGATTGGACAGGAAAATATTAAGTTAAGTTTAGAAAAAATAAAAAATGAAAAAAAAGAGCCTGATTTTCTATCAGCGATGAAAATTTGTAAAAAAAGAAGAATAGGTCCTATGCGACCAGAATCTAATAGAGAATTATTTTATAAAAAAGATATGGGAATATTGGCTAGATCTGGATTTAGTTATGATATCTCAAAAAAAATTTTGTCCATGACACAAAAAGAATTTACTCAATTATTAAAACTTACTTAGTTTTCTTTTTTTTTTCATTTAATTTTAAATAATACTCAATTCTTTTTTTCATGGTATTTTTCACAAAAATAAAAAGAATTAAACCGAACAATGTTACAGACACTACTATTATAGATATAGTTTTAAACATCTAGAATTTTATTACGTTTAATTATTAAACTTAAGTTTTTGTAGTCATCTTTGCCATATTTGAATGGTTCATTTTCTAAAGTTGTAATTATTGCTCCAGCACCTTCAGCGACTGCATGACCTGCTGCGTAATCCCATTCATAAGCTCTTTCTTTGGCTGCATAAAAATCAAATTCTCCTGTAGCAATTACACAAAATTTATATGAGCTATGCATAGGAGTAAACGATGTTACTTTATATTTTTTTAATACATCTAATATTAATGGAGCTGGTTTTGCACTTCCGCTTACAGCAAAAATTTTTCCTTTTGTAGTTTTTTTCTTACAGTCTAGTTTAATAATTTTTTCATTTTCGATCATAAAAGAATTGTTTTTTCCATAGGAATAAAACAATCTATTTTTTTTTGGAGCACCAACTAAACCAATAGTTGGTGCATGATTTAATACTAAAGCTGCATTTATTGTATATTCACTTTGCCCAGCAATATATTCTTTAGTTCCATCAATTGGATCAATAAGCCAAAAAGTTTTCAAAGTATTTTTCTTATTTAAATCAACTGTTTCCTCAGAAATGATAGGAATATTTGGAGTTAGTTCTTTTATTTTCTCTGTAAGTATTTTGTTTACCTCAAGATCACCATTAGTTACAGGAGAATTATCTGGTTTTATAATTTTTTTTAATCCTTGTTTGTAAATTTCAATAGACTTTCTTCCTGCTAATTCCGTTGTTTTTATAAGACCTTCGGCAATTTCTTTTAATTCGTTACTGTTCATTTTTAATTTTTTCTAAATTTATATTATCTAAATTAATTACTTGTTTTCCAGCATTTTCAAAATTTACAGTTACCTTATTCTTAATGATTGATTGGACTTGGCCAACACCCCAGCTTTTTTGAGAAGGATTTACAACAAAATTACCAGGTTCTAGATCATATTGCATAATGGAAAGATTTATTTTTTTATAATATATATAGCAGTTTATGATTAACTCACTAGGTATAAAAAAGTCCCCAAAAGACACCAAAATAGTTGTAGCTATGTCAGGAGGAGTTGATTCTTCAGTTGTAGCTGGTCTCATGAAAGAGGAAGGCTACAACGTTACTGGAATAACGCTGAAACTATATGACGATATCAAATCTTCAGAAAAAGGAAGGCAGTGTTGTGCAGGACAAGATATTATTGATGCAAAAAGAGTTTCCGAAACTTTAGGAATTGAACACAAGATTTTATATTATCAAAAAAAATTTAAAACTGAAGTAATAGATTCTTTTATTGATAGCTATACAGCTGGAGAAACTCCCATACCCTGTGTGCAATGTAATCAAACTGTAAAATTTAGAGACTTATTTAAATTTGCAAAGGAATTAAATGCCGACGCTTTAATTACGGGACATTATGTTTCGAGACACGAATATAATGGAGGAAGTGCAATGTATCGAGCAGAAGATAAAGACAGAGATCAAAGTTATTTTTTATTTAGTACTACTCAAAAACAACTTGATTATCTAAGGTTTCCCTTAGGTTCTATCAACAAATCTGAAACAAGAAAGATTGCAGACAAGCTAAAACTTAATGTTGCAGGAAAACCTGATAGCCAAGATATTTGCTTTGTTCCTAACGGGAATTATGCTTCTGTTATAGAAAAATATAGGCCACAGTCATTTAAAAAGGGAGACATTCTTGATTTGAACGGTAAAAAGCTAGGCTCCCATGATGGAATCATAAACTATACTATTGGACAAAGAAAAGGGATTAAAATTTCTAGCCAAGAACCACTTTATGTAATTGATATAAGATCCAAGAACAATTCTATTGTTGTAGGCCCCCAGGACTGTTTAAATATAAATAAGCTTTATTTAAGAAACATAAATCTATTGTCCGATACTAGTATTTTTGAAAAGAATATTTTTATTAAGGTAAGGTCTACAGGCAAACTACTTAATGCAAACGCAACAATTCAAAAAGATTCGGCAGTTGTTGAGATTTTGCAAGATGAAAAAGGAATATCACCAGGTCAAGCTTGTGTTTTTTATTCAAAAGATAATCTTGGTGAAAGAGTTCTGGGTGGTGGCTGGATAGATAAAACTATAAACAAAAATTTATCCACACAACTAACAAACCATTAAACAAAACAACCAAAAGGTGATGTCTATTTTGTTTTAGCAATGTTAAGTTGGATTCGAATTGGGAGGCAACTCCCAACTGGCCAGTTAGGGAAAGGCCGAGAGGTTCAAGCTTAACGGGCAGAAAGTCTCACAGAGTAGCGCTAAAATAGTGAGGCGGGAGGTTCGGCGGTAGCGCCTACAACGACGAACCAAAACTTAAGTCTGCGCACCGAAAGGTGTGTAGACAAGGGTTTTATCCTTTTTTCCAGAACATAAACGTCAACAAGTAAAACAGTATAACTCCAACGAAGTAGTTCCATTCAAGCGCATGTTTAAAATGAATATTTCCACTTGATACGACTATGGGCAAAGTTGTTACTGCTACAATTACCAAAATAGTAACTAGGATTATTTTTAGTATAAGGACGTAATTATTTATATCCTTATACATAATGGATTTTAATTTAAATAATCTGTAAACTAAAAGTGATTGGGCAATAACTTCAAAGAGAATAAAACCTAACAATACAAATCTTCTAAAAAATTTGTATAAATCGTAATCAAATTTTATACCTAAAAATATAGAATGAATAATTAGAAATACTGCCGATAATATTCCAAATGTTTTAAAAAGGTTTTTATTATTTTCTAGATTTTGATAAAAATTTATTATTCTGTTTGTTTTAATCCAATACATTATTAAAAAAATTGAAGTCAAAATCATAGATGGCTTAAATATTAAAAAAGTTGGGTATGTTCTAGCTGTTCGGCTTATGGAAACTCCACCATCTATATAAGGAAATGTTGGACCAGAACGTCCAATTTGATCAACAGTTAAAAAAGTATTATCAAAAATTTGGTAATTAACAGAAATAAATAGACACAAATTTACAGCTACAAATGGAATTATAAATATCCATAAACTCAACTTTTTAATTTGAGTTCTTAGTTCCATTGTTGAGGCAGACTATCTTTTCTTGTTTCTTTTTCTAGCCCTTCTTTTTTTTGAGCCAATTTTACGTCTTCCTCTATGTTTTTTTGGGTATCCCATAATTGAGTTTTAATACCATTTAAGTTGTTAATTATCAATTCAAATAGTTGCTTTAATAAAATTTTTCTTTTCCTAGCCAATTAGTATCAAATTCAGAGCTAATAAATTTTTCATGGGACAGTATTTTTTTATGAAGATCGATTGTGGTAACAATTCCATCTATTACAAACTCATTTAAAGATCTCATGGTCCTTTGTATAGCTTCAGTTCTGTTTCTTCCTTTACATATTAATTTGCATATTAAACTGTCATAATATGGAGTGATTTTACAGCCTTGAAAGATCGATCCATCAACTCTTGTCCTAAAGCCAGAAGGTTGGTGACAAACAGAGATTACTCCAGGACTAGGTTGAAAATTTTTTGAAGGATCTTCCGCATTAATCCTACACTCTATGGAATGACCTCTGGCACTAATATCACCTTGTTTTAAAGCTGTATTTCCAGAGTGTGCAATCCATATTTGTTCCTTTACAATGTCAATACCGGTTTGTACTTCTGTTACCGGATGTTCAACTTGTACCCTAGTGTTCATTTCTAAAAAATAAAATTTTCCATTTTCATATATATATTCAACTGTCCCTGCTCCTTCATAGCCAATAGACTCTACCATTTTTACAGTTTTATTGAGTAGGTCAGTTCTTGTTTTTTCATCTAATACTGGGCTTGGAGTTTCTTCTATTAGCTTTTGGTGTTTTCTTTGGACGCTGCAATCTCTTTCGTGTAAATGAACAGTTCTATTTTTTCCTGATAAAACTTGTACCTCAATATGCCTTGGTCTCATAAAATATTTTTCTATATATACCTCATCATTTCCAAAATATTTTTTTGCTTCCAAACGTGCCATTGAAAATAATTCATCTAATTTATTTTCGCTCTCCACAATTTTCATTCCTTTTCCACCACCACCACCAGAAGCTTTGATTAAAACAGGATAACCAATTTTTTTACAAATTGATTTTGCTTCACTAACATTTTTTACACCTCCATCCGATCCTTCTATTACTGGCAGACCATATTGTTTTGCAATTTTTTTTGCTTCAATCTTATCTCCCATTTTTTTTATAATTTCAGCACTTGGACCAATAAATTTTATTCCATGTTTTTGGATAACATCTGCAAATTTATAATTTTCTGACAAAAATCCATAGCCTGGATGAATAGCTTCAGCGCCAGTAACGTCTACAGCAGACATTATTGCCGGAATGTTTAGATAACTGTTTTGTGGTTGATGAGATCCTATACAAACACTTTCGTCGGCTAAACGAACATGCATTGAATCAGAATCAACATCAGAATGTATAGCAACAGTTCCAATTCCCCATTCTTTACATGCCCTTATTATTCTGACAGCAATTTCGCCTCTGTTTGCGATTAAAACTTTTTTAAACATTGATTATTTTAGAAGAACCAAAGCTTGCCCAAACTCTACAGCCTGACCATCTTGAACTAAAACTTTTTTCACTTCACCATCTGAGGTGGATGGAACATGATTCATTGTTTTCATTGCCTCAACAATCATTATGGTTTGTCCTTTTTTAATTTTTTGTCCAACTTCAACAAATTTTTTTCCACCAGGTTCAGAAGCTAAATATGCTGTTCCTATGATTGGAGAAACAATTTTTTTTCCAATTTCTTCCTCTTTTTGTTTCGTCAAACCTGGTTTGTGAGCAGTGATATTGCTATTAGAAGTTAGATTTTTTGCAACTTTTATTTTTTTATCACCGTCCTGATACTCGATTTCTGAAAGACCAAATTCTTCAAGATAATCTTTTAATTCCTTAATTAATTTTTTATCGATTTTCATTTTTTTATAATTTCTTTGATTCCATCGAGTGCCATAATGTACCCATCAACACCTAAACCGCAAATTATCCCGTCAGCTGCTTTGCTAATTAAAGACTTATGCCTGAAATCTTCTCTTTTGTAAATATTTGTTATATGCAATTCGATAGTTGGTTTTTTAACCGCAAGCAAAGCATCAAGTATTGCTACCGATGTGTGGGTATATCCACCTGCGTTAATAATGATTCCCTGATGTTTCTCTTTTGTATCCTGAATAAAATTTACTATTTCCCCCTCAACATTTGATTGTTTAAAATCAACCTGTAGACCAATTTTTTTACTATGAGCCTCACACTTTTTTTGGATATCCGCTAGGGAGACATTTCCATATTTTTCTTTTTCTCTAGTTCCTAGCAAGTTTAAATTAGGACCATTTATAACAAGGATTTTTTGAATCATTTTGGTATAATAAAAATTAAAAATATCTCAATTATGGCAAAAATACAATTAAATGGAAAAAAAATAAGCATCCACACAAATTTTAGCGTTAGAGATCTCATAAAAAAATATAAATTGAAGGAAAAGAAGATAGCAATAGAACTTAACGGTATAATATTGCCAAAACAACATTACGGAAAAAAAAAGTTAAAAAATAATGATAAAATTGAGGTTGTTCAATTTATAGGTGGCGGATAAATGCAGAAGAAGGACAACTTAAAAATAGGCAAACATATTATTAAATCTCGCTTAATTATAGGGACTGGAAAGTATAAAAATTTTAAACAAACAGCAGAAGCCGTAAAAGCTTCGGGGGCAGATATGGTAACTGTTGCGGTTAGAAGAGTAAATATTTTAGATAAAAAAAAACCAGTTTTAATGGACTATTTAAATCCAAAAAAAATAATTTATTTACCAAACACAGCCGGATGTTTTAATTCAAAAGACGCTTTGAGAACTTTGAGGTTGGCGAGAGAAATGGGCGGTTGGAAACTTGTAAAATTAGAAATTCTTGGTGACAAAAAAACTCTTTATCCAAACATGATTGAAACTTTAAAGTCCACAGAGGTTCTTGTTAAGGAGGGTTTTGAGGTAATGGTGTATTGTTCAGACGATCCTATAATTGCAAAAAAATTAGAAGATGTAGGAGCTTCAGCAATAATGCCTTTAGCATCTCCAATTGGTTCAGGAAGAGGAATCAAAAATACATTGAACCTTTCAATTATAATAAATAATGCAAAAGTTCCGGTTATTGTTGATGCGGGAATAGGAACGGCATCAGACGCAACTATTGCTATGGAACTTGGATGTGATGGAGTTTTAATAAACACCGCAATAGCTAAAGCGAAAAATCCAATCATAATGGCAAAATCAATGAAACATGCTGTAATAGCTGGTAGACAATCTTATTTGGCTGGCAGAATTAGGATGCAGGAGTATGGATCAGCAAGTAGTCCTTCAAAGGGATTAATTTAATTTATTTTCTTCTTTTTCTTCTTGTCCACAAGGTTTTTACCAAACCTTTTTTTACTGTTTTTTTATTTAAATTTTCAGGCAATTCTTTTTTAGAATGAGCATTCATTTTAATCACTTTATTGTTTTTTTTATTCATATCACCTATTTCTTTAAAATTTTCGATTTTATTAATAATTTTTTTATTTTTACTAAATAATTTTATTCTATATTCCGGAATAGTTAATTCATTATCTGAGATAATATTTATTTTAAATTTATATTTTTTTTCAAAGAAAGATATTTCTTTTTTAAAATATGATTTTAAATATAGATTTACTTTACTAGGTACCGAGGCATCAATAATCTTTGTTTTACTTGAGAAAGCTAACATTTCAATTTTTTTAATAATTTTTTGTGCAAAAGATTCAATAGAAAGGTTAGTTTCCCATCGAATCGAACTCTCCTTAAGTCTTTGACGAGTCATTTCCAAGAGACCAAAATTACTAATTCTACCAACCTGTATTCTAGCCCTGTCCAGTTTAAGTTTATCTTTTATTTTTCTTTCAACTGTTCTTCTATTATAAAAGTTAATCATATCTATAAAGTCAATAACAATTAATCCGGACAGATCCCTAATTTTAATTTGTCTTGCAATTTCTTCAGCTGCTTCAACGTTAGTATTTAATGCTGTTTTTTCAATATTCACTTGTTTTGTAGACTGACCAGAATTTACATCTATTGCAACCAAAGCCTCAGTTGGGTTAATAACCAAATAACCTCCTGATTTTAATTTTACCACTGGTTCGAAAATTTTATTTAAATCTTTTTCAATTCCCGCGCTATGGAACAAAGGTATTTTGCCTCTATATTTTTTAACGTATTTTGAGTTTCCTGGCATGAATTGCTTCATAAAAGATTTAGCTTTTTGATAACCATCATTTCCTTCAACGTGAATATATTTTGTTTCGTTATCATATATGTCTCGCAAAGCTCTTTTAATTACATCTCCTTCTTCATGAATTAGAATAGGAGCAGTTGAACTGATAGCGTTATTTTTAATTTTTTCCCAAAGAGATATTGTATTTTGAAGGTCGTTGTTTATTTCGTTTCTGGTTTTTCTTGCTCCCGCTGTTCTTACAATTAGCCCCATATTTTCAGGTATTTCAATATTCTTTAATATCTCTCTAACTTTATTTCTATCTTCATAATTAAAAATTTTTCTAGATATACCTCCTCCTTTAGCTGTATTAGGCATTAAGACGATATATTTTCCTGCCAATGATATAAAAGTTGTTAAAGCAGCACCTTTTTGGCCTCTTTCTTCTTTAATGACCTGTATTAATATTACTTGCCCAGGTTTAATAACTTCTTGGATTTTATATCTTCTAATTCCGTATCTATTTTTTAATCTTTCTCTAATTTTTTCAGAATTATTTGAATTATTTTCTGTTGAAGGTTTAACTTCGTTATTATTATCGGCTACCTGGTTTGAATTTTGAATTTCTTCAGAATTTTCAGAAGAAACCTGTTTTTTACTTGCACTTTCCTCTTTGCTTTCATTTTCCTCTTTCAGATCTTCTCTGATTTTTTCTTCTGATTTTTTTAATTCTTCCTTATCTTCTATTGGAATTTGATAATAGTCTGATTGAATATCATTAAAGGCTAGAAAACCGTGACGTTCTCTCCCGTAGTTTATAAAAGCTGCTTGTAGAGATGGTTCAACTCTACTCACTTTTCCTAAGTAAATATTGCTTTTTAGATTTAGATTGTTTTTATTCTCAGACTCGTATTCTTCAATATTTGATTCTGACTTGAGTACAATTCTAGTTTCTTCTGGATGCGATGCATCAATATATAAATTCTTTTGCATAGTGTATAAAACCTGTTCATAAGTGATAATTTAGATCCTGGTTTAAAATGTGTAATTCTCATAGCAATCATTATACATTTTTTTTTGTAAAATAACAATTTTTATGAATTCCACTCTGCCTTAAGATAGCCAAAATATAGGGTTTTATTTTAATTAGGGAAAAAAGATGAAAAAAATCTATAGCAAGGTAATAAAGCTTTTACTTTCAGTTTTTATTACAGGGGTCTTTTTAACATTTTCAGCATTTTGGTATTTTTCTCATGATTTGCCAGATTTCAAAAAATTATCAAATTATGAACCTTCTGTTCTAAGCAGAGTATATGATGATAGCGGTCAACTAATAGCAGAATATTCTGTAGAAAAAAGACTTTTTATTCCCTACGATTCCATACCAGATAAGGTAATTAATTCTTTTTTATCAGCAGAGGATAAGAACTTTTTTAATCATCCAGGAGTTGATGCGCGAGGCGTCACAAGAGCTTTTATAAGAAATATTAGCAATATTTTGCAAAATAAAAGATTAGAAGGGGCATCAACGATTACACAACAGGTCGCAAAAAATTTTTTACTGAGCAATGAAGTTTCTTTAAAAAGAAAAATAAAAGAAGCTATATTAGCCTTTCGTATAGAAAAAGCTTATACAAAAAAAAGAATACTTGAGTTATATCTAAATGAAATTTATTTGGGTCAAGGTACATACGGAGTCGCTTCAGCTAGTCTCGAATATTTTAATAAATCAGTAAAAGAACTTAATTATAATGAGTCAGCTCTTCTAGCAGCTTTACCAAAAGCTCCCAGCAAATATAATCCTTATAAGTCTGCTTCATTAGCAAAAATTAGAAGAGATTTAGTTTTGAGAAACTTGAAAGAGAACGGATATATATCCAATGAACAGCTTAAAAAATTTTCAAAAGAGAAAATTATACTAAAAAAAAGAAAAATATCTCTTATTAAGGAAGCAAGATCATACACAGAAGAGGTGAGGAGAATTGTCAATAACGATTATGGATTCAAAAAATTATATTCGGAAGGACTATCAATCACCACACCTTTGAATGGAAAATATCAGATAGCCGCTCTTGATGCCTTAAGATTTGGAATTGAGTCATATGATAGGCGCCATGGCTGGAGAGGACCAATAGCAAATGTATTTAGAAATAAAGATTGGAAGAATACAATAAAAAAAATTGATATCGATGAAACACTAGGATGGAAAGTAGCTGAGGTTTTACAAACCGATGACTATGAATCCCTTATAAAATTAATCAGCGACAATTCAAAAGGAAAAATAATTTTTAAAGATCTTAAGTGGACAAGAGCAAAAAATTTTAAACAACTATTGGAAGTTGGTGATTTAATTTTTGTTAAAAAAGACAAGAAGAATAATTGGGTTTTAAAACAAATGCCCCTAGTTAACGGAAGCATTGTGGTAATCAATCCTCATAACGGCAAAGTAAAGGCGTTGGTAGGAGGTTACAGTTTTATTTCTAGCGAATTTAATAGGGCCACTCAAGCAAAGAGGCAGCCAGGTTCAGCTTTTAAGCCCATTGTTTATGCTGCAGCTTTAGAAAATGGCTTTTTACCTAACTCAATAGTTTTAGACGCTCCTTTTGTAAGTGAACAAGGTGAAGGATTAAAAGATTGGAAACCAGAGAATTATGGAAAAAAATTTTATGGTCCATCTACTTTAAGAAAAGGAATAGAGAAATCTAGAAACTTAATGACAGTCAGAGTGGCACAAAATATAGGGTTTAAAAAAATTTCTGAGATTTCAAAAAATTTGGGAGTTTACGAAAACGTTCCAGAATTACTATCTGTCTCTTTGGGTTCTAACGAAACTACTCTTTTAAAACTTACGGGTGCTTATTGTACATTTATAAACGGAGGAAAAAAGATAAAACCTATTTTGATCAACAGAATACAAGACAGAAGAGGAAAAACCATTTTTAATTCAGAAAAAAGAGAGTGCGAAGGTTGTCAGATAGTGAACAATGAAGATAAAAAATTTGCTCCAAAAATTTTAAATAATTACAAACAAGTTATTAGCAGAGAAACTGCTTACCAAATTACTTCAATGTTAGAAGGGGCAGTTAAAAGAGGAACTGGAAAAAAATTGAGAAGTTTGAAAGTGCCGCTTGCTGGGAAAACAGGAACCACAAATAAAAATTTTGATGCTTGGTTTATAGGTTCGACTTCCGATTTAACTATTGGAGTTTATATTGGTTATGATGAGCCAAAATCTCTTGGAAAATACGAAACTGGCGCCAAAGCTGCTTTACCAATATTTAAAAAATTTGTTGAGAACGCTATATACAAAGAAGAAATAAAGCATTTTAAAGCACCGGAAACTATATATTTTTTTCCTATAGATTATGACAGCGGTCAAAATGTTAAATTTACCAAATCCAAATCCATAGTTGAAGGATTCAAGGAGCAAAGTGTGGAAGAAATAAAATTAAAAAATTTTAATTTAGGAAAAAAACGTGATAAATTCACAAAGTTTACGAGATTCTACTAATGAATGATTTTGATAAAAATATAAAGTTTTCTGAAAAGTCGCTCTCAAATATAAGGGGGTATCTTTGATAGCAATAACATCAAGGAAAGAATATCTAGTTTAAATAACGAAACCTTAAAAAAAGATTTTTGGAAAGATCCTAATAATTCAAAAAAAGTATTAAAGGAAAAGAAATTTTTAGAAAATATTTTTAGTTTTTACAACAATACAGAAAAAGAGCTAGTTGATTTAAAAGATCTAAACAAATTGGCTTTGGAAGAAGGGGACAGCGTAACACTCAACGATTGTTCCAAAAAAATATCTAAAATTTTGGAAGAAGTAAAAGCATTTGAGATTAAATGCTTTCTGTCAGGCGAAAATGATAATTTGGATATTTATCTAGAAATTCATGCAGGAGCAGGGGGCACAGAAAGTCAAGATTGGGCTGAAATGCTGAGAAGGATGTATCTAAAATGGTTTGATCGAAAAAAATTCAAATATCAAATGATAAGTGAGCATAGAGGTGAAGAAGCTGGAATTAAATCTTCCACGTTAAAAATTGTAGGTGAAAATCTTTATGGATTAATGAAAAAAGAATCAGGGGTTCATAGACTGGTAAGAATATCTCCTTTTGATTCTGGAGCTAGACGCCACACGAGTTTTGCGAGCATATGGGTCTATCCTTGTGTTGATGATAATATTGATATTGTCATTGATGAAAAAGATTTAAGAATTGATACTTATAGGTCAAGCGGCGCTGGTGGACAGCACGTTAATACAACTGACAGCGCAGTAAGAATTACTCATTTGCCAACGAAAATTGTTGTTCAGTGCCAAAACGAAAGATCTCAACACAAAAATAAAGAGACCTGTTTTAAAATGTTAAAAGCAAGACTTTATGAACACGAAATTCAAAAAAGAGAAGACAAAAGTAAAAAAGAATCAAATTCCAAAACAGATATTGGGTGGGGGTACCAAATAAGATCTTATGTTTTGCAACCTTATAGGCTTGTAAAGGATTTAAGATACAACATTGAAGATACCAATCCCGATTCAGTATTAGACGGAAGTATAGATAAATTTATTGAAGGCTCAATTTTTAGAACAAACAAATAATGAAAAAAACAATTTTTTCAACATTTTTATTTATTCTATTTATTTTATTTATAGCAATATGTTATTTGAGTTTTTTTGGTTATGAAACAGACAGATTCAACAAGATTATTCAGTCAGAAGTTAAAAAATCCAATGAAAATATCGCTTTAGATTTTGAAAAGATATCAATTTTGTTAGATATCAAAAAGCTTATTCTATTTGTGAAGTTTATAAATCCAAATCTTGATTACCACCAAACTTCTATTCCATTAAGATCATTGAGAACAGATGTTGACTTGGAGTTTTTAACTCAGAGGAAAGTAGTTATTAAAAAAGTAATGTTATCAACTAAATATTTGGATTTTGATAAAATTAAACCAATTCTAATCAAAACAGGTTTAAAAGAAGAAAATTTCAAAAATATAAAGAGAGCAAGATTTCAGATTAAAGATTTGAAATTAGAATTTGACGAAAATTTTAAATTAAAAAAAGATTTTAATGTTGGTGGAGATATAAACACCGCAAATATTAAAATATCTGACGAATATGAAATTAAGAATTTAGTTGCAAATTTTTTGTACAAAAAAAATTCTTTTTATTTGAGCAAAGTGTCCTGGAGTTTTAATAATGAAGAAAATGCAGAAAGAGAATTTTTTAATGGAGAGTTTAATCTAAAGCTAAGAAAAAAAAAATATAATATTGATTTAAAATTTAAAACAAAAATCGCTTCAAACTTTCCTAAAATTCCTATAATGCACTATTCTTTTTCAAAAGATAATATTTCAGAAGTAAAAGCTCAATTTTCAATAAACAAAAATAAAACTATTTTTTTAAAAAATCTTATAATAGAAGATAGAAACAATAAACTACAAACAAAAGATTTACATTTAGATAAAAATTATAATTTAATTAATTTTAAAGAAATTCAGGTTGAGACTTCTATAGACAACAACACAAACAATGAATTCAAAATTACAAATAAGGATAAAATTAGCATTAAAGGAAAAGTTTTTGACGCAAAAATGCTTATCAAAGAATTAAGCAAAGAAGGTAAAAAAAGCAAATTTCTCAAAAAGATTTCCAAAGACATAGAGATAGACTTCGGAAAGATTCTTAAAGGCGCAAAATTTCCAATTAAAAATTTCAGACTTGTTGGAAAAATCAACAAAGGTTCCTTTGAAAAAATTTCAGCAAAAAGTGATTTTGCAGAAAATAAGCATTTAGATATTTCTTTAAAAAAACAAGAAAAAAACGATGGAAAAATTCTAGAAATATATTCTGATATTGCAATGCCTTTGCTGAGTGATTACAAATTTTTTCAAGGTTTGGAAGGTGGAAATCTAAATTATATATCAAAATTTAATAAAAAAAATTCCTCCAACCTCTTAACAGTAAATAATTTTAAATTAAATAAAGCTCCTGCTTTAGCAAAATTATTAACTCTTGCAGATCTAAAGGGCCTCACTGATACTTTGAAAGGAGAGGGAATAAGTTTTGATACATTATCAATAAACTACGAAAGCAATCCTACCAAGATGGATATCAAAGAAATTTTTATGATTGGACCTTCTATTTCTATATTAATCGAAGGTTATGTTGAAAAACAGAATGGTTTGGTTAGTTTAAGAGGCACATTAGTACCAGCCAAAACATTAAACAGTATAATTTCAAAAATTCCTGTGGTAGGAGATATTTTAATAGGAAAGAAAGTCGGAGAAGGGCTTTTTGGAATTAGTTTTAAAATTAAAGGATTGCCCAATAATTTAAAAACAACAGTTAATCCAGTAAAAACTTTAACTCCAAGATTTATTACTAGAGCTTTAGAAGCTGCAAAGAAAAAAGAATCTAAGTAATTGTAACTTTTAAGTGAGTTTTTTTTCCAACAGATAACTTGATAAAGTTATTATTTGAAAAATCCTCTAAACTTACAATTTTCTTTTCATCTTCAATAACTTTATCGTTAATTTTTATTCCTCTATTTTTTAAAATTCTTCTTGCATCACTTTTAGATGAAGCCAAACCATTTTGAGAAACTAAGTCTATAATGTTAATACCTTTTAAAATTATTTCTTTTAATATTTTTTTTTCTGGTATGTTTTTTCCAATCCCACCTTGTACAAAAGTTGCTTTTGCAGTTTCTTCACTGTCTTTAGCGGCTTTTGAACCATGAAGTATAGTAGTTGCTTGATTCGCTAATAATATTTTTAGTTTATTAATGTCTTTTTCATCATCTATTTTACTTGAAAGTTCATCTGTTTTTATTTCAGTAAAGTATTTCAAAAACTTTTTGACATCTTCGTCTGCAGTATTTCTCCAAAATTGCCAGTAGTCGTAGGGTGAAAACATTTTTTTGTCTAACCAAACAGCACCTTTTTCAGTTTTACCCATTTTAGCACCAGACGACAAGGTTATTAGAGGAGTTGTAAGCCCAAAAGCTTCTTTTTGTAAAATTCTTCTTATTAACTCAACTCCATTAACAATGTTTCCCCACTGATCAGATCCGCCCATCTGTAAAACACAATTGTGTTTTTCAAATAATTGATAAAAGTCAAAAGCTTGTAAAATCATGTAGTTAAATTCCATATAACTAAGTGATTGTTCTCTATCAAGTCGTAGCTTCACGCTATCAAAAGTAAGCATTTTGTTTATTGTAAAATGTTTTCCAACATCTCTTAGAAAATCAATATATTTTAATTTTCCCAACCAATTGTAATTATCTACAAATATGGGCTTAGTTTTTTTATTCTTAGAATGCAGAAGCTTTTCAAAGATTTTTTTAATACTAGCAATATTTTTCTTTATGTCTTTATGTTTTAAAATTTTTCTAGTGGAATCTTTTCCAGACGGGTCACCAATTAGTGTTGTTCCACCACCTAACAAAACTATTGGTTGATGACCATATTTTTGAAGAAGTCTTAAAATCATAATTTGCATTAAACTTCCAACGTGAAGGCTAGGCGCCGTGCTATCGAATCCTATATATGCTTTTATTGGCTTTTGGCTTGAAATTTTTTCAAGTTTTTCCAAATCAGTGCATTGATTTAAGAAACCTCTAGAATTCATTTCAGATAAAAAGGTATTTTTCATAGAACTTTGTGTTTAGAATCTACTATTATACAAAAATTGCTATAAATAAATATAAATATGAGCAAAGAATATACAGCTTTAGGTTTAATGAGTGGTACTTCTGGTGATGGGGTTGATGCCTCAATAATCAAATCTGATGGCCAAAACAAATATAATGTAATCTTAGATAAGTATTTTGAGTATGATAGTGATATCTACAAAAATATTTATAAGTTAAAAGAAAAAATTAACAACTCCAAAGATCTAAAAATTCTATCGAAAGAAATAATAGATCTTGAAAAAAAAATAACGTTGTTTCATGAAAAAGTCTTTATAGATTTGTCTAATGAGAAACTTGATCTTGTAGGATTTCATGGGCAAACCATTTTTCACAATGCTGAAGAAAAAATCTCGAAACAATTAGGAGATGGTAAACTTTTATCTAAACTCACTAAGAAAAATGTAGTTTACAATTTTAGAGAAAATGATCTGAATAATGGAGGACAGGGAGCCCCTCTTGCGCCAATTTTTCATAAGTTATTAGTAGATAATAAGAAAATTGATTTACCTGTTACAATTTTAAATATAGGTGGAATAGCGAATATAACTTCTGTTCAGGAAGGAAATAAAATTTATAGTTCAGATATTGGACCAGGAAATTGTCTTATTGACAAGTGGGTTAGATTAAATTCCGATAAAAAATATGATAAAAATGGCTCTATTGCAAAAGCAGGAAAAATAAACAAAATTATTTTAAATCAATCTTTAGAAAATTTTTATGAAAGCGATATAAGCAAAAAAAGATCATATGATATAAAAGATTTTGATTTATCTTTTGTCAGAGGATTATCTTTAGAAGATGGAGCAGCAACATTAACAGAGTTTACAGCATCAATTCTTTCTAGAAATAAAATAGACAATAAGATTTATGTTTGTGGAGGAGGAAGAAAAAATTTATTTCTATTAGATGCTATTAGAAAAAAAATTGGTAGCGAAATTAAATTAATTGATAATTTAGGAATAAATGGTGATTTTGTAGAATCACAAGCTTTTGCATATCTTGCAATCAGATCTTATATTGGACTTCCCATTTCTTTTCCTGAAACAACAGGGACAAACAAAGTTTGCAATGGCGGAATAATAGCTGAACCTAAATAAGCTCAGTATTTTTTTTGATATAGGTATTAACTATTTTTTTTAAATCTTCTTCTTTATCTTTAAAAAAATGGTTTGTATTTTTAATCTCAGAAAAATCAACCGTTATTCCCTTTTGATTTTTTAATCTATTATTTAATTCCATAATACTTTCTTTTGAAACTAATTCATCTTTTTCTCCATAAATAATTTGTCCGGAAGTAGGACATGGAGCTAAAAAAGTAAAGTCATAAACATTAGGTTGTGGAGCTATAGCAATAAATTTTGTTACCTCTGGTCTTCTCATGATTAATTGCATACATATTAAAGATCCAAAAGAAAACCCAGAAACCCAACATTGACTATAATCTTGGTTTTCTCTTTCAATCCAATCTAATGCTGCGGCTGCATCAGAAAGTTCACCTTGTCCATTGTCAAATGTTCCTTCACTTTTTCCCACTCCTCTAAAATTTAATCTCAGAACAGAAAATCCATTTTTTATAAAAACATTATAAGTTTCTTGAACAACTCTATTATTCATTGTTCCGCCATACTGAGGATGTGGTTGTAAAACTATAGCTATAGGAGATCCTTTTTTTTGATTTTTAAAATATTTTGCCTCTAAGCGACCAGCCGGACCAGCTATAAAAACTTCTAAACTTTTCTGCTTCATTTTTAATAATGATAATTAATTTCAAAAAGAAAATAGATTTATAGCATGTTTTAGAAGCGACAAATTATTTTTTTTATAAAGTTGACTATTTTACTAGGAATTATTAAAAAACCCTGTAAAATATAGTCGAATATGAAATTAACTACCAAGGGCAGATATGCTGTTATGGCCATGGCTGATTTGGCTGGGAATCAGAGCTTTGGACCTGTTAGTCTTAGCGACATCTCTTTAAGACAAAATATCTCTCTATCTTATTTAGAACAGTTGTTTTCTAAACTAAAAAACGAAAAACTAGTTAAAAGCGTGAGAGGACCATTAGGTGGATATATTCTAGAAAAAAACCCAAAAGATATAAAAATTTCAAATATAATTTTTGCAGTTGATGAGCAGGTCAAAACTCTAAATTGCAAAAGAGAATCCAAGAGAGGCTGCAATGGAAGAACAGTGAAATGTATAACCCATAATTTATGGGATGATCTAGAAAAACATATAAATGATTTTTTCGACAAAGTTAGTTTGAACGATCTGATAAAACAAAAAAGTACATATATAAATTAAATGAAGAATCAAAATGTAAACACAAATCAGGAATATAAGTATGGGTTTACTACGGATATAGAAAATATTCGTGCACCAAAAGGCCTGAATGAAAATTCTATAAAATTCATTTCTAAAATAAAAAAAGAACCAAAATGGATGTTAGATTGGAGACTGAAAGCTTTTAATAGATTAAAGAATTTAAAAGAGCCTAATTGGCAAAAACCCAAATATCCTAAAATAAATTATCAAGATCTTTATTATTATTCTGCTCCTAAAAGCGCTTCAGAGAAACCAAAAAGTTTAGACGAAGTAGATCCAAAGCTAATTGAAACTTACAAAAAATTAGGGATACCACTACAGGAACAAAAAAGATTAAGCGGGGTAGCTGTGGATGCAGTTTTTGACTCAGTGTCTGTTGCAACTACATACAAAGAAGAGTTGACAAAGAAAGGAATTATTTTTTGTTCTATATCCGAAGCAATTCGAGAACATCCAGATTTAGTTAAAAAATATTTAGGTTCAGTTATACCAATAACGGATCATTATTTTGCAACTCTTAACTCTGCAGTATTTACTGATGGTTCGTTTGTATACATTCCCCCAAAAGTAAAATGTCCAATGGAATTGTCTACGTATTTTAGAATTAATGCTTCGGAAACAGGTCAATTTGAAAGAACACTTATAATAGCGGACAAAGGTAGCTATGTTAGCTATTTAGAAGGCTGCACTGCTCCTATGAGAGATGAAAATCAATTACATGCAGCAAATGTAGAACTAGTTGCTTTAGATGATGCGGAAATTAAATATTCAACAGTTCAAAACTGGTACCCGGGAGATAAAAATGGCGTAGGCGGGATTTATAATTTTGTTACAAAAAGAGGTGCGTGTAGAGGAAAAAATTCTAAAATTTCTTGGACTCAAGTTGAAACTGGATCTGCTATTACCTGGAAGTATCCTAGTTGTATTTTGCAAGGAGATAATTCTGTAGGCGAGTTTTATTCAATAGCAATTACAAACAATCATCAAAAAGCTGATACAGGAACAAAAATGATTCACCTTGGTAAAAATACAAAAAGTAAAATTATTTCAAAAGGAATATCAGCCGGGAAAGCTGACAACACATATAGAGGTTTGGTGGATATAGGAAAAAAGGCTTTAAATTCGAGAAATTATACTCAATGTGATTCTCTTTTAATGGGGAATAAATGTGGGGCCCACACTGTGCCATATATTAAAAATAAAAATTCTTCATCGATAGTGGAGCATGAAGCCACCACATCGAAAATAAATGAAGAGCAGTTATTTTATTGCAATCAAAGAGGATTAAATCAGGAGGAAGCTGTTGGTTTAATAGTGAACGGTTTTTGTAAAGAAGTGCTACAACAGTTACCTATGGAATTTGCTGTAGAAGCACAAAAATTAGTAGGGATTAGTTTAGAAGGAAGCGTAGGATAATGTTAGAAATCAAAAATTTAAAAGCCTCTATAAATAACAAGGACATTCTTAAAGGGTTAAATATAACTATAAAACCTGGTGAATTACATGCAATCATGGGTCCTAATGGTTCTGGCAAAAGCACTTTGGCTAATGTGCTTTCGGGAAAAAATGGATATAAAATTTCTGGTGAATTAAAATATCAAGGGAAAAGCTTAAAAGAAATTCCCATTGACGAAAGAGCTCAAAAGGGTATTTTTTTAGCCTTTCAATACCCAACAGAGATACCTGGTGTAAACACAAATAATTTTTTAAAGACATCTTTAAATAAAGTTAGAAAAGCAAGAGGTAAAAAAGAATTAGACACTCTATCATTTTTAAAACTTTTAAAGGAAAAATCATCCGAACTTGGGATAGATGAAAAAATGTTGTCCAGACAACTTAACGTTGGTTTCTCTGGAGGGGAAAAGAAAAAAAATGAAATTTTACAAATGAAAATATTGGACCCAAATCTTGTTATACTAGACGAAACAGACTCTGGTTTGGATATAGATGCATTAAAAATTATTGCCGATGGAGTTAATTCATCTCGAGATAAAAAAAAATCTTTTCTAGTAATAACCCATTATCAAAGACTGTTGGATTATATTAAACCAGATTTTGTGCACGTATTATCTAATGGAAAAATTGTAAAATCTGGCTGCATGGAGTTAGCCGAAGAATTAGAAAAAAAAGGTTATAAAAAAATAAATTAAAATGATAGAGAATTTTAAAATCAATTCTAAAGAAATTGATAAAATTAAAAAAATAAGCAAGACCGAAAGAGACTTTAGAATTAATAATCTAAATCTTTTTAATGAAAAAGGATTTCCAAACAAGAAACAAGAAGATTGGAAATTTTCAGATTTAAGAGAAATAGTTCAGAAGAATTTTAAAAAATTAGATGTAAATAAAGTAAATTCTAAAGTAAAAAAAATTAATCTAATAAAAGATTTTCATCATAACTATATAGTAATTGTAAATGGAGAATTAAAATCAAGCAATTTTAGCTTTGAAGACAAAAATAGAGTTAGAATTAAAAATTTTAAAAATGATAACTTTTTACAGAAAAATAAAGAGAATTCTTTGGTTTGTCTTAATCATGCTTTGTCAGATAAAGGCTATGATGTGGAGATAGAAGCTAACTATAAGTTTAAAAAAGCACTAATCATTTACAACCTATTTACCAAGGATTTAAAGGAAAATATTTTAAACAGTAGGAATAAAATAAAAATTGGAGAAAATTCAGAATTACATACCATTGATCTTGTTATCAATGATTCAAAATATAAATTTATGAATAATGTTTATGAAAATATCATTTTAGAAAATAATGCTGTGTACAAAAATATATGCATTCAAAATGATAAAAATGAAGGATATTTTCACAAATTCTCAAAAAGTAAATTATCATCAAGATCAAAATATTCTGCTTTTATTTTTCCATCAGGACCAAAGTTTAATAAATTGGATTTAGAATTTAATTTGGAAGGAGAAGACAGCGAATGTATTTTGCAATCTGCTTCATTCTTGAACAAAAATGATCATCAAGAAATTAAAACCAAAATGAATCATATAGCCCCCAGTTGTAAAAGTTATCAAAAAGTTAAGAATGTTTTGGGTTCAGATGGAAAAGGAGTTTACCAAGGAAAAATTTATGTAAAAGATATTGCTCAGAAAACAAATGCTTATCAATTAAGTAAAGCATTACTTTTAAGCGACAGTTCTGAATTTAATTCCAAACCCGAGTTAGAAATTTATGCAGATGACGTTAAGTGTTCTCACGGTGCTACCTCGGGAAATGTAGATGAAGATTCAATTTATTACTTAATGTCACGAGGATTAAGTAGAAAAGAATCGATAAAATTATTAATAGATGGTTTTTTGAATGAAGTAGTTGATATGATTAAAAGCAATTCAATTAAAAAATTTGTTAAGAGTAAATTAGAAAGTCAAATTCATGGATATTAAATCTGTTAAATCTCAATTTCCTATCTTTAAAAATAAAATTAATGGAAAATCATTGGTATACCTAGATAATGCCAATTCATCTCAAAAGCCCGAAAGAGTAATAGATAGAATTTCTAAATTTTATTCAAAAGAATTCTCAAATATTGGAAGAAGTGTTCATACTTTGGCTGTTACAGCGACCAATAGATTTGAAGAAACAAGAGATTTGGTAAAAAAATATATAAATGCAAAATCAAGAGAAGAAATCATCTTTACCAAGAATGCTACCGAGGGAATGAATTTAGTAGCATCAACTTATGGAGAAAAATTTATTAATAAAGGAGATGAAATTTTAATAACGGAACTGGAACATCATGCAAATTATGTGCCTTGGCATTTTCTAAGGCAGAAGAAGGGTGCTGTAATTAAATTTGCAAAGTGCAATGATAGAGGCGAGGTAGAGATTGATGAAATTAAAAAATTAATAACAAATAAAACTAAAATTATTGGTATTACTCATTTATCAAATGTTACTGGTGCAATTCTTCCTGTTAAAAAAATTGTAGATTTAGCACAAACAAAAAAAATTCCAGTTCTTGTTGATGGTTGTCAGGGTGCCCCACATTTAAAATTAGATATGCAAGAACTGGGTTGTGATTTTTATGCAATGTCATGTCATAAAATGTACGGTCCAACTGGGGTTGGAATTTTGTATGCCAAAAAGCAGTGGGTAGACCAACTTCCTCCTTATCAGGGCGGAGGAGGAATGATAGAAGAGGTCAAAAAAGACAATATTACTTTTCCTGGAAGCCCCACAAAATATGAAGCAGGAACACTGCAGACTGCAGAAGTAGTTGGATTTTCGGAGTCAATAAGATTTATTCAAGACGTTGGTATAAAAAATATTATGCAACATGAAAAGGAAATTACGGAATACGGAGTACAAGAACTTAAAAAAAATAATTCAATAAAAATTATCGGAGATCCAAAAAATAGGGGATCAATAATTTCATTTACTATAAAAGGAATCCATCCTCACGATATTGCAACAATTTTAGATGAAGACGGAGTTGCTATTAGAGCTGGACATCATTGCTGTCAAATTTTACATGAAAAAATGGGTGTGACCGCAACCGCTAGAGCATCTTTAGGGGTTTATAATTCCAAAGAAGATATAGACGCTTTAAGTAACGCCATAAAAAAATGTAATACTATTTTTAATAAATGATGGATTTAAAAGAATTATACCAAGAAATAATTTTAGATCACGGGAAGAACCCGAGAAATAAAAAAAGATGTAAAGGTTTTAACAAACAAGCAGAAGGGCACAATCCTCTTTGTGGAGACAAAGTACATATATTTTTAAAATTAAATAAAGAAAAAAAAGTAGAGGATATTTCTTTTGAAGGAGAAGGGTGCGCAATATCAATAGCATCAGCATCTATAATGACGGAAACGATAAAAGGTAAGGAATTTAATGTTGCAAAAAAAATTCTAGAAAACTTTTTAAATATGCTTAAAGACGGTTCAAAATTAAAAATAAACAGTCTTAGCGAAGACCAAAACACTACCATGAAGTCCTTATCTGGTGTTAAGCAGTTTCCAATGAGAGTTAAGTGTGCTACTTTGGCTTGGCATACATTTATGCATGCTGCTGAAGAAAAAAAACAAAAGGCAAATACAGAAAAGGCAGATTAATGAGTGATTTAAAAGAAAAAGTAATAAAAGAAATCAAAAAAGTTTATGATCCCGAGATACCAGTAAACATTTATGAGCTAGGTCTCATATATAAGTTAGAAATTAATGATAAAAATGTTGTTAATGTAGACATGACATTAACTACACCAAACTGTCCAGTAGCAGATAGTTTGCCAAGGCAGGTTAAAGAATATATAATGAAGGTTAAAGGCGTTTCTGATGTTAAATTGAATCTTGTGTGGGATCCACCATGGGATAAATCAAAAATGTCAGAAGCTGCAAAATTAGAATTAAATTTATGAGCGAACAAGTTATAAAATTAAGCGATAACGCTGCTAACAGAATTAAAGAAATAATGTCCAAGGCAGACAACAACACTATTGGGGTAAGAGTGGGGGTTAAGTCAGGAGGATGTGCCGGCATGTCTTATATGATGGAGTATGCTAAAGAAGCTAAAAAAAATGAAGAAGTTATTGAGGACAAAGGAGTAAAAGTTTTTATAGATGCTAACGCCATCATGTATCTTTTAGGGACTGAAATGGACTACAAAACTGATAAATTTTCATCTCAATTTGTCTTTAAAAACCCTAATGAAACAGAACGTTGTGGATGTGGAGAATCATTTAAGGTATAATATTTTTTATGAGAGACACTAAACATTTAGAAAAGTTTGCAAAAGAAAGAGCGCAAAAAGAAAAAGAGAAAAAACTTTTCAAAAATAAAATTAAAGCTGTCGAAGCTGGTGCTCATGGTACTTTGGATTACACTATTAAAGAAGGTGTAAACAAAGACAAAATAGCTGACGACAGGATCTTAAAAAATAAAGACTAACAACTATAATACATCTCAAATTCCATTGGATGAGGAGTGTGTTCAAACTTGTGAATTTCCTCAAATTTTAATGAAATATAAGCATCTATTTGATCGTCAGTAAACACATTGCCTTGAGTTAAAAATTTTCTATCTTTGTCCAAACTTTCCATTGCTTCTCTTAAAGAACCGCAAACAGTAGGTATTTTTTGAACTTCTGAATCACTTAAAGCATAGAGGTCTTTATCTAAAGATTTACCTGGATTAATTTTATTTTTAATTCCATCAATTCCAGCCATTAACATTGCCGAAAAAGTTAAATATGGATTTCCCGCCGCATCTGGGAAACGTATTTCGCATCTAGCTCCTTTTTTATTTAAAGCTATTGGAATTCTACAAGAAGCTGATCTATTTCTAGCAGAGTAAGCTAGTAATACTGGTGCTTCAAAACCTGGAATTAATCTTTTATAACTATTTGTTGTTGAATTAGAAAAAGCATTAATTGCTTTTGCGTGTTTTAAAATTCCACCAATATAGTACAACGCGGTATCAGATAAACCTGCATATTTGTTTCCAGAAAATGTAGGAGTATTTCCTTTCCAAATTGATTGGTGTACGTGCATACCAGAACCATTGTCTCCTTTAACAGGCTTAGGCATAAACGTTGCTGTTTTTCCAAACGAATGTGTAACCATGTGTACAGCATATTTATATAACTGAAGATTATCTGCCTGGTTAACTAAAGTGTTAAAATACATTCCAAGCTCGTGTTGACTTGGAGCAACTTCGTGGTGATGTTTCTCAACTTTAATTCCCATATCCTTCATCGCTTTAAGATATTCGCTTCTCATGTCTTGAGCACTATCAACAGGAGGAACGGGAAAGTATCCGCCTTTAATTCCTGGACGGTGTCCCATATTTCCATTTTCATATTTTCTACCTGTATTGTAAGGACCTTCAGAGCTATCTATTTTAAATCCTGTTTCATTCATATCATTTTTGTATCTAACATCATCAAATACAAAAAATTCTGGTTCTGGACCAAAGTAAGCTTTATCGCCTATACCTGATTTTTTTAAATAAGCCTCAGCTTTTTTAGCAGTTGTCCTCGGATCTCTCTCATAAGGATCTTTTTTCACAGCATCTAAAATGTCACAAAATATATTTAGGGTATTGTGTGATGTAAAAGGATCTACAACCGTTCTTGATAAATCTGGTTTTAATATCATGTCAGATTCATTAATTGCTTTCCAACCTGCTATAGATGATCCATCAAAAAAAACTCCATCATTCAACATACTGTCATCGACAATTTTTGCATCCATAGTGACATGCTGAAGTTTTCCTCTTGGATCTGTAAATCTAAGATCGACGTATTCGATCTCTTTATCTTTCATTACTTTAAGTACTGAACTAGCACTCATAAAAATCCCTTAATTAGTTAAAATATTGAAGCACAGTACCAAACTTTTTAGCTTATACAGCATATAAAAAATATATGGCTGCTATGCACTTTTTACATTATACAATTCAAAATTGAATGAAATTGCTTAAAAATACTCCAAAAATTTGGCTGAAAAAGTTTCCTTGGAAGAAAAAATCCAGCAACAAATATTCTAGAGGAAGAGTGTTAATACTTGGTGGGCAAAAAAACATGATTGGAGCAACTATACTTGCTGCTGAGGCTTGTTTAAGAGTTGGAGTAGGTTCTGTAAAAATTATATGTACTAAAGAAACCATACCGATTTTGTCACGCAAATTTCCATCAGCTTTGAAGGTGGAAATAAACAATTTATCATTTTTAAAAAGCTTTCTTAAAAAAGAACGAAAGACAACCAATGTAGCTTTAGTTGGACCAGGGGCTGGAAAAAGCTCTAAAACAATGAAATTTACAGAGGAAATTTTAAAACATATCAAATATGTTATTTTAGACGCAGATTCACTTAATTCATTTCAAAAAAAAACTAAGAAACTTTTAAAATATTTGGACAGAAACAAGTTGATCACACCACATCAAGCTGAATTTTACAGGATTTTCCCGGGAATAAAAAGAAGTTTAAACAACAAAGAAAAGGTTTTAAAATTTCTAAAATTATCTAAGTCAAACATTTTACTTAAAGGAAATACGACCGTTATTGGTTCTCCAGGTAAAATTATTATAAACAAACACACCTCAAGTGAACTAGCTGTTATCGGATCGGGAGATGTTCTGGCAGGAATAATAGCAAGCTTAGTTGGTGATAAAAAAATGTCTATCAGTGAATCCGCTTCTGCGGCAACATGGCTACATGGAGATATTGCAAAACGTTACGGAAAAGGATTGATCTCAGAAGATTTGGTCAAAGGTATTCCAGATGCTTTACGGAGACTAAAAAAATAATGAATGAATTGTTAAACAAAGAGCCTGTAAAAAGGGTCGGGGAATCTTTAAAGCAGTTTGATCCTAATTTAAAAATATTGGTTTTAGATACGACAGCAAGAACTGCAAAAGACGCCGCAAATTCTTTAAAGTGCGAACTTGGAGCTATCGTTAAGAGTTTAGTTTTTAGATCTGAAAATGATTTTTTAATTTGTTTGGTTGCTGGAGATAAAAGATGCTCGTTAAACAAGTTAAAAAAAATCTTAAACAAGAAAGATGTTTCCATGGCTAATGCTGATCAAGTAAAGGAAAATACAGGTTTTTCTATTGGAGGAGTGGCCCCAACTGGCCATCTAAAAAAATTAAATATTATTGTAGATAAATCTTTAAACAGATTTAAATACGTGTATGGTGCCGCAGGACATCCTGATTGTGTATTTAAAATTACCTACGATGATCTTATTAAATTAACTAACGGTCTAGAGAAAGAATTAGCTGAATGAGAGAACCAAAACTTATCGATATTTTTTTATTAGTTTTATTAGCAGTAATTTGGGGATCAGCTTTTTTTAATATTAAAATAGCTACTTATACTTATGATACTTTTACTTTGGTTTTTGTTAGAGTTTTTTTTGCAGCGCTACTCTTAGTTCTCTGGTGTTTTTATAAAAAAATTAAAATAATGGCGTTTTCAAAAGATTGGAAACCCTACGCTGTTGTTGGACTCGTTAATATTTCACTGCCATTTCTACTTATCGCTTATGGCACAGATAAAGTTCAAAGTTATTTATCTGCAATTTTAATGAGCTCAACACCATTAAGCGGTGCAATATTAGCTCATTTTTTTACATCTAATGAAAAACTTAATCTAACAAAGAGCGCTGGTGTAATAGTTGGTTTTATAGGAGTTGTTATTTTATTTTTTGATAAATTGGTTATTTCAGAAAGTGATTTTATTTATGCTTTAATAATACTTTTTGCATCCACATTATATGTAGTTGGAGGAATCATAACTTTAAAATTTTTAAAAAACAAAGGAAACGAAAATGTTACCACCTCTACTGTAATTTGGTCGTTAATTTCTCTTTTACCTTTCTGTCTTTACCAGGAGCCATGGAATAATTTGAATCCTTCAATCGAGTCAACTCTATCACTAATCTATTTAGGGATATTTTGCACAGGAATTGCATGGATGTTGAGATTCCATATTTTGACAACAAACGGATTAGTTTTTCAAGCTCAAGTAGCTTACCTGATACCTATATTTGGGGTTATATTTGGTTATGTAATTATGAATGAAGAAATTACATGGAAAGTATTAGTTTCTCTTATAATTATTATTTTAGGTATATATATGGTAAAAAAAGGAAATAAAGGAATTCAAAACAAGTAATGCCAACAGAATCAGTATCACTAGGCCTTCTATCTATTTTTTCATTAATCAGTTTTTTTATTGTATTGATAACAAAAAAATTTTCTACCAAAATTGGAAACGGAGTTTTATTAGACCAGGACTTTGATAAACCACAGGCTTTTCATAAGGAATCAGTTGCAAAGACTGGAGGTTTAGCCTCAATAATATCTTTAATAATTTTTTTTGTTTTATATCACTTTTTGTTTGATCAAATTTTATTTGATTATCTATTTTTATCTTTTTCTTTATTCTTACTTGGTTTTATTGAAGATTTCAAAACCAGGATCAGTCCTAATTACAGATTGATCACAATGGTTTTGATTCTAATTTTTTTTATAATGTTTTTCTCAATTAATATCCGTGCTGTTGATCTATCTTTTCTAAGTACATGGATGGAAAATCAGTTATTTACAAACCTGTTTCTTCTGCTCTGTTTTCTTTTTATTATAAATGGAGCTAATCTTGTGGATGGTTTTAATGGTCTTCTGACTATTCATTTATTAATAATAAATCTCATACTTTTTTTTATAAATTTAAATAATGGTCATCAAGATCTTTTATTATTTATTACAGCACAAATCGTGGTTCTTACTTGCTTTTTATTTTTTAATTTTCCAAAGGCAAAAATGTTTTTAGGTGATAGTGGATCTTACTTATTTGGTTCTCTAGTTGCTTTTAATGTGATTAATACGCATAATCTAAATATAGAAATCTCATCTTTTTTCTTTTGCATTCTTCTTTTCTATTTATTTTTTGAGGTCTTCTTTTCATTTTTTAGAAAACTTTATTTAAAAAAATCACCTCTAAAGCCCGATAGAAATCATTTACACATGCTTTTGTATAATTTTTTAAATCGATCACAAAAATTTAAAGATTGTAATTATCTTAATTCTATAATCATTAATTTGATCTATTTATGCTTAATTCTGCCTGCAATTTTTTTTTATGATAATGGATCTATTTGTAAGTACTGGTTTTTCTCTTTGTTGGTAGTTTATATGGTATTTTATTCTCTGCTTTATAGTTTCGGAAAAAAGCAATAGTTGTTATAATTTTCTAAAAAAACATGGGCAAAGTTCGTAACATTTTATTTATTATGACCGATCAATTAAGATGGGATTATCTGTCTTGCTATGGTCATCCTCATTTAAAAACACCAAACATTGACAATCTTGCAAAAAAAGGAATTTTATTTGAGTCAGCCTATGTTCAATCTCCAGTTTGCGGTCCATCGAGAGCTTCATACTATACTGGCAGAACAGTTTTCAGTCACGGTTCTACCTGGAATCAAGTTCCACTTCCAATCGGCGAATTAACCATCGGTGATTATTTAAGACAATCTGGAATAAGAACAGGAATAGTGGGCAAGACACATATGAAACCAGACGCTGAAGGAATGGCACGTTTGGGCATAAATAAAGATACAGAAATTGGTTTAATAGTTAGCGAACCTGGTTTTGAACCCTACGAAAGAGATGACGGACTTCATCCAAATAATCAAATCAAAAAAGCAAAAAAAACTTTATCTTATAATGCATGGTTAAATAAACTTGGATACGATGGGGACAATCCATGGAATACTTGGGCAAACTCTGCAGAAGGAAAGAACGGAGAAATATTAAGTGGATGGAAATTAAGAAATTCAAATAAACCAGCAAGAATTCCTGAAAAACATTCTGAAACTGCGTTCATGACAAATAGAGCAATGGAATTTATAAAAGAAAGTTCAGACAAGCCATGGTTCTTACACTTGTCTTATATAAAACCACATTGGCCTTATATGGCACCTGCGCCATATCATAATATGTTTTCTCAAAATCAATTTTATCCAGTACACAGAAGTGAATCTCAAAAAGAAAATGCTCATCCCGTATACAAAGCCTTTATAGAAACGAGTGTTTCTAAAACTTTTTCTAGAGACGAAGTACGTAATACTGTGCTTGCAGGCTATATGGGATTAATTAAGCAAATCGACGATAATTTAGGAAGACTGTTCAAATTTTTAGAAGAGTCTGGAAATATGAAGGATACGATGATCGTTTTTACTTCTGACCACGGAGATTATCATGGAGATCATTGGTTGGGAGAAAAGGAATTCTTTCATGAACAAATCGTTAGAGTTCCAATGATTATTTACGATCCAAGTGATTCAGCAAATAAAACAAGAGGTCATAAAGAAAAGCGTTTTATAGAGGCAATTGATCTTCTTCCAACTTTTTTGGATGCTGTAGAAAGTCCAGCAAGCAAACATCGTTTAGAAGGTAATTCATTAATGCCAATTATTAAAGGAGAGAAAATAAAAAAATGGAGAGATTCAGTTTTTAGTGAGATTGATTACTCATTTAATGAAGCAAGAAAATTACTTAAACTTGGAGCGTCAGATGCACGAGCTTATATGTTAAGAACCAACAAATGGAAATATATTTATTACAAAGGATTTCCAGCTCAATTATTTGATTTGGAGAATGATCCCGATGAATTCAAAGATCTTGGACAATCAACAAAACATTCTAAAACAAGAGATGAAATGAAAGAATTGCTTTTACAAAGACTAGTTAGTAGAAAAAATAGAGTAGCAGCAACAGATGAGTTCGTTTTAAAAGATAGAGACTACACTAAAGAAGACGGAATCATGATAGGTGTTTGGTAAGCTAACCCATCATTAGACTTGGAAGATACAAACATATCGCAGGGAAAGCAATAATAAGAGCAAGTCTAATCATATCTGTAAGTAAAAAAGGAACAGTTCCAAACCAAATAGTTTGAAGTGGAGTTCTTTGCATCACACCTTTGATCACAAATAAATTCATTCCAACTGGAGGTGAGATCAAACCAAATTCAACAACAATCACAGCAAAAATTCCAAACCAAATGGGATCAATTCCTGCATCAGCAATAACTGGATAAAAAACAGGTATAGTTAAAAACAACATCGCGAGCGAATCCATTACTGTTCCAAGAACCAAATATATTGCACAAATAACCAAAATGATTCCCACAGGTGTTAATTGTAAATCATTTATGAAATCAACAACTGCAAAAGGTAACTGGGTTACAGTAATTAAAACATTAAAGACAGCAGCACCTACCACAATAAGATATAAAGCCCCAACAGTTTTAATTGTGTCCCAAACTGAATTTTTTAACATCTCGAGAGTTAATTGACGTCTTAAAAAAACAAAAATCATTACCAAGATTACACCAACAGCTGCACTTTCCGTTGCAGTAAAAAAACCTAAGTAAAGTCCACCCATGATGATTGCAAAAATTAAAAATATTGGAAACACTTTCCAAACCGCTGCAATTCTTTCTTTAAGAGGCATCTTAGTTCCATAACCGCCTTGGTCAGGATAAATCAAAAGATAAACTCTAATAGCAATCATATACAAAACAACTGCGATCAAACCTGGAATCAAAGCTGCAAAGAAAAGTTTTTGAACAGACTGTTCTGTAAGATAAGCGTAAATAACCAAAATGACACTTGGAGGAATTATAATTCCTAAAGTTCCACCAGATGCAATTGAACCACTTATTAAAGCATCACTATAACCATGTCTTCTCATTTCAGGAGCAGCCATTTGAGACATCGTTGCTGCTGTTGCAATAGAGGAGCCGCAAATCATTCCAAAACCTGCACAAGCACCAACCGTTGACATTGCAAGGCCACCCTTGTAATGACCAACAACTGCATAAGCAGCGTCATACAAATTTCTTGAAAGATTAGCTCTGTTTGCAAGATTACCCATCAATACAAAGAAAGGCAAAACTGAAAGACTGTATTTTGATACGGCCTCATACGGTGCAGTTCCTAAAATAAAAAATGCTTGTTCAAAGCCCACTATAAATCCAAAACCGGTAAAACCAACTATCAGCATAGAAATACCAATAGGAATATTTAGTGCCATCAATATTAGAACAGCTGCAAACGCTAATGCTCCACTAGTAATCGGATCTAAACTCATTGATTATTTCTTTCTGATACAGCTTTTAAAAACCAAAGGATAATTGCCAATACGCTAAGCCACATTGCTATAGCTGAAGCAAAATAAAATGGATAAAAACTTAGTTCAAGATCAATAGTTACTCTGTTATTTTTAAAAAAAGCAAAAGCTTCTTTAGTAGTTCCGTAAGCTACAAAAGACATGATTGTTAACATCAAAACAAATCGAAGAGTGGTAATAAAAGTTTGTAGCTTTGTGATAGATACATTTTTTATGAAATCAGCGGAAACGTGTGCGTTTAAAAAGAAAGCTCTTGGCATTGCAAAAAAGGCAACCAAAGCTATTCCAAACTCAACAATTTCAATTGTACCAGCAACAGGAGAATTTAAAAAACGCCTACCGAATACATCACAAAAAGTTAATATTGCAAGAGAAAATAAAATTGAACAAGATGCAATTGCCGCATAGTCAAATATTTTATTTATTTTAATTTGCATAAGAATAATATAGCCTAACAGAGTTTAATAGATAAAGGCACACAAAATAGATTATGAAATTTGTTTCTTTTTTACTGAAAGGTCAGGCTAAATTTGGGATTTCCGATGATAAAAATATAACAGATCTTACTGACAAAATAAAAGGGGCTAACACCTTAAAAGAACTTATTTCAAACAAAGGAATTCAAGAAGCAAAAGAATACGCAAAAAAAAATCCAGGCAATATAAGTTTAGACCAAATTGAATATTTACCAGTCATACCAAATCCAGGTAAAATTATTTGTGTTGGTTTAAACTATAGTGAGCATGTTAAAGAAACCGGTCGAACGGTTGAGCAAAATCCGGTTATATTTCTCCGTGTTCCTGAAAGTCAGACCGCGCACAAACAGCCCATACAAAGACCAAAAGTTTCAACAAGTCTAGATTACGAATGTGAAATGGCTGTAATAATGGGAGAAGCTGGTAAACACATAAAGCCTGAAGATGCTTTAAAGCACATCGTGGGATATTCTTGTTACAACGAAAGCACAGTTAGAGATTGGCAGCAACACACAAGACAATTTGGTATGGGAAAAAATTTTGAGAAGACAGGAAGCTTTGGACCTCATATGGTTCTAGCAGAAAATATTTCTGATTATACAAAACTTTCAATTCAAACCAGACTAAACGGAAAAGTTATGCAAGATGCAAAATTAAGCCAACTTATTTTTGATATTCCAACTCTTATCTCATATATATCCAAAGCTATTCCATGGCGAGCAGGCGATGTTTTAGTTACAGGAACTCCAGGCGGAGTTGGATTTAAGAGAAAACCTCCTGTTTTTATGAAAGAAGGGGACCAAGTTGAGGTAGAAATCTCAGAAATTGGTGTACTTTCAAACATAATTAAGGATGAAAAAATCTAAATTTAACGCTAAGCTAAAATAATAAATTAATCTATTTGGGGGAAAAATGATAAAGAAAAAACTAATTGGTTTTTTATTGGGAGTTTTCTCTTTAGGTTTAGTTAGCTCAGCATCTGCAACTGAACTTAAATTGGCAACTTTCGAACCACCTAAAGCTTTCATTGCTAGCCAAATTCTTGGAGCATGGGCAGAAAGAGTTAATAAGTGTGCTAACGGAAAAGTAACTGTTAAAATGTACGCTGGTGGTGTTTTAGGCAGTCCGCCTAAACAATATGATATCGTAACAAAAGGAGTAGCAGACATCTCATGGACCGTTCTTGGTTACATTGGAGGTCAGTTTCCTTTAAGTTCCGTTATTGAATTACCATTTCTTACAAGAACATCTAAAGCAGGTTCTAAAGCTTTAAACACTTTGTATGATGAAGGATACCTTGATAAAGAAATGTCAGGCATTCATCTAATTGGATTACATTCTAATCCTGCGTATCAATTTCATATGAAGAATAAAAAAGTTATGGACCCATCTGACTTAAAAGGTTTAAAAATGAGAGTACCTAGCAAAATAGCTGGTACAATTCTTAAGAAACTAGGTGCTACTGGAGTTAAAGTTCCTGCTCCTGGTACTTATGAAGCTCTTAATAAAGGAGTACTAGACGGAACTCCTTTTCCTTATACAGCAGTTGGTTCATTTAAATTATTTGAAGTAACTAAATATCATACTGAAGTAAACATCACGAATGCTACATTCGGTTTGATAATGAATGAAAAAAAATATAAGAGCCTAGATCCTGTTGGAAGAAAATGTATTGATAATAATAGTGGTCACGCGTTTGGTGATTGGGCTGCTCACAAGATTGATACACAAAATGCAAAAATGAAAAAAGTTGTTGCTGGAACTCCAGGACACGAAATTGCAGTAGCATCTTCTTCCGTTATCAGTAAGTATAAGAGAATACTAAAACCTATCGAAAAAGATTGGTTAGCTGAAATGAAAGGTAAAGGACTTGATGGTGCTGGTGTTCTGAAAAGAGCAAGACAAATCATTAAGAAAATTGACGGCTAAATTATAAAAATACTTGAGCCCGCGTTATCTATAGCGGGCTCAAACAATTTCTAGTATAATAAATTCATGGCAGTAAAAGCATTAAGCTATATAGGCGTTAACTCAGATAAACTTGAAGACTGGTCTGACTATTCAGAAAAATGTTTGGGAATGCAGAGAGTTGATAGAGGTAAGGGAGCTTTATCGTTTCGAATGGATGATCATAAACAAAGGTTAGCTATAACAGGAGACACTGGAGATAGTTTAGCATTTGTTGGTTTTGAAGTTGATAAAAAAGAAGATCTTCAAACTTTTGCAGCAAAACTTGAAAAAAAAAATGTTAAAGTTACTTTAGGTAATTCATCTTACTCAGACAAACGATTTGTTAAAGATTTAATTCATTTTAATGATCCACAAGGGAATCGTGTGGAACTTGTTTATAATCCAATGAAAGATACCGAGCCATTTAAACCTTCTCGTCCAATTTCTGGTTTTAAAACTGGAGCTTTAGGTATGGGACATGTTGTTTTACATGTAAAAGATTTTGATAAAGTTGTGCCTTTTTATCGCGATTTGTTAGGTTTTAAAATTAGCGATTACAGTCATACACCTATCTCATTATGTTTTTTTCATATCAACGGTCGTCACCACAGTCTTGCATTATTTGGTTCAGGTAAAATTGGTTTTCATCATTTTATGGTGGAATACAATAGTCTAGATGATGTTGGACAAGGTTATGATTTGGTACAATATAAAGATAACGCAATAGCTTACACAATGGGAAGACACACAAACGATTATATGACTTCTTTTTACTCAATTACGCCATCAGGTTTTTTTGTTGAAAATGGATGGGGCGGCCGAATAATCGATCCTAGTACATGGAAATCTCATGAAACTTTTGAAGGACCAAGTTTTTGGGGACACGAGCGTCTTTATCTTCCAAAGGAAGAAAGAATGAAATTTAGAAATAAAAGATTGGAAACTGCAGCTGAAGGTAAGCAAGCTCCATTATTAGTAGATTGTCCTTGGCTTTATTCGAAAATTAATAAAAAAAAATAAATTTTTAATTATTCAAGTTTGAATCAATGAAAAAATATGATGTTGTTATAGTAGGACTTGGACCAACAGGTGGAACATTAGCCAACTTATTAGCTCTTAATGGATTCTCTATATTAATCTTAGAACGCGAAAAAAGTCTTTACTCATTACCTAGAGCAGTTCACTTTGACGATGAAATAATGAGGGTTTTTCAAACAATTGGTATTACTAAAAAATTTTTAAAGGACACAATTGTTAATAAAGGAACTAAATTTGTAAATCCCGAAGGTAAAATATTACTTGATTGGCCTCGTCCTCGCACAATTACGGAAAATGGATGGTATCCAAGTTATAGGTTTCATCAACCTGATTTAGAAAGAAATCTTCGAATGCGTTTGCGTAAATTTAAAAAAGTTTCAATAAGACAAAACTCTGATGTCTGTAAAATAGAAAGCACAAAAGATAAAGTAGATTTAGTTTTTAAAGATACGACTAATCAGAAGCTACACAATGTATCTTCTAAATATGTTATTGGTTGTGACGGGGCACGTTCAACAGTAAGAACACAAATAGGAACTGAACTTGATAATCTTGGATTTACTCAAAAATGGGTAGTTGTTGATTTAATATTAAAGAAAAAAAAAGATGAACTACCTGACAGAACCATTCAATATTCTAATCCTAAAAGACCAGCTACCTATTGTAGGAACGTAGGTAAAAGGAGACGATGGGAATTTGCTATCCACGATCATGAGAATGAACAAGAAATATTGTCAGATAATTATATTTGGAATTTTTTAAAGCCATGGTTATCACCACAAGAATCTAGTTTAGAAAGAAAAACAATTTATACATTTCAATCGGCTATTGCTAGAAAATGGAGAAAAGAAAGAATTTTTATCGCTGGTGACGCGGCACATTTGATGCCGCCATTTATGGGGCAGGGTATGTGTGCAGGAATTAGGGATGTTTCAAACTTGGCTTGGAAAATTAGTTTATGTATTAAAAATAAACATGACGAAAAGTTTTTGGATACATATCAAACAGAGAGATTTTCAAATGCTAAAGAATATATAGAAACTACAATGAGAATGGGTGAATTCGTAAATGCCATTGGATCAGATAAAATTACAGACAATATATCTTCAAAACCAGATGGAACAAAAAAAATGGAGTCAATAAAACCAAAGTTAGGTTTTGGGCTTGGAGATAAAGCGGATAGAAACAGAGGTAGAATTTTTCCTCAGCTAAAAATGAAAAATGGTAAAACATTAGACGACAAATTTTCTACATCACCTATTGTGCTTTCGTCTTCAGAGTTAGAGAAGAAAAAGTCAAAAAGCAAAATACCAATAATTACTGAGAAAGAAGTGGTAGGTTTATCTAATGTGCTAAAAGGTTATGAAGCAAAAGCTGTTATCGTAAGGCCAGATAGATTTATTCTTAAAACTTGTAAGACTACTAAAGACTTTAATCAAATAGAGCACTTGCCGCTTTAACTTTTGTTTCGTTATTAGGAGCAACGCTTCCATCTGGCATAAGTAATGAATTTTCAAAACCAACTCTAATTTTTCCACCGAGTTTTATTGCCATTTTTAGACAAGACACTTCCTCTTTAGCGAAAGCACATACAGCCCAATCAGCATTCATATTATTTTTTTTGAGTCTTTCAATAAAAAGAGAAATATTTTCAGGATTACTAATTTTTCCTGAATAATGTCCTATGACAAACATGCACCATGTTCCAGTTTTTGAAAGCTCAGCTTTATCTAAAAGATTTGAAAGAAGATCAACATCTTCTGGTCCATAACATATGTGTTGGATTTTTGTTCCCAACTCTGTGAGTTTTTTATAAATTTTAATGTCAGCAGGCGTTGGTTGACGTGAAGGTATCATTTCACGAATTCCAATTGAAATACCAGGCGGTATAACATCATAAGCAAGTTTACGCATTTCTTCTGGGGAATATCTCCCAACAGCTTCTGTTGTGACTTGTAAATGCATTTTAGGAACTTGTCTTTGAAGCTCAGTTAAAGCTTCCTTACAAAGACCGGAATCTAAAATATGTTTTCCTTTTTCATCACGCATATGAAAATGTATTCCAGTGGCACCTGATTTAAAACAAGCCTTTGCAGTTTCTACTGTTTCAGAAATGGTTACAGGAACAGCAGGATGATCTTTTTTTGTAGGTCTAGCCCCATTAGGAGCAACCATTAATCGAGGAAGATGTTCGGGTTTATAAAAATTCACTGTTATTCTTTTAAAATTGAAAGATAAACTAATTTAGCTTAAATACTAATATTATTGAAAAAAATAGAAAGGGCAAGTGGCGGAATTGGTATACGCGCTAGTCTTAGGAACTAGTGCCGCAAGGCTTAAGAGTTCGAGTCTCTTCTTGCCCACCAAATTATGAAAGTTCGAGTTAACTCAAAAAAAGGTTTGAAAGCTAGTTTATCCGTTCTAGTTGACAAGAAAACTATCCAAAAAAAATTAGATGAAAAACTTCATGAACTTCAGCACAAAGTTCATTTAAAAGGGTTTAGGCCAGGAAAGGTTCCAGCAAATGTAATTAAAAGTCAGTTTGGTAAAGCCATATACGGAGAAGTTATTGATGGAATTTTAAAAGAGACATCTGCAAAGGCAATTGAAGACAACAAACTAAAAGTAGCAGGCCAACCTAAAATTGATCTTAAAACTTTTGGCGAAGGCAAGGATTTAGATTACACAATAGAATTGGAGACGTTGCCAGAAATTAAATTAAAACCATTAGATAAGATAAAAGCAACGGACTATGAAGTTTCAGTTGATAAAAATATAGTAGATAAAAGAATTGATGAAATTGCAAAAGGACAAAAAAATTTTCATGATAAGAAAGAAAATGAAAAATCCGAAAAAGGAGATATGGTAGTTTTTGATTACAAAGCAAAATCAGAAGGAAAGGATTTTGAGGGAAACGAAGGAAAAAATATTCAACTAATTTTGGGGCGTGATCTTTTTATTAAAGGTTTTGATGATCAACTTATAGGAGTTAAAAAAAATGAAAATAAATCTGTCTCAGTGAATCTTCCAGAAAATTATCCTAAAAAAGAATTAGCAAATAAAAAAACAGATTTTGATTGTAAAATTATTAATCTAAAAAAACCAATCGAAGTAAAAATTGACGATGAATTTGCAAAAAAAATGGGCGCTAAAAGTGTAGAAGATTTAAAAAATTTAGTGAAAAAACAAATATCAAATGAATATAAAAGCGGTTTAGCAGCTATAACTAAAAAAGATATATTAGAACAGATAGAAAAATCTCATTCTTTAGACTTGCCCCCAAATTTAATTGAACAAGAAACAAAAATAATATCACAAGGTCAAAAAAAAGAAGATGCAGAAAAAAACAAAGAAAAAAATGTTAAATTAGCAAAATCAAGAATTAAAACCGGTTTAGTTCTAAATGAAATTGCAGAAAAAAATAATTTAAAAATAAGTGAAAGTGAAATCAAAAACGAAATAGAAAAACAGATAAAAAGTATGCCTGGACAAGAAAAAATAGTTATGGAGTACTACCAGAAAAATCCAAGCGCTGTTGCGAGTTTGAGAGGAGCTTTGTATGAAGAAAAAATATTAGAATTAATAAAAAACAAGATCACATTAAATAAAAAAAATGTAACTCTGAAAGAAGCCGAAGAAATATTGAAAACTTTTACTCAAAAATCTCATGGTACTAGCGAAAGCAATAAACTCAAAAAAAACCAGAAAAAATCAAAAATTAAAAAGAAAAAATAGAAAAAATTAGCAAAAAGTCTATTAAAACTGTATAAGCGTTACTGCAGATGATTCGTAAAATTGAAGAACAATTAAATAATCTAGTCCCTATGGTTGTTGAACAAACAACCAAAGGTGAGAGAGCTTATGATATTTATTCAAGACTTCTTAAAGAAAGAATTGTTTTTTTGGTTGGCGCTGTAAACGATTCCGTCGCCTCTTTAGTTACTGCTCAACTTTTATTTCTAGAGTCAGAAAATCCCAAAAAAGAGATTTTTTTTTACATTAATAGCCCAGGCGGTTTGGTTACTTCAGGTCTTGGTATATATGATACGATGCAATATATCAGATCTCCAGTTTCTACATTATGCATAGGTCAAGCTTCTTCGATGGGGTCTTTTTTACTGGCCGCTGGAGAAAAAGGAAAAAGATTTTCTCTGCCAAATTCGAGAATAATGGTACACCAACCTTCTGCCGGGTTTCAAGGGCAAGCAACAGATATACAAATTCATGCAAAAGAAATTCTTTCTTTAAAAGAGAGACTAAATAAAATTTACTCAAAACATACTGGTAAGTCTGTAAAGGAAATTTCGCAGGCGTTAGAAAGAGATAACTTTATGACCCCAGAGGATGCTAAAGATTTTGGTTTAATAGATTCTGTAGTCCAGAAAAGAAAGTAATACACAATATATAGACTTCTACTCAACTTCTGCTTGCCTTGGATTCTACTAAGATTTAAAACTAAGTAATTGATTCGTTATGTCAGAAAAAAACAACAAAAATATACTTTATTGCTCTTTTTGCGGAAAGAGTCAGCACGAAGTTAAAAAACTTATTGCTGGACCAACAGTTTTTATTTGCGATGAGTGTGTTGAGCTTTGTATGGATATTATTAAAGAGGAGAACAAAAGCTCTTTAATAAAACATCAAGAAGGTGTTCCAACACCAAGAGAAATTTGTAAAATACTAGACGATTATGTTATTGGACAAACTTACGCCAAAGAAGTTTTATCTGTTGCTGTACATAATCACTATAAAAGATTAAATCACGAGTCAAAAAATAACAAAGATGTTGAATTATCTAAGTCAAATATTCTTTTGGTAGGACCAACGGGATGTGGAAAAACATTGTTAGCTCAAACTTTAGCAAGAATTTTAGATGTACCATTTACTATGGCTGATGCGACTACATTAACTGAAGCTGGCTATGTAGGAGAAGATGTTGAAAATATAATTCTAAAACTTTTGCAAGCAGCTGATTATAATGTTGAAAAAGCCCAAAAGGGTATAGTGTATATTGATGAAGTAGATAAGATAAGCAGAAAATCTGAAAATCCATCTATAACACGAGATGTATCCGGCGAAGGAGTTCA
Organism: uncultured Pelagibacteraceae bacterium; assembly: GCA_902578935.1. Classification (GTDB taxonomy): domain Bacteria; phylum Pseudomonadota; class Alphaproteobacteria; order Pelagibacterales; family Pelagibacteraceae; genus Anoxypelagibacter. The sequence continues at coordinate 54,570 of CACHEU010000004.1, forward strand.
ACAAGCTTTATTAAAAATTATGGAAGGTACAATTGCAAGTGTTCCACCACAAGGAGGAAGAAAGCATCCTCAACAAGAATTTTTACAAGTAGACACAACAAATATTTTATTTATTTGTGGCGGAGCTTTTGCCGGTTTAGACAAAGTTATTGAAAGCAGAGGAAAAGGTACTTCAATTGGTTTTGGAGCTAAAGTTAAAAGCAATGAAGATAAAAAAATATCAGAAATAATTCAAAAATTAGAACCCGAAGATCTAATTAAATATGGCTTGATCCCAGAGTTTGTAGGAAGAATGCCAATAGTGGCTACACTGAAAGAATTAGATGAAAAATCTTTAATAAGAATTTTAAAAGAGCCAAAAAACTCATTGTTAAAACAATACAAAAGACTTTTTGAATTTGAAGATGTTAATTTAGAGTTTAGAGAAGATGCTCTAGAAGAAATTGCTAAAAAAGCTATAAATAAAAAAACTGGAGCAAGAGGACTCAGGTCAATTTTGGAATCCATACTTCTTAAAACCATGTTTAGTTTGCCTGATATGGAAAATGTCGAATCGGTTACGATTGACAAAACTGTCGCAAAAGGCAAATCTGAGCCTATTGTGACATATGCAAAAGGCAGCAAATCCACATCTGTTGCTTAGATTTAACTTGAAATAATTCAATTTAATATCCATATTGATTAGATTATGAGTACAGAAAATCTAAAACCTTTATTACCATTAAGAGACATAGTTATCTTTCCATCAACAGTAATACCTCTTTTTGTGGGAAGGAAGAAATCTATTAAGGCTTTAGAAGAGGTTATGAAAACAGACAAATCTATCGTGTTAGTTGCTCAAAAAAATTCTGAAGTGGATGATCCTAAAGCAGAAGATATTTATTCATTTGGTTGTTTGAGTAAAATCTTACAATTATTAAAACTTCCAGACGGCACAGTAAAAGTTTTGGTAGAGGGGGTAGAAAGAGTAAAAATAAAATCAATACAGAAAGAGGAAAAAAAGTATTTAAATTGCGAGATCGAAATAGTCTCATCTACTGAAGATAATCAATCAAGCAAAAATTTAGCATCAAACTTAATTAAAAAATTTGAGAAATTATCCAATTTAAGCAAGAAGGACATGGCGGATTTTACAAAAAATCTAAAAACTCTTACTAGCACATCAAACATAGCCGATAATATTTCATCAAATTTAAATATCCAACTATTTGAAAAACAGCAGTTACTTGAGATTACCGATCTTACTAGAAGATTAGAAAAAATTTATGAAATAATCGAAAAAGAAACAAGTGTAATCACTATGGAAAAAAGAATTAGAGGCAGAGTTAAAAATCAGATGGAAAAAACTCAAAGAGAATATTATTTAAATGAACAATTAAAGGCAATCCAGAAGGAACTTGGTGAGATTGAAGAAGGCAAAGATGAAGTTTCTAGTCTTAGTAATTCAATTTTGAAAGCGAAAATGAGTAAAGAGGCTCAAGCCAAATGTCTTTCTGAACTAAAAAAATTAAAATCTATGAGTCCTATGTCGGCAGAAGCCACAGTTGTTAGAAATTATCTTGATTGGATGATAGATCTTCCATGGGCAAACAAAAGTAAGACAATTAAAGATTTAAATGCTGCTCAAAAGATTTTGGATGAAGATCATTATGGACTTGAAAAAATTAAAGAGAGGATTATAGAATTTTTAGCTGTTCAGAAAAGGATAGAAAAATTAAAAGGACCTATACTTTGTTTAGTTGGCCCACCAGGCGTAGGCAAAACTTCTCTGGGAAAATCTATAGCCAGAGCCACTGGAAGAAAATTTGTTAGAATTTCTTTGGGGGGTATAAGAGATGAAGCTGAAATTAGAGGTCACAGAAGAACTTATATTGGTTCTTTACCAGGAAAAATTATCCAAATGATGAAAAAGGCAGGAACTAAAAATCCTTTATTTTTATTAGATGAAATTGATAAAGTTGGAAGTGATTATAGAGGAGACCCATCTTCTGCTTTGTTAGAAGCTTTAGATCCTGAACAGAATAAACAGTTTAACGATCACTATCTAGAAGTGGATTATGATTTATCCGACGTTATGTTTGTTACCACTGCAAACACGCTAAACATTTTGCCGCCATTGTTAGACAGGATGGAAATTATCAGAATACCTGGTTATACAGAAGATGAAAAAATAAATATTGCGCAAAAATTTTTAATACCTAAACAGAGTAAAGACAATGGTCTAAAAAATGAAGAATGGAAAGTTTCTCAGCCAGTAGTTAAAAAAATTATCAGAGATTATACAAGAGAGTCAGGTGTTAGAAATCTTGAAAGGGAAATTTCAAAGATTGCTAGAAAAATAGTTAAGAAAATAGATTCTAAGGAGAAAGTTAATAAAGAATTATTAGAAGATGAAATAAATGATTATTTAGGTGTAAAAAAATATAACTTTGGTGAAATTGAAAGCGAAAATAAGATTGGTGTTGCAACAGGTTTGGCTTGGACAGAGGTTGGTGGAGAAATATTAAAAATAGAATCGGTTAATATGCCAGGAAAAGGAAAAATGCAAATAACCGGGAAATTAGGTGAAGTTATGCAAGAATCGGTCAAGGCTGCAAAATCTTACGTGAGATCTAAATCAGTAGAATTTGGAATCATACCTCCACTTTTTGAAAAAAAGGATTTTCATATTCATGTTCCAGAAGGAGCAACCCCAAAAGATGGTCCTTCAGCGGGTATAGCTATAGTTACTTCAATAATCTCTTCTATTACAGGTATTCCAGTGAACAAAGACATTGCTATGACTGGCGAAGTAACTTTAAGAGGAAATGTTCTTCAGATTGGTGGTTTGAAAGAAAAACTTTTAGCAGCACACAGAGCTGGAATTAAAAAAGTTTTAATTCCTGATGACAACAAAAAGGATTTAGTTGAGATACCAAAAATTATAAAAGAGAGCGTTGAAATTGTTAGCGTTAAAACTGTAGACGAGGTATTGAAACACTCTTTAACCAAAGAGCTTAAGCCTATTAAGTGGGCGGAAATAGACCAGGCTTCAAGCAAAAATAAAGAAAAACCAGAAGTTACAAGCGCACATTAATTGTTTAATATCATCAAACCAACACATTCGGATCGATAATAAAAAGTATGAAAAAAATAGTTATTACTGGCGGAATTGGATACATCGGAACAGAACTTTGTAAAATTTATTCTGGTGAAAGTTGGAATACTCAGATTACAGTAATAGACAATCGATTTATTTCAGAAAGAGTTAATCAGTTAAGAAACTGGAATATGAATTTTGTTCATGCTGATATAAGAGATTCGGATGCTGTTAAAAAATATTTAAACGAAGCAGATGTTGTACATCATTTAGCAGGAGTTACCGATGTTGCAAGAACTAAAGAAGAATCAAATCCAGAGAAAGACAAAGAATTAAACGAAGTCGCAGAAAAAGGTACAGAAGTAGTTCTCTCTGAAACGTCAAAAAATTGTAAAATTATATTTCCTTCGACACACGTAGTTTTTGAAGGAAAGGAAGATTTAATAAAAGGCATTGAGGAAGGTTACGAAAAACTTCCGGTTTTATCTTATGGAATTGGTAAAGCTAAAAATGAAGAACAAATAGAAAAATCAGGAAAAAATTATATAATTTTAAGATTGGCTTCTGTTTACGGATATTCAACAGACACTATGAGACTGAATATAATGACGAATTTATTTTCAAAAATAGCTTCACAAGATGGCACGATAAGACTTTTTGGTGGCGGCAAACAATTAAAAAGCTTAGTTCCATTAATTGATACAGCCAGATGTTTCAAATTCATGGAGGAAAAGAATGATATTAAAAATGAAACATTTAATGTTTCAAAAGACAGTGCAACAATAGAAGACGTTGCCAATATATGTAAGAAATTTAATCCAAAAATAAAAATCATTAAAACAAACGATAAAGTTCCAAATCCTGGTTATTCCTTGTCTAATAAAAAACTTTTGAATACAGGATTTAAATTTCTTTATGGATTAGAAGAAAGCATTAAAGAAATGATATTCAAGTGGTCAAAAAAAGATTTAATTAAAGACCTGGAATATGTAAGGGACGGAGAAAATGAATATGTTGATTCAAGAGGCAAAATAAGTAACCACGAACTTACCGAACCCATAAATCTAATTGGTTTTATAGATTCAAAAAAAGGTACTATGCGTGCCAATCATTACCATCCCCAACAAGAACAAAAATGTTTATTTACAAAAGGACAAATAATAGAGGTGTTCCAAGATTTGTTGAATCCAAATTCACCTAAAATTACTCAAGTAGTGAACGAAGGTCAACTATCAATTATAAAACCAAATGTTGCACACACGATGGTTTTTACTAAAGATACAGTTTTTCTAAATTTAGTGAGAGGAGATAGGGAGCATGAGGGTTATGGGACAACTCACACTATCAGGCATAATATTGTTAGCGAAAAAGAAAAAAAAGTATTATTAAATTCTTACAAATTTGATTGCAGATCTTGTGGAAACACCAATTTAAAAAGAGTTGTTTCTCTGGGATTCCAACCTCTTGCAAACAATTTATTAAAAAAGAAAAATGATGAATGTGAGTCATATCCACTAGAATTAAATTATTGTCCGAACTGTCACAATTGTCAGCTTTCAGTTTCAGTTGATCCAAAGAAAATGTTTTCCAATTATCTATACCTTTCTTCAGTATCTGACACTTTTAAAAAACACTTTATTGAAGCAGCTAATAAATATATTAAGGAATTTAAATTATCGTCAAAAAAGTCTTACATAATTGATATTGGAAGTAATGATGGTGTAGCATTAAAGCCATTTAGAGATAAAGGTTTTAAAAATATTTTAGGAGTAGAACCAGCAAAAAATCTAGCCAAATTAGCCAACAAGAACAAAATTAAAACCATTAACTGCTTTTTAGAAGAAAAGAGTTTAAAAAAAATTAAAAAGAACGCAGATATTATTCTTGCATCGAACGTATTTGCTCACTCAGATAAATTAAAAGAAATGGCAACATGTATGCTCAAACTTTTAAAAAATAGCGGAACTATAATTATAGAGGTGCAGTACTTACTTAACACTCTCAAAGACCTTACTTTTGATAATATTTATCATGAGCATTATAATTATTGGTCTCTAACTTCCCTAGTGAATTTCTTTAAGCAATTTAATGCAAAAATAGTTAGGGCCGAAAAGATAAATACTCACGGGGGATCTTTAAGAGTCTATATAAAAAAAGATAAAAAATCAAAAATAGACAAAAGTGTTAAAATTTTGCTTGATGAAGAAGAAAAATTTGGTTTAAAAAGATATTCAACTTACAAAGATTTTGCAGAAAAAATTTATACAATTCAAAAAAATGTTAAAAAAAATATTAAAAAACTGAAATTAAATGGAAAAAAACTAATCGGTTATGGATCTCCTGCGAAAGCAACAACAGCATTAAATTTTTTCGGTGTTTCATCAGAAATAGATTTCATCGTGGAAGACAATAAATTAAAACATGGAAAATTTGTTCCAGGAGTAAACATTCCAATTGTAAACAAAAATAAGATTGTAGATAAAAATAATACAATTCTTGTACTGGCCTGGAATTTTTACGAAGATATTAAAAAAAATAACGCTAAACTTTCTGACAATTTTGTAAGCATAAAAGATTTAGAAGTTTAAGCTATTTTTTTAAATATTTTTCTGCTTGCAGAATAATTTTTTCAGTGTCTTTTGGTACGCTCTGTAGTTCTTTTTTCAGATTTTCAACTTGATTTGTTAACTTTAAGGGTTTCTCTTTTTTCTCTTTGAGCATTAAAGGTTTTTCTTCCTTATTTTCAAGTATTAAAGGTTTTTCTTTATTATTATTTAGAAGAACATCTACAGCTTCTAAAATATCAGGGACTTTATATTTTTCATTCATTGATTAAATTATCTTTATAAAGTTTTTTAAAAAAATTTAGACTATTTGGATTTACTAGAGCTTGTAAATTTTCAATTTTTTCTCCATGTATAGCTTTTCTTACTGCCAATTCTACAATTTTTCCACTTTTTGTTCTTGGTATTTCATTTACCTGTATAATTTTATGAGGCACATGCTTAGGAGAGCAATTCTTTCTTATTTCATTTTTAATAAATTTTATATCTTCACTATTAAGTTCTTTTTTTCCATTTAGAATCACAAACAATATTATTTTTACATCATCATTTGAGTCTTGTCCTACAACTAAACTTTCACGAACAAATTCTATATTTTCAACTTGTCTATATATTTCTGCAGTTCCTATTCTTACACCGCCAGGGTTTAGTGTTGCATCAGATCTTCCAAGTATAATAAATCCATCTTTAGAAGTTTTTTGGATAAAATCTCCATGATGCCAAATATTTTTGTATTTTGAAAAATATGCTTTTTTAAATTTTTTATCACCCGGGTCATTCCAAAATTTTATAGGCATTGTCGGAAATGGTTTTTTAACAACCAATTCGCCCTTTTTATTTTGAATTAATTTTTTTCCTTTTTCATCAAATACATCAACATCTATACCCAGACTTTCGCCTTGTATTTCACCTGGGTAGACATCAGAAAAAATATTTCCCAATACCAAACAACCTACTACGTCTGTACCACCACTTATGGATGTTAAATGAACATTCTGTTTAATATTTTTATAAACATATTCAAAACTTTCTTTAACTAAAGGAGAACCAGTAGAAGCAATGATTTTTAGTTCTGATAAATTTAAATTCTTAAAGTTTAAATTTTCTTTTTTTAGGAAATCAATATATTTTGCGCTAACACCAAATAAGTTAATTTTTTTTTCTGAACAAAATTTTATTAAAGAATCTTTTGATGGATAGGTTGGAGATCCATCATATAAATATACACTTGCACCAGATGATAATCCTCCAATTAACCAATTCCACATCATCCACCCCGTGGTAGTGTAATAAAAAATTTTGTAATTATTAGATACATTACAGTGCAAAGAAAATTCTTTATTATGTTCAATAAGAACATTTCCCGCTCCATGTGTAATGCACTTTGGAACTCCAGTTGTCCCGCTTGAATACAGTATATAGAGAGGATGATTAAAATTAAATTTTTTAAAATTTGAATCAATTTTAGAATCTTTAATTACAGAATTAAAATTAATGTATTTTAAATTTATTTTGTTTTCAAATTGACCTGAATAAGGAAAAACGATTACTTTTCTAATCGATTTAATTTTTTTTAAAATTTCCGGTATTTTTTCTAAAATATTTATTTTTTTTCCATTATAAAAATAATAATCAGAAGTTATTAAAACTTTCGGTTTTATTTGAAGAAATCTATCAATAACACCTTGAGACCCAAAATCTGGCGAGCATGAAGACCAAATTAACCCATTTTTAGATGTTGCCAAAAAAGAAGTAATTGTTTCAATCGCATTTGGTACGTATGCAGCAACTCTATCCTTTTCTTTTAAATTTATTTTTTTTAAAAAATGAGAAAACTTACAGACATTTTCATATAGTTCTTTCCATGTAATTTTTTTTTCTATACCACTTTCAGAAAGAAAATTAAGAGCAATTTCTTCATTTTTTTTAGGCAAAAGATTTTCAGCGTAATTTAATTTTGAATCTGGAAAAAAAATATTTTTATAAAATATTTTGTTTTTTTTTATAATTTTTTTTCCTTTGAATCCCTTAATTTTTGTAAAATCCCAAACTTCTGACCAAAAAATCTCGGGATTGTTGACTGACCATTTCCAGAGATTTTTAAAACTTTCACTGTATTTGAGAAGATTTTTTTTATTCAGATACTTGCAAAAATGCCCAAGATTGGAATTTTTTTTGATCTCTTCATTTGGTGACCATAATGAAGACTGATTTTCTTTCATTAAATTTTATCTAAAAAAATCTAAAATGAGTATTTTAAAGATTTCAAGTGATTCAAAGAAATGATCAATATAGGGCTCAAGAGCAGGAAATTTTCTTCCAAGCCTACCTCTTTCAAATTTTAAAATACCAACTAAAAAAATGAATATAACAGAATATGTAATGATATAGTTAAAAAATCCAAATCCTGGCTTTTCCATAACTTGAGTAGATTTTTGTTTTTGTGTTTTTTTTGAGGTTTTTGCTTTTGCTAATGCCTTTGGATTTTTTGACAAACCTTTTTGTAAAGCATAACTTTGTACCGAAGTTCCCCATTTTTGCTGCATATACTCTTTCGAGTAAGGAACTGGATTTTTTCTCTTATCTACTCTTTTCTTTGGTTTTGCTTTTACCTGTGTTGAAACTGGACTTACAGGCCTTGGTTTAGCCTTTAAGGGATATTGAGTCCATTTATTTCCACAAGAACTACATTGCACAAGTCTTCCAGCAGCAGTAATTGCTGAATCAGGCACATTAAATTTCTTATCACAAGATGAACACTGAATAATCATAGCTAAAGATAATACATTTAATATAGGTCAATTTACATTAATTTTTTTTTAGTTTTTACATTGCAAATTTAATATTGTATATGTCTGATCTGCTTATTTGGGGCGGTTAGCTCAGTTGGTAGAGCATCTCGTTTACACCGAGAGGGTCATAGGTTCGAGTCCTTTACCGCCCACCAGTGGGGGTGTAGCTCAGTTGGTTAGAGCGCCTGCCTGTCACGCAGGAGGTCGCGGGTTCGAGTCCCGTCACTCCCGCCACTTGTTGATAATCATTTTCATCTAAACTAACGATAGTGTGAATATCTGACATCTATACACTTGTATCTTGGTTGATATATAATTAATAAAGTAAATTAATATGAAAATCTCCAAGCTAAAATGTATTGGGGTACATATTGTTAAACAATGTTTTTTGATTTTTTATTAGAGTATTTATCTATTGCGATTTTTCTGTTTATAGCTTTAGCTTTAAGCATTGGTTTTATAGCTGTTAATTTTGCTTTTTCTCCTAAAAACCCTGATCCAGAAAAGTTATCAGCCTACGAGTGTGGGTTTGAAGCTTTTGATAGTGCAAGATCAGAGTTTGATGTTAGATTTTATTTGGTTGCAATTCTTTTTATAATTTTCGATTTAGAAATAGCTTTTTTATTTCCATGGTCAGTATCTTTGGGAAACATAGGGCTTCTAGGCTTTTATTCAATGATGATTTTTTTATTTATTTTAACAATAGGATTTATTTATGAATGGAAAAAGGGAGCCTTAGAATGGGAATAGGGTTTTTAAATTTCAAAGAAAAAGAAAAACAAATTCCTGAAGAATTTAGAAAAATTGCAAAAGATTTTAGCGAAAAAGGATTTGTTACAACCTCCTCTGAAAATTTGATTAATTGGGCAAGAACAGGCTCTTTACACTGGATGACTTTTGGCTTGGCTTGCTGTGCAGTTGAAATGATGCAAACTTCAATGCCTAGATATGATCTTGAAAGATTTGGTGCGGCTCCTAGAGCTTCACCAAGACAATCTGACGTTATGATTGTTGCAGGAACATTAACAAACAAAATGGCAGCTCCTTTGAGAAAGGTTTATGATCAAATGCCAGAACCAAGATACGTTATATCTATGGGAAGCTGTGCCAATGGAGGTGGATATTACCATTATTCATATTCTGTTGTTAGAGGTTGTGACAGGATAGTGCCGGTAGATATTTATGTTCCAGGATGTCCACCATCGGCAGAAGCTCTATTATACGGTATCCTTCAACTTCAAAAAAAAATTAGAAGAGAAGGAACTCAAAAAAGATAATTTTTACAATGGAATTAGCAGATCTAAATAAACTGTTAAACTCAGAACTAACTACAAAAATAAATAGTTCATTAATAGAAAATAATGAATTATTAGTAAGCACTGAGTCTAAAAATTTACATTCCGTTCTTTTATTTTTGAAGTCAAACACTCAATGTAAATTTAAACAGCTAATTGATATTGTTCCCGTAGATTATCCAAATGAAGAGAAAAGATTTAAAATTTATTATTTGCTTTTGAGTCACGAAAACAATTCAAGAGTCAAAATATCAATTAGTTTTAATATCGAAGAAAAAATTCCATCAATAACTAAAATCTATCCTTCAGCAAACTGGATGGAAAGAGAAGCCTTCGATATGTATGGAATTAAATTTAAAAATCATCCAGATCTTAGAAGAATATTGACCGACTATGGTTTTAATGGATATCCACTGAGAAAAGATTTTCCTCTTACTGGTTTTAACGAGGTTAGGTACAGCGAGAAAGATAAAAAAGTTATCTATGAACAAGTAAAACTAGAACAAGATTATAGAGATTTTGATTTTGATAGCCCTTGGGAAGGAACAAAGTATATGAAACAAATAAAACGAGAAAACAAAAATGAGTAAAAAGAAAAAAACAATGAATTTAAATTTTGGTCCACAACATCCAGCGGCTCATGGAGTGCTTAGACTTATACTTCAGTTAGACGGTGAGATTGTGGAAAAAGCTGACCCGCATATTGGTTTACTTCATAGAGGAACAGAAAAGTTAATTGAACACAAAACCTACACACAGGCATTACCTTACTTTGATAGATTGGATTATGTTGCCCCAATGAATCAAGAGCACGCTTTTGCATTAGCAACTGAAAAATTACTGAAAATTGAAGTTCCTATAAGAGCCCAATATCTGAGAGTTATTTTTTGTGAAATTGGTAGAATTTTAAGTCATTTATTAAATATCACTACACAAGCCTTAGATGTTGGTGCCCTAACCCCATCCCTATGGGGTTTTGAAGAGAGAGAAACTCTGATGACTTTTTATGAAAGAGCGTCAGGATCAAGGTTACATGCAAATTATTTTAGAACAGGAGGAGTTCACCAAGATATACCAGGCGATCTTTTAAAAGATATAGGAAAATTTTGTGAAACATTTCCAAAGACGATAGATGATCTGGAAAATCTTTTAACTGACAATAGAATTTTTAAACAAAGAAATGTTCAGATCGGAGTTGTGACCAAAGAAGATGCGTTAGCATATAGTTTTTCAGGAGTAATGTTAAGAGGATCGGGTGTTCCTTGGGATCTAAGAAAGTCCCAAACTTATGAATGTTATAAAAATTTAGATTTTAAAATACCCATAGGAAAAAACGGAGATTGTTATGACAGATATTTGTGCAGAATCGAAGAGATGCGAGAAAGTGTAAAAATAATAAAACAATGTATTAAACAAATACCTATAGGACCAATAAAAACAGTTGATGGAAAAATATCTCCACCTAAGAAGGAAGAAATAAAACAATCAATGGAAGCATTAATTCATCACTTCAAGCTTTTTACAGAAGGTTACAGAGTACCAAAGGGTGAAGTTTATTGTGCTGTTGAAGCTCCAAAAGGAGAGTTTGGAGTTTATTTAATATCTGATGGGAGCAATAAACCCTATAGATGCAAAATAAGGGCACCAGGATTTTCCCACCTACAAGCTATGGATTATTTAATTCGAGGTCATATGTTAGCTGATGTTCCAGCGGTTCTAGGTTCATTAGATATTGTTTTTGGTGAGGTAGATAGATGAGCTTGAAAAAAGTACATGATAAACAGCCAGAAACATTTGAATTTACAAAAGAAAATTTAGAATTAGCAAACAACATATTAAAAAAATACCCAGAAGGAAGAAAAAAAAGTGCAGTGATGCCACTATTGTATTTAGCACAAAATCAAAATGATAATTGGATACCATTAGCTGCATTAAAATATATAGGAAAATTTTTGTCTATGCCGTATGTGAACGTATATGAAGTGGCTACTTTTTATACCATGTATAATTTGGCCCCTGTAGGAAAATATTTTGTACAAGTGTGTACTACCAGCCCATGTCTCCTGAGAGGAGCAAATGAAATTGTAAAAGTTTGCCAGGATAAAATTTCTGAAAATAAGGAAACAATATCAAAAAACGGTTTATGTTCCTGGACCGAGGTCGAGTGTTTGGGAGCATGTGTAAATGCCCCAATGATTCAGATAAACAATGATTATTACGAAGATTTAGATAAGAATAGTATGGAAAAAATTGTGGATTCATTGACGGAAAACAAGCCTTTAAAGCCTGGTTCTTATAGGGGTCGAAAGAGTAGCGCTCCTGAAAAAAATGAAAACAAAATTAATGGAACAAATAATGCTTAAAGAAGAAGATAAAATTTTTAAAAATTTATACAACAATCTGGGCTGGACTCTTGAAGAATCTTTAAAAAGAAGTGATTGGTCTAACACAAAAGATATAATTTCAAAAGGAAGAGAGTGGATTATTAATGAAATTAAAACGTCAGAATTAAGAGGAAGAGGTGGAGCGGGTTTTCCAACAGGTGTCAAATGGTCATTTGCCCCCAAAAAAGTTGGTTCGCGCCCTCACTACCTAGTTATTAACGCTGACGAGTCAGAGCCTGGAACTTGTAAAGATAGAGATATAATGAGGTTTGAACCCCAAAAATTAATTGAAGGTTGTTTAATTACATCTTTTGCAGTTAATGCACACACTTGTTACATATATATCCGAGGTGAATATTTTAATGAAGGAAGAAGACTTCAAAAAGCAATAGATGAGGCTTATGAAAAAAAATTCATTGGTAAAAATGCATGTAATTCTGGTTGGGATTTGGACATCCATATTCATTTTGGTGCAGGGGCATATATTTGTGGTGAAGAAACAGCATTACTCGAAAGTCTTGAAGGTAATAAAGGACAGCCTAGACTAAAACCCCCTTTTCCGGCTTTGGTTGGATTATATGGATGTCCAACAATAGTAAACAATGTTGAAACAATTGCAGTTGTTCCAACTATATTAAGAAAAGGAGCTAAATGGTTTGCATCTATTGGACGCCCAAAAAATACGGGAACAAAAATATTTTGTATTTCTGGAAATGTAAATAACCCATGTAACGTTGAAGAAGAAATGGGAATTTCTTTAAAAGAACTCGTAGAGAAACACGCAGGAGGAGTGACTGGTGGTTGGAAAAATTTACAAGCAATTATTCCAGGAGGTTCTTCAATGCCACTTATTCCAAAAGAAACATGTGAAACAATAAAAATGGATTTTGATTCATTAATTGCAGCCAAAAGTGGCTTAGGAACAGCAGGCGTAGTTGTGATTAACAAAGATCAAGACATAGTTAAATGCATGGCTAGAATAGCAAAGTTTTATAAACACGAAAGTTGCGGACAGTGTACACCATGCAGAGAAGGATCAGGATGGATGTGGAGAATTCTTGAAAGAACAGCAAAAGGGGAAGCAACCTTTAAGGATATTGATTTATTGTCTGATGTTACAAAACAAATTGAAGGTCATACAATATGTGCGTTTGGAGAGGGATCGGCCTGGCCAGTTCAAGGTCTTCTAAGACATTTTAGAAAAGAGATAGACAAGAGATGTTTTTCTGAACCTCTTATTAAAAAGAAAAGGGATATTCCTTACTTAGTGGATCAACATTTGTTGGAAAAATAAATATGCCCAAAATAATTATAAATGACAAGGAAATAGAATTTGAAAATGGAATGACCGTTTTACAGGCATGCGAGTTAGCTGGATTTGAAATTCCAAGATTTTGCTATCATGAGCGTTTGTCAATAGCGGGGAACTGTAGAATGTGTTTGGTTGAGATGGAAAAATCCCCAAAACCTATAGCTTCATGCGCTATGCCGGCTACTGATGGAATGAACATAAAGACCAATACAAGCATGGTTGAAAAAGCAAGAAAAGGTGTAATGGAATTTTTGTTAGCGAACCATCCACTAGATTGTCCAGTTTGTGATCAAGGTGGAGAATGTGATTTGCAAGATCAATCTCTTTATTACGGTTTTGATAAATCAAGATTTAAGGAAAATAAAAGAGAAGTAAAAGACAAATATATGGGTCCGTTAATTAAAACTATAATGACAAGATGTATTCATTGTACCAGATGTGTGAGATTTGCAACAGAAGTGGGTGGAGTTACAGAACTGGGAGCTATTGGAAGAGGAGAAAATATGGAAATTACTACGTATTTAGAAAAATCAATGGAATCAGAATTATCAGCAAATGTAATTGATCTTTGTCCAGTTGGAGCTTTAACGTCAAAACCGTATGCTTTTGAAGCTAGACCTTGGGAATTAAAAAAAACAGAAACCATAGACGTAATGGATTCGGTTGGATCAAATATCAGAGTGGACACCTATGGCTGGGAAGTAAAAAGAATTTTACCAAGGTTAAATAATAATATTAATGAAGAATGGATTTCAGATAAAACCAGATATGCTTGTGATGGTTTATTAAAACAAAGACTAGACAAACCTTATAAAAGAGAAAATGGAAAGCTAGTAGAGAGCACTTGGGATGAAATTATAAATATTGTTTGTTCCAAAATTAAAGAAACAGAAAAAAATCTAGTAGCTGCTCATGTAGGCGACATGCAAAGCATGGAAACTATAAATTCTTTTAAATCATTGTTAGATTCAATAGGCGTTAATAATTATGATTTTAGAGAAAAACCTTTCTATATAAATCCTGAAAACAAAATAAATTACATATTTAACACTTCTATAAAAGGTATAGAAGAATCGGATTGTATAGTTCTTGTCGGATCAAATCCTCGACATGAAGCAACGATGGTTAATGCAAGAATTAGAAAAAATTTTGTAAACAAAAAAACATCTATATTATCTTTTGGAAATCCTGGGGATTTGACTTATGACTACACAATAGTCGGAAATACGACCGAAGATATAAAGAAATTTGTAAACAAACAAAATAAAGCCAGTGAAATATTTTTGAAATCTAAAAAACCAATAATTATTATTGGAGAATCTGCACTAGAATTAGAGTCTGGTCAATTTATTCTTGAAAGTATTAAAAAATTTTTACTAGACAACAATTTTATTAATGAAAAATGGAACGCTTTTAATATTCTTATACAAAACGCATCATCTATAGGCGCTATAGATATAGGTTTTTTAAAAATAAGTAAAAAAAATAATTTTGAATTTTTTAACAAACTAAATAACCATCAATTCAGTTTACTTTATTTGGTTGGTTCAGATAATTTAGACTTTACAAAAAAAGATGAGTTCATTATTTACCAAGGTAGTCATGGTGATCGTACTGCCCAAATTGCCGATATTATTTTACCAAGTCCTGCATTTACCGAGCAAAATGGATTATTTATAAATTTAGAAGGTAGATTACAAAAATCTATAAAATCCACCTATCCTCCAGGTGTTGCTAAAGAAGACTGGAGAATTTTTAACTTAATTTCTAGACATTTAAACAATCAAGATTTGTTTAAAAATTTTAAAGAACTGAGAGATAATACTTTAAAAAAAATAAAAGATCATTCCGATTTTGATGTTTTGCCAAAAACAAAAATAAGTCAAGAAAACTCAGAAATAGGTAGCTTTACTAACGAATCTGTATTGATCAAAGCAATTGACTATTACTTTAGTAATTCTATCGCAAGATCCTCAAAAACTATGAGCGATTGTAGAGCAGCAAGATCAAAAAACTTAAAAAACCAAACGGGAACTTAATTATGGAATTTATCTACACAATTTATAATGAAACTTACAAAATTTTATTGTTATTGATACCTTTGCTTATATCAGTAGCATTAATTGTTTGGTTTGATAGGAGAGTTTGGGGTTTTGTACAAAAAAGAAAAGGCCCAAATGTTGTTGGACCTTTTGGTTTGTTCCAAACAGTAGCAGACGCCTTAAAATATATATTCAAGGAAATTATAATTCCCGCAAGTGCTAACAAAATCGTATTTATTCTTGCTCCGATTGTGACAATGACATTAGCCTTGTCAGCTTGGTCAGTTATTCCATTAAGTGAAAGAATAATTATTGCAGATATCAATGTGGGTGTTTTGTATATTTTTGCTATATCTTCTTTGGGAGTCTATGGAATTATTATGGGTGGTTGGGCATCAAACTCAAAATATCCTTTTTTAGGATCTATTAGATCTGCAGCTCAAATGGTTTCTTACGAAGTTTCAATTGGGATAATAATTATTAACGTACTACTTTGTGTTGGTTCTTTAAATTTAAAAGATATTGTTTTAGCTCAAGAAAAACTATGGTTTGTGGTTCCTTTATTTCCAATGTTTGTAATTTTTTTTATATCTGCTTTAGCAGAAACAAATCGTCCACCTTTTGATTTACCAGAAGCAGAGGCGGAACTTGTTGCCGGCTATCAAACTGAATACTCAGGAATGATGTACGCAATGTTTTGGTTGGGAGAATATGCAAATATTTTATTATTGTGTGCTCTTGGCTCAATTCTTTTTCTTGGCGGATGGTTATCTCCAATAGATATTTATCCATTTAATATTATTCCAGGTGTTTTTTGGATGATATTTAAAATTTTATTATTATTTTTTATGTTTGCAATCATTAAGGCAATAGTACCGAGATACAGGTATGATCAATTAATGAAGTTAGGGTGGAAAGTGTTTTTACCCTTTTCTTTATTATATGTCGTCTTGACTGCGAGTTTTTTAGTTTACTTTGACTTATTACCTAAATGATAATTTTTAATGAAATTAAATAGATTTTTTAAAATAATATTTTTATCTGAGTTTGTTAAAGCAATAATTATTGCCATCAAAGAAATTCTAAAAAAGAAAAAAACAATAAATTATCCTTTTGAAAAAGGAAAAATAAGCCCGAGGTTTAGAGGTGAACACGCCCTACGTAGATATCCAAATGGAGAAGAAAGATGTATTGCTTGCAAATTGTGCGAGGCCGTCTGTCCTGCTCAAGCAATAACAATTGAGAACGAAGAAAGACCTGACGGCAGTAGAAAAACAACAAGATATGATATTGATATGATCAAATGTATTTATTGCGGACTATGCGAAGAGTCATGTCCAGTTGATGCAATTGTTCAAGGGCCAAATTTTGAATTTTCAACAGAAACAAGAGAAGAACTTTACTACAACAAAGAAAAATTATTAGAAAACGGAGACCGTTGGGAGTCTGTTTTGGCAGAAAACATCAAATTAGATAAGCCATACAGATAGATACAAATGATAGCACACGCATTATTTTTTTATTTTTTTTCTGTAATTGCGATTGTATCAGCAATTTTTGTTATAGTTTCAAGGAACACCGTTCATGCTGTATTTTTTTTGATACTAGATTTTATTTCGATTGCTTGTCTATTCATAATGATTGGCGCAGAGTTTCTAGGCATGATGATGTTAATTGTTTATGTTGGAGCGGTGGCTGTTTTGTTTTTATTTGTTGTAATGTTAATGAATGTAACAGAACAAAAATCCTCTTGGTTTAGAGGTACTAAAAAATCTAATCATATTCCAACAGGACTGATTGTAGGATCAGTCATTCTATTAGAACTTATCGTTATTGTTGGAGGCTGGAAATATAGAGACACCTTTTCCGAAACAAAGTTTTTATCATTTGATAAAGAATTTACAAACACTCACGCAATTGGAAATGTAATGTATACAGAGTATATACATTTATTTCAGATCTCCGGAATAATATTATTACTAGCGATGATTGGAGCAATAGTTTTGACTTTTAGGAAGAGAGAAGGGGTTAAAACACAAAGTTATTTTAAACAGGTTTCACGAGAACGTGAGGACTCAGTGGAATTAGTCGATGTTGAATTTGATAAAGGAGTAAAATTTGATGATTGAAATTGGATTAGGTCACTATCTTACTCTTGGAGCCGTTATTTTTTCTTTGGGAACGTTAGGAATTTTTTTAAATAGAAAAAATGTAATTGTTATTCTGATGTCAGTAGAGCTCATACTTTTAGCTGTTAATATAAATCTTGTTTCATTTTCAATTTATCTTCAGGACATAAGTGGACAAATATTTACAATGTTAATTTTGACTGTTGCAGCAGCTGAAGCTGCCATAGGTCTAGCTATTATTGTAGCTTATTACAGAAACAAGGGCTCAATAAGAGTTGAAGAAATAGATGAGATGAAAGGCTAAATGGAATACGCAATTTTATTTTTACCTTTAGTAGGAGCAATTTTTGGGTATTTAGCAAAATATTTTGGTGATCTTACTTCTCAATTGCTTACAACATTCCTTGTTTGTGTATCTGCAATTTTATCAATTGTATTATTTTACAATGGAATCTTTCACGGAACTTACGGAAACTATTTAATATATCAATGGATAGCTTCAGGAAATTTTGTAGTTAATTGGTCAATAAACATAGATCCTCTAAGTTCAATCATGTTAGTTGTAGTCTCTGTTGTTTCAGCCTTGGTTCATATTTATTCAATTGGATATATGAATCACGATCCTAACAAACCAAGGTTTATGTCATACCTGTCATTATTCACTTTTTCCATGTTGGTGTTAGTTGTATCAGACAATTTTTTACAATTATTTTTTGGATGGGAAGGCGTTGGTTTATGTTCGTATTTATTAATTGGATTTTGGTACAAAAAAGATTCAGCAAACAATGCAGCAATAAAAGCTTTTATAGTAAATAGAGTAGGAGATTTTGGTTTTGCTATAGGAATATTTCTTATATTTATGTTTTTTGGAACATTAAACTACAATGAGGTTTTTCAATTAGTTCCTGAATTTTCCCAAGAGAAAATTAATTTTTTAGGATTTAATTCAAATTTAATTACACTCATTTGCTTATTTTTATTTGTGGGAGCAATGGGAAAATCAGCTCAATTTTTCTTACATACATGGCTACCAGATGCTATGGAGGGCCCAACACCAGTATCAGCTTTAATTCATGCTGCAACCATGGTTACTGCTGGAGTATTTTTAGTCGTAAGATGTTCTCCAATTTTTGAATATTCTCAAGTTGCTTTAAATTTTGTTGCAATAATTGGTATGTTAACCGCATTTTTTGCAGCATCAGTTGCTATAGTTCAAAATGATATAAAAAGGATAATTGCATATTCCACATGTAGTCAATTAGGATACATGTTTTTTGCAGCCGGTGTAGGCGCTTATCATGTAGCAATATTTCATTTATTTACACATGCCTTTTTTAAAGCTCTATTATTTTTAGGATCTGGATCTGTAATTCATTCTTTAAATGACGAACAAGACATAAGGAATATGGGAGGGATATGGAAACAAATGCCCTTCACATGGATTGCCATGATAGTAGGAACATTAGCTCTTACCGGGTTTCCTTTTTTATCAGGTTACTACTCAAAAGATGCAATAATAGAATTTGCTTACTTAAAAGGAACAAATATTGGTTATTTTGCTGCTTCGATAGGAATAATCACTGCTCTTTTGACAGCAATTTACTCTTGGAGACTAATTTTAAAAACTTTTCATGGGAAATTTAATAATGAGCATCTATCAAAATCAGAAATACATGAATCAGGAATGGTTATAATTTTTCCATTAGCCATTTTGATATTAGGTTCTATTTTCGCAGGTTTTCTATTTAAAGATTTTTTAATTGGACATCATTATGTTGATTTTTGGAAAGACTCAATATTAATACTTCAGGCATTTAATCATTCACATATACCTATGTGGTTACTATATACCACACCAATTTTAGTTACTTTAGCGATTCCTTTATCTTACTCTTTGTATATTAAAAACGATAAACTTTTAGAAAGAATTAAAATTAAAAACGAATTGGTTTATAAGTTTTTATTAAATAAATGGTACTTTGATGAACTATACAATTCAATTTTTGTAAAGCCCGTCAAAGCGATAGGATCATTTTTCTGGAAATCAGGCGATATAAAAACTATAGATCGATTCGGACCAGATGGTATTTCAAAAATAGTAAAAATTATTTCAAAAAAAGCTACTAAATTTCAAACCGGATATATCTACGATTATGCATTTGTTATGCTAATAGGATTATCTTTATTACTAACTATTTTTATTTTTTACAAATGAACTTTCCAATATTATCTTCAATTACTTTTTTACCTTTGATAGGTGCCTTTTTTGTACTTTTAACACGAAGTGAAAAGGGACAAGGCAATACCGGGGCAGTTTATATATCTATTTTTACAAGTTTTGTAAATTTTTTTATTACTTTGTTTTTGTGGTATACATTTGATAACAAAATTTCTGATTTTCAATTTGTTGAAGAAATTAGTTGGATAAGCGGTTTCATAAAATTTAAATTTGGAATAGATGGTATTTCCATTTTATTTATTCTTTTAACCGCTTTTATTACCCCAATTTGTATTATCTCTTGTATTAACAGCGTAAAAACCAGATTAAAAGAATTTCTTATTGCACTTCTAGTTTTAGAAACTTTTATGATAGGAGTTTTTTGCTCTTTAGACCTGGTAGTTTTTTACCTTTTCTTTGAAGCCGGTTTAATACCTATGTTTTTAATTATTGGTATCTGGGGAGGCCCTAGAAAAGTTTATTCGGCTTTTAAATTTTTCTTATTTACTCTTTTAGGATCTGTTTTGATGCTTGTTGCAATCATTGCAATTTATTGGATTACCGGAACAACAGATGTAACTCAGATTTATGAAATTAAAATTCCACAAGAGTTTCAATATTTATTGTGGCTGGCTTTCTTTAGTTCTTTTGCGGTTAAGTTGCCAATGTGGCCTGTACACACATGGTTACCAGATGCTCATGTTGAAGCACCCACACCAGGTTCAGTTATACTGGCAGCAATTTTATTAAAAATGGGCGGTTACGGTTTTCTAAGATTTTCGATTGGAATGTTTCCATTTGCTTCAGAGTACTTCACTCCGTTAATTTTTACTTTAAGTGTTATAGCAGTGATTTACACTTCGTTAGTGGCACTAATGCAAGATGATATGAAAAAATTAATTGCATATTCCTCAGTCGCTCATATGGGTTTTGTTACAATGGGAATTTTTACCTTTAATAAAC
Organism: uncultured Pelagibacteraceae bacterium; assembly: GCA_902578935.1. Classification (GTDB taxonomy): domain Bacteria; phylum Pseudomonadota; class Alphaproteobacteria; order Pelagibacterales; family Pelagibacteraceae; genus Anoxypelagibacter. The sequence goes on from CACHEU010000004.1 coordinate 75,348, forward strand.
AAGGTGTTGAAGGAAGTATAATCCAAATGTTTAGCCATGGATTAATTTCCGCAGCACTTTTTTTATGTGTAGGGGTTCTTTATGACAGAACACATTCTAGGTTAATCAAATCATATGGAGGGGTTGTTCACATATTACCAAAATATTCTTTTCTTTTTATGGTTTTTGCTTTGGCAACATTAGGATTACCTGGAACCAGTGGTTTTGTTGGAGAATTTTTAGTTTTAGTAGGGACATTTAAGGTAAACTTTTTAGTAGCAATTTTAGCAAGCATTGGAGTTATACTTGCAGCAGCATATATCCTTTGGCTTTACAAGAGGGTAATATTTGGCAAATTAGAAAATATTCAATTAAAAAAAATCAAAGATGTTAACTTGTCAGAGGGTTCTATACTTGTTGTTTTGTGTATTACGGTATTATTTTTTGGATTTTATCCCGACCCGCTTTTGGAAACAATGAAAGTATCCGTTGACAACCTAATCAATAATTACAACTTAGAAATCACCAAGAGGATTACTTTAAAATAAACATATGCTAGCTATAAAATTTTTAATTCCTGAAATTTTTTTATCAATTTCTATATTTTCTTTATTAATGATTGGTGTTTTTATAAAAAATAGTTTTGAGATAATTTACAGGCTTTCACTTTTTGTGATTATTTTAATCATTTTGATAATTTTAAGCGGGGACAGTGAGTCCATAAAAATTTTTAGCGAAAGTTTTACTATTGATAGATTTTCTTTATATTCGAAGATTTTAATTTTGATCTCTACCTTTTTTGTTCTACTGATGTCAAAAAAATATATCGTAGATATAAAGAACAACAAATTTGAATATCCAATTATTATTCTTTTATCGATTCTAGGGATGTTTATTATGGTCAGTTCTAATGACCTCATTTTGTTTTATATGGGGTTAGAATTGCAGTCGTTGGCGCTTTACATCTTAGCCTCTATAGATAGAGACAATATAAAATCCTCAGAAGCAGGTGTTAAGTATTTCGTTCTAAGCGCACTTTCCTCTGGTCTTCTTTTGTATGGGTGTTCTCTAATATACGGTTTTACTGGTTCAACTAATTTTGAAGAGATAGCAAATAGTAAAGATTTTAATGTTGGCACAATTTTTGGAATGGTTTTCATACTTGTTGGTCTTGCTTTCAAAGTTTCAGCGGTACCTTTTCATATGTGGACACCAGATGTATATCAGGGTTCCCCAACTTCTGTAACGAGCTTTTTTTCTGTGGTTCCAAAGGCAGCAGGCATCGCTATATTTATAAAATTTATGTATTTGCCTTTCCGAGATGTTTTAAATCAATGGCAGTATATATTAGTTTTCATGTCCATAGCTTCAATGATTTTGGGTGCGGTTGCTGCAATAGGACAAACAAATATTAAAAGGCTTATGGCTTACAGCTCAATAGGTCATATAGGTTATGCTATTGCAGGAATAGCAGCGGGAACAGAAAACGGATTTAAAAGCACATTAATTTATATTTCAATTTATATAGTTATGAATATAGGTGCTTTTGCTTGCATACTTTTGATGAAGAGAGATGGAAAATACGTAGAAGAAATAGAAGAACTATCTGGTGTCTCAAAAAATCATCCCATGATGTCTTTTGGACTATTAATTATATTATTTTCTCTAGCCGGAATTCCTCCTTTGGCAGGTTTTTTTGCAAAATTTTATATTTTTATGGCCGTTATTGAGAGTGAAATGTATACTTTAGCTATAATTGGTTTAGTAACAACAGTTTTGTCTGCTTTTTATTATATAAGGATTATAAAAATTATGTATTTTGACGAACCTAAAAAACCTTTTGAAAAATTTGTAGACTACAAAATTCATGGCCCAATAGTTTTAAGTTGTGTTTTATTGGTTTCATTTTTTATATATCCGTCTATTTTAAATGAAATTGTTTCAAATATTAGTATTTTTTAATGATATTAAAACTAATCAAATTTAATTGTGTAAAAAGCACAAATGATGAAGCAATAAAAATCATTAGATCTAAGAAAAATTCAAAAGGAATTGTTATTTCTAATTTTCAAACAAAAGGCAGAGGAACAATGGGAAAAAAATGGATTTCTCACAAAGGAAATTTTTTTGTAAGTATATTTTTTGAGCTCAAGAAATCTATGCCTGATTTTAAGGAATTTTCTTTAATTAATCCTCTTATTGTAAAAAAAACATTAAAAGAATATTCTTCTCAACAAGTCAAAATTAAATGGCCAAATGATTTGTTAATAAGAAATAGGAAAGTTTGTGGTATTTTGCAGGAATTAATTCAATTCGAAAAAAAATTTTTTTTAATAATTGGAATTGGAATAAACACAGTTTCTTCACCTAAGACAAAATCATTTAGAGGCACATCAATACTAGAGTCTTCTAATAAATTAGTAGACAACTCCAGGATCTTAAAAAGTTTAAAAAAAAACTATGAAACTATTTTTCGTAATTATAAATTTAATAAGAAGTTGCTAAAAAAATGAATTATTTAATTGCCGATATAGGAAATACAAATATAAAAATTTGCAAAATAAACAAAAATTTTAAAGTAATAAACACATATTTGTTTCAAACAAAAAATTCTAATTTGGAAAGAGATTTAAAAAGAAAGTTAAGACATTTGATAAAGAAAAATACCAATAAGAAAGTTCTTTTTTCTAGCGTCGTTCCAAAAGTTTACAAAAAGATTGTAAAAATTTTTAAAAAAAAAAAGTTAAAAGTTTTTGAAATAAAAGAATTTAATTTAAAAAAAATTATGAAATTTAAAGTAAAAAAGTATTCTCAACTAGGATCAGACAGAATAGCCAATGCAATTGGTGCATACTATAAGTTTAAAACAAACTGTATTGTGATAGATTTTGGAACCGCAACTACTTTTGATGTTATTAAAAAAAAAGGTGGCTATGACGGAGGAGTTATAGCGCCTGGAATCAAACTTTCTATTGAAAATCTATTTTCATCCACAGCTCTTTTACCAATGTTCCAATTAAAAAAATATCCAAAAAACTATGGAAAAAATACAAAGGAAGCTTTGGCTTCTGGTTTTTTTTGGGGTTATGAAGGATTAATAAATAATATCATTAAAAAAATAGTTAAAAAAAATGGCATAAATTTTAAAATAGTATTAACTGGTGGTTATTCTTATTTTTTTAAAAATAAATTAATTAAAAAAGTAAAAATCGAAAACGATATAACCATGCAAGGTATTATAAAGATTTATAAAGATTTTCTCATATGAAGAAAGAAGAATTAATTTTTTGCCCACTTGGCGGCTCAGGAGAGATAGGTATGAACATGAATCTATTTGCCTATGGAAACGAAACTAATCAAAAATGGATTATAGTTGATACAGGAGTAACTTTTGCAGACGATTCTATTCCTGGTATTGATTTAATTTATCCTGACCCAGGATTTATAATTGATAAAAAAGATGACTTACTCGGAATAGTGCTAACGCATGCTCATGAAGATCATATTGGTGCTATCTCACATATTTGGCCAGATTTAAAATGTGATATCTACGCGACACCTTTTACAGCTGTTCTGATAAAAGAAAAATTTAAAGAAAAAAAGATTGATATAACTTCAAGTTTAAAAATTGTGAAATTAAATGGTAATATTAAGCTTGGTCCATTTGATATAGAATTTGTTACTTTAACCCATTCCATTTTAGAGCCGAATGGTTTGAGCATAAAAACTCCGTCCGGAACAGTATTGCATACAGGAGATTGGAAAGTGGATCCAAACCCTTTAATTGGAGATAAAATAAATGAAAAAAAACTTAAAGAAATTGGAAATAGCAAAGTTCTTGCAATGATTTGTGATTCAACAAATATTTTTAGTCCAGGGAGAGCAGGATCAGAATCGGATGTTAGGGAGAGTCTTTTGAAAATAATGTCGCTTAAGTCTAAACGCATTGTTGTTACATCTTTTGCTTCGAATGTTGCGAGAATGGAGACAGTATTTTATTGTGCAGAAAAAATTAATAGAGAGATTTCTTTAGTTGGGAGATCAATGAATAGAATTTTTAAAGCAGCAAAACAATGTGGTTACTTACAGAATGTAAAAAACCCAATAGACCCTAGGGATTCTAAAAAATTTCCAAGAGAAAAAATTGTATATTTATGTACCGGTAGCCAAGGAGAACCTATGGGTGCTTTAAAAAGGATTGTAAAAGGAATTCATCCAGATGTTTTTTTAGAAAAAGATGATACTATAATATTTTCTTCAAAAATAATTCCTGGCAATGAAAAAAAACTATATTCATTACACAATGATATAGTAAAACAAGATATTGAGCTTGTGACCGAAGAAACAGATTTTGTTCATGTATCAGGTCATCCTAATAGAGAAGATTTAAAGGATATGTATAATTGGGTAAAACCCAACTCAATAATTCCTGTGCACGGTGAACACAGGCATATGAACGAACACATAAGATTTGCAAAAGAAATGCAAATTCCTCATGCTTTAAGAGTTGAAAACGGAGATATTATAAGAATTTTTCCTGGTAAGAATCCTGAAATAGTTGATAAGGCACCATCTGGAAGAATGTATTTAGATGGGAATATTGGTGTTGGAGAAAATTCTCCCTCAATTAAAGAAAGAAAGAATATATCTCAAAACGGATATTTAGAAATTACGCTTATATTAAGCAATAGCGGAAAGTTAAATAAACCGATAATATCGTACAGAGGTATTCCAGAACATAATTTTGATGAAAAAATTGTTTTTGAAATGGAAGATGAAATTTTTAACACTTGCAGAACATTTTCAATGAAAAATAGAAATCAAGAAAAAAATTTGATTGAATTAGTAAAACAAAATTGTAGAAAAATTATTAAAGCCAAAACTGGAAAAAAACCTTTTACCAACATAAATATTGCAAGATTATAATGCTATTATCAAAATTATTTATTCCTATTACAAAAGATTTACCGGCAGAAGCAAAAATAAAGTCGCACCAACTTATGTTGAGAACAGGAATGATAAGACAATCGTCAGCTGGAATTTATTCATGGTTGCCACTAGGTTTCAAGATTATGAAGAAGATAGAAAAAATTGTTAGGGAAGAGCAAAATAATATTGGTGCCCAAGAAATGTTGATGCCAACCATACAATCCGCAGATATATGGAAAGAGAGCGGTCGGTATGATGATTACGGTGAAGAAATGCTTAGAATATCAGATAGGCAGAAGAGAGAAATGCTCTACGGACCAACAAATGAGGAGCAAATTACAGAGATATTTAGGTCTAGTGTTAAATCATACAAATTATTGCCGCAAATTTTTTATCACATACAGTGGAAATTTAGAGACGAGTTAAGACCCAGATTTGGCGTAATGAGATGTAGAGAATTTTATATGAAAGATGCTTACTCATTTGATCTAAACGAAGATGATGCCGTTTTATCATACAATAAAATGTTTTATGCATATTTAAAAACTTTCCAACGTCTTGGTTTACAATCCATACCCATGAAAGCAGACACCGGTCCCATAGGAGGTGATCTTTCTCATGAGTTTGTAATTTTAGCAGACACTGGAGAAAGCAAAATTTTTGCAGACAAAAGAATATTTGATGTTCCAATAGATGAGTACAAAAATGACAAAGCATCTTTGAAAAAAATGAGAGATAACTTTTCTAAATTCTATGCTGTGACAGATGATAAATTTAAATCGGAAGATTTTGATAAAAATGTAAAAAAAGGAGATCAATTACAAACAAAAGGAATTGAAGTTGGGCATATATTTTATTTTGGTGACAAATATTCGAAACCAATGAGATGTTCTGTTGATTCTAAAGACGGAAAAAAAACTTTTGTAAAAATGGGATCATATGGAATTGGTGTTTCTAGATTGGTAGGAGCCATAATCGAGGCAAAATATTTAAATGAAAAAATGAAATGGCCAAAATCAGTATCACCTTTTGATGTTGTAATTATTCCTGCGATTAATAAAAATGATAATTCAAACCTTGATAAGGCCAAGAAAGTTTATCAAGAACTAAAAAATAAAGGAATCGATGTACTATTAGATGATGTTGAAGAAAATATATCAAATAAGTTTAAGAAGCACGATCTTCTTGGAATTCCTTTTCAAATTATTATCGGTTCTAAAGCAACAAAAGATGAATTTGAATTTAAAGAGATAGATAAAGATTCTCAGATGTTGGATTTAAATAAAATTATTAAAATTTTGAAAAATTAAATTGTTTACCACTGTAGAAAAATTAATAACAGCGAGAAACCTTAGACCTAAAAAAAAGGAAGGTTTTTTAAAAGTTATTTCAATTTTCTCCTTTTTAGGAATAATGCTTGGTGTTGCAACTTTGATCATTGTTATGTCAGTAATGAATGGTTTCAGAACTGAGCTTACTGAAAAAATTTTAGGTTTTAACTCACACATAACTATAAAGCCTTATAGCACTAACATTAGTGAAGAATTTTATTACAAACTACAAGAAGAATATAAAAGTCTTAAAATTATTAAGACACACAATGGCGAAGCTGTTGTGATGAGAAACGATTCTGCTAAAGGTGTTTTAATAAGAGGTATAGACTCTGAAAAAATAGAAGAAATAGATTTTTTTAAAAAAAATATTATTGATGGTGAGCTATCTGGCTTTGTAGATGGAACAATAATTTTAGGAAAACATCTTGCTATAGAATTGGGCGTGGTTGTTGGAGATAAAATTAACATTATGTCATCTTCTTCGGTTTCAACACCTCTTGGAGCAATACCAAAACAATCTTCTTATAAAATTGCAGCAGTATTTAGCAGCGGCCTGTATGAATTTGACAGAAACGTTGCCTTTTTTAATTTAGAAGACTCTCTCTCTTTTTTTGAAAAAACAGTTGACGATATCAGTTTAGAAATTTTTTTAAAAAACCCATTGAATGCAGAAAAGTATAAAAAAGAAATACAGAACAAAAATTCTAATTTTTATGTTAATTCATGGTCTGATCTTAATAAATCTTTTTTTTCAGCCTTGAAGGTGGAAAGAAATGTAATGTTCTTGATATTGACTTTAATTATTATTGTTGCTGCGTTTAATATAATTTCTGGACTTACAATTCTTATAAAAAACAAAACAAAAGAAATAGCTATTTTAAAATCATTGGGATTATCAAAAAAATCAATTGTAAAATCTTTTTTTTTAACAGGATTTTTAATAGGTTTTTTAGCTACTGTTGTTGGAGTAATTTTTGGAGTAATATTCTCAATATACATAGAAGAAATTAGACAGTTTCTATCACTCACATTTAATTTACAAATTTTTCCAGAAGATGTTTATTTTTTAAATGAAATGCCAAGTGAAATAAGCCCAGAATCTATTCTATCAATATCAATTTTCTCTATTTTAGTTACAATATTAGCCTCTTTATTTCCGTCTCTAGCAGTAACCAAAATTGAACCAATCAAAGCATTAAAATATGAGTAAATTTTTAATTGAAATAAAAAAATTAGACAAGCAGTTTGAAAATAATAATTTAACTGTGAAAGTTTTAAAAGATGTAAATTTAAATTTAGAGTCAGGTAAAGTTATTGCTTTGATTGGGCCTTCAGGTTCTGGAAAATCTACCTTTCTACATTTGCTTGCCTTATTAGACAAACCAACAAAAGGAAAGATATCTATACTGGGAAACTCTACCTCAAATTTGTCTGAAAACAAAAAAAATCAAATAATTAGAGATTGTGTTTCTATCATATTTCAAAACAATAATTTACTATCAGACTTTACAGCCTTAGAAAATGTGGCCATACCATTAATGATAAGAGATAAAAGTTATAACTTTTCTATAAAAAAAGCAGAAAAATTTTTAAAAGAAGTAAATTTAACTCATAGATTAAATCATTTTCCATCAGAACTATCTGGTGGTGAACAACAAAGAGTTGCAATTGCAAGGTCTCTTATATCAGAAACAAAAATTATCTTGGCAGATGAACCAACAGGAAATTTAGATTATGAAAATTCCCAAGAAGTTTTTTCATATTTTCTAAAATTAAAAGAAAAAAATAAAATAGTTTTGATTGCAACTCATAATAGAGAATTAGCAAAAAAAGCCGATTATACTTTGAGCCTGAGCAATGGTAATATAAAAAGGATTAATGATTGATGAAAAATTTCGCTTCACAAATTTTAAAATACATACCCAATATTCTATATGTGAAGGGGCAATTAAAATTGAAGATTTAGCACAATATTGTAAGGAAAATAAAATTCCAGCTATAGGATTGAGCGATAGCTCAAATCTTTGTGGTGCCTTGGAATTTTCTGAATCAATTAGCAAGGTTGGAACTCAACCAATTATCGGAACACAGATAAATTTTAAATATTCTGATACAATTGGCAAATTACCAATTTTTGCTAAGACAGAATTAGGATACGGTAATCTAGTAAAATTATCTTCAAAAAGCTTCTTGGAATCAAATGAAAAAGAAGTTCCAAACTGTTCTATTGAGGAACTCTTAAAAAACAATAAAGACATCATGGTATTAAGCGGTGGTATTGACTCTCTTTTTTCAAATTTGGTTAAAAAAAATAAAATTAAAGAAGTAGAAAGTCTTGCCACTAAGTTAAAAGAAACTTTTTCCAATTCATTTTATTTAGAGATACAAAGACATAACGACGAAGGTGAAAAAAGGCTTGAAAACACTTTTTTGAATTTGTCAGAAAAAATAAACATACCTTTAATTGCTTCCCAGGAAATCTTTTATATCAACAAAGATATGCACGAAGCTCACGATGCTCTTTTATGTATTGGTGAAAAAACTTATGTTGATGAAAAAAATAGAAGAAAATATACAAACCAACATTATATAAAGCCTGCAGATGAGATAAAAAAATTATACTCAGATATTCCAGAAGCTCTTGAAAATAACTATAATTTTCCTTATCGATTTAATTACAAACTCAAAAAGTCAAAACCTATTCTTCCATCTTTAAAAATTTCAAGCAATCGTACAGAGGAAGAAGAGCTTGAATTCCAATCTAAAATTGGTTTGAAAAATAGATTAGAAAAATTTATTTTAAAAAAAAATACTCAAAAAAATACTCAAGCAATTAAAAAACAATACGCAGAAAGACTTTCTCACGAACTAAAAATAATTAAGAAAATGAATTATTCTGGTTATTTTTTAATTGTGTCTGACTATATAAAATGGGCGAAAAAAAATAATATTCCGGTTGGTCCAGGAAGAGGTTCTGGCGCGGGTTCATTAGTTGCTTACTCTTTAGATATTACCGATTTAGATCCAATAGAATTCGGTTTAATTTTTGAAAGATTTTTAAACCCAGATAGAATTTCTATGCCTGACTTTGATATTGATTTTTGTGAAGAAAAAAGAGATCTGGTATTTGAATATTTAAAATCAAAATATAAAAACGGTGTTGCCCATATAATTACTTTCGGAAAACTTAAAGCCAGAATGGCCTTAAGAGATATTGGAAGAGTATTAGGTTTGCCTTACGGACACGTTGATAGAATTTGCAAAATGATACCTTTTGATCCTTCTAGACCTCTAAGTCTACAAGAGTCTATTGCTAGAGAACCTAGATTTAAGGAAGAAGAAAAAAATAATCCAAAAGTAAAAAAGTTAATCGAGCTCTCATTAAAATTAGAAGGTTTAAATAGAAATTTAGCTACTCATGCAGCCGGTGTTGTTATAGCTGGTGAAAAATTATCAGAAGAAGTTCCTTTATATAAAGACAATAGTTCAGAGTTGCTTTTACCCTCCACCCAGTTTGATATGCATTCATCGGAGAATGCCGGTTTAGTGAAATTTGATATACTTGGTTTGAATACTCTAACTTTAATTCATAAAACAATTCAAATATTAAAAAATAAAAATATTGAATTAGATATTAGCAAAATACCCCTGAATGATAATAAAATATTCGAAATGTTATCGACAGGAGAAACCACAGGTCTGTTCCAACTCGAAAGTTCTGGAGTTAGATCTGCTTTAAAACAAATGAAGCCTAATAAATTCGAAGACATTATTGCATTGGTAGCCCTATACAGACCAGGACCAATGAATAATATTCCTATTTATAATGACTGTAAAAATGGTTTAAAAAAACCTGACTATATTCATGAAAGTTTAGAGAAAATTTTACAACCAACGTATGGAATAATTATTTACCAAGAACAAGTTATGCAAATAGCACAGACCCTAGCAGGTTTTACTGCTGGGGAAGCTGATATTTTACGAAAAGCAATGGGGAAGAAGAAGAGAAAGGAATTAGAAAAACAAGAGGAAAAATTTATTAAAGGCGCAACAAAGAACGGGATAGGAAAAGATATTGCTGCTTTCATATTTCAAAAGATCAAACCATTTGCAGAGTATGGTTTTAACAAAAGCCATGCAGCCGCATATGCTTTGATTGCTTATCAAACAGCATACCTTAAAAAATATTATCCAGAAGATTTTATTGCAGCCACAATGTCCACCGAATTGTCCAATACTGACAAGTTAAGAGAGTTTGTCGAAGAATTAAAAAGATTAAAAATAGATATAATAAGACCTGACATTAACACATGCTTTGCAGATTTTAAGCCTGAGAAAAATAAGATTTATTATGCTTTATCAGGAATTAAAAGTGTAGGTCATGAAGCGATATCCAATTTAGTTCAAGAAAGAGAAAAGAATGGACCATTCAAATCTCTAAATGATTTTATAAAAAGAGCAAACCCAAAGGATATAAACAAATTACAATTAGAAGGATTAGTTAAGGCTGGGGCCTTTGATTCATTAGAGACCAACAGACATTCTTTATTAAATTCAATTCCAAAATTAATACAAATTAACAAGAGTCTTTGGGAAGAAAAAATTAGTAATCAAAATAGTCTTTTCTCAACAAAATCTGAAGAGGAAAGAATAATTCTTGAGCTGGAAAAAACAAAACCTTGGTCAAAAAATGAAATGTTAATGAATGAATTTCATTCCATAGGATTTTACATGTCAGACCACCCTCTTAACATTTATAAAGATTATTTTGAAGAATCAAAAATTCATTCCTTTGCTGATTTTATAAACAGTTCAGATAGTAGTAGTCTTGTTGCAGGAACAATAATGTCTATTCAAGAAAAAAAAAGTGCAAAAGGGAATTCGTTTGCTATAATTAAATTTACTGACTTAAAGAGTGAATTCGAATTGTTTTTATTTTCTGATTTACTGGTTTCAAATAGAGATAAATTAAAAACAGCAAACTCCTTTGTTATAACTCTACAAAAAGATTCTATATCCGAAGCTGGAACAACAAGAAGAGTTAATATTAGAAATATTATGCCCTTAGAAAACTTTGTTAAAAAATCATACAAGAATGTTATTATAGAGATTAATGGAAAATCAAACATAGGCGAATTACAGGAGTTATTAAAAGAAGATGGAGAAACAAAAATTCAGATCAAAGTAAAAAGAGAGTCTAAAATTTATATTTTTTCTCTAAAAAAGCCTAGAAAATTTAACTTTAATACCTTTAGCAATATTAGAAACAAGGAATACGTAAAAAAAGTAAGTTTTTAATACCTTGATTTTTATATTAATAAATTATAAATACTAGCTGATTTCGCACACAGCTACGGGCAAACGCCCACCGGTCCGCAAGGAAAGCTGTGGTGGTAAAACCGGAAAAAGTTATGAATATACCGACAATAACGATTAAACAATTATTAGAAGCAGGTGTGCACTTGGGGCACAAGACTCTCAGATGGAATCCGAGAATGAAAAAATTCATCTATGGAGAAAAAAATTCAATACATATCATTGACTTAACTCAGACTGTAGTAATGTTGAAAAGTGCAATGAAAGAGGTGCACAAATGCATTTCTGGAGGCGGAAAAATTTTAATTGTTTCTACAAAAAAACAAGCTTCCGAAACTGTTTTGAAAATAGCAACAGAGACGGATCAGTATTATGTGAATTATAGATGGCTTGGTGGAATGTTAACAAATTGGAAAACCATTCAAAATTCCATTAAGAGACTAAAAAAACTTGAAGAAGATTTATCAAAAGAAGATACTGGATTCACAAAAAAAGAAATACTTAAGCTTGGCAAGGAAAAAGATAAATTAAAAAGATCATTAGGCGGAATCTCTAATATGAAAAAAGTTCCTGAAATGATTTTTATTATTGACACAAACACAGAATCCCTAGCAGTAAAAGAGGCAATAAAATTACAAATACCTATTGTTGCTATTCTAGACTCCAATTCAGACCCAACTGGTATTAATTTTCCAATTCCTGGCAATGATGACGCAAGAAGATCGATAGATCTTTACTGTGAGCTATTGAAACAGACTATTCTAGATGGAAAAAAATATATTGCTAAAAAACAAATAAATGGGAAAGACGGAAAAAATACAAATCAAGTAGAAAAAATAGAAAAAAAAGATAAGATAAAAGAAAAATCAAAAAATCCTTCAAAGAAAAAAAATACTAAATAATTTTTTCAAGAAATGACTGACAAAAAAAATTTGGAAAACATAAAAAAACTTAGGGAAATTACAGGAGTAGGATTTTCAGATTGTAAGTTGGCTATAGCTGAAAATAATGGAGATATAGAAAAATCTATTGAATATTTAAGAAAAAAAGGAATTGCCAAGGCTTCAAAAAAAATGAGTCGTGTTGCAGCCGAAGGTTTAGCACTATTAAATGAAAAAGAAGGCAATGTTTCTGTTATAGAAATAAACAGCGAAACAGATTTTGTGGCAAAAAATAAAGATTTTATTTCATTTTGCAAAGAAGTTTCTGAAATAAATTTTAAAAATAAATCAAATTTAGATTTGTTAAAATCAAGCAAGATGAAGAATGGAAAAACGGTGGAAGAAAATTTAATTACCCTAATATCTAAAATTGGAGAAAAAATTACTATTAGAAGAAGCAAATATTTGGATAATAAAGGATTGAATTTTGCCTATGTTCATAATTCATTAGAAAAAAATATTGGAAAAGTCGCAGCGATAGTTCAGCTAAGCAAAAACAGCAAAAAAGATTTAAAAGAAATAGGTAGTAAATTGGCTATGCACGTAGCTGCACAAGCGCCAATTGCTATTGATGAAAATGGTATAAAAAAGGAAGTTTTAGATAAAGAGCTTGAAATTATTAAAGAAGAGTTGAAAAATAGCGGAAAGAAAGCAGACATGGTTGAAAAAATTTCAAATGGAAAAATTAAAAAATTTATTTCAGATAATACTTTATTAAATCAAGTCTGGATAATGGATACAAAAATGAAAGTCAGTCAGGTGATCGAACAGCATTCAGATGGTGAAAAGATTAAAATTTTAGATTTTGTTAGATTTAAAGTTGGAGAAGGAATTGATTAGCCATGAGCGCTTTTGACAAAAATGAAATTTCTCAAAAAATGAATAAGACGATTGCATCTTTCAAAAAAGATTTAGGAACGTTAAGAACTGGCAGAGCTAATCCAGCAATGCTTGATTTAATTAGAGTGGATGTCTACGGACAAAAAATGCCAATAAACCAACTTGCTACAGTTACTGTTCCTGAGCCTAGAAGTATATCCATTCAGGTTTGGGATAAGAACAATGTTAAGTTAGTAGATTCAGAAATACAAAAGTCAAATCTTGGAGTTAATCCTCAAGTAGATGGTCAAATAATAAGAATTCATATACCTCAATTGACAGAGGAAAGGAGAAAAGAATTAACTAAAGTTTTAAAAAATTTAGGCGAAAAAGGAAAAGTTTCTATTAGAAATATAAGAAGAGAGTGTAATGACAATATAAAAAAATTACTTAAAGAGAAAAAAATTAGTGAAGATGAAAGCAAAAATCATGAAAGTGAAGTTCAAAAAAGTACGGATGAAAATATTTCTCTAATAGAAAAAATATTAGTAGAAAAGGAAAAAGAAATTCTTACTTTATGAATAAAATTAACCATATCGCCATTATCATGGATGGGAATGGTCGATGGGGTAGGAAAAAAAACAAATCAAGAAATTTTGGCCATATAAAAGGAATAAAAATTATTGAAAAACTTGTAAAAGATTCAATAAAAATAAAAGTTCCAATTCTTACTTTTTATACTTTCTCTACAGAAAACTGGAGAAGACCAAAGAAAGAAATAAACTTTCTTTTCAAATTAATAGATCATTATTTTTTCAAGGAGATTAATAATTTGGTTAAAAATAATATAAAAATTAATATTGTTGGTAATATTAAAATCTTACCAAAAAAAGTAAGATTACGTTTAATTGAATCAATGAGGAGAACAAATAAGTGTAAAAAAATTTTGATAAATCTGGCTATCAACTATGGATCTAAAAATGAAATTTTGGAAGCGGTTAGAAGCATGAGAAGAAAAAAAGTGTCTACATCGGTTAAAAATTTTGAAAACAATTTATATACGAAAAATCTTCCAGATCCTGATATTTTAATAAGAACAGGTGGAAAAAAAAGACTTAGTAATTTTTTATTGTGGCAATTAGCATACTCAGAGATCTATTTCGTAGATAAGCTTTGGCCCGACTTTAATGTTACAGATTATCATAGAGTTATAAAAGATTTTAAACGAGTAAAAAGAAATTTTGGCAATATATGAACAATTTACAAAAAAGAATCTTAACGTCTCTTATTCTTTTCCCTTTATCAATTTTTTTTATAATTAAGGGAGGAAACTACATAGTATCTTTTTTATATGCAGTTTTGATTTTAGGAAATTTTGAATTATTTTCAGCATTCAAAAGAAAATTGTCCATAATATTTTTAGATGGAATGCTAGTATTAGCTTTACTTTCTATTTTACATTTAAGAAATGACACAACTTCATCATTTGTTTTGTTAATTTGGATAATTATTCTAACTGTTTGCTCTGATGTTGGTGGATACATCTTTGGAAAAATTTTTAAATGGAAAAAATTAACAAAAATTAGTCCAAAAAAAACCTTATCAGGAGCTCTTGGTTCATTGATATTTTCTTTAGCTTCTGTTTTTTTACTTGGACTTGTTATTGAGTCAATATCTAGTTTAGACTCTGATTTTTTTTATAAGCCAAGATATTTTATTTTAGCAATAATTTTCTCTATAGCTGCTCAGCTTGGAGATCTTTTAATTTCTTATCTTAAAAGAAAAGAAAAAATTAAAGATACAGGAAAACTTTTACCTGGACATGGTGGAATTTTTGATCGAATTGACAGTTTAATCCCCGTAGTTATTCTTGCGTATATTTTATATAATTTACAATTATTTCCATGATTAAAAAAAAAATTGCTATTTTAGGCTCAACAGGCTCTATTGGAAGATCTTCTTTAGAAGTATTAAAAGATAATACTAAAAAATTCAAAATTATTTTATTATCTGCCAACTCAAATTATTCCCTCATTAGAAAACAAATAAAGAGATATAAGCCAAAATATTTTGTAGTAAATGATAAGACTACATTTTGGAAAGTTTTAAAAAAATATAAGAAGGGAAAAACCAAAATATGTAATAAATTTTCTGACATTCCTTCAAAATTAAAATTTGACATAACTATTTCTGCAATAGTTGGTATCGCTGGATTTGAACCTACAATAGATTTTATAAAGAAAAGCAAAAAAGTTTTACTTGCAAATAAAGAAAGCATTATTTGTGGATGGCATATTTTGAGACAAGTATGTAAAAAAAATAAAACAAAAATTGTTCCTATCGATTCAGAACATTTTTCTATTCATCAATTAACAAAAAACTGCAAAGATAGTGATATTAAAAAAATATACATTACAGCATCAGGAGGACCTTTTTTAAGAAAACCCCTGAGTCAATTTAAAAATATAAAAGCCAAGGAAGCAACAAAACATCCTAATTGGAAAATGGGAAAGAAAATTTCAATTGATTCATCAAATCTTATGAACAAAGTTTTTGAACTAATAGAGGCATATAAATTTTTTCCATTTGATAAAAAAAAATACGAAATACTTATTCATCCAAAATCTCTTGTGCATGCAATAGTGCTTTTTGAAAATGGTCAGACTAAATTTCTTTATCACGAAACTGACATGAAGATTCCAATAGCAAACGCTATATACGATAACAAAATCAATATTAAAAATTTAATAAAAAAGGAAAACGGCTTTATAAAAAATTTAGAACATTTGAAATTCGAAAAAGTTGATAAAAAAAGATTTCCAATTGTTACGTTGTTGGGAAGAAAAACATATGAAAATTCTGGTTCAATAATTCTTAATGCAAGCAATGAAATATTGGTCGAAAGTTTTATGAGAAATCAAATATCTTTTAATGCTATCTATCAATGCATAAAGCAGATTTTTAAGGATAGAGATTTTAACAAATATGCTATAAAAAAGACCCCAAGTGTTAAAGAAATTTATAAAATTGATAAATGGGCAA
>CACHEU010000005.1 GCA_902578935.1 uncultured Pelagibacteraceae bacterium
GAAAATTTTCTTAAATTCTCTACATCTTTGAAAGTGTCCGTTGCCTGTATTTTTTGAATAATCATAAAAAAATAAAACTCTATTCATGTAATTAAAAATTAATCTTTAAAAGAGCTAGGTTTCAAAAAAGCTCCAGATTTAATTTTTTTTGATGTCTTTTTTTTTAAAATTTTAGGTACAATCTCACTGAATTTAACAATATTTTTAGTTGAATTTGTTCTTATAAGTTTGAAGTCTGTTTTTTTTAAAACAGTATTTTTGTTAACGCTTTTAATTAATTTATAGCTTCTAATAACCTTTTTAATTTTTTTAAGATCTGGCGAATGTTTAAAAACTTTAAAATCAAAGTTTCCAATCATTTCTTCATTTTTTCTTATTTCGCTAACCATATTTTTAAATTCTTTTGGATTTAAGGAAATATGATGATCATAATTTGGTCTTTTATTATCTAAGGTAAAATGTTTTTCGATAACTTTTGCGCCGTAATGTAATGATGCTAAAACCGCATCATCGCCCAAAGAATGGTCTGAAAAGCCTGGTATAACACCAAATTTTGATTTGATATATGAAATTCTAGATAAATTTAATTTTGATATATTGGTTGGATAAAGTGATCTTGCATGAAGAATAACGATTTTTTTATTTTTTTCCTTTTTTAATATTTTTAATAAAGTTTCTATATCATCTACATCTGATACACCGGTAGAAATAAATACAGGTTTATTCTTTTTAAGAATATCTTTTATTAAATAGAAATCATAAAATAAACTTGATGAAATTTTATAACAAGGTTGTTTAATTTTTTCAAGAATTTGAAAATTTTTCTTATCTAATGTAGAAAAAATTTTAATTCCTTTTTCTTGTGCAAATTTATAAATATTAAAAATTTCCTCTTTAGTAAGGTTAGATTTTTTAAATAATTTATATGATAAAGTTTTTTTTTCATAACTACTATCAGGATCAATGATTTGAAGTTTGATTAAATCTGCACCAGAAGTACTCGCTTTTTCAATTAATTTGATGCATCTATCTTTGCTGCCCTCGTGATTGATTCCGATCTCAGCAATCGTTAAAGCTTTGTGATTGTTAGAAATTGTAATGTTCGAAATTTTGAACTTTTGAGAAAACATTTAATAATCAGATTTTTTTGAATTGTTTAAAAGGTATGATTTTAATTTTTCTTGTAATCTTTCTGTTGGCTAGTTTTTTACCAAGATAAAGGCTGATCAAATTTTCAAAGAGGTTTAATCCAGCATACGAGCTTATTATAGCACTTCCGCTCATTCTTGGATTAATCTCTATAACGACCGGGGTATTTTTATTTTTGAACATAAAATCACAATCATATAACCAACTTAAATTAAAAGTTTTTACAATTTTTTTACCGATATTATAAATTTTTGTATTTGGCTGAATAATATGACCTTCATTCGGCATGCTCTGAATTATTCTTCGTCTTGAAATTCCATTAATTAATTTTCCATTTTTACACAACATATCAAAATCAAAGATTGGACCTTTTAATCTTTCCATTACTATCACTGGAAAGTTTTTTTTAAAAGATTTCAAATATTTTTTTTTAAAACTTTTATATCCAACAGTAATTTCTCTATGATTTTCATTTTTCTTTTCTTTTGTTAAATTTTTAGAGATTGTAAATACATTTCTTCCACCTCTTGAAATACAGGGTTTTACAACAACAGAGTTTGATTTTTTAAAGAAAATTTTTATTTTTTCTTTTAACTCTTTGAAATTTTGAGCCACCATCCATTTTCCAACAGGAATTTTGTTTTTTTCTAGCGTCTTGTAAGTTAGCTCTTTATTTGAAAAAATTTTTAAGTTTTTTAAACTTGTAGATGTAATTTTAATCCTTCCTTTTTCAAATTTTGATCTGTTCTTGCATAAAATCAAAGCTTCCTCGTCTGATCCTGGAATTATTAATTTAATCTTATTCTTTTTAACAATATATGAGATTTGTTTAAGAAATTTATTTTCTGTTTTGCTTACTTTATAAAATCCGTCGAAAAAATTTTTATTGATATTCTGATATTTTGCATCGGTTCCTATAATTTTAATTTTTATTTTTTTACTTTCTTTTAAGCTTTTTCCGATTAAGGGAGAAAGTTCGCCGCCTATACTAGTTAACAGAACTTTTAGCATTATATTTTAATTTAGCCTTGAAAAAGGAACGTGAGAAATTGGATATTTTAATATTTCATTAATATTTAGTTTATCCTTTTCGCATTCAGAAATTTTATGAAATATCTCATCAAGATTATTTGCATAACGATCTAAGATCTTTTGATTATGTGCTATACTCATATAAACTCCGTTAGCTGCTAGAAAACCTTTTTTCAACATTTCTTGAGATATGAATGTCTTGTATGCTCGAGAATTTTCACTAATAATTGTAAATTTAGCTAAAGATGGAAGTCCAGTAATTGACAGTTTAATCTTGTGTTTTTTAGATAATCTTTTCCATATTTTAATCAGTTTATTACCAAGGGTAGTTATTTGTTCCCAGGTTTTTTCTTTTTCCATAACCTCAAGTGTTTTTAAAGCTGCTGTTGGTCCTATCCTTTCTGTCCAAAATGTACTGCTTATAAAAGATTTTTTAGCACCCTCCATGACGCTTTCTTTTCCGAGTATCGCTGTTATGGCATAACCATTACCTAGTGCTTTGCCTAATATAACTATGTCTGGAATTATTTTTAAGTTTTTATGCAGTCCTCCAAAACTTTGCCTGAAACCTGAGGTACACTCATCAAAAATTAAAACGATATTTCTTTTATTAGCTAAATTTCTTACTTTTTTTAGGAAATTTATATTTGGCTGTGTATTTCTGCAAACTTCCATTTTAATGACTCCAATATTTTCTTTATCAACTATTTTTTTAAGTCCTTCATAATCTCCATATGAAAAACCAAAAGATGAGTTAACCAAACTTTTAGGTACTCCTAATGGGTCTAAACCAGGAAGTAGGTGCTGGTCTAAATTTGATTTTGATTTTAAATTTGCAGATAAATACCAATCGTGCCAACCATGATACCCGCAAAAGGCGACTTTTTCTCGCTTAGATGCTGCTCTAGCAATTCTTATGGCTATGGCGTTAGCTTCTCCACCAGTTCTTGCAAATTTTGCTTTATCAGCCCATGGATGCATACTTATTAATCTCTCTGCCAACTGAACTTCCTCGGCGCAATTCAAAGTAGACATATTTCCATTTTGAATACTTTTTTTTACAGCGAGATCAACATGTTTGTTAGAATAACCTAAAATATTTGTACCTACTCCCATTAAAGACATATCAAAATAAGATTTTTTATTTAAGTCCCAAATCCTACAGCCTTTTGCTTTTGAAAAATAAGTGGGCCATTTGTTAGGTAAAAATAAATTTGGATTTTTTGATAATAAACTATTGCCTCCTAAAATTATTGAATTGGCTCTTCTCCATAACTTTTGTGATTTATCTAAAATAGAGCCTTCGTTTAATTTTATTTGAGAATTGATTTTAAAAAGATTTTTATTTTTTTTTGCAAAATTCATTATTGCATCTAAACCAAAATAAATATTAGGTTTAAAGCCTTCATAAATATTTTTAATTAATTTTAAATCTATTTCTTCGTCAATTGTTAGCCTGTATTTTGAAGCATTTTTATAAGAACATTTTACATTTACTATTTTAAAGTTTTTGTTTTCTCTTAAAAAAGATATAAGGACTCCTCCATTTAATCTGTGTTTTTTTTTGGCTTTTTTTTGAGCTTTTGCAAGGAGATTAAAAGTAAAAACTTCAACATCTAAACCATCTGGAAATGTCCAAGGATTACAATTTGATAAGTAATCAGCTTTTTCTTCTCTAAATCTTTTAATAAACTTATCAACTATTTTTGGATCAACTAAAGGACAATCGGCTGTTATCCTAATAACGGTTTTAAATTTAAATTTTTTGGCAGCTTGAAAAAATCTTGATAGGACATCTTTTTCGTTTCCCCTAAAATATTTTATTTTTTTTAATTTTAGGAAATTAACTAGATCATCGTTATCTTTATTTGTCGATGTTGCTACTATTATTTGATCGACCAATTTGCATTTTTTCAAACGTTTATAAATTAATTCAATTACAGGGACTCCATTAATCTTTCTTAAAACTTTTCCTGGAAGTCGTGTTGATCCTAACCTTGCCTGAATTATAATATTAGCGCTCATGATAAAATTTAATTTTGAATAAGGTAACTATAATTTTTTCCATTTCAATGGATTTGATAAGTATGGTTTCTTAATTTTAATTTCTGGTAATTTTTTATTGGTGATGTTTTTAAGTTTTAAAAATTCTATAAATTGCTCTGTGCTATCAAAACCAATAATAAATCCATCTATTAATTTATATTTTTTTACTAATGACAAGTTCATTTCTAGAGGATTTTTATTATTATTTTTTTGCCATTCTTCTAGTTTTTTCCAAGTATTTTTTAACTTATTTAATTTTTTAGGTAATTTTTCGCTTTTTAAAAGTAATATACCTTGTAAAAACAGTGATCTTGCATGTACTTCGACTTTTTGTTTTTTTAATTTTTTAAGCCAGCCAGTTTCAATTAATCTTTTATCCAAAACATTTAAAGGAGCCTGAACTAAATCAATTTGATAATTTTTTAATATTTTTTCAAGAAATTTATAATCATATATAGATACACCAATTTTTTTAATAATTTTTTTGGATTTAAGGTGCTGCAATGTATTATATATAATTTTTCCTTTCGTTGTTAACAAGATTTTTGGATTTTGAACCAATATACAGTAAATTTTTTTTACGTTTAAATCTTTTAGAGAGGTTTCAACTTTTTTTAATACCCATTTACTTAAATTTTTTTTTTTAATTTTTTCAGGTATTTTTGGAATTTTGGTAGAAATTCTAAACTTGCTGCATTTAATTTTTCCTATGATTTTTTCTGAATTTCCATACGCGGGAGATGTGTCTATCTTTAAAATTTTATTCTTTATAGCAATTTTGAATAAATTTTTTATTTGTTTTTTTGGTATAAAATTATTTTTGATACCGTACTTTTGTTGAAAATTAGCTGATCCAATTATGACTTTATGTAACATTAATTTTTCTTTCTATTGCAAATTTTCCCATAACCAAAATATCAACATTATTGGACAACAAAGATTTGATAGCATCAGCTGGAAAACAAACTATGGGCTCTTCATGTTGATTAAAACTTGTGTTGATCAATGAGTCTTGGCCAGATATTTTGAAGTATTTACTAATTGAATCAAAATAAACTTTATTAAATTTTCGATCTACTACTTGAGGCCTTGCTGTACCGTCAACATGAACAACTGCTGGATTTTTTTTTCTAAATTCATTTTTGCATTTAAAAGTTTTTGTCATAAAGGGAGTACAATTGTCTTTGTGACTCCACTCTTTAAAACACTTGTTCGCTAATTTTTTAGTAGTTACTGGAGCAAATGGCATAAATTCTGTTCTTTTTAATCTTTTGTTAAGCCAATCATTTACGCTCTTGTCTTTTGTGTTGTACAAAATTGATCTAGATCCTAGAGCTCTGGGGCCAAATTCCATCTTTCCTTGAAAAAATCCGATAACTTTATTCTTAGCTAACATTCTTGAAGTATAATCTGAAATATTTTTAATTTTTTTAAAAGTAATTTTATTTTTATATTTTTTTAAATTTTTAAAAATTTCACTATCATTAAATTCTGGTCCAAAATTTACATTGTTTAGTTTTACTTTAGATTTATTGTTTAGTTCGTAATTTAACCTACAAGCAGCACCAACCGGTAGCCCTCCATCACCCATGTGAGGAAACACAAAGATATTTTTTATTTTTTTTATTTCTGAAACTTTCTGATTAATTTTGACATTTGCAAAAATACCTCCAGCCAAACAAACATTAGTTTGTCTGTTATTATTTAGTTTTTTTATCCAATAAGTAATAAATTTTACAATTATGTCTTCACAGTGAGATTGTACTCCAGCTGCAATATCTTCTCTTGAAAATTTTTTTAAATCTCTTTTTAAATTCTTATTTATTTTTGTAAAAAAAGGTCTGTAGTAACCTAAATTTGAAATGATTCTTTTGCCGTCCCATCTAATTAATTTTTCAAAAATATATTTGGTTTTTTTTGGATTTCCATAAGCAGCTAAACCAGTTATTTTTCCTTCATGTCTATGTGGGGTATAACCTAGATAATAAGTAATTTGTCCATAGAGAAAACCTAAGCTGTCAAAAGATAAATTATTAGAAATTTCTTTTACTCCATCCTTTTTATTAGCAACTGATACTGAAGCAGATTTTAAATCACCTCTTGCATCCATGGTAAAAACCAGAGCTTTATCAAAAGGAGAACTGGCATATGCTGACCAGGCATGGCTATTGTGGTGATCAAAAAAGTAAGTTTTTGTTTTTGGTATTCCGTACTTAGCCGCACTTTTTAAAAATTTTCTGTAAGTAATGTCATCTCTTCCAAATTCAACTCTAAGTCTTTCAAAAATTAGGTCTACTACTCTTTTGTCTTTAAGATTGCATTCTAATATTCGTTTAAATAGTTTGCTAATATAATCATAATAATTATTCTGCCTACCATGCCAACCATAGGCAAAATAATTTATATTTTTTAAGTTTATTTTATTTTTTTTCAAAATATAATTTATTGACTGGATAGGAAAACCACTCTGAAGTTTTTTTCTTGTAAATCTTTCTTCATTAACAACGTCAATGATATTGCCATTTTTTAAAAGGCATACACCAGAATCTTCGTCATTATGTAGACCAAGAATGTACATTAAAATTATTTAACTTTATCTATATTCCTTATTAGGCTAAATGCTTCAGCATAATATTTTCCGCATTGCGCTCCCCTAACAATAGCGAGACTTTTTATTAATTGACCGGATCGGGAGAAAGGATGTTTAGAAACTTCGGTTTTATAACATTGAAGTGCTTTCAACTTCTTTTTTAAACTTTTATCTTTTATTTCAACGAAAAAATTTGGTTTAAATGGTTTTTCATAGCTTTTATCCGAAGATGAAGGTATTTCAAAACTCATTACAGTATCTATATTTTCATTTTTTGATCCTGGCCTGGTTGCTTGTAAGGTTGCTTGAAAACAAGTCTTGTGATCAATATGAACGTCATTTGGTGAGTGGGTGATTATAACATTTGGTTTAAAATTTTTAATTTCATTTTCAATTATTTTACCAATTTCTATGATTGGAATTTGATCAAATTTTCCGCAAGGTAAATTATAGAAAGAGTAATTTTTAACTTTCAAAACCTTTAGTGCAGCTAAACAATGCTTTTGTCTTTTTTCAATTTCTTTTACAATATCTCTCTTTTTTGCTTTTTTATCGAATCTACAAGAAGATCCCTCTCCGATAAATACTACTTTAATTGGATGATTTTTTTCTCTTAAAGAATAAATAAGACCTCCACATCCCAGGGTTTCATCATCTGGATGTGCTGCTACTATAAGATATTTTTTTTTCATAAATTTGATTTAATCGATTTTTTTATCTAGTTTGAAAATTTCTTTTACAGATAAAAAATTTGAATTTTTATCAGAACTATACTCAAATGTTGAGGAAACCTTTTGTCCTTTTTCACCTTTTAAATTTTTTACAAAATCAACTTTTTTATCGAAATAATCAGGAGATGGAAAAATAATGTAATGATCTTTAAACTCTAAAGTCAAATAATGTGACTCGTTCGGACACATTGTTTCATGTATTTTTTCTCCAGCTCTAATGCCAATAATTTTAATTTTTAATTTTGGGGCCATTGCTTTTGCTAAGTCAACAATCTTAATAGATGGAATTTTTGGGACAAATATTTCTCCTCCAGTCATTCTTGAAAAAGATTTTATAACAAAATCAACTCCTTCTTGAAGTGTTATCCAAAATCTTGTCATGTCTTTATGCGTAATTGGCAAAAATTTACTTTTTTGATTTATCAAATTTTTGAATACCTCAACAACTGAACCTCTAGACCCAACTACATTTCCATATCTTACAACTGAAAAAGATGTTTTTTGAGAACCTACAATATTGTTGGCCGCTACAAATATTTTGTCTGATGCTAATTTTGTTGCACCATAAAGGTTTAAAGGATTTGCTGCCTTATCGGTAGATAGTGCAATAATCTTTGAAACCTTTTGTGATATTGAGGCTTGAATTATATTTTCTGCACCGTTTATATTTGTTTTAACAAATTCCATAGGATTATACTCTGCCCCAGGAACGTGTTTTAAGGCAGCAGCATGCACAACATAATCTACTCCTCGCATAGCCATTTTTAGTCTATCAAGATCTCTCACATCTCCTAAAAGAAATCTCATAAAAGGATAACTTTTTTCATTGAATTTCTTTTGCATTAAAAACTGCTTATATTCATCTCTTGAGTAAATTATTAATTTTTTTGGTTTATAATTTTTTGAAATTGTAGATACAAACTTCTGCCCAAAGGATCCGGTTCCACCAGTTATCAGAATTGTTTTATTATTAAACATTTTTTATAATTTTTATTAAAATAATTTACTTATTATTTGTCGCACAAACTATCCATTCGTTTATACGTCTCCCAAATACTTTGTGGGATGAATAACCAATATCGTTTATCTCAAAACACTTTGAAACTAAATCGGCAAATTCATTTGAACTTTTCATACAATAAGTATAGATCTTTTTATCAACAGAATTTGTTAAGAATACATTCTTTTTTACCATTTTATTACCTTTTGAAAATTCTGATTTATGATCATTCATATCTAATATGATTTTTCCATCTTTTTTCAAAATTCTTTTGAATTCTTTTAAAAGATGAAGAATTTTTGTTTTTGAACCAAGCAATGAAAGAACGCTCATGGCAACTATATAGTCGAAATAATTATTTTTAAAAGGGATAGTTTTGCTGTTAGCCTTAAGTAAATTTAGACTCAAAGTTCGTCCTTTTCTTTTTTTAATTTTCTTAAATCTTTCCTTAGTATTTCTAATTGATCCCTTGGTTACATCTAAACCATAAATATTGTAACCACACTCGTAAAGATGGGCCGTATTACAGCCGCCACCAAAACCATATTCTAATAACTTTCCTGATCTTTTTGAATTAAAGAACCACTGTTCTAATCTAACAAGTTCTAAAGATGGATATCTTTTAGAGCCCCCTTTTGATGCTTTTTCATACTGATTTATGACTTCTTTTTGAACTAAGTTCACCATCTTAATATTCTCTTTCTTTGTCTACTTTATTTATCAACGGTAAGGATTTTAGATACCTTTTAATGTTTCTAAAAATTAATTCATAACTTCGTTCCCTGTTGTGATCAGAAGGTCCGGCTATGTGTGGTGTAATCAAAATATTTGGTCTTTTAGATAGCTTATTTTTCATTTTAAGTGGCTCAGGATCTGTAACATCTAGACCTATTCCTCTAAATTTTTTAAGTATATCATTTTTTAATAGATCGTTTGTTTTAACAATTGCCCCTCTAGATATATTAATGAAAATTGAGTCTTTTTTCATTGACTTGAAAAGTTTGTAATTAAAAAAGTGTTTTGAAAATTTGGTTAGTGGGGCAGCACAAATAGTAATATCGGCATTCTTAAAAAGTTTATGACTGTCTTCATACAAATGAAATTCATCATAAGTGTGAATCATGGATGTATAATTATCAGATACGCCAATTACATAACAACCAAATGATTTTAACCTTTCGCATATATTGTTTCCGATACCTCCACATCCAAAAATAATAACCCTTTTTTTTCTTAACTCTATTGGCCTAATTTTGCTTCCAATTCCTCTATATTTCTGAATTTTACTATTTCGTGATAAAAAAATGTTCCTACTAAAATATAAAATTAATGCTAGCGCATGATCAGATACGCTTGGTCCTTGAGCAATTTTCCCATTTGTTATTATAATTTTAGAATTTAATAACCAAGGATCCATGTAACTCTCAATTCCTGCACCATTAAAGTGTAACCATTCAAGATTTTTAAACAATTTTAATTTATTGCTATCAAACTTATTTCTTGGCAAACCTATTATGCCATAAATATTATCTTTGTTTTTAAAATTTAAATTAAATTTTTTCTCATCTATAAAAGAGAGATTTTTATTAAAGTTTTTTTTAAGAATTTTGATCCATTTTGGATCAAACGAACTTCCCTTAACTATTAATATTTTTTTATTAAAAGTTATTTTCATACCACTTTGCTAAACTACAAAATTTCCACAATATACCATCAAAAAAACATTTGTTTGGGTTTTTTTGCAAATTTAATCTTTTCCTGAAATAGTTAACATTTAATATTTTCTTTTGACTTAACGAAGAATCCATAATGAGCTCTTGAAAATTTTTATAATTTCGATTAAAAAAATTATAAAAAGCTGGTTTTCCAAAATTGATTTTTGCATTTTCATAGTGGGATGATTTTACTCCAGATAATGCAAATGGTGATTTTGGCATCTCTATTACTTCTTTTGGAGCTAATTTTTTAAAACTTTCTCTTAGGAGGTTTTTCGTATCTCCTAAGCCAATTTTGTATTTTAAAGGAACCTTATACATGAATTTTACTAGATCATAATTTAAAAAAGGAAATCTCAGCTCAACAGAATTGTTCATAGAAGGACCTTCTGCTCTTCTTAATAAATTTTCTGGGACTTTGAAATAATAGTCAAAAAATATAGCTTTGTTTAAAGGATTCTTTATTTTTTTTATTGATGAGCATATTTTTCTAAAATATTTTTTATAATTATTAAAATCTATCTTAGAACTAATAAAAAGATTTTTTAAATTTTTATTTAAATCTATATTGGCACCACCGCCCAAAAAAATATCCTCAAGCAAAATATTTCTATTCAAGCTTTTGTAAAAATTGCTTCTCAATTGATAGTTTTTGAGCAAATATTTATATTTTTTATCTAGGCTTCCTATCAAGGCAAAGTAATGATCATAACCAACGAACGCTTCGTCGGCACCTTCGCCAGATAAAGCAACGTTAAAGCCACTTTTTTTCGCTCTGAGAGATAGTTGTTTTATCGCTATTTCTATAAATGATGCTATCGGTTGATCGAATAACCCCATTTCTTTTTTCAAATCATGATGATTTATATAACAAGTTTCATGATTTATATTGTTTTGATTTAAAAAGTTTTTGTTTAAATGACTTTCCCCGCTAGAAAACTTTTCAAATTCATTATTAAAACAAACGGTAAATGTTTTAAAGTTAAAATTCTTATAATTTTCTTTGATCAAATAAGTTAATAACATGGAGTCCAATCCACCGGAAAGATAGGTGCAGACTTTTTTATCTCCTTTTAAACAGCTGTCTAAATTTGACTCGATGTTATTTTTTATAAATCGTTTAATTTGATTTTTTGAGAGATTTAACGGATAATCATTAAGTTTTTCTAAAAAACTAAATTTTTTTGGTTGCTGCCCTTTTTTAAATTCAAAATAGTGTCCAGGCTCTAAATAATTAATATTTTCATAAAATGTTTTTCCGTTTGATACTGCATCTGAGACAAAAAAATCTACTAATGCATTTTTATGAAATTTTAAATTAAAGAGAAGCTTCAAAGAAAATATGGTTGAAGATATAAATATTTTATTTTCTCTAATAGAATAATAAAAAGGACAAATTCCTAGCTTATCCCTAGCTGCAAAAATTTTTTCTTTTTGTCTATCGTAGGAAAGAAAGGCAAATTGTCCTTTGATTTTATCAAGAATCTTTGAACCATATTTGTGAATACCATTTGCTAATACTTCTGCATCATTATTGCTGGTAAATTTATATCCAGAATTTTCCAATTCTTTTCTTAAATCTTGGTGATTATAAATTTCACCATTGAAAACTAAGACCACCTTCCTATCAAAACTAAAAACCGGTTGGTCAGCTGAGCGAGATGGGTCTTGGGTTGATAGCCTTCTAATAGATAAGCCTATTTTTCGATCAACGCTTACAAAAGTTCCTGTCGAATCAGGACCTCTTCCGATCATAGACTCAGACATTTTTATTAAATCTGGCTCTGAAATTTTTTTACTAGACAAGCTTATTATAGACGAAAATCCACACATAAATTTTGGTATTCTAAATTGATTATTTATAGTTAAGTTGATTTAAAATTAAACATAGCTCCGCACTATGCAAAAAAGACTTTTTTTACAATTTTTATCATGATGGAGCTTATACTCGGGTAAATAAATAATCTTTTCCTATAGTAGTTTTTATATTACCCAGTAAAATATTAATTTTGTTTTTCTGTAAATCAATTATTTTGAAAATCATATTGGTAAATGGTCCTGATGAAAATTTATAAGTAGAATTTAATTCTAGCTCAAAGAAGTTATGAGATAAGTATCCGTCTTTATTTTCTGCATTTTTACATTTTGTAATAAAATTTGCTATTTCTTTTTGTGACTCCATACAGCCACCTAAAAAATATTTTAGACCTCTAGCAAATTTAAGTGTTTGTATTGTATCGCTTTTCTTAAAACTCTTATGAAAACAAAAAATATAATCTCCAAGAAGATTATATTTTTTCTTTCTTATTTTGTTGTTTTTAAATTTTTCTATTAATAATTGGGGTGTATAAAAAATTATATCACTATTCAGTTTATTTCTTAAATCTTTTTTTAGTAAGTCTAGATTTTTTTTGTCAAATTTTATTATTGTCCACATCTCAATTATCCTCCAGCTCTTGTTTGAGCTCATCGTATTCCTTCATTTTTCTTTTCATGAAATTGATGGTCAGCTTTGTTCTTTCTGCTATACCTTTAGGAGTGAGAATATACTCCACATATTTGACCTTATTTTTTTGTGCTTGAAAATTTTTGATTTTTACTAGACCTTTTTCTTGCAATGACCTTAGACAATAATTTAGTTTGCCAAGACTAAATCCTAGTTCCTCTGCCATTTCACGTTGTGATGAATTTGGTTTTTTTTGTATTTTTCTTAATACATCAAAATGATCTTGGTTATTTTTCATATGTTCAATATTTGAACATATTACGTTCAAACATTGAACAGTAAAGTAAAAATACTTGCAATTAGTGGTTGAGAGATATTTAAAGACTATATCTTGTGTTCAATAAAAATTTTTTTCAGTGCATAAATCAAGCCAATTGAGCTATTAGTACTGGTCAGCTACACGCGTTGCCGCGCTTCCACATCCAGCCTATCAACGTGGTGGTCTACCACGGCTCTATAGGAAGAACTAGTTTTGAGGCGAGTTTCTCGCTTAGATGCTTTCAGCGATTATCTCTTCCATACTTAGCTACCCGACACTGCGGCTGGCGCCACAATCGGTCCACCAGTGGTATGTTCATCCCGGTCCTCTCGTACTAGGGACAACTCCTCTCAATTCTTCTACACCCATGGCAGATAGGGACCGAACTGTCTCACGACGTTCTGAACCCAGCTCACGTACCACTTTAATTGGCGAACAGCCAAACCCTTGGGACCTGCTCCAGCCCCAGGATGTGATGAGCCGACATCGAGGTGCCAAACACCCTCGTCGATATGGACTCTTGGAGGGTATCAGCCTGTTATCCCCGGCGTACCTTTTATCCGTTGAGCGATGGCCCTTCCACTCAGAACCACCGGATCACTATGACCGTCTTTCGACTCTGCTTGACTTGTCAGTCTCGCAGTCAGGCAGGCTTATGCCATTGCACTCTACGAACGATTTCTGACCGTTCTGAGCCTACCTTCGCACGCCTCCGTTACTCTTTGGGAGGCGACCGCCCCAGTCAAACTACCCACCATACAGTGTCTTGCTGCCGGATTACGGCTAGCAGTTAGATATCAAAAATAACAAGAGAGGTATTTCACTGGCGACTCCGTGACAGCTGACGCCATCACATCAAAGTCTCCCTCCTATGCTAAACATGTCGTTTCTAATACCAATGTAAAGTTGCAGTAAAGGTGCACGGGGTCTTTCCGTCTAACCACGGGAACTCCGCATCTTCACGGAGAATTCAATTTCACTGAGTTGATGTTGGAGACAGCGGAGAAATCGTTACGCCATTCATGCAGGTCGGAACTTACCCGACAAGGAATTTCGCTACCTTAGGACCGTTATAGTTACGGCCGCCGTTTACTGGGGCTTCAATGACTAGCTTGCACCAACCATATTAACCTTCCAGCACCGGGCAGGCGTCAGACCCTATACATCCACTTACGTGTTAGCAGAGCCCTGTGTTTTTGATAAACAGTCGCTTCTCCCTGGCTTGTGCCACCTAAATTAAGTTGCCTTAAAATAGGTCCTCTTTATTCCGAAGTTACAGAGGCATTTTGCCGAGTTCCTTCAACATCATTCTCTCAAGCGCCTAATTATACTCTAATAATCCACCTGTGTCGGTTTAGGGTACGGTCTATGATGAGGTTATTTCCTGGGACCTTTTCACAGCAAGTTCAATCCATTAAGAACTCACAATTTACAAGATCCGTCACTCTCATCTGGTCAAGGAATATTAACCTTGTTCCCATCGACTACGGCTTTCGCCCTCGCCTTAGGGGCCGACTAACCCTGCGCGGATTAACCTTGCGCAGGAAACCTTGGATTTTCGGCGACAGAGTTTTTCACTCTGTTAATCGTTACTTATGTCAGCATTCGCACTTCTGATACCTCCAGTGTCCCTCGCGGGTACACCTTTGCAGGCTTACAGAACGTTCCGCTACCGCGTACAAAGTCCGAAGACATTGCACACCCACAGATTCGGTACATGATTTGAGCCCCGTTACATCTTTGGCGCAGAAACTCTATTAGACCGGTGAGCTGTTACGCTATCTTTAAAGGATGGCTGCTTCTAAGCCAACCTCCCGGCTGTTTAGGAATCTCCACATCCTTTCACACTTAATCATGATTTAGGGACCTTATCTGGTGATCTGGGCTGTTCCCCTCTCGACCATGGACCTTAGCACCCACAGTCTGTCTGTTGAGGAATGACTTTTAGCATTCGGAGTTTTATTAGGTTTGGTAGGTGTTTCCACCCCCTAGCCCATTTAGTGCTCTACCTCTAAAAGTCTGTTTATTCAACGCACTACCTAAATAGTTTTCGCGGAAAACCAGCTATCTACGAATTTGATTGGCCTTTCACCCCTTACCACAAATCATCCAAAGACTTTTCAACGTCAACTGGTTCGGTCCTCCGGCAAGTGTTACCCTGCTTTCAACCTGTTCATGGTAAGCTCATTCGTTTTCGGGTCTAATTCATACAACTAATCGCCCATTTAAGACTCGCTTTCGCTACGCCTACACCTAATCGGCTTAAGCTTGCTGGATAAATTAAGTCACTGACCCATTATACAAAAGGTACGCCGTCACTCTAAAAAGAGCTTCGACTGTTTGTAGGCATACGGTTTCAGGTTCTATTTCACTCCCCTAATAGGGGTTCTTTTCACCTTTCCCTCACGGTACTTGTTCACTATCGGTCACTGAAGAGTACTTAGGCTTAGAGGGTGGTCCCCCTGTATTCGAGCAAGATTACACGTGTCCCGCTTTACTCAAGAAAATTAATAAGTATTACTTCTAAAGGACTATCACCTGCTGTGGTTAGTCTTTCCAGACTATTCGAATTAACTTATCAACTTTACTGGCCTGTTCCGCGTTCGCTCGCCACTACTAACGGAGTCTCAATTGATTTCTTTTCCTCCGGGTACTTAGATGTTTCAGTTCTCCGGGTTTGCTCTTTACACCTATGAATTCGGTCCAAAGTAACTCATAAAGAGTTGGGTTCTCCCATTCGGAAATTTTCGGATCAAAGCCTGCATACAGCTCCCCGAAACTTATCGCAGTATACCACGTCCTTCATCGCCTTTCAGTGCCTAGGCATCCGCCATACGCCCTTTAACGCTTGATTTAATGCACAGAAAAAAATTTTTCTGTAAAAATTAAATTTTTGTTGGAATGTTCATCTATTCGAACATTCATGATTGTTCATCTATTCGAACAATCGGATATAGATATTGATAAAATTATTTACGATTTAAAAAAGCTAAAAGTGTCAATTTTGGTGGAGGATAGCGGGATCGAACCGCTGACCTCCTGAATGCAAATCAGGCGCTCTCCCAGCTGAGCTAATCCCCCTAAAACATGGTGGGCCGAGGACGACTCGAACGTCCGACCTCACCCTTATCAGGGGTGCGCTCTAACCACCTGAGCTACCGGCCCCTAAAGTCATTTTATAGAGACACTTTAAAAGAAGAGAAATGAGGACGGTCACATTAACTAATTTTTTGTGACCAAAAGAAATTTTTGGTCATCCTTAGAAAGGAGGTGATCCAGCCGCAGGTTCCCCTACGGCTACCTTGTTACGACTTCACCCCAGTCGCTGATCGTACCGTAGTCAAAGGTTTTAAGCTTTGCCTTAAGGTGTAACCAACTTCCATGGTGTGACGGGCGGTGTGTACAAGACCCGGGAACGTATTCACCGCGGCGCGCTGATCCGCGATTACTAGCAATTCCAGCTTCATGTACTCGAGTTGCAGAGTACAATCCGAACTGAGGCACATTTTTGAGATTAGCTTGGAGTCGCCTCTTAGCATCTCATTGTAGGTGCCATTGTAGCACGTGTGTAGCCCAACACGTAAGGGCCATGAGGACTTGACGTCATCCCCACCTTCCTCCAGCTTATCACTGGCAGTTCGTTTAGAGTACTCAACTAAATGTTAGTAACTAAACGTAGGGGTTGCGCTCGTTGCGGGACTTAACCCAACATCTCACGACACGAGCTGACGACAGCCATGCAGCACCTGTGTTTCGTCCAACTAAATGAAGAAACCAATCTCTTGGTCTCGCGACGAACATGTCAAGTGTTGGTAAGGTTCTGCGCGTATCTTCGAATTAAACCACATGCTCCACTGCTTGTGCGGGTCCCCGTCAATTCATTTGAGTTTTAACCTTGCGGTCGTACTCCCCAGGCGGTGTGCTTAACGCTTTTGCTGCGACACTGAAAAATAAATTTCCAACGTCTAGCACACATCGTTTACAGCATGGACTACGAGGGTATCTAATCCTCTTCGCTACCCATGCTTTCGCTCCTCAGTGTCAGTAGTGATCCAGAAAGTTGCCTTCGCTTTTGGTGTTCTTTCTAATATCTACGAATTTCACCTCTACACTAGAAATTCCACTTTCCTCTATCACACTCTAGCTAAACAGTTTTGATGGCAGTTCCAAGGTTGAGCCTTGGGATTTCACCATCAACTTTTTTAACCACCTACGAGCTCTTTAAGCCCAGTAATTCCGAACTACGCTAGGTCCCTTCGTATTACCGCGGCTGCTGGCACGAAGTTAGCCGGACCTTCTTATTTGGGTACAGTCATTTTCTTCCCCAACGAAAGAGTTTTACAACCCAAAGGCCTTCTTCACTCACGCGGCATCGCTGCATCAGGGTTTCCCCCATTGTGCAAGATTCCTTACTGCTGCCTCCCGTAGGAGTCTGGGCCGTGTCTCAGTCCCAATGTGGCTGGTCTTCCTCTAAGAACAGCTATTGATTGTTGCCTTGGTGAGCCATTACCTCACCAACGAGCTAATCAAGTGCGGGCTCATCTTTCGGCGCATAAAGCTTTCCCCGTAAGGGCTTATCCGGTATTAGCTCAAGTTTCCCCGAGTTATTCCAAACCAAAAGGCAGATTCCCACATCATACTCACCCGTCTGCCACTCAGTATTGCTACTGCGTTCGACTTGCATGTATAAGGCGTGCCGCCAGCGTACGTTCTGAGCCATGATCAAACTCTCAAGTTTAATAACGGCGCACACTAGCTTTAATAACTTTAGTATGAACTAAAGTTACTTTCGTTAAAGTGTGTACGACAAATTTCTTTATTAACCTAACCGTCCACACTTCTCTTCTTAACTATTTATACAATTTAAAAAAGCTGAGTTTCACAAAATTATCGAGAAACTATCCCTCAAAACCAGATGTAAAATCCGCTAAAAACTTCGATTTTATGTCGATTAGTGGGAGACGCCGTTATACAAAATAATAGGAATTAATCAAGGCGTATATTTCCTGGTTTTTTGAAAAAAAACTAGCAAAACAAGCACTTTTTTTGCTACTTGGCATTGTATAAGATGCCTTTTTTTTATATAGGAAATTATATTCATGAATAACAAAATTTTTCAGAATCTGGCCAGAAATGCTGCCTACATAGGCAAGGGATTCCAAAACATAACCAGAAATGCTGCCTATGCAGGTAAAAAATTACAGGGCATAAGAAATGAAAAGCTAAGCTTAATTGTTTTTTCTTTTTTTTTCATAATTGTGGCTGCTATTGCATTTTCCTACAATAACAGTGTTAAGAAAAAAAGATCAGAACAAATAGATTTTTTTATTTCGAGCGATCAAACTATATTATTAAAAAATTATTTGCTTAATCAAATAAAATCACCTTATTTAGAGTATGATTATGTAGTCAAAGATAATGACAGTGTTGAATCAATATTGAAAAAATTCAGCGTAAAACAAAGTGAGATTAATTTTGTTGTAACAAAAATAAAAAAAATGAAACTTTCTAATATAACTCCTGGTCAAAAAGTACAATTTGTTTTGAAAAGAGGAAAAAGTAAGAAAGATATGGAGATTGTCAAAGTTGAATATCCAATATCTAAAACAACATTTGTTAATATAGACAAAAGTAAAAACAAGCTTGAGATAACTAAAAATGTTACAGAATTATTTAAGAGAGATGTTGTGGTTGAGGGTGTTATTTCAAATAATCTATACAGTTCAGCAGTTAAAGTTGGAATGGAACCTAATGTAATAGTTGAATTTGCAAGGATATATGGTTTTGAAGTCGATTTCCAAAGAGATATCAGAAAAGGAGATGTCTTTGAAGTCATGTATGAAAGATATCTGGATGATAGAAATAAAAAAGTAAAAACTGGAAAAATTTTATATGCATACTTGAATGTAAATAATCAAAAAATAAAGCTTTATAGATTTGGAAAAAAAAACAATTATGACTACTTTGATGAAAGAGGAAGAAGTATTGTAAAGGCTTTAATGAAAACTCCAATTAATGGAGCAAGACTTTCTTCTCCCTTTGGGAAACGAAAACATCCAATTTTAGGATTCACTAAGCATCATAACGGCACAGACTTTGCTGCGCCCACTGGCACTCCCATCATGGCTTCGGGAAACGGAACTGTAATTAAAGCAGGTTGGTGTGGAAATGGCGGGAACTGTGTAAGAATAAGACACAACTCTTCCTACACAACGGGTTATGGCCACATGTCAAAAATTGCAACGAGAACAGGAAGAAGAGTTAAACAAGGACAAATTATTGGTTATGTAGGAAACACGGGAATGTCAACAGGTCCTCACTTACATTATACTGTGTCTTATAATGGCAAATTTATTAACTCACAAAAATTAAAGCTTCCTTCTGGAAAAATTTTAAAAGGTGAAGAAAGAAAACTTTTTGAGATTGAAAGAATAAAAATGGACGTTAAATTAGCCCAGTTAAAAAATTAATTTTACTCGTTTGTAATATTGGTATTAGTTTCCTGAATATTTTCTGTATTTTGATTAGAATTATTTTTTAACTTGTCTGACACTACTTCAGATAAAATTCTAGAAAAGTGGTCAGAATGTTGTAAATAATTTTCATGAAGAATTTTATCTCCAGAACTTAAAGCTTCCTTGGCTAAGTTTTTATATTTTTCTATAATTCTTTCTAAGTTATTAGGATTTCTATTTGTGCTGTTTCTTGATAAACCATTTCTTTGATTATAAACCTGATGAACAATACCGTTGCTTTTGATTCCATTGTTGGGTCTTCTAGAACGGTACTTGTTTGTTCTTGGTCTAAATCTTCTTATTTTATCGTTTCTCATATAATTTGCTCATTTTACTAAATTATAATAATATTATTTAAGTTTTTACTTTTTTTTAAAAAATTCTTCTATAGCGTGCTAAAAATACAACGAACATTGTTTCTATAATCTTTTATTAATGTTTTTTTTCTAAAATTACTTTCCTTCAAGAGATTCATAACTGAAAGATATTGTCCGGTACCAATTTCTAAAGCCAAAATGCCATTAGATTTAAGAATGTACCTAGACTTGTAAATAACTTTTTTAATAACGTCAAGACCATCATTACCCCCGTCTAAAGCTATTCTTGGTTCAAATTTTTTTATGTCCCCAGACAGGCGATTTATCTCTCTTTTTACGACATAAGGGGGGTTCGAAACAATCAGGTCGAACTTGATATTTCTTATATCTTCTATGGATCTTTGTAAAAGCTTAACCCTATTATTGAATTTTTTTAAGTTTATTTTTGCATTAATTAACGTTTTATTGGAAACATCGATACCAATACCTCTGCTATGTTTTAGCTCATTTAAAATAGAAAAAGTTATACAACCTGTTCCGATACCGGCATCTAAAAAAAACAAGTTTTTCTTCTGAAATATTTTGGTTATAGGATCAATCAAAAGTTCTGTTTCTGGCCTTGGTATCAAAGATTTTCTGTCTACAAAAAGATCTTTGCTTCTGAATTCCTTCCTTTTAAAAATATAAGCAATTGGTTCTGACTTTGATCTTCTAGAAATTAATGCCTTAAATTTTGTAATTTTTCTCTCAGAAACATTGTATTCTTTAGTCAAGAGACTTTCTCTTGGAATATTCAATATGTTTGAGAGTATAACTTCCGAATCAAGTCTATAACTGACAATTTTATTATGTTTTAAAATTTTTGATCCAAAATCTAAAAGTTCTGCTGTATTCATTTTAAGTAAGATTTTGTAATTTCAAGTCTTGATCTTTCAGCCTAAGGTTTTCATTCATTTCTTCATGTATATCACCGTTGAGAAATTCTTCCAACTTATGCAATGTAAGATTTATCCTGTGATCTGTTACTCTTCCTTGTGGAAAATTGTAGGTTCTAATTCTTTCAGATCGATCTCCACTCCCAATTTGACTCTTTCTATTTTCAGATCTTTCTTGATCTCTCTTTCTTTTTTCAGCCTCATAAACTCTGGCTCTCAAAATTTTTAAAGCCTTAGCCTTGTTTTTGTGTTGAGATTTTTCATCTTGCTGACTAACTACTACTCCTGAGGGCAAATGTGTTATTCTTACTGCGCTGTCAGTAGTGTTTACCGACTGTCCTCCGGGTCCTCCGGATCTAAAAACATCTATTCTAATCTCTGACTCTTTGATCTCAACATCTACATCTTCGGCTTCTGGCAAAACTGCAACCGTTGCTGCCGAGGTATGAACTCTGCCTTGGGTCTCAGTATCTGGCACTCTCTGGACTCTATGTACTCCGGATTCATACTTCAAATAAGAATAAATATCATTTCCTGTAACAGAAAAAATTATTTCTTTAAAACCACCGGCTTCACTTTTGGATATGCTAATTATTTCCATTAACCATTTTTTTTTGGAACAAACTTTCTCATACATTCTAAATAAATCAGCTACAAAAAGTGTTGCTTCTAACCCTCCAGTTCCTGCTCGAATCTCAACAATGGTATTTTTTTCATCATCCTTGTCTTTTGGCAATAAGAAAATTTTTAGTTTTTTTTCATTTTTTTCTCTATTTTCTTCTGCATCTTTCAATTCTTTTTCCGCCAATAAAATCATTTCTTTATCATTTTTTTTATCTTGAATGATATTGTCTAAATCTTTTTTGCTTTTTTCAAATCCAATATATTCTTTAGCTTGGGGCACTATTTCTTTAAGATCTGAGTATTCTTTTGATTTTTTAGCCAAAAGTTTGGGATCAACTTTTCCTGTTGAGAGTTCTTTTTCTAAAGAAATATATCTTTCTATAATTTTTTTAACTTTATCAATAGGTATCATGAAATTTAATTGCTAGTTTCTTTGGCTTTGGATTCTACTAAGTTTACCACTTTGCTTATAATATCTTGACTAACAACTTTATTATGAGGAATACCTGACAAGTAAAGCAAATTGTTTCCGTCACCCCCTCCGGTTAAACCTATATCTGTTTGAGAGGCCTCACCTGGACCATTTACGACACATCCTATTATAGAAAGAGTCATGGGTTTTTTTATATGAGAAAGTTTTTGTTCTAAGATTTTAACAGTATCAATTACAGGAAATGCTTGTCTTGCACAAGATGGGCAAGAGATTATTTGAACTCCTCTTGATCTAATACCTAATGAATTTAGTATTTCAAAACCTGCTTTAACTTCTTCTTTTGGATCTGCAGACAAAGAAACTCTTATCGTGTCTCCAATTCCTTGCATTAAAAGCCTGCCAATTCCTATAGAAGATTTTATGCTACCCGTAAATAAACCCCCTGCCTCTGTGATTCCAAGGTGTAAAGGATAGTCATACAAAGTAGATAAATTTTCATAAGCTTTGACTGCCAAAAAAACATCGGATGATTTAACGCTAATTTTAAAATTAAAAAAATCATTATCCTCTAAAAGTTTTATATTATTTGTTGCGCTCTCAACTAAAGCTTCTGGACAAGGTTCTTTGTGCTTTTCTAAAATTTTTTTTTCCAATGAACCAGCATTCACACCTATTCTTATTGCGCAGCCGTGATCCTTGGCCGCTTTGATCACTTCTTTTACCCTATCTTTTGATCCTATGTTTCCAGGATTAATTCTAAGACAGCTAGCTCCTGATTTTGCGGACTCAATTGCTCTTTTATAGTGAAAATGAATATCTGCAACTATAGGAACATTGGTTGACTTGACTATATTTTTTAAAGCTTTTGTAGATTCTTCGTCAGGACATGAAACTCTAACTATGTCTGCGCCGGCTTCCTGTAACTCGTTGATTTGTTTTATAGTTGAAGTCTCGTCAGAAGTTATAGTATTCGTCATAGACTGAACAGAAATAGGTGAATCTCCTCCAACAGATATATTTCCAACCTTAATTTTTTTTGTCTTTCTTCTCTTAATAACTCTATGTGGCCTGATTTCCATATTTTGTCTTAGTCCAATTTAAAAGTTTTATGTAATTTTTTTAAAGCCCGTATAGTTAATTCTTCATCAATAATCACAGAAACTTTTATTTCAGATGTTGAAATAGCAAGAATATTTATTTTTTCTTCTGCTAAAGATCTAAACATTTTATAGGTTATTCCTGGAGTAGCAACCATGCCTGCCCCTACTATTGATATTTTTGACACCTTATCATTCATCTGCATAGTTTCATACTTTATTTTTTTATTATTTTTTAATAATGAAGCCGCAGTATTTTTATCTTGTCTTTTTATAGTAAATGTTAAGTCTGTTTTTTTTCCATCTGCAGATATATTTTGGATTACCATATCAACATTTATTTCATTTTTAGAAAGCGGTTCAAATATATCTGCTGCTACACCTGGTTTATCTTCTACTCCTATCAAAGTAATTTTTGCATCATCCTTGGAGTAGGCTACTCCTGTAACAACTTTAGTGTAATCTATATTATCCTGATTAGTTATTTCCGTACCTTTTTGTTCAGTAAAGGTTGATTTAACTTGCAAAGGAATATCATACATCATTGCTGTTTGAACAGCTGAAGGCTGCATTACCTTTGTTCCTAAAGAAGAAAGTTCCAACATTTCTTCGTATGAAATTTTATTAATTTTTTTTGCTACAGGTATTTTTTTTGGATCAGAAGAGTATACTCCTTCAACGTCAGTATAAATTTCACAACTATCCGTATCAAATATTTTTGCTATGGCAACTGCGGTAGCATCTGAACCACCGCGACCAATTGAAGTGATGTCTCCCGATTTTGAAATACCTTGAAAGCCAGGAATAACTGCCACCCCGCCTTCTGAAAGATAATCGTTTATACCCTTAACCTTCATATTGACAATTCTGGAATTGGTATGTTCGCCTTCCGTAAGAATAGGTATTTGCCAGTTCATCCAAGATTTTGATTTAACACCTAAATTATTTAATGCACCAGCTATGAGAGCGCTGGCGACCTGTTCGCCAGAGGCCAACAGAACATCAAGTTCTCTCTTATTAAATTTTTTTGATATGGATTCGGAGTGGGTAATTAAATTATTGGTGGTTCCCGCCATAGCGGAAACAACCACGATAACTTCATTTCCCCTATCGTGCTCCTTTTTAACAATTTTTGCCGCATGTACAATTCTATCAATTGAACCCACAGATGTTCCACCAAATTTTAATACTTTTTTTGCCATAGTTAGATTTTATTATAAAATAAATTAAGTTAAAATTAAGTTTAATAAAATATAATAAAGAATTTAATGACTACAATAAATCAGGAAGAAATTCAAAAGTTTTCAAAATTAGCTGATGAATGGTGGGATGCTAATGGTAAGTTCAAACCTTTACACGCATTTAATCCAGTTAGAATCAAATACATAATTGATAAGTGTAAGTATCATTTTAAGCTCAAAAAAAAAGATGAAAAACCTCTGTCTACTTTAAAGGTATTAGATATTGGTTGTGGAGGTGGTCTCGTATGTGAACCGTTAAGTAGATTAGGTGCGGATGTAACCGGCATCGATGCCTCTTTTAAAAATATAGAAGTTGCTAAAATTCATGCAAAAAAAAGTGATCTTAAAATAAAATATTTTAATACATCCCCCGAAAAGAAAGAAGTAAATGAAAAATTTGATGTAATATTAAATCTAGAAGTCGTTGAACACGTAGAAGACCTGGATTTATTTTTAAAATCATCAAGTGATTTGCTTAAAAAAAATGGAATTATGTTTATCGCAACAATCAACAGAACTTTTGAGTCATATGTAAAAGCAATTATAGGTGCAGAATATTTATTAAGATGGTTACCAATTGGAACTCATAGTTGGGAAAAATTTCTTAAACCTAAGGAAATAGAAGAGAAGTTGATCAAATTAAATTTGGATAAACTGAATTTGGATGGACTGAAGTTTAATATTATATCTAATGATTGGAGTTTAAGCAAAAACTGTTCGGTAAATTATATAATTGTTGCTAAAAAAAACTAGTTATCTTCTCTTTTGTCTATCCACGGAACTGTTGTTAACTCTATGCCTTCTTCCTTTAGTTCCTCTGTTTCCTCTTGTGTGGCTTTTCCATAAATATTTTTATTTTTTCTTTTGTCATAATATATATTTCTCACTTCTCTTGGAAAATTTGTTCCGACATATTCAAAATTTTTTTCAATAAAATTTCTCATTTTTAATAAATCGTCTCGTACTTTCTTAATATTATTTGACGATTTTGTATTCTTGTCTTCCTGCTCTTTGTTTGAAATGTTAGGAGACATAATTGACTTTTCAATTGATTTTGTACCACACAGAGTACATTCGATCATTTTTTTTGACTTTAATTTTTCAAATTCTTTCGAATCCAAAAACCAACTTTCAAATTCATGTTTGTTTTTACATTTTAAATTATATTTGATCATCAATTTCTATAATCTGCATTAATATTTATATAATCATTGGTAAGATCACAAGTGTAGCATTCGTAAAAACCTTGGCCTAATTTGAGATTTGCTTCAATTACCAATGAATCCCACTTCATATATTCTTTTAGTTTTCTCTCATCATATTCTTCTGAAATTCTTCCTTTCTCAGCAACCTTTAGATCTCCAAACTTTATTTCAATCTTTTCCGGTGAAACTTTTTCTCCAGATTTACCAATCGCCATGATTACTCTTCCCCAATTTGGATCTTCACCTGCCATTGCGGTTTTGACAAGAGGAGAGTTTGCTATTGAAAAAGCTACAGTCTTTGCCATCTGCTGAGATCTAGCATTTACAACTTTAACAGTTATAAATTTTTTTGCACCTTCGCCATCACTTACAATTTGTTTTGCTAAGTTAAGCAACAATCTCTGGAGGGCATTATCAAAATCTCTTAATTTTGGATCTAATACATTATAAATTTTTCCGGTTTTAACTTTGTTTGTGGAAAAAATTGCAACCATATCATTGGTTGAGGTGTCACTATCAACTGTAATTGCATTAAAAGAATTGGTAACAGCTCTCTTGAGAAGACCTTTTAAATAAACTGAAGGAATATCTGCGTCTGTAAAAACAAATGCTAACATCGTTGCCATATTTGGAGCAATCATACCTGATCCTTTTGCGATCGCAGAAAGCCTTATGTCTTTGTTCCAAAGCCTACATTCTTCGTAAGCAAGTTTTGGTCTAGTGTCAGTTGTCATTATAGATGATGCTGCCTTAAACCATACAAACTTATTCTGCCTATCTCTTAATTTATCCACCAAGTTTGGTAGATTTCCTTTGATCTGCTGGGTTGGAAACTTTTCTCCAATTACTCCTGTTGAGGCAAATAAAATTTCATTTGGCCTTACTACATTGGTTGTGCCATCCTCTTTTTGAGCTTCTTTTAAAGTTAAATTTTTGGCTAAACTTTTAGATATAGTTTGAAGCGACTCCTGACCATTTGATCCAACAAACGTATTTGCATTTTTCGTGTTTACAAGTAGAGCCTTTATAAATTTTTTTCTTATATTTCTGTTCCAGGTTATAGACTCTGAACAAACTGAATTATTTGTATATATAGCAGCATAGTTGGCGCCATCTTTAAAATAAAAAAGGCACAAATCGTCTCTGCCACTTCCGTATAAATCTGCAGAAACAGCAGAAATTTCCAGACCTTCAATTTCCTGAAGTTGCTGAAATTCCCCCATTTTTGACAATTTGGGTTTATCTTTTAAAAAATTTTTAAGATTTATTGTCATGTAAATATCTCAATTTATCACTATATAATATATATAAACTATCAATGAATTTTATAACCAAAACATTAAATAAGTTATTTAAAAGCACTAATCAACAGGAATTAAATAAGATTAAGCCTATCGTGGTGAAAATTAACGAATTGGAGAAAGATTTCCTAAATTTTTCAGAAGAAAAATTTGCTGAAAAAACAAGTCAGCTAAAAAAGAACGTGTCTGAAGGAAGAAATTTAGAAGAGGTGCTTCCAGAAGCGTTTGCTATGGTTAGAGAGGCATCAAAACAAACTTTAAACGAAAGACATTTTGATGTTCAGTTAGTTGGCGGTGTAGTGCTTCACAGGGGCTGTATAGCTGAGATGAAAACCGGTGAAGGAAAAACTTTGGTATCAACTTTGCCGGCTTACCTTAATGCTCTCAAGGGAAAAGGAGTTCACATAGTAACTGTAAACGACTATTTGGCTAAAAGAGATTCTGAATGGATGGGCAAAATTTATAATCGACTTGGTCTAAAAACCGGATGTATTACAAATGAACTGGACGATG
Source organism: uncultured Pelagibacteraceae bacterium (assembly GCA_902578935.1). Classification (GTDB taxonomy): domain Bacteria; phylum Pseudomonadota; class Alphaproteobacteria; order Pelagibacterales; family Pelagibacteraceae; genus Anoxypelagibacter. Next base: position 27,210 of record CACHEU010000005.1, read on the forward strand.
TTCAAAGGAAAAAAAATTATGGTCTAGATATAACTTACGCTACAAATAATGAGCTAGGATTTGATTATCTAAGAGATAATATGAAATATGATTTATCCGAAATGGTACAAAAAAATAGAGACTATTGTATTGTCGATGAAGTAGACAGCATATTAATAGATGAGTCTAGAACGCCCCTGATTATCTCTGGTGGAATGGAAGATAAATCAAGTCAATATTTTCTAGCAAACAAATTTGTAACGGTTTTAGAAAAAAAAGATTTTGAGTTAGACGAAAAAAATAAAAATGCAATTTTGTCAGATTCTGGAATCGATAAAATTGAAAAAATGTCACAACAATCAGGTTTATTAAAAAATAATAATTTTTATGATCCTCAAAATATGGATTTGGTCCATCATATTAATCAAGCTCTTAGGGCAAATTTTCTATACCAAAAGGATACGGACTACATCATAAAAGACAACAGGGTAAAAATCATTGATGAGTTTACCGGAAGAGTTTTGGAGGGAAGAAGATTTGGTGATGGCTTACACCAAGCAATTGAGGCTAAAGAAGACGTTGAAGTTCAAAAAGAGAATCAAACTTTAGCTTCTATAACTTATCAAAATTATTTTAGGTTGTATAAAAAACTATCAGGCATGACGGGAACTGCACTAACAGAGGCAGAAGAATTCTTTAACATTTATAAATTAAATGTAGTTAGCATCCCAACTCATAAAGAAATGATAAGACAAGATTTAAATGATCAAATTTTTAGAACTGAAAAAGAAAAAAACTTTGCGATATTAAAAAAAATCCAAGAATGTAATTCAAAAGGCCAACCAATTTTGGTAGGTACTACAAGTATTGAAAAATCAGAAAAAATATCTGACATACTCAAAAAAAATAAAATTAATCATAATGTTTTAAATGCAAAACATCATGAAAGTGAAGCAAAGATAGTAGCCGAAGCAGGAAAAAGTAATATGGTTACTATTGCCACAAATATGGCTGGAAGAGGAACGGATATTCAATTAGGAGGAAATAAAAATTTAGAAAAAATAGAAGACATAAAAGTTGATAAAGAAAAAGTAAAAAATCTTGGTGGTCTTTTTATTGTGGGAACAGAAAGACATGAAAGTAGAAGAATTGATAATCAGCTCAGAGGTAGATCTGGAAGACAAGGGGATCCTGGTTCTTCTATTTTTTACATAAGCTTGGAGGATGAATTAATGAGGATATTTGGAGCAAAATCAATAGATGGCATGCTGAAAAAATTAGGATTAAAAGAAAATGAGTCCATTAACCACCCCTGGATTAATAAAGCAATGGAAAGGGCTCAGCAAAAAGTTGAAGCCAGAAATTTTGAAATAAGAAAAACTCTGCTTAAATTTGACGATGTAATGAATGATCAAAGACAAGTTATTTTTAGTCAAAGGTTAAAAATACTAAAAACAAATGAAGTTATGGAAATGATTTATTCTTTCATGGACGAAATAAATCAAAATATAGAAAAGGCATTGGAAAATTACAAAAATAATAATGATTTAAAAGTATTTTCTAACGAAGTAAAAACAAATTTTGGAGGTATTTTTCAAGAAGAAGAAATAAAAGCTTTTGCTAAAATGGATAAAAAAACACTTGTTGAAAAAATTAAAAATATTTTTGAAGAAAGAAGAAACGATCGTATAAAAATACTGGGAAAAGAACAAAATAACGAAATTGAGAAAAGAATTTTTTTACAAATGTTAGATTTCTTGTGGAGATCACACTTGCAATACTTGGAACAATTAAGGCAAGTTATAGGCTTCAGAAGCTATGGACAAAAAGATCCACTTGTTGAATTTAGGAAAGAGGCATTTGAGCTTTTTGAAGCTTTGCTCTTTAAGGTAAAAACAGACACTATAAAATTTTTAATGAACCTTAAGGTAGTGGTTCAGGAAAAAGAGGAAAAGCAAACAAACAAAATCCCTGTAGAAAAAAAACAAAAAATTTCTAGAAATGCGCCCTGCACCTGTGGTTCGGGAAAGAAATATAAGCATTGCCACGGAAAAGTGGCCTAGGTTATTTCTTAACTTCTCTAGTGTTTGGATTAAAAGATTCAGTAAATGGAACAGGAACAACTACTGCATCAACAGGTTTGTTAGAATATTTTTTCGGTAAGTGTACTTTATACTTCTTTCCAAATTTACCAATTGGAAATCCATTGTTGTTTAAGTCCCCTTCGAATGGAACGTAGCCCATTGCAATATTTTTTCCCTTTTCAGGATGATACCAAGGTGATGTTATGTAACCGACTGGTTTTCCCCCATTTCCATTTGAAATTAACCAAAAATCATTTGCGTAATCTTCTATTGGCTTTCCTCCTGCCAATTCTAAACCAACAAGCTGAAGCTTATATGGTTTTTCTCCATTTTTGAGTTGCTCTTTCATTTTCTCTAAAGCCTCTTTCCCAATATAATCTGTTTGTTTGCTCCACTGACCTTTGCCAGATAAGGACACCTGATAACCTAAGTTACACTGAAAAGGATTGTGTTGGTGATCCATATCTTGTCCCCAGGATAATATTCCTGCTTGAATTCTTCTGTGGTGAGCCGGAGCTATTACCATCAATTTATGTTTTTTTCCTGCTTTAAGTACGGCATTCCACATATCTTCTGCATACAAAGTTGCATTTCGAAGATAAATTTCATAGCCAGCTTCTCCAGAAAATCCGGATTGAGAAATGACGCAACTTCTGCCACCTACTTTTGCTTCTGCCAAACCATAAAAAGGCATGTTGTCTAGATCGACTTGGTCTCCAATCAAATCTTTCATCAATGCTTTTGATTTAGGGCCTTGTATTTGAACTGGGCATGCATCGATTTCGTCTATTTCAACGTTAAATCTTTTGTCAGCGTTAACACCTTGTAAATAAATACCAATATCAGAGTCTGATAAACTAAACCAAAATTCATCGTCAGCTATTCTCATTAAAACTGGATCGTTAAGAACTCCACCTTTATAATTACAAAGAATAACGTAACGACCTCTCATTGTTGAAATTTTTGTAGCGTCCCTTGTTATTACATAGTCTGTGAATTTTTCTGCATCTGGACCCTTAACACGAATTTGTCTTTCTACTGCTACATTCCACATGGTTACATGATTTTTAATAGCTTTATATTCCACCATTGCTCCACCTTTTTCAGGTCTAACGTAACCTCTTGGATGGTAAATACGGTTATAAACTGTAGCTCTCCAGCAACCTGCTTTCATTGATAGATGCCAAAAAGGAGATTTTCTTACACGTGTTGAAATTAGCATTTCTACTTTTGTTGGTCCGCTTTGTCTTAAATTGTATGGAACCAGTCTGTCTGATTGATCTACTGATGTTTCGTGTCTTACTTTATCATAGTTTACTTTTTCGACTTTGTATGAATTTGGAATTTTTTTAGACATAATTATTTTTTGTTAACCAGCTGTTTGTTTCTTTTAATCCGCCAAATGTATAGATATGAAAATTCTCAGTTGAACCTTTAAGCTTGTTAATTAACTCATTTGGATCTGATGGTTTTAATAAATCTAAAGCTTTGCTTGCGTTTGATTTAAGAAAATTAATTGAGTTTTTTGCTCCTACAATATTTGCAAATTTTATTAAGCTACTTATTTTTAGAGGTCCTGTTATTCCCACATGAACGGGTAAACTCTGTTTCGATATAAACTCAGCTATTGGGTCAGGATTTAAAAGCCATTGGGTAACAATGTAATCGGCGAAAGGTTTTTTATCTTGCATAGATTTTTCTAAATCGGAATCCGATATATCAGGAGACCCCTCTGGGTGTCCAGCAATTCCTATCTTGAACCCCTTGAACAATCCTGTCTCTAATAACTGCAGGGAACAGTGGTAGTCCCCGACGGGTTCGGAGCTCCCCCCAATAATAAGGGCCTGTTTTACGCCAAAATCTTTACACATAGAAACATAGTCTTTTAGATCCTTTAAATTTTTAATTGATCTTGCTGGAAAATGAGGAACAGGATTAAACCCGGATTGGGCTAGCTCTTTTGCTTTGTTGGCCACCTTTTTAAAGTCATCTCCAGGTAGCATAGTTATGTAAACATCTTTTACTTTTGGCAAAACTGAAAGATCTGTCTTCATTGTTATCTCTAAGGAAAATTGCATATTTCCCGGGATATATCAGGGACCCCCTCTAGGTGTCCAGAAAAATTAATGTAAGGAAGGGTTTGACTTTTGCCTTCTATAATAGTCAAATAAGCCAAGAGGGAATATCAAAAAGATGAAAATACTTTGCGTTTTATACGACGATCCTAAAGGGGGAATGCCAAAAAGCTACCCTGTAGCGAATTTACCTAAATTAGACAAATATCCAGATGGTATGGCGTTACCAACTCCTAAAGGAATAGATTTTAAACCAGGTCAATTATTGGGCTGTGTTTCAGGAGAGTTAGGTTTAAGAAAATTTCTAGAGTCTAACGGTCACAAATTAGTTGTGACTTCAGATAAAGATGCAAAGGGCTGTAAAGCAGATAAAGAACTGGTAGATGCTGATGTTGTAATATCTCAGCCTTTTTGGCCTTATTACTTAACAAAAGAAAGAATTAAATCCGCTAAAAATTTAAAAATGGCTATTACCGCAGGTATTGGTTCAGATCACGTAGATTTGCAAGCTGCTATGGATAATAAAGTGGATGTTGTAGAGGTTACTTATTGTAATTCAAGATCAGTAGCAGAACACATAGTTATGATGATTTTATCTCTAGTTAGAGATTATCACAACCAACATAACATTGTTAACCAAGGTGGCTGGAATATTGCTGATGCGGTTCACAGATCTTACGATGTGGAAGGTATGCATGTTGGCACGGTTGCAGCAGGACGTATTGGTTTAGATGCGCTAAGAAAAATGAAACCTTTTGATGTTCATCTTCACTACTTTGACAGACACAAATTGCCTGATTCAGTTGAAAAAGAGCTAAATTTAACATTCCACGACTCTGTAGAATCTTTAGTTAAAGTTTGTGATGTGGTGACAATTAACTGCCCTCTTCACCCGGAAACAGAAAATTTATTTGATGACAAATTAATAAGCAAAATGAAAAAAGGTGCTTACATTGTTAATACAGCTAGAGGAAAAATCTGTAATAGAGAAGCAATTGCAAAAGCTCTTAAATCTGGCCAACTAAGCGGTTATGCAGGAGATGTTTGGTTTCCTCAACCAGCTCCGAATGACCATATTTGGAGGTCAATGCCAAACCACGGAATGACACCTCATACTTCGGGGACTTCGTTATCAGCACAAGCAAGATATGCTGCAGGAGTTAGAGAAATCCTGGAATGTTTCTTCGATAAAAAACCAATCAGAGATCCTTATTTAATTGTTAAAGATGGTCAGCTTGCTGGAATGGGTGCTCACTCTTATAGTAAAGGAAGCGCAACAGGTGGTTCTGAAGAAGCTGCAAAATATAAAAAGAAATAAACTTTAAAATAGTCCTTCTATCTCACCTTTTTTATTTAATTTAATATTGTCAGCTGCTGGAACTCTTGGAAGTCCAGGCATGGTCATTATAGATCCACAAACAACAACTACAAATTCTGCTCCGCTCGATAATCTTACTTCTCTTACAGATAAAATATGGCCTGATGGTGCTCCTTTTAATTTAGGATCTGTAGAAAAACTATATTGTGTTTTTGCAATACAAACTGGAAATCGACCAAATCCAGCCTGCTCTATTTTTTTAACTTGTTCTTTAGTTTTGTCGTCTACCTCAATTCCTTTGGCTTTATAAATTTCTTTTGCAATTTTCTCTATTTTTTCCAAAATAGGAGTTTCATCAGAATACAAATGTTTGAATTTGCTTTTGTCGCTTTTCTTGCACAATTCAACTACATTATTGGCTAAGTCTTTTGTTCCGTTTCCTCCATCTGACCAATGTGTACAAAGACTTACTTTGACCCCAAGTTTTGAACAATGTTCTTCGATAATTTTAACTTCTTTTTCAGTGTCAGTAATAAAATGATTAATTGCTACTACAACTTCTAGGCCAAATTTCTTTATATTTTCAATATGTCTTTCAAGGTTAGGGAGACCTTTTTTAAGTGCTTCTGTGTTTTCTTTTTTAAGATCATCTTTTTCTACTCCCCCATGCATTTTTAAAGCTCTTATTGTTGCAACTAGAACCACGCAGCTAGGCTGGATGCCCGCTTTACGACATTTAATGTCTAAAAACTTTTCAGCACCAAGGTCGGCTCCAAAACCAGCTTCGGTAACAACGTATTCAGATAATTTCAAGGCAGTTTTTGTTGCAAGAATTGAATTGCACCCATGAGCAATATTTGCAAATGGTCCGCCATGAATAATAGCAAGATTATTTTCAAGAGTTTGAACCGCATTAGGTCTGATTGCATCTTTAAGCAATACTGTCATAGGTCCATGGGCTTTTAGATCTTTTGCATAGACAGGTTTTTTATCTTTTGTATAAGCAACGGTAATATTTCCTATTTTTTCTTCTAAATCTTTTGTGCTGTTTGATAGACAAAAAATTGCCATTACTTCTGAGGCAACAGTAATATCGAAACTGTCATTCCTTGGAATATTAGCTTTTAACTTTTCAAGATTAATTGTTATTTTTCTAAGTGCTCGATCATTTAAATCAACCACACGTTTCCACACTATGTTTTCAGGATCTATGTTTAATTTATTTCCCCAGTAAATATGATTATCTATTAAAGCTGACAACAAATTGTGAGCTGAAGTTATTGCGTGGAAATCTCCAGTAAAGTGTAGGTTAATTTGTTCCATTGGAACAACTTGTGCATACCCTCCTCCGGCTGCCCCACCTTTCATTCCAAAAGAAGGTCCCAAACTAGGTTCTCTTAAGCAAACAATCGATTTTTTTCCAATTTTATTTAAACCGTCATTCAGACCAACAGAAGTTGTTGTTTTTCCTTCTCCTGCAGGAGTTGGTGTTATAGCTGTTACTAGAATTAAATTGCTTTTTTTTTCTTTTAATTTATCAATATATTCGAAATTTAATTTTGCTATATGACGACCCATGGGACTAAAGGAAAAGGGATCATCAGGAATATTAAATTTTCCAAGAACATCTCCAATCGGTTTCATTTTGGCTGCTCTTGCTATTTCAATATCCGATTTTACTTTGCTCATTGCATCATTACTTTCGTGGTGGCCTTGGTTTGAATCGCACAAACGACACATACCTTTTCAGGGTACTGCTCTACTACTGAGCTACAAGGCCCCTAAAATCTAAAGGTAATCCTGCCTCTGGTTAGATCGTATGGTGTCATTTCTACCAGAACCTGATCACCGGCTAAGACTCTTATTCTATTCTTTCTCAATTTTCCAGCAGTATGAGCTAAAACTTCATGATTATTTTCAAGCATAACTCTGAACATAGCATTGGGTAAAAGCTCGGTGACTTTTCCTTTAAATTCAATTTTATCTTGTTTAACCAAATTTTTTACCTTTATTTAATTCTAATTTTTACAGAGTTAGCGTGTCCTTGTAAATTCTCATACTCAGCTAAATTTATAACTGATGAACCAAGTCTTTCAATACCTGATTTTGTTATTTTAATTATAGACTGTCTTTTTAAAAAATCATAAACAGACAGGCCTGAAGAAAACTTGGCTGTTCCAGTAGTTGGAAGCACGTGGTTAGGGCCTGCCAAATAATCCCCCATTGCCTCGGGAGAGTAAGCACCTAGAAAAATAGAGCCCGCATTCTTTATAGATTTTAAGTAAGTTTGAGGATTTTTTGTATATATTTCCAAGTGCTCAGGCGAAATCTTATTTATAATTTCTGATATTTCTCGAGCATTCCTTGTTAGTATAACAAGTCCAAATTTTTTAAAACTATTCAACACAATTTTCTTCTTAGGTAAAAATTTTAACTGTATATCTATAAATTTTTTCACTTTAAAAATTATATCTTTGCTATTAGTTAATAATATTGATTGGGACATTTTATCGTGTTCAGCCTGTGCGATTAAATCTGCAGCCACCCAATCTGGATTGGAATGTTTGTCAGCAATTATTGTAACTTCGGATGGCCCTGCAAACATATCTATCCCTGCCTCTCCGAACACTTCCTTCTTTGCCAAGGCCACATACTCATTTCCGGGTCCTACAATTTTGTCAACATTAGAAACTGTTTCGGTTCCAAAGGCAAAAGCTGCTACGGCTTGGGCGCCGCCTAATTTATAAATTTTTTTTACTTTACATTTTTTAGCCGCATATATGACGCCAGGATTAATTTTTCCGTTTGTCGACGGAACAGTCATAAAAATCTCTTTAACGCCGGCAATTATAGCTGGTATACAATTCATCAGAACAGAGCTCGGATAACTTGCTGTTCCGCCTGGAACGTAAACACCAACTCTATTTAATGGTATTGAACGATAAGAAAAAATATTTTTATATTTATCGCGAACTTTAAAACTTTGAAATTTTTGATTTTTATGAAAACTTAAAATTCTATTGTACGCGAGATCAATTGAGCTTTTTATTTTTGGGCTAAGTTTTTTGGTAATAGATTTTATTTCAGAATTTGAAAAATAAAGATTTTTTTTATTTAATTTTTTTAACTTATTAAATTTTTTTTCATATTTTATTAAGGATTTGTCTTTGTTCTTCTTAATGTCGGTTATAATTTTTCTTACAACGCCTGATTTCGAACTAAAATTAAGTTTTCTTAAACCCAAATAATAATTCAGCTGTTTGTCAAATTCTCTGTTTTTTGTATTTAATACCTTAATCATTAAAAAAATTGTTTTTTGGTTTATTTTTAGTTTCCCAGGGCTCACCCAGATCCTCTAAAAAACATTCTATCACTTCAGCATTTAATTTTATTAATATATCTCCGGCAAAATTTAATTTTATTTCGTAACTTTTATCAGACAATAATAGAGTTTCAATGGCTAAAAAATCTAGAAAACGATCCTTCTTTTTTTGGTTTATGTTTTTAGAATAAACTCCCAGTATATTTTCGAATTTGAGGATTGATTGAACTCTTTTATTTTTTCTAAAAACACCTTTTTCTACATCCTCCCACATAAATCTGTTGAATTGGATTAAAAAAATCCTGTTTTTTTTCAGGTGAGCAATATTTTTTACCTGCGTAATAGAATCCTGAAGATGTGCTGAAATAACCCTCAAATCTTCATCTGAAGTCGCATTTAATTTCAAATTTTTATTATCCATCAATAATGAATTCTAGAAATATTTGCTTTGCATTTTCTTAATTTTTTTTCTAATTCTTCGTAGCCTCTGTCTAAATGGTAAACTCTATTTATAACAGTTCTATCTTTTGCAATTAATCCAGCCAAAACTAGACACACGGATGCTCTTAGGTCAGTAGCCATAACTTCTGCACCATTTAAACTTTGTGGACCAATAATTGTGGAGCTATTTCCTAAAATTTTTATTTTTGCACCCATTCTATTCAATTCAGGAACATGCATAAATCTATTCTCAAAAATATTTTCTTTTATTTTAGATTTTCCTTTTGCTTTTATCATCAACACCATGATTTGCGCCTGTAAGTCTGTTGGGAACCCGGGATAAGGCTCGGTTTTAATTGATGTGGGTTTTATATTTTTGGATTCTAATACTTGTATTTCATTTTTTTTTATTTTTAATCTAACACCCATTCTCCTTAAAACTGTTAATTCTTTTTTTAAAATCTTGGTATCGACGCCAAGAATTCTAAGACGATTACTCGCTAATGCCCCTGCTATAAGGAAAGTTCCAGCTTCAATTCTATCAAACATAATGTTGTGACTAATAGGTCTTAGTTTTTTATTTCCTATAATTTTAATTTCTCTTTTTTTTACCCAACTTATATTGACTCCCATTTTTTTTAAAAAATCTGTTAAATTTTTTATTTCGGGCTCACACGCACAATTTTTTAAATATGTTGTTCCTTTTGCAAGACTTGCTGCTATAATAACATTTTCAGTCGCGCCCACTGATATCGAGGGAAATCTTATTTTAGTTCCAATAAGCCCTTTTTTTCGCATCAGCTAAAATATATCCATTTTTAATTTTTATATTCGCTCCCAATTTTTTAAGACCAAAAAGATGTATGTCTACTGGTCTAGTGCCAATTGCACATCCGCCTGGTAAAGATATTTTGGCTTTTCCAAATTTAGACAATAAAGAACCTAGAACAATAACTCCTGCTCTCATGGTCTTCACAAAAGCATATGGAGCAATAGTTTTGAACTTTTTGTTTTTATTGTGTATTAAAATTTTTTTGCTCTTTGAATTTACTTTTATATTGGACCCAATATGCTTCAACAATTGAGACATTGTGATTACGTCTTTTACTAAAGGTACATTTTTTATTTCTATTTTTTGATCACTAAGAATTGAAGCTGCTAAAATCGGAAGAGTAGCATTTTTTGAACCAGATATTTTAACAATGCCAGATAAACTTTTTTTACCTTTAACTATTAATTTTTGCATTAATTAAATTTTAGGAAGTGTAACACCTTTCTGCTTCATGTATTTACCTTTTCTTTTTGAATATGAAGTTTCTGGTTTTTCATTTCCCTTGATAAACACAAACTGAGCGGCACCTTCGTTGGCATAAATTTTTGCGGGCAGTGGTGTAGTATTTGAAAATTCAAGTGTAACATAACCTTCCCAACCAGGTTCAAGAGGCGTAACATTTACTATAATTCCACATCTAGCATAGGTGGATTTTCCAAGACAAATAACCATTACATTTTCTGGTATTTTGAAATATTCAACAGTTCTGGCTAGAGCAAAAGAATTAGGTGGAATAATACAAACCTTTGACTTTCTTGATACAAAGCTTTCTTTTTTAAAATTTTTTGGATCAACTATAGCAGAATTTACATTGGTAAAAATCCTGAAATCATCAGAGACTCTCGCATCATAGCCGTAAGATGAAAGACCAAATGAAATTTTTCCTTTTCTTACTTGTTTTGAAACGAATGGAGAAATCATTTTTTTATCCTTAGACATTCGCCTGATCCACTTATCTGATAAAACACTCATGATCTTTTCTTTAGCTTATATTTTTCTTTAAATTTTTTTCTCTTTTTTAAGTTTATTTTTAAAGCCAATCCTTTACGCAAAAAAGATTTCTCTTTTTTCTCAACAATTTTCATCCAGATTAATTTTTGTTAGGATTGGTTAAATCTTCCAAAGTTATGGTTTTTTGAATATCATGCATCTTATCTTTTGGCTCTTCGACTTTTGCCTTTAGATTTCGTTTAGCCTTTCTCTGCTCTAAACGGGCTTTTCTCTTCGCCTCTTTGCGCATCGCCTTTTCACCTCTTGTAGATTTATAGTCATAGTGGATACCCATTTTTGCACCATAATTTTATTATGTTTTACTTTGAAGAATATGAATATGCAAGCCTGTACTGAAAACCCCTGTAAATAAGCATTGATAAAATGTAAAATTACATATTTCTATCTAAACTAGAAGCCCACATAGCTCAGTTGGTAGAGCACTTCCATGGTAAGGAAGAGGTCAGTGGTTCAATTCCACTTGTGGGCACCAAAATAAAAAATTTTTTAAATTAATTTACTTAATTTTTCTAAGGGAACTTTTAAAATTCCATCTTGTCTTCTTGAAGGCTTATCAATAGTTTTACAGTCTATTGCATGATATTTTAAATTATTATGTTTTGACATATTTAAAATAACCTTTGATGTTTTAAAATTTTTAGGTCTTATTTCAATTAATTTTGTTTTAGGTTTGCAAAAAATCATGTTACCAAAACCAGCCCCGTGCAATCCAACTATTGTACTTGCGTTTTTAAATAATGCCATCTGATGACTAAATGATAATTCTCCTAAAGTAACTATCTTATATTTTCTTTTTTTTAATAGAGATAATACTTTTACTCTATTTAAAATAAATCTATTTTTGTTTTTAGAGTCCTTTCTATCAATAAAAAATTTGTTGGGGAATTTTTTACTTAATTTAATTTTTTTTAGAAATTTTTTTCTTAGCCATTTCGAACACCATTCGGGAACATCATTAAATCTATCGAAAGTTGATGATTTTTTTAATCTTGGTGGATCCATAACAATTAATCTTTCACATAATAGATGTCTATTAGAAAAACTAGAAAGCCTTTTTTTATTAGGTATTTTTAGAGCATCCAATGTCTCTTTTTGAAATCTTTTTGAAATATCCGGCATAAGAAAATAGTCAACTTTTTTTAATTTCATTATTTTTTCTAAAAAAGCAAATTTTGGTAAAACATCAAATAACCAATGCCAGTAGTTTTCGTTACCAAAACCACCGGTTAAAAATGAGACTGTTGTACCTTTAAGATTTTTTTTAAAGTATGGAGTGCCATATTTTAAAATTTCATTTTTTTTTACATTTGCTGAATCGTTGTTTCTTAACTGAAAAGAAGGGCCATCTAATAAACTATTATTTTTAATAACTCCAACATCATTTAATTTGTCAGTATAAATTCTTGCATTTTTAATTTCATAAATTTTGTAGGGTAAAAAATTTTTAAATTTTACTTTTTTTATCTTAATATCTTTAAGAGTATTTGCTTTTACAATCTTTTTAATTTTTGGATAAACGGTAAAAAAGAACTTGATTTTTACATTTTTATTTATTTTTCTTAATTTTTTTTTAAACATTAATTAAACTCGAAAATTATTATATGTAATTTATTTTTTATTATTAGACAAATATTCGAATTTGTGTAGACATATAATCTAAAAATATGAGTAAAGAGCAAATTGCAGTAGTTAATAATGTAAAATACCTTATTAAAAATAGTAAAGACATCATTGAAAATACCCTGGTGAAGGGCAACCAGTGGAATAATGACATTCTTTTACTAATTGGACTTTTGATAAAAAAATATAACTTAAAACATCTTGTTAATGTTGGAAGCCATATAGGTACGGTTGCACTACCTATATCCAAATACATAGAAAAGGTCACTGCCTTTGAACCTTTTCCTCCAACATTTCAGCATTTCATGGAACATGTAAAGTTGAATAAAATTAAAAATATAGAGTCATATAACTTGGCTTTGGGAGACTGTGAAACTAAGGTTTATTTTCTTGATCCTAATCATGAAAGATTCAAGAATAATTCTGGAGGTATGCCTGCTATAACAGATGATGATATTAAAAAAAATCGATTGTCTTCAAATTTTCATAGTAAAAAATATCAAGGTACCATGAAAAAGTTTGATAATTTGTCAGTAGAAAAATTTGATATAATGCTAATAGACGCAGAAGGCCGGGAATATGAAATTATAAAAGGCGGTACTAAAAGAATTTTTAAAAATAAGCCAATTATAATCGTAGAAATATGGGAAAACCAAAAAAGAAAATTTGAAAATATGATTACAACAAAAGAAGATGTGGTCTCTTACATAGAAAATCTAGGATATAAATTATTCAAAAAAATAAATGATAACTATATTTTTTTTCCAAAAAATTTAAAAATTTAGCTTATTATTTTTTGAATTTTTTTTTAAAATTTTCTCTAATAACTTCAAAAACTCCTGACCAATCTCCAATTTTTTTTTGTCTATAAAGAGTAGCATTTGAATACCATTTTGTGTTTTTTTTATCCGTAAACCATCTCCAGTCAGCAACGTGTGGTAAAGCAATCCATGTTTTTTTACCGAGTGTAGCTGACAAATGAGCTACGGCAGTATCAGATGTTATGACTAAATCCAAATTTCTAATTATTTCAATGCTATCAAGAAATGCTTTTTCTGATTTATCCATATCAGAAAAATAAAAAATTTTTTTGTTTTTTGAAATTTTACTGATTTCATCAGTGCTTACATTTTTCTGCAAAACAAAAAATTTTCCATTGATATCTTTAGAAAGTTTGTCGAAGTTTTCAAACGGCAAATCTTTCTCTGGCATTAAAGATGATGTTGACCAATGAATGCCAACTTTGGTTTCTTTAATGTCCTTAAATTTTTTTTTCCACTTTAATGCAGTTTTGTTGTCTGATTGGAAAAAATTTACAGGCTCACAAAAAATCTCATTAGTTTTAAAAAAAATCTTTGGTAAACTAACCATAAAGACATGGTAATCATGTTGGGGTATTGTCTGACCGTCCAAGATAATCTCAAAATCCCCCGGTTTAAAAAAATGTAAGAAATTTTTGTTTTTAATTTTCAGAACTATTTTTGCTCCATACTTGGTTTTTAGTAAATACAAATATCTTGCGAACTGAATAAGGTCACCAATTCCTTGTTCGGCGATTATAAATAATTTTTTATTTTTGAGAATTTCCCCTTTCCAAACTTTGGTGTTCAAATTTAAGGAACGGTAATCAATATAATCTGAAAATGACTTGCTTTTTTTTCTCCATTCATATTCTTCAAATCCCTCTTTTAGTCTGCCTGTGGTCAACAACATGGTGGCGTAATTCACGTGTGCATCCACATAATTATTGTCTCTCCCTATTGCTTCTTTATAGAACTCTAGGGCCTCATTAAAATTACCAACACGTTTGTGAGCAATTCCCATATTGTTGTATGCCCTGGGATTTGATGAATTAATTTCAATCGCCTTTTTAAAAAATTCGATCGCTTGATCAAACTTGCTTTCTGATAAGAATATATTTCCTATATTGTAAACGGCTAAATAATTTTTTTTATCAAGGTTAAAAGATTCTTTATAAAATCTGACAGCTTTATCAAAAATTTTTTTGATCATGAAAAAATTTCCCATAATTGTATAAAAGCAGAGGGTCTTTTGGTTTTATCTTTAAGCATTTTTTAAAAATATTTTCTGATTTCTTAAATTCTTTAACTTGAGACAACAAAATTGCATAGTTTTGTAAAATGACCAAATTTTGTGGATTCGTTTTTAAAAGCTCTTCGTAAATTTTTCTGGCTTTAGAAAAATTCTTTTTGTTTTGATGAATAACTGCAGATTTAAAAATATTTTCTATCAAAACCCTAATTCTTAATTATTTTTAATAATATTAAATTTAACATAGATAACAAGACTGCTGCCAAAACATCTAAAAAGGGACTGGCTTCTGGATAGCCATAGTTCCACAATATTACAAAAAATAGCCAACCAAACCAAAAAATTATTTTAATATTTTTCATAATTAATTTTTTTCAAATAAAATTTTTTTTAAAAAAAAAGCTAATATTAAAATAATAAAAAATCCAGCTATAGGTAAATAAATATCTGGTGAACTGACCGCTTTAATAAAAGTAAGTTCTGCATTTTCGTCTATAATTTTTTCAATGCCAGAACCAATGGCCACTGTAACAAACATGGCGGGTAGGCTGCCAATTACCGTTGCTATCATGTAGTTTTTTATTGGCATATTAAACAAAACTGGAAGAACATTTTGTACAGCATAAGGTGTTCCGCCTCCGCCAACAAAACGAAAACACATAAAATAAACAATGTCGTTTTTATTAAAAAACTCTTTGAGTTTAGAAAATTTTGGAGCCAATTTTTCTTCTATGAAATCTCTAAAAAAAGCACTCGCTAAAACATATAAGAGTGTAGCTCCAATACTTGTTGAAATAAGTACTATCAATATGCCCCACCACTTGCCAAAAACAAATCCACTAAACAGAAGTAATGGCATTGCAAAACCTAAAAAAAGTGTCCAAACAATACAAAAAATAAAAAAAGTTACTGTCAAAAATAAAAAATTTTCTTCTTTATATTGGAGAATTATATATTTGTTTGATCTTATGAAATTATAACTAGTTAGATCTTTAAGGTCGAATCCAGAAAATAAAAAATAAAGACCTATAAAAAGCAAAGACAAATAAACTGCAGCAATTGTTAGTTTTAACTTTCCAGAAGTTATATTCATAAATTAACTTTTAACTGTACTTATACAGGCTTATTCCCTATAAATATCAAAAAATTTAATAGGAACCAAAGAAATCTTATGAAGAGAACCTACCAACCAAGTAAACTGGTCAGAAAAAGAAGGCATGGTTTTAGATCTAGAATGTCAACAAAAGCTGGTAGAAAACTTTTGTCAAGAAGGAGATCAAAGGGCCGGAAAAGACTTTCGACTTAAGTGAATAATGACAAAGCTTGAAAGTTTAAAAAAAAGCTCACATTTTCAAACCGTATTGAAACATAGAGTGGTTAATAGTGATTTATTTACTATATATCGTACAAAAAATTTTATCAAAAAAACAAAAGAAAACAAAAAACTCTACATAAGTTTTATAATGAAAAAAAAAATTGGTAATGCTGTAAAGAGAAATAGAATTAAAAGAAAATTGAAATCTATTGTGCAAAAACTATTAAAAATGAATAGTCTAATTAATTTAAACTATACATATATAATATTTGGTAAGGAAAAAGCATATAAAGAACATCACGATTCACTGTTTGAAAAGATGAAAAAAAGTTTTAAAAGAATGGATGGTATAAAATTATGAAAATTATTAACTGCTTAATAATAGGCCTAATAAAATTTTATAAATTCTTTTTGTCACCAATTTTTGGACAGAATTGCAGATTTCTTCCATCGTGCTCAGAATATTTTATAGAGTGTCTAGAAGTCCACGGTCCGATTAAAGGTTCCTATTTAGGTTTTAAAAGAATAGCCAAATGTCATCCTGTAAAAATCTTGGGAGGTAGCTCAGGAATAGACTTGGTTCCAAAGAAAAAAAAATATTAAATGGATTTTAGAAACGTAATTTTTGCAATAGCTTTATCATTTGCTGTTCTATTTGGTTGGTCTGTAATTTTTGAAACACCAAGAATTGAAGAGCAAAAAAAATTAGAGCAAAATGAGAATTATCAAAAAGATACTCAAAGCCCTGATGCTCCGAGTGTTAATGTTGAGAAGAAAGATACAGGTGTTGTTTCTAGAAAAGATGCTATCAAGTCAACGAAGAGAATAAATTTTGAAAATTCAAGCGTAATAGGTTCAATTTCGCTTAAAGGAGCTTTGATAGATGATATTACTTTTAAAAATTATAATGAAACGCTTGGATCTAATAAAAAAGTAACATATCTAAATCCCGAAGAAACAAAAGAAGGTTATTTTATTGAAACCGGATGGGCTGCTAGCAATCTTCAAAGCATCGCTCTCCCAAATAAAGACACCCTATGGAAAATCAAAGGCAATAGCAAATTATCAGCGGGAAGCCCTGTAATTATAGAGTGGGACAATAAATCAGGATTAATATTCAGAAAAAAAATTGAAGTAGACGATAAATTTTTGTTTAGAATAACCCAAGAAATTCAAAATAAATCTAGTGGAGCAGTAGAATTATATCCTTATGCCCAAATAACTAGAAATCAAAAACCAGTTCTTGAAGCAGGATCTATGTCTGGAACCTTAATATTGCACGATGGCTTTATTGGAGTTTTTAATGAAGATCTTAAAGAATATGACTACGATGATATTGAAGATAAGAAAAAAGAACATAATGCAGAGAGTGGTTGGCTAGGTATAACAGATAAGTTTTGGATAACTGCATTGGTTCCAGAAAAAAACCAATCTTTTAGAGGAGAATTTGTTTACAAATCTGAGAGCTTTAAAGCAAACTACATACTAAACAAACCGGTTGTAGTTCAACCATCTTCGTCAAAAACATCTGGAACAAAAATTTTTGTTGCAGCCAAAGAGGTAAAAACTATTGATGGATATGCGGAGTCGGAGTCTATTAATAAATTTGATTTAACTATTGATTGGGGTTGGCTATATTTTTTAACAAAACCATTATTTTTCATAATAAACTATTTATTTGAACTTACTAAAAATTTTGGAATAGCCATAATTTTAGTTACAGCTGCTGTAAGATTGTTATTTTTTCCTTTGGCAAACTACTCTTTTAGATCAATGGCAAAAATGAAAATTTTGCAACCAGAATTACTGAGATTAAAAGAATTACACAAAGGTGACAAAGTAAAGCTTCAACAAGAAATGATGTCTCTTTATAAAAGAGAAAAAGTTAATCCATTGTCTGGTTGTTTGCCAATTTTAATACAAATACCTTTCTTTTTTGCAATTTACAAAATGCTTCTTATTTCTTTGGAAATGAGACATCAGCCATTCTTTGGATGGATAAAGGATTTGTCTGCACAAGATCCAACTTCAATTTTTAATATTTTTGGTCTAATTCCCTGGGACCCTCCATCATTTTTAATTATCGGTGCTTGGCCAATAATGATGGGAGCAACTATGTATTTGCAGCAAAAACTAAATCCAACACCTCCAGACCCTGTTCAAGCAAAAATATTTATGTTTTTTCCGCTTTTCTTAACAATAATTTTGGCTCCCTTTCCTGCAGGACTAGTCGTCTACTGGACAGTCAATAACATTTTAACAATTGCTCAGCAGTGGGTAATTATGAGAACAACAACGGTCAAAACTAAATAATAAATGTCCAAGGAAAAAAGCTTAGACGAAATAAAAAAAATTTGGCCCAAGGAAATATCGGATATTGAGAACGTACCAAAGTATATCAAAAAATATAAGGAAGACTTAATAGTTATTAAATATGGCGGTAACGTTTTAATAGATAGAAAGATATTTAATAATTTTATAGAGGATATAAGCATATTAAATAAGTTAGGTCTTTCAATTATAGTTGTGCACGGAGGAGGTCCAAGAATAGAAAGGGAGCTAAAAAAAGAAAATATTCAAACAAAATTTATAAATGGTTTGAGAGTAACAGATCAAAAAGTAATCAAGATTGTTGAAGAAGTACTGATTGATTTTAATAACGATATCGTAGGCTCTTTAAATAAAAAAGGCTCAAAAGCAATCTCAATAAATTCTAAAATCAATAATGTAATTAATGTAATTCCAGATAAACAGGAGCTGGGTTTTGTCGGTGTACCAGATAAAATTAATTCAGATATTATTAAGGATATAATTAGTCAGAATCAAATACCCATAGTAGCACCATTAGGTTTGGGTAAAAATAATCAAACATATAATATAAATGGAGATACTGCTGCTAGCGCTATAGCAAAAAAACTAAAATCTAGAAGACTTTTATTGATGACCAATGTTGAAGGGGTTTACGATGATAGAAAAAATTTAATATCAGAAATAAAGCCTTATGATATGGAGAATTTGGTAAATCTAAAGATTGTTCAAGGCGGTATGCTGCCAAAAATAAAAAATTGTATTGATGCGGTCGAAAACGGAGTAAGGGGTGTCGTTATACTCGATGGGAGAAAACCTCACTCTATCTTGAAAGAGATTTTCTCAGATAAAGGTGCTGGCACCCTAATAAGAAAATGAAAGAACTTATAAATATCAGATACTGGATATTCGATCTAGATAACACTCTTTATTCGGGTGACACGAAAGTCTTTGATCAGGTAGATAAAAAAATGTCAAAATATATTTCTAATAAGCTCAATGTAAGCATTGAGGAAGCAAAGAAAATTCAAAAAAACTATTTCCACGAATATAATACGACACTAAACGGTATGATTAAAAATCATGAAATCAATGCAAAAGAATTCTTGGATTTTGTACACGACGTTGATTTAAATTTTTTGAAAAATGATAAAGCTTTGGAACAAGAGTTAAGTAAAATAACGGATAAAAAAATAATTTTCACTAATGGATCCAGAGCTCATGCGGAAAATGTTACCAAAAGAATAGGTATTAATAAGCTATTTGATGGAATTTTTGACATTGTAGATTCGGATTTTGTACCTAAACCAGCAATCGAAAGCTATAAAAGATTGATTCATAAATACAAAATTGAGCCACAATATTGTATATTAGTAGAGGATATCGCTAGAAATTTAAAACCGGCATATGAACTAGGGATGAAAACTGTTTGGATTAAAAATAAAGAGCCCTGGGCGGCAAAGTTTTCTAACGAAAATTTTATAAATTATAGAGTTGAAAATTTAACAAAGTTTTTTAAAGGAAATTAATGATCTTAGAAAAAATTGAAAAATCAATAAACGAAGCTTTTTCTAATAAAGATAAAATTAGCAAATCTGATAAAAAATTAAATAAATTGATTAGAGAAACAATT
>CACHEU010000006.1 GCA_902578935.1 uncultured Pelagibacteraceae bacterium
TTTTGCATAAGACAAAATAGATTTACTGAAGGGAAGGGTCAAAATACATCTCGGAACAAGGAAAAATCGTGGAAATTCACTTTAGAACAAATAAACTATATAAATAAGGCTGCAAACTATATTAAGTCTAAAGTTTCTAATCCTAGATTTTTTTTATGGTCAAATGACTTTGCTAACATCACGAAAGATAAATTTCATTTCAATTACAAAGAGGTCAGGTTGAATGAGGGGTCAGGAGTTATAGACACGAGAATCCAAAGTCTTTATTTACTCACTCATTGTAATCATTTCATTGTCACGACATCAACCTTTAACTGGTGGGGAGCTTGGCTATCTAGAGCTAAAAATAAAATGATTCTTAGGCCTTCTGATAAATTTTTTAGCGATTTTTACCTTAATAATCATGATTTTTGGCCATCTAACTGGAATACAATTAGTGAATAAATTCAAGAATTCTTTATTTTTATTTTTTATAATTATATTTTTAATTGAACTTATTAGTTTTTCTATTCTTAAATTTAATTTGCTTGAAATTTCACATGTCCCAAAAATATACTTATCTAATAAAATTGTGCCAAATGATGAATGGTGGACCGAAGAAAAAAAATGGGGAGCTTGGCACAAAGTTAATTCTTCTACATTACAAAAAAGAAGTTGTTTTGATGTAAAATACTCATCTAATGAAGTAGGCGCTAGAGATAGCAGTTTTAAATCAAATTCTGACAATGATATAATTTTATTGGGAGATTCATTTGCTGAAGGATATGGCGTTAACTATGAAGATACCTCTCAAAAACACATAGAAAAACTTAATAATACTAACGTTTTGAATTTTGGTGTTTCTCAAAACTTTGGTCCAGTTCAATATTGGCTTATTTACGATGAATATGCTAAAAAATTTAATCACAGTACCGTAATAATTTATTTTTTACCTGACAACGATTTTGGTGAAAATGACTATTCAAACTGGAAAGGATCTAAAAGGTACAGACCTTATTACAAAAAAACTGCTGAAAATAACTATGAGATCTTTATACCTGACAAATCTGTAAAAAATTATACATCTACTACAAAAAAAATAAAAAAAGTTTTTAAAGATTTTCTTTGGAGCTCTAATCTATTTATTAATCTTAATTACAAATATAAAATTTATAGATCAAATAAAAGGGAATCAAATACAAACTTTTCCGCTTATTTTGATACTTCTTTAAAACAACAAAAAGCTGCTATATTCTTTTTAGATAAAATTATCAATACATCTTCTGCTAATGTTATTTTAGTCAGCATACCAAGACTTCAAGATTTTAAAAGATTGTCCGATGGTTACAAACTGGAAAAAATTTATTGGAATAATTACTTTTCACAAAAAGATAAGTTAAATAATAAATTTAAATTTGTTGATTTAATTAAGTTTCCGCCTAAAGATATTAATGAAATTTACTTAAAATGTGATGGTCATTGGTCACCTAAAGGAAATATGTGGTCTGCACTAATAATATCAAAACACTTATAGTTTTATTTTATTTAATGCATTATTTTTAAATAAATTTGCTTCTTTGATGTATCTTCTAACCATTTGAGTTGTTTTATGTCCTGTCATAGCCATAATGCTTCTTTCTTCAGCTCCTAACTCAGCAGTTGATGTAGCAAACCCTGATCTCAAACTATGACCTGAATATTTATTTTGATCCAAACCTGCTATTGCTGCATATTTTTTTATTGTTAAAGCTACATTTTTATCTGACATGTCAAAAATTTTTCCTGAATTGATTTTTCCTTCTTGAATCCAATCTTTTAAAGATATTACTGGACAGTAATCAGGGCTGGAAAAGTAGGGGATACCTTTGGTCATACCTTCACCTGATTGGTCTGTTTTTGATCTTCTAACAAAAATTTTTACCCCTTCTGGCACAAACTCTACGTCATCTAAAAAAATTGCTACCAACTCTGATCTTCTAAAGCCTCCTGCAAATCCAACTAATAATAACGCTTTGTTTTTTGATCTGTTTATTTGATTTTTATCTTTATTAATTGCATTAATAATTGCTTTTAAATCATTGATTAATATAGGTTTTTTTGCTTTTTGATACGTGCCCTTTACCCTTTTTATTCCTAAAAGATTTTCAGTAATTACCGGGTGTTTTGTATCTAGATAGTGTCCATTTAGCCTATGAATTACACTTATTGAAGCTAACCTACGTTTTAAAGTGCTATACTTTGAAGATTTCGATAAATGAGTTAGGTAAAGCGTAATGATTTTAGGCTCTGAAGGCATAGAGTTAAGACCGTTCTGCTGGCAAAACAAAGCAAAGTCTTTAAAATCAGCCTTGTAAGCTCTTAGGGTGTTGTTAGCCTTAGAACTTTTTAAGTTCTTTAAAGTTTCTAATTCTAGGCTTTTAACATCAGTTACTAAATCATTCATATATTTTTCCGATAACCATTAATTATCGGAATTATATAAATTATCATTTTTTAGATGTCAAGGATTGAATTATTATCATAGGAAATGTTTTTTAAAAATCGCAAACGAATAATTCTAGATAGAGGTCCAAGCTGGCCTGATTACGATAAAGCAGAGCCATTCATGGTTCGTTATTACTTATTGTTTCGTAAAAGACCTAGCTGGTTCCCCTTCAATATTCTCGTTCACAAGCTGCTAAAAAGCGATTTAGGCGATCTACACGACCATTATTGGTCCTATATCACCATAATTCTTAAGGGTGGATACTGGGAAACTACAAAAAAAGGGACTTTTTGGAGAGGTCCCGGCTATATAGGATTTAGAAAAGGTGCTGATAGACACAGTTTAAAAATCCCGAATGGCAAATCGACCTGGACCTTGCTATTTGTTGGTCCCAATAGAGGCTCCAAACAACACGCTAAATACCAAAAAAACAATTAAAAACGGGTCTGTTTTAACTCAAAAAACACTTATTTTTCAACGTTTTTTGCAATCTGAGGGTGTATTTTAATGAAAATTCAGGTTTTACAAGGTCTATTACCGCCTATACAGGCAAATGTTAAAAATAGACCCATATATGGCCTATTAAACGCTATATTCTCATACTGCAAGGCTCATAAATTTAAAGTAAAAAAAAGTCTTTCCAAGGCCTTTTTTACCTCTATTTGTAGGCATATTTTGCTGTTTTTTCCCTATTTACTGCCCTTTTTATTGGCGTCTATATTTAAATTTTAAAAAACCTATATAAATTAACGTTTTTTATATTTTAATATTAAAATATTAAAATTATTTAATAAAAACAATAATATAATATATTAAGTTAAAGTAATACTTTAAGATATAAGGCAGTATTACTTACCTAGTTAAAGAACTTCAAGGATAGATAAACAACGACAGGTATCGTTATAAAAGACATCAATGTTGAAGCTACGATGACGCTAGCAATGTTATCTACTGCCCTCTTCTCTGAATACATAGATCCCACTAAATAGGTTAATACAGCACTCGGCATTGCTGATTGAATTAACAACACTCCAGCCATAAAACCAGTCAAGTTTAATAGATTAATAAGAGTAAACCCGATAATAGGTCCCAATATAACTCTTACTATTGCAAGAATAACCGCATGTGTCCACGAAACTATTTTAAGACGGGTTAGAGCAACGCCCAGGGCCATTAAAACTAAAAATATTGTTGTGTAAGTTAATAGAAAAGTTGTGTTTTCTAAGTACCCAGGAACATCCCAGTCAAAATAAAGAAAAGAAACAGCTGCTATAATTCCATAAATGGGTCCATTTTTAATTAAAACAGTAAAAGAAAATTTTTTGCTAGCTAGCAAAACTCCTATAGTAAAGTGAAACAAAATTATAACCGAGGCGATAGCTGAAGCTACTCCTAATCCTGCTGTTCCATATGCAAACAAACAAATTGGAACACCCATATTTCCAGTGTTCGGCAAAATTAAAGGCGGAAGTTCGGTAATAGGGTCTTTTTTTAAAATTAATAAAAAAATAATACCAATAATTGCAAATGCACCTATTATGATAGTTGCATAAATAAAATATTCAATAAAAATTTCTAATGTGACTCCGGTAGTTGTAATTGTATAAAAAATCATTGCTGGTGTACCGATTGTTCCAGCTAAATTAGTTATAAATTGAGTGTTAAAGTTGGGATCCTTTTTTCCCAAATAATAACCAATTCCTATTATAAAAAAAACAGGAAATAGCACGTCTATAAGTTTTAGGTAGAGCTCCATTAAGCTCTTACATCAGATTTTCCAGCTTTTCTCAAGGGTTTATTAAAACCAATTGCTTTTTCAAACTCACTAAGACGCTTATGAATAGATCTTAGTCTATTTATTTGTATCCAATTATACAAGAAAACGTTAAATGCATCCTTAATTTCACCAAAAGCATTTACTGCTTTCATCATGACTCCTAGAGTATAAGCTCCTGTGAATAGCCCGGGCCCCATTATTACAAAAGGCACAATTACAAATAATTGTCTGTACAATATTGACCATAAATCAAAGTATCCGTAATGCAAAAAAAGTCTGTGATAATTAAATTTTATTCCTGTAAATAATTTTAAAATAGATGGCCCTAAAGCATATCTTGCTCTATCGTCTTCTCCGTAAACAAGTTCTTTTCTAAAAGCAGCCTCAGCTTTTTGATTGTTATACTCTAATCCAGGAAGTTTTATTCCAACAAACCAGCTTATAGTGAGTCCCCCCAAACTAACTAATAGTGCAACCCAAACAAGTGAGCCTCCTATATTTTCTAAATATGGAGCAACCACATTTTCAGAAAGTGCCCATAATATTGGCAAAAATGCTATGAGTGTCATTATAGCTCTAACAATATCAAGGCCTATATTTTCAACTATTGCTGCAAAATCTCTACAATCCTCTTGGATTCTCTGAGATGCTCCCTCTACTTTTGCATCTACTTTTCGCCAATAAGGCATGTATGAAAATGTGATGGCCTCTCTCCATCTAAAAGTCCACATTCTTGTGAACCAATTTGTAAAGGAGTAAGTTGTTACATAAGGGATAGCCAGGTAAAGAAAAAAAACTAATCTTTCATAAAACTTTTCAAGACCCCCAGTTTCAGGGGGTTTTTGTAACAAGTCATAAAAAGTTCCATACCATGTATTAAATTGAACTGATAACCATGTTTGGAAAACGATCAAGGCCAGGATAAGAGCACCACCACCGTAACACCAAAACATCCATTTTTTATCAGTAAAAAAACTTCTCCACATATTAATCTTTCAAAAAATTATCAGCGTATGATTTTATAATAAAATCAGATTTTTTAGGTTCTATTAATTCGTAATTGATATTATTATTTTTTGCATACTCTATTGCCTTATTTTTAGTGGAAAATTCTAAAATAACCTCGCCCATTGTATCGTCTCCAGACTCCCAGCCCATTAATGGATTTGTAACACCATGTCTGGTTTCAAATTTCAATATCCATTTCTTTGTTTTGCCCCTACCCGATTGCATGGCTGTTTTAGTTGGAATATAAATTTTTGCTTTTTTCATAAATTATGTAATAGGTAAATTGCAGACTTCACCTTTAACCAACTTGTTATTTAATTTAATTTGAAATTTCTGTGAAATTTTAGAAAATTCTTTTTTAAGCATAGCTATGCCTACGATTTTACCAAATTTCGGTGAAAAAACGCCTGATCTTAATTCTCCAATATTTGTGTTTTCAGAGTTTAAAGGAATGGCTTCACTCATATTAATAAAGTTTGTATCAATTTTTACGCCCATAAGTTTTTTTTTAATTCCTTCTTTTTTGATTTTTTTTAACTTTTCTTTACCTAGAAAGACTATATCTGATTCTAAGTTAACATATTTATCAAATCCACACTCTAATGGATTGTCTCTATTATCCATATCATTGCCATATGACAACAAGCCCCCTTCTATTCTCTCTATTAAATTTGGTGCTCCAGCTTTTAAGTTGAACTCTTTTCCAATTTTAAAAAAATAATCATAGAGTTCTAACCCAGAAGTTATATTTTCTATATGTATTTCATATCCCCCTTGTTTTGAATATCCTGTTTTTGAGATTAAATGTTTAACTCCTTTAAAAATGTAATATTTATAATTAAAAAATTTTAGTTCTTTAATTTCATCACCAAAAGCTTTTTGCATTAAATTTTCAGATTTAGGTCCTTGAATTGCAATTGTATTTACATTTGATTCGTAAATATCAACATCAAAATTTTTTCCAGAAGCTAAACCTTTGGCAAAAAACAATACATCAGAGTCGGCTATACAAATTCTCCATTTTTTTTCATCTAATTTAAAAATAAGAGGATCATTAACTAAATTTCCATTACCATCGATTAAAGGTGAATAATAACATTTTCCAAGTTTTGCATTTGACAAATTCCTGCAGGTCATAAGCTGTACAAGTTTATCGGAGTCTGCTCCGATTATTTCGATTTCTCTTTGTACTGATACATCCCAAATCTGAACGTGTTCTTTTAAATGAATATATTCATCCTCGATCGATCCAAAACTTACAGGAAGAAGCATGTGATTATAAACTGAATAACCAGATACTCCTTGCTTTTCAATTCTTGAAGTAAAAGGTGTGCTTCTTACTCTTTTACTTTTAATTAATGGAATTTTTTTCATTTTTTTAAAAATTCTTATCAGGCATGATGTTCTTGACTTTTTATATAGTCCAGAACAGAGGTGCTGCTTAGATTAAAGTTTTTATAATTATATAATAATTTCATTAAATTATTTTTACTATTGATGAGATTAATAGATTGTTTATTTTCTAAATTTATTTTTTCAGAAAACTTAATTTCCAAAAAGAAATTTATAAAATCTAAAAATACATCATTTTTAGTTTTTTTAAAATTTTCTAAAAGAATTAAAGTGGCATCATATAAAGATGTGTTCAAATCAATTTCTAAATTTTTTAGGCTTTCTGAAAATTTTATAAGTCTTCCCGGAGTTGTGAGATTTTTGAATTTGTGAGAAAAATGATCTGATATATTATAGTGTTTAACCAATTCTTCAAAAACTTTATTCTGTTTTTCTCGGTTCATAAAAATTTTTGTTTCTAGAGCTCTAGATTTAATTGTTTCAATAATTTTTTTTCTCTTGCTATTAATAAGAATAAAATAGTTATTATTAGAAGGTTCTTCTATTAACTTCAAAAGTGAGTTTGCTGCGTTTACATTCAGTAATTCAACATCATCTAAAATAGTAAATCGAGGCATATTGTTTAAAGATGAAGTTGTAAATTTTTTTTTAATATTTCTAATATCTTCAATTTTAGTTTTTTCCTGATTTTCGTTAGATATATAAATAAAATTTTCGCAAATATTTGACAAAATAGATTTGTAGAAAGAATTTTTTTCATTAATTTTTTGATCTTCATAATTATAAGCATGATTTGAATTGGAAGAAAAAATATAATTTATTAAATGAAATGATAAAGTAAATTTTCCTATACCTTTTTCGCCAGTTAATAAAATAACCTTGGGTAGTTTTTTTGATTTGAATAACTTAGTTAGATCAAAAAAGTACTCCTTCAAACCAAATAGCTTTATTGAACTTAATGGATCTAGAATATCTCTTTTATTTGTATCTGGCATTTTTGTATTTTATTTTTTTAAAAACTATTTGTAATATTTTTTTTTCTAAATCTTTACTATCTTTTGAATTATCAAATATATAATATTTGTTTTTATTTTTTTTGGCTATTTTAATGAAAGCATTTTGAGCTTTAATATAAAAACTGTTAGAAAATTTATCATATCTATTTTTCTTTTTTCTTTTTTTTAACCTCTGTAAAGCCTTTGATATTCCAATTTTAAGCACAAAGGTTAAATCTGGTTTTATCTTACCAAGAATACACTTGTGGACAGAATCTATAAAATGCCTATTAACTCCCTTTCCATAAACTTGGTAGGCAAAAGTTGAATCTATAAAACGATCACATATAAGAATTTTTTTTTTTAAATAGGCGGGTTTTATCGTATTTTTAATATGTTCATTTCTGGCAGCCAAATAAAGCAAGGTATCTGTGTACTTATCAAATTGAGTTTTTGAATCTTTATAAAAATAATCTTTTAATATAATTTTTCTTATTTCTTCTGCAGATTTTGTTCCACCCGGCTCTCTTGTTAAAACCGCATCTATGCCTTTCTTTATTATACTTTGATATAATTTTTTACTTTGGTAAGACTTTCCAGAACCTTCTATACCCTCGAATACAACGAAAAAAAATTTTTTTTTATACATCTCCCCATATCATATAATTAAAGGACAAAAATAAGCTTTTAAAAAAATTAACTTTTTCAACATCTTCATTTGCATACAAAGGTATTGAATAGATTTTATCTGCATTTTCCTGAACAATAAGAGTTCCTAATTCATCTCCTTTTTGTATTGGTGCTTTTATTGGACCATTATATTTAATTGAGACCTTAAAATCTTTTGCCTCTTTTTTATTGATTGTTATATAAACATCTTCATTTGTTGTTACTTCAACAAATTCTTTTATTCCTAACCATGTTTTAAATTTAAAATTTGATATGTCTTTTTCTGACACTTCATAAGTGTTCGTATTTCTTAAGCCCCAAGATATAAGTTTGATTGAATCGGAAGACCTTGATTGTTTTGTTTGAAATCCACTCATGACTGATATTAACCTTCGTTTCTCACCTACTACTGAGCTTGCTAGAGAATACTTTTCTACAGCTAAGTATCCTGTCTTAATACCGTCTGCTCCAATATTTTTGTATAAAAGGGGATTTCTATTCCCTTGAGTTATAGGATCCCCGCCGGTTCTATCCCAGGTAAATTCTTTCTCTTTAAAATATTCATAATACTTAGGATAGTTTTTAATTAAATATTTTGACATTATTGCTATATCTCTAACTGTTGAATAATTATCTGGATCGTTTATTCCAGATGAGTTTGTAAAATTTGTATTGTTCATACCAATCTCTTGGGCTTTTTCGGTCATCATTTCAGCAAAATTACTTTCTGTTCCAGCAATAGCCTCTGCAAGGGCAACACAAGCATCATTCCCTGAAACAATTATTATCCCTTTCAACAAATCCTCAATACTAACTTTATCGTTTAGCATTATAAACATAGAGGAATAGCCAGCGTTGGATAATCTCCAAGCATTCTCAGAAACAATAACTTCGTCATCTAATTTGATTTTGCCTTGTTTTAATAAATCAAAAGCAATGATAGTGGTCATAATTTTTGTCATTGAAGCTGGATAAATACTCATATCAGGCTCAAGTTCGTACAAGATTTTATCAGAGTTGTAATCAACTAGAATGGCTGTTTTAACATCAATTTTTGGTCCTGCCCAAGAAGTAGATGAAAATACAAAAAATAAAAATAAGATAAAAATTTTAGCTTTAATCATTTTTGTTCAATATCAAGATCGTCAAATCCATACTTGTTTAACTCAAAGTAACGTTTTTTTAAAGTATTAATTGATGAATAAGGACCAGCCGATAAGCGAAATTTATTTTTTGAGACCTTTTCAACCTTCAAGGTTCCTTTTTTAACATATTTATGTTCCAGAGTATCAATAAGATTTTCAGCAGACTCTTTTGAATAAAAATTACCTACTATAATTGAAAATTTTTTGATTTTTTTTGTTTTACTCTCTTTTGTCTCAGAAATATTATCAATTTTTACTTTTGTAACAGGAGCTTTATCAGAAACTTTTGTCTCTTCTGAAAACGTAACTGCTTTTTTTGCTATAAAGGATTTATTTTTAATCTTTTCCTGAATATCAACGAAAGGTATATTTTTATTTAAAGCAAGTTCTTCTGCTACCTTTTCTGTTATTACTATTTTAAAAAAAGATGGATATTTGATCTTTTTAGACACTTTTAGTTCTACAGACTTTTTGTTTTCAGGGTTTGTAATTTTTATAATTGAATTTTTTTTAATAGTTTTATGCGCAATTTCTAACTCTGAGTTTTTTAACTTAGCAGAGATAATTTTTTGATTATAGTCTTCTTCGTTATAGATTAAAGCAAATCCAGTTGAAGTATAAGGATCAGTTGTGCTTTTTTGCAATGTTCCATTTGAACAAGAGGCAAGTATTAAAATAAAAAAAACAATATTAAATCTCATTTTTAAATTTATCTTTCAAAGTACAAACTGCAAGGGCAAATCTCAAAGATCTATTCCATTTTAAAATTTTCTCATAATTACTAAAAACAATAAAAGCAGGTTTTAAATTTTTTGCACCAGGTATTATATCTTTGTCAGGTATTATTATTGCAGAAATCATATTTTCATCTAAATCGTGTCTCTCGATAGATTTTATATATTTTTTAAAAAACTTAACTTTTTTTTTGTTAATAATTTTTCTCGCTGAACTGTTTAAATATTTAGATGGAATCTCCTCTTTTAATTCAATTTTATAGAAACAAGGTTGATTTGTCTTCCAACCAATTTTTTTGATATAATTAGCAGCAGAAGCAAAAGAATCCTCTATTTTTTTTAACTCTATATCAGAGTTGTTGTTATAATCTATAGCATAGTTTTTTATAGTTGAAGGCATAAATTGAAAATTTCCAAATGCACCTGCCCATGATCCATAAAGTATATTTTTATCTATTACTCCTTTGTCTATTAGTTTCAACAAAACTAATAATTCACTTGTAAAAAAAGCACTTCTTCTTTTATCAAAACTAAGAGTAGCTAAAGATGAAATAATATCCATCTTTCCTAGATATTTTCCAAAATTAGTTTCGATTCCCATTAATGCTAGCAAAAGTTCTTTTTCAACTGAAAATTTTTTTTCTATTTTATTGATTAGTTCTTTTTCTTTTTTATACAAAAATAATCCTTTTTTTACTTTATCTTTATTTGCTCTCTTGTTGATATAAGTACGAGTGTCTTCATAAAATTCTGGCTGATATCTATCATACTCAATCACCTTGGGCAAAAATTTTACATTCTTCATGGCTGAATCTACGGTTTTTTTTGAAATTCCTTTTTTGACTGCAGTTGTTTTAAAATTTTTTAACCATAAATCAAAATTCTCAGGTGTATAAGCTAATGAAAAATTATTTACTAAAAAAACAAAAGTTAATATTGCTATGATGCGTATTGTTTTGTTCATTTTTGATTATCAAAAAAAACAATATATCAACTTGTAACGATTTCAATTGATGATTTGGTAAATTTTGCTTATAAAACGATATTCCGGAGGGGTGGCTGAGCGGTTGAAAGCACTAGTCTTGAAAACTAGCAATGGGGCAACTCATTCGTGGGTTCGAATCCCACCCCCTCCGCCATTAATTTAATTTAAAATTTTTTAATAATTTGCTTACTCTATTTTCTGGTATCTTTTTTGTGCCAATATCATCTGAATACCATTTAAAAATGACATCATCGTCATTTTCTAAAATTTTGTACAAGTCCATCAATTCTTTATGATTTAAGATATCTATGTATTTTTTGACAAAACCACTTAAAAGCAGATCCATCTCTTTTATCCCCCTGTATTCTGCTCGGTATTTAATTTTCTTTTTGATCGAATCTATTTTTTTCATATTAAATGAATTTATATTATAAGAACTATTATCATGAATATAAACAAAAACAGTTTTTTATTTAATGAAATATCATCATTAAAAGGAGTTGGTTTAAAAACCAAAAAATATCTAGAAAGGAAAAGGATAGAAAAAATCAAAGATCTTTTATGGGATTTGCCGTATTCAATAATTGATAGATCTAAAATTACAAGTTTAAGAGAACTAGAAATTGGAAAAATTACAACTGTAAAAGTAAATGTAATAAAATATAATTTTCCAAGGGTCAGAAATCTTCCAAACAAAGTAATATGCGGTGAGAAAGAAGAAAAAATAAATATTATTTTTTTCAATAGTTATGAAGGATATATTAGAAAAATTTTACCAATTGGGAAGGAGGTTATAATTAGCGGCAAAATAGGTTATTTCAAAAAACATTATCAAATAACAAATCCAACATATGTAAAACCCGCGGTTCAAAAAGAAGAGATTGCAAAAATATTTCCTAAATATTCATTAACAGAAGGACTCACTGAAAAAATTTATCGAAAACTTATTTTTGAAGTTTTAAATAAAATTAATGATAATTACGAATGGCATAGTGATGAATTTTTAAAAGATAATAATTTTAATAAATTAAAAGAAACATTTCTGAATCTGCACAATCCATCAAAAAAAATTGATATATTTTCAGATGATTATAGACGTTTAGCTTATGATGAAATATTTGCTAATCTCTTAACTTTATTCTCCGCAAGAAAATCTGTTAAGTTAAAAAAGAAAAAAAAGAAAATTTATTCTAATAAGTTTTCCGAATTAATTTTAAAAAACTTTGATTTTGATTTAACAAATGATCAAAAAAAAGTTCTTGAAGATTTAGATAAAGACATAAGGTCAGAAAGTCGAATGTTTAGACTTTTGCAAGGTGATGTAGGTTCAGGAAAGACTATTCTTGCTTTAATTGCAGCTGCTAATGTTATCGAATCTAAATATCAAGTTGCCTTTATGGCGCCAACAGAAATTTTAGCTTCCCAACACTACGAATTAGCTAAAAAACTATTTTTTTCAACAAATATAAAAATTGAGCTTTTAACCAGTAAAACAAACTTAAAAGATAAAAAAAAAATTATATCTAATTTAAAAAACGGTAGCGTAAATTTTTTAGTTGGAACTCATTCTTTGTTTCAAAAGAAAATAAAATTTTCAAAACTCGGATTTATAATTATTGATGAACAGCATAAATTTGGAGTTAAACAAAGAATCTCCTTAGCAAAAAAAGGAGGTGATAATTGTGATATTTTATCAATGTCGGCAACCCCAATACCAAGAACTATGATGCTTTCATTTTTTGGCGATATGGACGTATCTTTATTAAATGAAAAACCAAAAAATAGAAAAGATGTTGTAACATTGTTGAAGCCAGAAAATAAAATTTCAGAATTATGGCCATTAATTAAAAAACAAATCTCTCTTAATAGACAAGTTTTTTGGGTTTGCCCCCTTATAGATGAATCAAAAAAATTGGATTTTTCGTCTGCAGTAAAAAAATACAATTTAATTAAAAAAATTTTTCCCAATCATGTAGGAATACTGCATGGAAATGTAGATAAGGTTGAAAAAAATATTGTTTTAAAAAAATTTCTTGAAAAAAAAATAAAAATTTTAGTTAGTACCACTGTTATTGAAGTAGGAATAAATTTTCCTAATGCTAATATTATAATAATTGAAAATTCAAATAAATTTGGATTGTCTCAACTACATCAGTTAAGAGGTAGAGTTGGTAGAGGAAATATTCAGTCTTATTGTATAATGCTTTATAAGAATAATTTGAGCGAAAATGCAAAAAAAAGATTGAAGATTTTAAGAAAAACAAATGATGGCTTTTTGATAGCTGAAGAAGATTTGAAAATAAGAGGTCATGGAGATTTGCTTGGATTTCAACAAAGCGGGATTAAAAATTTTAAATTTGCTGATCCTATCCATCACAAAGATTTATTTTTAATGGCTGAAAAAAAAATAAAAAACATAAAAATAGAAAATATAAAAAAATATGAAGATCTTATTAAATTACATGATAAGGCTGAAATAATTAATGAAATTGCTAATTAAGCAGTTTAAGGGTTTGTGCTCCCAGCAGAAACTATAAATTTAGAAGCCTCTTCAAAAGATAGGTCTAAGTAAATTACTTCATTTTTAGGAAACATAAGTAAAAAACCGCTTGTTGGATTCGGTGTGGTTGGAACAAAAACATTAATTAATTCCTGTCCAGTTTTCTTCTTTATTTCACCAGTATTCTCCTTTGTTGCAAAACCAACGGCCCAAACTCCCTTTCTTGGATACTCTATTAAAACTACATTTTTTTTATTACTTTTTGTTTTTGTAAATGTTTCAATAAGTTGACCAACTGCCGAATAAATGGTTCTGAGTATAGGAATCTTATTTAATATAGTTTCAAAAAGATCAAAAAGTTTCTTGCCAAGAAAAGATAAAGATATCCATCCTATTAATGTAATAATTATTATAGAGATTAAAATTTCTAACCCTGGAATATTGTATGGCAAATAATAATTTGGATTTATTTCTTTAGGTAAAATTTTAGAGGAAATTTTGATAAAAAACAAAGTTAGGTACAATGTAATCCCTATAGGAATTAGCACCACTACCCCAGCTATAAAATTATTACGAATAGAAGTAAAAAATGATTTTTTTCCCTTTTTATTTGACATTTAATCTATTCTTTCAAATACAATCTTCTCTTTTTTATGTTAAGATTCAGTAATGAGATATAGCATAAATAGAAGAAAATTTCTTGAGCTTTTTGGATGTTCTTGTTGTGGTGTTTTTACTACATCTTGCGGTAATGTTCCAATAACAGAGAGAAGGCAATTTAAGCTCTATCCTGAGGCCACAATCAATAGACAAGCTGCAAAAGCTTATGAAAAATTAAAAAATTCAAAAAAAGTTAAGTTAATTGAAAAAGGAAAAGATTTAGATAACATAAAAAATATCGGAAAAAAAATTGCTAAATCAGTGTCTGTTTTCTTTGAAAAACGAGGGGAAACCGATCCAACAAAAAATTTTGATTGGGAATACATTTTAATTGACAACAAAAAAGTAAAAAACGCCTGGTGCATGCCAGGAGGAAAAATAGCAGTCTATACAGGGATTTTGGAAGTTGCAAAAAATAAAGATGGTCTTGCAACAATAATGGGACATGAAATTGCACATGCTGTAGCAAAACATTCTGTGGAAAGAATGAGTGCAGCAATGGCTATTAATGTGGGTGTTACACTAACCGATATTTTTACTGGCGGAAAAGTTTCACAAACAAGAAATACTGTAGGAAGAGCTACAGGGATGGATATTTTACAATTGGGAATAATGAATCCATTTGGAAGAAAACAAGAAACTGAAGCAGATTACCTTGGTTTGATTTTCGCATCACTATCCGGTTATAACATTAAGGAATCCACAAAATTATGGGAAAGAATGCAAGAGGCCAACAAAGGCAAAGAGCCTCCTCAATTTATGAGCACACACCCATCTAGTGAAAATAGGATTAAAAATTTAGAAGGTTGGATTAATAAAGTAATGATTGAGTATCCACCAATAAGTATTTAGTTTTTATTGGTGAGCCCTGATGGACTCGAACCATCGACACCTTCCTTAAAAGGGAAGTGCTCTACCAACTGAGCTAAGGGCCCGTTCAAAGAATTTCTCTTTTATATTTAAAATAGGCAAATTTCAATTAATAAATATACTAATTATACTTATTTATATTTTTTTTATAAAAGGTATCAAATGTACCTTTTCTAATTTCCTCACGTATTTTTCTCATAAAATCTTGATAAAAGTTTACATTGTGCAAAGACAAAAGCATTGAGGCCAAAATTTCATTGGTATTTATAAGATGATTTAAGTAACTTTTAGAGTATTTGTTTAAATCCCTTATCTTACAACTTTTATCTATAGGGGTTTTATCATTTTTAAATTTAGCATTTCTAAGGTTAATTTTGCCTTCCCAAGTAAAAACTAAACCGGTTCTACCAGATCGTGTAGGCATGACACAATCGAACATGTCTATACCATTTTTAACTGCTCCTAGAATATCGGAGGGCGTTCCTACACCCATTAAATATCTTGGTTTATCACTTGGCATGATTTTAGTTATTTTTTCAAGCGTATCAAACATTTGTTCTTGTGTTTCACCTACAGCCAAGCCTCCAAGAGCATAACCATCAAAATTTATTTCGATTAATTTGTTTAAACTCTCTTCCCTAAGGTCTTTAAATAATCCTCCTTGAACAATTCCAAATAAAGCTTTGTTTTTTTCTTCACCGAATTGAATTTTAGACCTTTTTGCCCAATCAGTAGAAACATCAATGGCTTTGGAAATAATTTTTTTATCCATCGTCAATTTTGGACATTCATCAAGAACCATAAGTATATCGGAGTCTATTTCTTTCTGAACTTGAATGCTTTTTTCAGGGCTAAGTAAAAATTTTTTTCCATCAATGTGGGAAGTAAATATTGCCCCCTTTTTTTTATCTATTTTATTAAATTTTGATAATGACATAATTTGAAATCCTCCAGAGTCTGTCAAAATTGGTTTTTTCCAATTCATAAAATTATGTAGGCCTCCAAATTTCTTTAAAATTTCAATTCCTGGCCTAAGAAGTAAATGATAAGTATTGCCTAAAATTATTTGGGTTCCAGTTTTTAATACATCATCAGAAAAAATACTTTTAACAGTACCTTGTGTACCAACAGGCATAAAAGCTGGTGTATCTATCAAACCTCTGCTTGTGTGTATTCTTCCTAATCTGCAATTTTTTTTATTTTTGATTAATTCAAAAAAAATTTTTTTTGAATTCATTGAAATTTATTTTGTTAATGAAATTCTGATAATCTTATCAGGATTCTCAACAGAACCGTTTGGTCCTGAGCCTTTTTTAATTTTGTCTACAAATTCCATTCCTTTTATAACTTTTCCAAATACTGTGTAGTTTCTGTCAAGATGTGGTGATTTTTTAAAACAAATAAAAAACTGACTATTAGCACTATTTGGATCTGATGATCTAGCCATGGAGAGAGTGCCTCTTTCATGTGGAATGTTGCTGAATTCCGCTTTCAGGTTTGGTAAATTTGAACCACCTGTTCCAGCTCGGTCAATGTTGTAGCTAGGTTTTTTTGAATTACCAAATTCTACATCTCCTGTTTGGGCCATAAAGCCATCAATAACTCTATGAAAAACTACACCATCGTACTCTTTATTCTTCACTAATGTTTCTATTTGTTTTACATGTTGTGGGGCTACATCTGGATATAGCTCAATTTCAACTTTTCCATCTTTAAGCTCTAAAATCATTTTTTTTTCCTTTCCCTCTGTATTTGTAATAAATAATAAAAAAATAGAAAAAATTGCTAAAAAGAATTTTCTCATTTTAATTTTTCATCAATTGCTTTGATTACTGATTTAGATACAAATTTTTTTAAATCTCCTTTCAAATGAGCAATCTCCTTAATAAATTTAGAAGAAATTATTTCGTTTTCAATTTCTGACATTAAAAAAATTGTTTCTATTTTTTTATCTAATTTTTTGTTCATCCCTGCCAATTGAAATTCATATTCAAAGTCAGATACTGCTCTCAAACCTCTGACAATAATTGTGGCTTTAAATTTTCGACAAAGTTTTACAGTAAGATCGTCAAAAGAAACTATTTTAATTTTATTTTTATTAAATTTTAAATCATTAAAAAGTGACTTTTTTAAAATCTCTATCCTTTCATCAACTGAAAATAAATAGTCTTTTTCCGAAGTATCTGTTGTAGCCACGATTAGTTTATCAACAATTTTTAAAGATTTTTTTATTATGTCAATATGACCATAAGTTATTGGATCAAAAGTTCCGGGATAAATCGCTATTCTTTGCATTAAATAATATTATCTTCTATCTTTATAGCGGAAACAACCTTTTCTTCTCCCGAAAGCTTTATAATTCTAACTCCTTGAGTATTTCTTCCTGCAATTCTTATTTCTTTAACAGGGCATCTTATAACTCTGCCTTTGTCTGTTGAAAGTATAATTTCGTCATTATTCGAAACTACTAGTGTTGATGTAACATTTCCGTTTCTTTTTGAATTAACTATTCCAATTATTCCCTTGCCACCTCTGTTTGTTACTCTAAAATCAGTAAAAGCACTTCTCTTTCCATATCCGTTTTCTGTGATTGAAAGAATGTACTTGTTGATATCCTCTTTCTTTGATCCATTTTTCTTTATAAGAGATTCAATTTGTTTGCCATTATCAACAATTGATAAGGACATTACGTTATCGTTTTCTGCTGAATCAATACCTCTGATACCTTTTGAAGATCTACCTTTAAACAATCTAAGTTTCTTTGACATAAATCTTATACATTTGCCAAGTTTAGTTCCAAGAATTATATCTTGATCTTCTTTACATTTTTCAACACCTATTATTTTATCGTTTTCATCAAGTTTCATAGCAATTTTACCGCTTGCATTTATATTAATAAAATCAGCCAAAGAGTTTTTTCTAATTTTTCCTTTTGCGGTAGCAAAGACTAAAAAAAACTTTTTCCATTCATCTTCATTTTCAGGCAATATCATTGTTGAAGTTATTGACTGATTAGTTTTTAAAGGCAAAAGATTAAAAAGCGATTTACCTTTTGAATTCAAACTGCCTTTTGGAATTTTCCAAGCTTTTAGTTTATAAGCAAGACCCTGTGTAGAAAAAAACAAAACTTGACTATGAGAATTACCTGATAAAATTCTAACAACAAAATCTTCTTCTCTTGTAGTTATTCCTGTTTTGCCTTTTCCTCCCCTTTTTTGTGTTTTTACAGATGATAAGGATCCACGTTTAATATATCCTTTATTTGTAATATTTATCACAACAGATTCTTTTTGGATAGTTTCTTCGATATTATAATTAAGTACTGCATCGATAATTTTTGTTCTTCTCTTGACTGAAAATTTTGATTTAATTTCTTCTAATTCTTTAACTATTAATGCAAATAAATCTTTTTTGGATTTAAGAATTTTATTGTAATAAATTATTAAATCAGAAAGTTTTTTTATTTCATTTTCAATTTCGTTAATTCCATATGCAGTTAGTTTTTGAAGTTTTAAGTCTAAAATCGAATCTACTTGAATTTTACTCAATTGATATTTTGAAATACTTTGTTTTTTTTCAATAAGTGATACTAATTTTGAGCTTTTTCTTATAGACCATTTTTTATTTAACAGATTTTTCTTTGCAGTTTCAGTATCTTTGGAGTTTTTGATAATTTTGATTATTGGATCAATATTTTCTACAGCAGTAGCAATACCAATTAAAATATGTGCTCTCTCTTCAGTTTTTGCTAATTCAAAACGTATTTTTCTTGTGACTGTTTTTTCTCTAAAACTAACAAACTCAGAAATGAAATCTTTTAAACCTAATATTTTTGGTTTTCCATCAACTATTGCTAAAGTATTGAAGCCAAATGAAGATTCTACGGAAGTTAATTTGTATAATTGTCTTCTAACTGTTTCTGGCTCAACACCACGTCTTAGATCAATCACAACTCGAATACCATCTTTGTTAGACTCATCTCTTATGTCGCTAACACCTTCAATTTTTTTTTCTCTAGAAAGTTCTGCTATTTTTTCGTTTAAAATTGATTTATTGATTTGATATGGAATAGATTTAATTACCAATCTTGACTTTCCATTTTTTAATGATTCTTCATCAATCTCACCTCTAATTTTAAAAGAACCTCTGCCCTTACTATAACCTTGTTTTATTATATCTTTTCCTATTATAACGCCTCCTGTTGGAAAATCTGGACCAGGTATATACTTCATTAGCTGTGATGTAGTTATATCTCTATTTTTGATAAAATTTATTGTTCCATCTATAACTTCACCAAGATTATGCGGAGGAATACTTGTAGCCATACCAACAGCAATACCTCCTGCCCCGTTTACAAGTAAATTTGGAAATTGCGAAGGTAAAACAGTCGGTTCTCTTTCTGTATCATCATAATTGTTTCTATAATCAATAGTGTTTTTTTCTAAACCGTCTGTAAGAAATTCTGTAACTTTAGATAATTTTGTTTCGGTATATCTCATAGCCGCAGGGGGATCTCCGTCTATCGATCCAAAATTTCCTTGTCCCTCAATTAAAGGTAAACTCATTGAAAAATCTTGAACCAGTCTAACTAATGCGTCATAAACTGCTTGGTCACCGTGTGGATGATATTTACCGATAACATCCCCAACTATTCTTGCTGATTTTCTAAATGGTTTGCTCCAATCATAACCACCTTTGTACATAGCGTATATAATTCTTCTGTGGACAGGCTTTAATCCGTCTCTAACATCTGGAAGCGCTCTACTAACAATAACACTCATTGCATAAGAAAGATAAGAAGAACTCATTTCTTGATGAACAAGTATAGGTTTTGGTATTGGTTTATTTTTTGTTTCTACTTTTTGTTTTTGCATTTGACTTAAAAAGGAATTTCATCATCAAGATCAGAGCTGACTTGTGACATTTCATCGTTTGGCAAAGAACTTTTTGGTTCGGAAGTTTGATTAGAATTATTAGATTGATTTTTTCCACCAAGCATAGTCAAAGAAGAATTGTAACCTTGTAAAACAATTTCTGTTGAGTATTTATCCTGTCCTGATTTTTCATCTTTCCACTTTCTCGTACTCAACTGGCCTTCTAAGTAAACATTAGCTCCCTTTTTTAAATACTGTTGTACAATATTTACCAGCCCTTCATTAAAAATGACAACTCTGTGCCATTCTGTTTTCTCTTTTCTTTCTCCAGTGGATTTATCTTTCCAACTTTGGCTTGTCGCAACACTTAACCTTGCGACATTTTTCCCATTAACCATCTGTTTGATTTCAGGATCTGCCCCAAGTCTTCCTATAAGTTGTACTTTATTTAAACTTCCTGACATAATTACTTAGATTTATTATAATGATTAAAAAAATTAATATAGCATATTTGCATTGTAAATATAAGCTCATTCTGTTTTAAGGTGTGTAAAAGATGTTGAAAAAGATATTGATTAAAGGGGCTAAAGAGCACAATTTAAAAAATATTTCTTTAGAGGTTCCAAAAGAGAAATTAGTCGTAATTACAGGCCTCTCAGGTTCAGGAAAATCTTCTTTAGCCTTTGATACCATTTATGCCGAAGGACAAAGAAGATACGTTGAGAGTTTGTCAGCTTATGCAAGACAATTCCTAGACAAAATGAAAAAACCAAATGTTGATTTAATCGAGGGTCTTAGCCCGGCAATTTCGATAGAACAAAAAAATGCTCCTAAAAATCCTAGATCAACAGTTGCTACTGTAACCGAAATCTATGATTACATGCGTGTTCTGTTTGCCAGGGTAGGTGTTCCCTATTCTCCCTTTACAGGAAAACCAATTGTTTCCCAGTCTGTTAGCGATATGGTTGATAAAGTAAAATCTTTACCAAAAAGTTCAACGATATTTTTGCTTTCACCTGTTGTACGTGGGCGAAAGGGTGAATATAAAAAAGATATAATTAATTATAAAAAAAGAGGTTTTCAAAAGATCAAGGTAGATGGAGAATACTATGATATTGATGACTTTCCTAATTTAAATAAAAAAGTTAAACATGACATTTCAATTGTTGTAGACAGAATTGTCTTAAGTTCTAAACTAGGAAATAGACTGGCTGATAGTATAGAAACAGCATTAAATCTTTCTGATGGTCTACTAATAGCTGAATATGAAAATGAAACTATACCTAAAAAATTTAGAAAAAAAGAAAGTATAACCTTTTCATCGAAATTTTCCTGTCCTGAAAGTGGTTTTACAATAGAAGAAATAGAACCAAGACTTTTTTCTTTTAATAGCCCATTTGGTGCTTGTGAAGAATGCGAAGGTATAGGTCACAATTTAAATGTAGATCCAAATCTAGTTATTTCAGATAAAAACAAGAGCATAGCAGACGGCGCTGTTGAACCATGGGCAAAATCTAAGTTCTTGTATTATGCTCAAACCTTATCTTCTTTAGCAAAGCATTATAAATTTTCATTAGATACAAAATGGAAAAAACTTCCAAAAAAAATACAAGATATAATTCTTTATGGATCTGATGAGGAAGAAATTAAATTTCACTATGATGATGGATATGAAAAATATGATACCAAAAAAACTTTTGAAGGTGTTATTAATAATTTAGAAAGAAGATATTTAGAAACTGATAGTGATTGGAAAAGAGAAGAAATATCTCAATACCAAAGTGAAACAAATTGTGAAAAGTGCAAAGGATTAAGGTTAAAAGAAGAAGCTTTGTGTGTGAAAATTAATAAGTTAAATATAAGTGAAGTTACACTTTTTTCCATTGAAGATGCTCAAAAATGGTTTTTAAGTCTTGAAAATATTTTAACATTAAGAGACAAAAAAATAGCTCAGCACATTTTAAAAGAAATAAATGAGAGATTAAATTTCCTGTTAAATGTTGGGTTAAATTACCTTACTCTTTCAAGAGAATCCGGAACTTTATCTGGTGGTGAATCTCAAAGAATAAGGCTTGCTTCACAAATAGGATCAGGCTTAACGGGTGTTTTGTATGTATTAGACGAACCTTCTATAGGTTTACACCAAAGAGATAATAAAAAATTAATCGCCGCTTTGAAAAGATTAAGAGATCTAGGAAATACTGTAATCGTAGTAGAGCATGATGTGGAAACTATGGAAAGCGCAGATCATATTATAGATCTTGGGCCTGAAGCTGGATTGAATGGAGGAAATGTAACTGCTCAAGGTAGTTTAAAAAACATTATAGATACAAAAGAAAGTATTACTGGAAATTATCTTTCTGGAAAAAAATTTATTGAAATTCCAAAAAAAAGAAAAACTGCAAAAAATGGAAGATTTTTGGAAATACTTGGAGCAACCGGAAATAATTTGAAAAATGTCGATTTAAAAATCCCCATTGGAACATTTACCTGCGTTACAGGAGTGTCTGGAAGTGGAAAATCAACTCTTATTTTACAAACTCTTTTTAATGCACTAAATTTATTGCTAAATAATAATAAGTCCAGAAAATTACCAAAAGCATTCAAAAATTATAAAGGAACAGAACTTATTGATAAGGTTATAGACATTGATCAATCACCAATTGGAAGAACGCCCAGATCAAATCCTGCAACATATACTGGAGCATTTGGCCCAATTAGAGATTGGTTTACAAATTTGCCTGAATCTAAAACAAGAGGTTATAAACCTGGAAGATATTCTTTTAACGTTAAAGGAGGAAGATGTGAAACTTGCGAGGGAGATGGGGTAATAACTTATGAAATGCATTTTTTACCAGATGTATACGTGCCTTGTGATGCCTGCAAAGGAAGTAGATATAATAGGGAAACATTAGAAATTAAATTTAAAAATAAAAATATTGCAGACGTTTTAGATATGACAGTTGATGAAGGGTGTGAATTTTTTCAAAATATTCCTACGGTTTATTCTAAATTATTAACTTTAAAACATGTTGGTTTAGGTTACATAAAGGTAGGACAGCAAGCTACAACATTATCTGGTGGTGAAGCTCAAAGAATAAAACTTGCAAAAGAACTTTCTAAAAGATCAACGGGAAGAACTCTTTATATTTTAGATGAACCAACAACTGGATTACATTCTCATGATATAAAAAAACTTTTAGAAATATTAAAAGCCTTTGTAAATACAGGAAATACAGTGGTTGTAATTGAACATAATTTAGATGTCATAAAAACTGCAGATTGGATTGTGGACATGGGCCCAGAAGGTGGAGATGAAGGTGGAAAAATTATTGCTGAAGGTTCTCCAGAAAAAATTGC
>CACHEU010000007.1 GCA_902578935.1 uncultured Pelagibacteraceae bacterium
ACTTTTGCAATGAGTGAAGCTCTAATGATTATTTTAAGAGGCACAGATCCAACTCGAGCCTCAAAAGCTATTTCTCTTACAGAGCTGGGTTCAATTAAACTCGATAAGACTGAAACAAAAAAAATGTTAAAAACTATACCTCGATCTTCTGTACTTGGATTTTTAATAGGTGTGTTGCCAGGAGCAGGAGCTACTATTGCTTCTTTTTTAGCTTATGGAATGGAGAGAAATTACGTTAACAAAGAAGAAAAAGAAAAGTTTGGAAAAGGAAGTGTTCATGGCTTATCAGCCCCAGAGACAGCTAATAATGCTGCATGCTCTGGAGCTTTCGTGCCTTTATTGACTTTAGGAATTCCCGGAAGCGGAACAACAGCTGTTATGCTCGGAGCCTTGCTAGGTTTTGGAATACAAC
Source organism: uncultured Pelagibacteraceae bacterium (assembly GCA_902578935.1). Classification (GTDB taxonomy): domain Bacteria; phylum Pseudomonadota; class Alphaproteobacteria; order Pelagibacterales; family Pelagibacteraceae; genus Anoxypelagibacter. The sequence continues at coordinate 413 of CACHEU010000007.1, forward strand.
CAGGACCAAGATTATATATGACCAATCCTGAAATTTTTTGGTCTGTAATCATGTCCATGTACATTGGAATGGTTATACTTTTAATATTAAACCTACCTTTAATACCATACATTGCGAGAATATTAGCTGTGCCTAGAACTTTTTTAATTCCAATGATTTTATTTTTTTCGGTAACTGGTATTTACTTAATGTCTTTTAATACTTTTGATATTTTTCTAATGATAGGAATTGCTGTAGTTGCAACAGGCTTAAGACTTTATAAATTTCCTATGCCTCCCTTAATTCTGGCGTTTGTTCTAGGTGGTTTGATGGAAGAAAACCTAAGAAGATCTCTTTTAATAAGCGATGGATCATTTAGTTTCCTTTGGGACAGACCGTTAACAGCAATAATTTTAGCTCTTACGATTTTGATAGTTTCTTGGCAAGGATATTTAAGTTTTAAGACTAAATAATTTTAGTAATAAAATTAGGTAGAACACCTGGATAAATCTCATTAGTTCCTCCAAAAATTAACTGTACAGCAACAATTAAAATAACAACTAATCCAAGAACACCAACCCACTTGTGGTTCTTAATATAATTTGCAAAAAATGTCGCAACTGTTCCAACAAGTAAAACGGATAATAATAATCCAAAAATTAGTAATGCCGTCTCATCTCTGGCAGCAGCTGCCACACCTAATACATTATCAAAACTTAATGTAACATCGGCAACTATTATTGCGTAAACCGCAGAGGCAAACGATGGTGGTTTTTTAGTTTTAGGTGTTTGTTCTTTAGTTGTTTTTAGAGCATCAAAAAGTTCTAGATCTTTGATTAGTTTTATTACAATCCAAATTAATAAAGCGCCTCCTACAATTTTTAGTATTGGAAATTGTAGTAGTTGAACAGTAATTGCAGCAAAAATTACCCTAAAAATAAAAGCTCCGAAAACTCCAAGCAGAATTATTCTTTTTCTATCTTTCGAGGCAAATGACGAAGCTATCAAACCAATTATGATTGCATTATCTGCAGCCATAACAATATCGATAAATACTATTTGAAAAAAGATTATAACTTTAGGAATTAGTATATTTTCCATTTTGACGACTATTTATATTAGTTTATTAGGATTCTATAAAGAAATATTTGTCAAAATATGTCTTGCAATTTCTTAAACAGGAATGTGAAATAGCACATTATTAATTATAGGGGGAAACATGAACATAATTAAGAAAATTAGTATAATACTAACCTCTTTACTTATCAGTATAGGAGCTGCTCATGCAGAGACATGGAACATGGCTTTGGCTTACGGAGCAGGTAACTTCCATTCACAAAATGCTACAGCATTTGCAGAAGCAGTTACTAAAAAATCTGGTGGTAAACTTACAATCAAGACCCACCCTGGTGGATCTTTGTTTAAGGGAGGAGCTATTTTAAGAGCTGTACAAACAGGACAAACACAAATCGGTGAAAGATTTATGTCTGCCCACGGAAAGTTTGATCCATTACTAGAAGTGGATTCAATCCCTTTTGTTGCACAGACTTACTCTGATGCACAAAAACTTTATAAGGCTTCAAAACCAGAATTGGTAAAAGGACTTGACGAAAAGGGATTAGTTTTCCTTTACGCAGTTCCTTGGCCAGCACAAGGGTTATATAGTAAAAAAGCTATTAACTCTGTAAGCGACCTTAAAGGACTTAAGTTTAGAGCTTACAACTCTGCAACAATTAGAATTGCAGAATTGACTGGTATGAAACCAACTAAGCTGGAAGCAGTTGCGATCAGCCAAGCATTTTCAACTGGAATGGTTGAAAGTATGATTACGTCACCAACAACTGGTAAGAATAGTAAAATTTGGGAAAATGGTGTTAAATATTTTTATGATATTGCAGCATGGTTTCCAAAAAACATGGTTGTTGTAAACAAGAAAGCTTGGAACAAACTTGATAGCAAAACTCAAAAAATGGTTATGCAGCAAGCTGCTGTAGCTGAAAGAAAAGGTTGGGCTTTATCTAAAAAAGGTAATGTTGCCGACAAAAAAGCATTAGCTGATGCTGGCATGGAAGTTGGAAAAGTAAACGCAGCTTTACAAAGTCATTTTGAAAAAGTCGGTGCTACTATGGCCAAAGAATGGGCAGGTAGAGCTGGTTCAAGAGGACAAGCTGTTTTATCAGCATATAAATAAATTTTATTTAGGCAAAAAGGCCGTATAATAGGATACGGCCTTTATGCTTTGTAAATTAGATAAATTTTTAAATTCTCTTTACAGATACTCAGGATACGTTGCATCCTTTTTTTTAATTCTCATATTGGTTTCTATAGTTATAGGAATAGCATCTAGAGTTTTTGGTTTTTACATTCGAGGCCTAACAGAATATTCTGGTTATAGCTTGGCCACCGCTTCTTTCTTAGCACTTGCCTACACATTTAATGAGAACGGTCATATCAGGATTACCTTGTTTCTCGAGAGGGCCAAAGGGAAACTGTTAAAATTTCTAACGATTTGGTGTTTGGCTGTTTCGACTTTTTTTTCGGGTTTTTTAGCTTTTTATTTTATTAAAATGTGGATCGTATCTATTGAGCTTGCTGAAAGAAGTCAAGGCGCAGACGAAATTTTACTTTGGATACCACAGACAGGTGTTGCTGTAGGCTCAATAATATTTTTTGTTTGTATTACACATAATTTTTTAAAACTATTTATTACTAAAAGAGATGATTGAAGTTTATCTAACAATATTTTTTATAAGTGTTTTACTGATATTCCTTGGATCTGGGGTTTGGGTTGGAATAAGCATGATTGGAGTTTCAACCATAGGAATGATGATGTTTACCTCAAGACCCGTTGGTGACGCGATGGCAACAACAATGTGGAGCATGGGATCATCTTGGTCATTAACGGCCTTACCTCTTTTTGTTTGGATGGGAGAAATTTTATTTAGGACAAAGTTATCTGAAAATTTATTTAAAGGATTATCACCTTGGCTTGCAAAATTGCCCGGAGGATTAATCCACGTTAATGTTTTGGGATGTGCTATCTTTGCTGCAATTTCTGGTTCTTCAGCCGCTACAGTTGCAACAGTTGGAAAAATGTCCATACCAGAACTTAGAAAAAGAAATTATCCCGAAAGGTTTCTTCTAGGAACATTGGCAGGATCAGGAACTTTAGGACTTTTAATACCGCCATCAATTATTTTAATTATTTATGGAGTTACAGTTGAAGAATCCATAGCAAAACTTTTTATTGCCGGCATTATTCCAGGAATTGGATTAGCTTTATTATTTATGACTTATGTTGTTGGTTGGTCCTTGAAAAATAAAAAAATTATGCCCGTGATAAGCCAAGATTTTTCTTTTGTGGAAAAGATAAAAAAATCTGGACAATTATTACCTGTTATCCTTTTAATACTTGCGGTAATTGGATCCATCTACGCTGGTATCGCTACAGCTACCGAAGCGGCTTCATTGGGGGTTTTAGGCGCATTGGTATTGTCTTACTTTCAAAAGAGTTTAACAAAAGAATCTTTTACTAAATCATTATTGGGCGCAACAAAAACATCTTGTATGATTGCTTTCATATTAGCAGGATCTTCTTTCTTAACTTTGGCAATGGCTTTTACTGGTCTTCCAAAAAATTTAGCTGTTTTTATTGATACACTACAGTTGTCACCATACATGCTTCTTCTGGTTTTGACACTGTTCTATATAATTCTTGGTATGTTTTTAGACGGGATATCCGCTGTAGTTTTAACCATGGCAATAATCGAACCTATGATACGTCAAGCAGGTTTTGATATGATTTGGTTTGGTATTTATTTAGTTATAGTTGTTGAGATGGCTCAGATCACACCACCAGTTGGATTTAATTTATTTGTTCTTCAAGGAATGGCAAAAAGAGATATGGGTTTTATTGCAAGAAGCGCTTTTCCACTTTTCCTTTTAATGATCTTAGCCGTAATTATAATTATAGTTTTCCCACAATTGGCTCTTTGGTTACCAGAGCAAATGATTCAACCTCTTAAATAAAAGGATTGTAGGCCCATTGAAGTATTGCTTGTCTTTGTCTTCTTCTACAAAATAAATCACCCTCTTCACAATTTTTCTTTATCGCTTTTACATGTCGCGTAAAATTTATCCACCTTTGTATTTGAATTTCATCAATATTTTGAATTCGTCTCCCATTCATATATCTACAGTACCACTGAAACCATCCAAGAGGGTCTTCTTTAAAAATCCATCCTTTTTTGATCCATTCTTGTCTCGATAAGCCAGACTTAACTTTAAATCGATTCAATTTAACATCAAACCTTTCGCTCAACCTTGCTTTTTGAAACCAAGATTTAGGAAATTCTTTTATCTGTTCTTTATTGAAGTAAGAGCCACCAAATACACCAAGCTCCAACATTTCTTTTGGAGTTAGCTGGGGTTTAAACAATTTATAAATTTGCTCTTTTTCTTTTGGCAAAATTAATTACCTTTTTTAGAGTCTAAATAATAATCTATGCTACAAATTTTAGGTTTGTTTGAAATGACAAGCAACAATCCACCTATTATAGCAATGTTTTTTAAAAAGATTGTTAGTTGCATACCATCACCCATTATGTGATGAGTGTGAAAAATTAATGTAACCGCAAACACAAATAAAGCTAGCAATGAAGCAGCAATTTTTGTTTTATAGCCAGCAATAAGTAATAGAGGAAATATTAATTCAAAAGCTATAGATGGATAAAAAAGAAACTCAGGAACGCCATGATCTGACATATACATCATGCTTTCATCTGGATTTAAAAATTTTCTTACTGCTTCTACCAAAAAAAGAGCGGATATCAATATTCTTCCAAATACTTCAACTATGTGCATTTATTTTTTTTCTATAACCTCTTTTAATTCAGCGTACTCTTCACAATCGCAGTTTTTTAGCACAGCCAATCTTTCCTTGGCTAATTCCATTCGACCGGTTTTAACGTAAAGCTCCCCCAAATACTCATTGATCCCGTTATGATTAGGTTTAATTTTTAAACCTGCCAAATAGTATTTTTCAGCTTCTTCTAATTTACCAGTTTTTCTTAATGTAAAACCAAGATAATTTAAAATGTCAGGATTATTTTTGTCAGTTTTATAAGCTTGTTGTAATTTTTTTAGAGCTTTAGAATATAGTTTTGTAGCTCTATCTATTTTATTTTTTTCTTCTAATTTCTTTGCTCTTAATACGAATTTTTTTGCATCAGAGTAAAGATCTAAATAACTATCACTACTACTATCGCTAGCAGCCCCAAAAGATGTTCCTGTATATTGTGCAAGAACAAATCCAGCTATTAATATAATTAAAATTTTTTTGTACATTATGCCTTTAAGCAAACTTTTTTAATTGATCCAACGGTCTAAGAGTCACACCCGTTTTTATAAGCCCATCTCTTATTTCTTTTGCAGTTCCTACAGCACTTTTTCCATCTCCATGCACACAAATGGAGTCAATGTCGCAGGGAATTTGTTTTCCGGAAAAACAGTTTAAAGCCTGGTTCTTTACCATTTTAATTACATGATTTTTTGCAACCTCAGGATCTGTAATTAAAGCATTTGGTTTGGATCTAGAAACTAAATTGCCATCATCTTCATAATTTCTATCAGCAAATATTTCAGCAGCCACTTTCATTTTAAGTTTTTTACCAGCTTTTTCCATTTCAGATCCTGTTGGAACTAAGAAAATTAAATCTTTGTTTGCTTGTATAATTGATTTGGCAATAACATCAGCTAACTCAAAATTTTCACATGCCATATTATTCAATGCACCATGAGGTTTAACGTGAGTTACTTTCATAGAATTTTTTTCTGCAATTGCAGCTAAAATATTTATTTGATCAATAATTAGTTTGGTAATCTCTTTTGGCGGCAAGGTTAACCTTTTTCGTCCAAAGTTTTCTGGATCATTAAAAGAAGGATGAGCTCCAATACTCACACCATTTTTTTTAGAAATCTCTACCGTTTTCTTCATAGTAGGTTCATCACCAGCATGATAACCGCAGGCAACATTTGCCGAGTTAACTATACCTAACAATAAAGGGTCATTTTCCGTAGAGCAGAACTTTGAAGTTTCTCCAAGATCGCAATTAATATTAATTTCCATATTTTAAACCATTATATAATATCTATTATAGCAAGTTATGTTAAAAAAAATAAGCAATATTGGAGACTGTGGCATCACATGTGATTTTGGTGATGAAGTTAACAAAAAAACAAATAAAGAAGTAATTAAGCTTTTTAATTTTATACAGGAATCTGTAAATAGTAAAAAAATCAAAGGAATTTTAAATTACACCCCTTCTTATAACAAACTCATTATTAATTTTGAGTTAGGAAAAATAAAGTCTAAAGAAATAATAGAATTTATCAAGGGCAGTGATTATTCCAAAACTACTTTATCTGAAAAAAATAAAATTGTGGAAATACCAATCTGTTATGATGAGGAATTTGCTTTAGATATAAAAAGATTGGAAGAAAAAACTAAATTAAGTTTTAAAGAAATAGTAAATGAACATCTCAATGCAGATTTTTTTGTTTACATGATAGGATTTGTGCCTGGACAACCTTTCCTTGGAGATTTAAATAAAAGCCTGTACCATGATCGATTAGATACACCTAGGGTTAAAATTAAAAAGGGATCAGTTGGTATAGTGGAAAAGTTCTGTACCATTTATACTTTTGAAAGCCCCGGTGGATGGAATATTGTTGGAAAAACGCCTCTCGATTTATTTAACATTAATAAAAAAAATACAAGCGTATTGTCGCCTGGAGATACAGTAAAATTTAAATCTATAACAAAGAAGGATCTGTCATCTTTTAAAAATGAGTAATTACTTTAAAGTTTTAAGACCTGGTATTAACTCCACATTTCAAGATCTAGGAAGGTTTGGTTTGCAACATCTTGGAATTGTAGCAAGCGGATGTATGGATCAATTATTATTTTATATTTCAAATAAATTAGTTGGGAACAAAGTTTCAGAAGGAGCTTTAGAATTTGCTTACCAAGGGCCATTACTTGAACTCGTAGGAGAATCAGCATTGGTAGCCGTTTCAGGAAAAGTTAATTTTAATGTCATTAATAAAAATGGCGAGACAAAGCAGGGCACACCTAACGAAAGTTTTGTCGTTTCCAATGGAGACAAGATCGATATTCTCTCAACAATAAATTCTGTTTATGGTTACTTTTCAATTTTAGGAGGTTTTAAATTAAAAGAAATAAAAGGAAGTGTTTCTACTTTAGTTAGAGCAAAAATTGGTCCAAACAATGGTGACAAATTAAAGTCTGATGACAAAATATTTTTTAATAAATCTAATTCAACAGGTAAAACAAAAAAAATCGAATTTGATTTTGACACAGACAATACAATTAGAGTAATGAAAGGATTGCAGTTTGATTATTTTTCAAAAAAAAGCCAAGAAGATTTTTTTTCAAAAGAATATAAAGTTACCAGGCTAACCGATCGTATGGGAATGAGATTAGAAGGAGAAAAACTAGAAAATACGGTAAGCAAAAATATAAAATCAGAGGGCATTACCAAAGGTTCAATTCAAATACCAGGAGACGGACAACCGATAGTGCTTTTATCTGATCACCCAACAATTGGAGGTTATCCTAAAATAGCCAATGTTATTACGGCCGACTACGATAAATTGGTTCAGAAAACACAAGGATCAAAAATAAAATTTAAATTGGTTGATTTAGTTGTAGCAGAAAGTTCATTTCAAGATTACATTGCCAGGTTTAATAATTTTTAAATGCAATTTGTTTATAAAATTCCAGGGTACATTTTGTGCTTGCTTGCAGGGTTCTGTCTAAGTTTTGGCGGACCTTTAATTAGAGAGTTCGAAGGAGCCAGCCCTTGGCAGATTCTTTTTTGGAGGTCTTTATTTTTTATATTAGCTATAGTTATATTTTTACTTCTAACCTACAAAAAACAAGCCTTTCATATAATAAAAAAATCTGGATTTGCTGGAATTCTTGGCGGGGTTTTTTTATCTACTAGTTTTGTTGGATATATTTTTTCCATTACAGAGACTACAATTGCTAACGTAGTTTTTATTATTAGTTCCCAAACTTTATTTTTGGCTATTTTTGGTTATTTTTTCCTTAAAGAAAAAATTTCTTTAAGAACTTTTACGGCAATCATTCTAGCTGTTTCCGGTGTAATTTTGATGGTAGGAGATTCTATTTCTAATGGATCATTAATTGGAAACTTAGCTGCTCTTTTAATACCAATAAACTTTTCAATTTTGATAATTATAATAAGAAAAAACCCACATTTAGATATGGTGCCTGCGATTTTTTACTCAGGAATTTTTAGTTGTATATATGGTTTTATTTTATCTGAGAGTTTAACTATATCTCAAAAAGATTTAGGTCTTTCATTTCTTTTAGGAGTACCACAATTAGCTTTTGGATTTATTTTTGTCACGATTGGTTCCAGAACAACACCAGCAGCCACAGTTGGATTATTAATGTTAACCGAAAGTATATTTGGTCCTATTTGGGGATGGTTATTTTTTAATGAGATACCACCAACAAGTGTGTTTATCGCTGGAGCAATGATAATTGCTGCTGTTATTATTAGAAGTTTCGAAAAAACCAAACCAGTTACAACTTAATTCCAATTGACTTCTTTACTAAATTAAAAGAAAATTAATATATAACGGGAGAGACCAGTTTTTGGCGCCGAAGGAGCAACGTTTTACCCCGGAAACTCTCAGGCAAAAGGACCGTTATCATAGTAACTCTGGAAAGCAGGCTTTGCCTCACCGAAGGAGTAAATCTCTCAGGTACTTAGACAGATGGGGTTTGTTAAGAGTTATTATGGGCACACAAAAAACAGCTTTGTACGATTATCACAAAAGTCTTGGAGCAAAATTTGTTCCATTCGCTGGCTATGAAATGCCCGTGCAATATTCTTCCGGCATAGTTGAAGAACACAAAGTTACAAGGAGTAATGCGGGTTTGTTTGACGTCTCACACATGGGGCAACTACTAATAGAAGGAAATGAAAATTTAGCAACAGAATTAGAAAAAATTATTCCTACAGATTTAAAAAAAATAAAACTTAATCAATCAAAATACTCTTTTCTTATGAATGAGCAAGGCGGGATTTATGACGATTTAATTATAACTAAAGTTGAAAAAGGATTTATTATTATTCTAAATGCAGCATGTAAAAATAATGATTTTAAAATTATTAAAAATGCACTTGGAAGTAAATTTCAATTAACTTTATGCAAGAATTTATCTTTGGTTGCCTTGCAAGGACCGAAATCATCAGAAATTTTAGAAAAAACAATAAATGGAATTTCTTCTCTTAAGTTTATGAATGGAAATAAATTTTCTTATAATGACAAAGATATTTATATAACAAGATCTGGTTATACTGGCGAAGATGGATTTGAGATTTCTATACCAAATCAACTAGTCGAAGATTTTGCAAAAAAATTAATTGTTCAAGGAGTGAAACCAATTGGTTTAGGAGCTAGAGACACTCTAAGATTAGAAGCTGGATTATGTCTTTATGGTCATGATATTAATGAATCAACTAGCCCAATAGAAGCAAATCTTAAATGGGCAATTTCTAAACGAAGAAGAGAAGAAGGCGGGTTTGTAGGTTACAATAAGATTAAATCAGATATGAATGGGAGTTTAGCTCGATTAAGAGTAGGTGTTAATCCTGAAGGAAAAATCATAGCAAGGGAGGGAGTTAAGATTTTTTCTAAGGATAACGAAGAGATTGGATTGGTTACAAGCGGTACTTTTGGTCCAAGCGTTAATCGATCTATTGCTATGGGTTATGTAAAATTAAATTTTTCAAAACCTGGCACAAAAGTTCTACTGGAAGTTAGAGGTAAAAAATATGAAGCAAATATATCCGAACTTCCTTTTTATAAAAAAAACTATGTGAGGTAAAAATGAGTGATAAAAAATATTCAAAAAAACATGAGTGGGTTTCTTTAGAAGGAGATGTTGCGACAGTTGGTATTACAAAGCATGCTTCAGAAATGTTAGGCGATGTAGTTTTTGTTGAATTGCCTGATAAAGGGAAAAATGTTGAAAAAGAAGGACAGGCTGGAGTAGTAGAGTCAACAAAGGCAGCAAGCGATGTTTATACCCCGGTTACTGGAGAAATTACTGAAACTAACCAGTCCATCGTAGATGATCCTGCCGCAGTAAATAAAGATCCAGAAGGTGCATCTTGGTTTTTTAAAGTTAAAATAAAAAATAAATCAGAATTGGATGAATTAATGAACAAAGCAGATTATGAAAAATTTGCAAAGGAAAATTCAAATTAAATGTTAAAAAACGCTCAAAAAGATTTTATCCAAAGACATGTAGGACCTTCTAAGGAAGAACAGAAGGTTATGCTTAAAGAACTGGGCTATAATAACTTGGACGAGTTGATTGCCAAAACAGTCCCAAACAAAATTCTTGCGAAGGACAGTTTAAGCATCGGTGACTCCAATTCAGAATATAAAGCACTTAGAAAATTAAGAGATATCTCTCAAAAGAATAAAATTTATTCAAATTTTATGGGAATGGGATATTATGGAAATTATACCCCATATGTAATACTAAGAAATATTTTAGAAAATCCAGGATGGTATACTTCTTATACCCCGTATCAACCCGAGGTGGCCCAAGGAAGATTGGAGATGCTGTTAAATTTTCAACAGATGGTAATTGATTTTACAGGTATGGATATTGCGAATGCATCTCTTTTAGACGAGGGTACAGCTGCGGCTGAAGCTATGGGTTTGAGTTATAGAATTTGTAAAAGCGACACAAAAAAAGTCTTTGTCTCGAAAAATTGTCACCCTCAAACTATTGATGTAATTAAAACAAGAGCTGAACCATTGGGTTTAAAAATAATAGTAGGAGACGAAGACAAAGATATTAATGAGAATATTATTTGTGGGATTATACAATATCCAGGAACTTTAGGAGATATAAAGGATCCTAGTGAAGCTATTAGCAAAATACACAAACAAAACGGGAAAGCAGTATTGGTTTGTGATTTATTGGCACTCGCAAAAATTAAAACACCTGCTGAATTAGGAGCCGATATAGCAGTGGGAAGTGCTCAACGCTTTGGAATTCCAATGGGTTATGGAGGCCCTCATGCCGCGTTCTTTGCTACTAAAGACGAATACAAACGATCAATGCCAGGAAGAATAGTTGGTGTTTCAGTAGATAGGCACGGCAACAAAGCTTATAGATTGGCTCTACAAACAAGAGAGCAACATATAAGAAGAGATAAAGCCACAAGCAATATTTGCACCGCCCAGGCTTTGCTAGCAATAGTTTCAGCTGCCTATGCCGTATATCATGGTCCAAAAGGAATTAAAAAAATAGCAGACACTGTTTCACAACTGGCTAAAAGTTTTGCGGATAAATTAAAACAATCTGGTTATGAGCTTTATTCAAATTATTTTTTTGACACTGTTACTGTAAAAACATTGGATAAAACGGATAAAATTTATAAAAATGCATTACGTCAACAAGTAAATATAAGAAAAGTAAATTCTCAAATGCTAGCAGTTTCATTTGATGAAAGAAAAAATCTTTATAGAGCTAATCAACTGTTAAAGATTTTTAACTGTTCGGAGACGATTAAGGAAACGACCAAAGAAACGACGAATAAAAGTTTATCTAACCTACCAAAAACTTTATTAAGAACCTCAACATATTTAGATCATCCAGTTTTTAATAGTTATCATTCCGAAACAGAAATGCTTAGATATTTAAAAAAATTAGAAGATTCTGATATTGCATTGAATAGGTCAATGATAGCCCTGGGTTCGTGTACGATGAAATTGAACTCAGTTTCCGAAATGATACCTGTAACATGGAAGGAATTTTCACATCCACACCCATATTCGCCTATCGAACAAATGGATGGCTATAGAGAATTATTCACTGATTTAAAAAACTGGTTAAGAACAATAACAGGTTTTTCTGGTGTTTCTTTACAACCAAATGCCGGAGCCCAAGGAGAATTTGCTGGCTTAATGGTTATTAGAAAGTTTCATGAAAAAAATGGTCAAAAAAAGAGAAATGTTTGTTTAATACCAAGTTCTGCACATGGAACTAATCCAGCTAGTGCACAAATGGCCGGCATGAAAGTCGTTGTTGTTAACTGTGATTCACATGGAAATGTAGATTATGAAGATTTAAAGAAAAAGGCTGAAGAATATTCGGATACTTTATCTGCACTCATGGTAACTTATCCGTCAACACACGGAGTTTTTGAGGAAAAAATAACAGACATTTGTGATTTAATTCACAAACATGGTGGTCAAGTTTATATGGATGGGGCAAATCTAAACGCATTGGTTGGCATTGCAAAACCAGGAAACTTTGGTCCCGATGTTTGTCATATCAATTTACACAAAACATTCTGTATACCTCATGGTGGTGGAGGACCGGGAATGGGACCAATTGCCTGCAAAAAACATTTAGAAGTTTATTTGCCAAATCATCCGATAATAAGTGATTGTGGACCAGCAACTGGAATAGGGGCAATCTCAGCAGCGCCTTGGGGAAGCTCAAGTATTCTTTCTATATCTTGGATGTATATTAAAATGATGGGTTCCGAAGGTTTAAAAATTGCTACTCAAAATGCAATTTTGAATGCCAATTATATAGCAAATAAACTTAAGGATCATTTTCCCATTTTATATAAAGGCAAAAATGGAAATGTAGCTCATGAATGTATTATAGATATTAGAAAAATTAAAAACGAAACAGGAATAACAGAAGAGGATATTGCAAAAAGATTGATAGATTTTGGTTTCCACGCACCTACAATGTCTTGGCCTGTTCCAGGAACAATGATGATAGAACCAACCGAAAGTGAAAGTTTGTCTGAAATCAATAGGTTTTGTGATGCTTTGATAAAAATTAAGGAAGAAATTAATAAAGTGAAAAATGGAGAATTCGATAAAATTGACAACCCTTTAAAGAACGCACCCCATACTCATGTGGAACTTGTTGCTAATGAATGGAAACATAAATACGACAGAGAAACTGCCGCATATCCTTCTGCAATTTTAAAATCTTATAAGTACTGGCCTCCAGTTGCTAGAGTAGACAATGTTTATGGAGATAAAAATCTTGTCTGTTCTTGTCCTTCAATGGATGAGTATAAAGAAACAGCAGCTTAATGAAGATTGCAGTAATTGGTTCAGGAATTTCAGGTCTATCCGCAGCATATCATTTATCAAAAAAATACCATGTTGATTTATTCGAGAAGGACGATCATTTTGGAGGGCACTCTTATACTTACGATATAGAGGAAAAATCAAATAAAAAAATTTCCGTTGATTTGGGCTTTATAGTTTTTAATGAGTTGACTTATCCAAATTTAATAGATTTTTTTAAACAATTAAAAGTTCCATACGAAAAAAGTGACATGTCTTTTTCAGTTTCTGTAAAAAACTCACAAATAGAATATGGAGGCAAAGGTTTCAATGCTTTGTTCGCAAAAAAAAACAACTTATTTAATTTAAATTTCATTAAAATGATTTATGAAATTATATCTTTTTACAAAACAGCTCCAGTTTTGCTTAAAAAAGATTTGAAAAATTTAACTTTAGGAAATTATTTAGATAATTCCAAGCTTTCAAAGTATTTTATAAACTATCATATTATTCCAATGGTTGCTGCAATCTGGTCAATGCCATTTTCGAAGGCTAGAGATATACCATTAGAACTCTTTTTAAATTTTTTTAACAATCATGGTCTGTTCAAACTTAAAAACAGACCTCAGTGGTATACCGTTGTAAACAGAAGCAGAGCCTACGTTTCTAAAGTTTTGGAAAAGATTAACGGAGACTACTTAAAAAATTACAAAATCAAAAAAATTGTAAGAAGTGAACACAACGTTAGACTTTTTATGGAATCATCAGGAGATCATCGAGATTATGATCACGTCGTACTATCATGTCATGCCGATCAAAGTTTAAAACTTATTGAGACACCAACTATTCAGGAAAAGGAAATTCTAAAAGAATTTACTTATATTTCTAACACTGCATATTTGCATACAGACAGCAATTTAATGCCAAACAAAAAAAACGCATGGTCAAGTTGGAATTCTATATCCAAAAAAGATTTAACCCAAACTTGTGTTACTTATTGGCTTAATAAACTTCAAAATTTAGAAACAAAAGAAAATTATTTTTTTAACTCTCAATCCAATTTGTGAAATCAAAAAAAATAAAACTATAAAAAAAATTAATTTTACTCATCCTTATTTGAACATTAAAACTTTTGAAATGCAAAAAAGATTGAACAGTTTGCAGGGTAAAAAAAGAACGTGGTTTTCAGGAAGTTATTTTGGTTATGGATTTCATGAAGATGGATTAAAATCTTCTCTGGAAATGTTAAAACAATTTGAGGACAAAGATGGAGACATGCATATACAAAGGCATAGTTACGCATCGAAGATTTAAACCAAAAAGGCATTTTTTTTCTTATAAAACCTTTTCTATTTTCTTCGATTTAGATGAGCTCAAGGATCTTGAAAAAAAAGTTTCAATATTTTCTTTAAATAAATTTAATTTATTTAGTTTTTACAATAAAGATCATGGGAATAGAGACGGCAGCGACTTAAAGAACTGGGTTAAAAGTACCTTAAAAAAATTTGATATAAATTCTAAAATTTCAAAAATAAGACTTCTGTGTTTTCCTAGAATTTTTGGCTATGTATTTAATCCTTTAAGTATTTTTTACTGTTACAACGAAAATGCTGAATTAAAAGCAATTCTTTATGAAGTTAAAAATACTTTTAACGAACAACACACCTATGTTTTTCCTGTTGAAAAAAATTCTAAAATTATCACACAAAATTGTAATAAAAGATTTTATGTTTCACCATTTATTGAAATGGAAACAGCTTATAACTTTAGATTGGCCGAGCCAAAAGAAACCCTGAGTGTATTTATTAAACAGACAGATCCTGAAGGATTGCTACTATCTGCTTGCC
>CACHEU010000008.1 GCA_902578935.1 uncultured Pelagibacteraceae bacterium
AGTTTAATAATTTACTCTTAGATATTCTGTTCCCATAATTTGATAAAAAAGAAAATATGATTAAGCAAATACTTGATAAAAAAACTAATAAAAGTGTATTAAAATTAAGTGACCATAAGTCAATATCTTGGAAGTATTTTGGAAATTTTATTGTCCAATAGCCCATTTGAAATACAGGAAACAGAAAGCTACAAAAAAACAATATAGAACAAAAAGAAAAAGCTAAAATAGATTTTTTTCCTTTTAATTCAATTTTTGGAATATTTTTAAATCCTCTAGATGGTTGATGATATTTAGCTCTCTTCCTTGAGTAATTTTCTATGATAAATAGAATTAAAATAAAAAATAACAACAAGAATGATAGTTGATTTGCTGTAGAAAGATCGTCAAAAGAAATCCAAGCGTTATAAATAGCAGTTGTTAGTGTTGAAATACTAAAAAAAGATACGGTTCCAAAATCTGACAATGTTTCCATTGCTACTAAAGATAAACCTGCAACAATTGCTGGTCGAGCTGAAGGTAAAATAATTTTAAAAAAACTTCGCTTTGTAGAAAAACCTAAATTTTTGCCTACTTCTATTAAATTATGTGATTGATATAAAAAAGATGCTCTTGTTAATACATAAACATATCCGAAAAGTGAGAATGATATTGAAAATATTGATCCAATAAGTCCATCAAATTTAGGGATGTATTTATTATATTCTCCGTCTCCAA
The DNA here is from genome assembly GCA_902578935.1 of uncultured Pelagibacteraceae bacterium. Lineage (GTDB taxonomy): Bacteria > Pseudomonadota > Alphaproteobacteria > Pelagibacterales > Pelagibacteraceae > Anoxypelagibacter. Next base: position 718 of record CACHEU010000008.1, read on the forward strand.
ATAAATAGGTTAATATTGAAAATGCAGTACCATAATTTTCAAAGAAGGCAGTTAATGAATAAGCGTATATATATCCTGGAACAGCAAAAGATAAAATTAAAGCCCATTTAAAAAAATTCACCCCAGGAAAATTATAGAAAGATACAAAATATGCTGATGTAACACCAAAAAAGAATGTCAGGGATAAAACACCAAGCAAAATAAAAATTGAATTACTGATATATTCTAGAAGGAATGTATCTTTTAATAGTGTTAAATATTCGCTAGTTGTTTCAAAAAAGCTAAAAAAAATTGTGACAATTGGTATAGCTACTACCAAAGGAACTATTAAAGAACTAATGTACCAAAAATTTATTCTACTATTCAACTCTCCTCCTTCAATTTAGTCCCCGGAGGAGGCCAGGGACTAAATTTTTCCTGTATGTTAATTCCAACCAGCTTCGGTCATTACTTTCAATGCCTTAGCTTGAAGTTTTCCATACGAAGAAACTTTTGTTTTTAAGTCTTGTTTAAAACCCAAACCAAATTGAGCAATTAATTTATTTGGCTCAACTCCATCAATCATAGGGTATTCAAATGTATTGTTAACGATGTGTTCTTGCGCTTCTTTAGTTAATAAAAACTCAAGAAGTTTAATAGCATTAGCTTTGTTTGGAGCATGTTTTAAAATTCCTCCACCGCTAATATTCATGTGTGTTCCTCTTCCGTCCTGATTAGGAAAGAAAGGTTTCACTTTTTTTGCTGCCGCTTGCTGTTCTGGACCTTTTTTTCCAGATAACATCAAAGCAATGTAGTATGTATTAGCAACCGCCCAATCAGCCTCACCTGCTGCAACTGCTAAGATTTGAGCTCTATCATTACCTTTTGCCTTTCTTGCAAAATTAGATACCAAACCTTTGGCCCATGCTTCAGTTTTCTTTGCTCCATTATTTTTAAGCAAAGAAGCAACTAATGACTGATTATAAACATTGTTAGACTGTCTAATAACAACTCTACCTTTGTATTTAGGGTCAGCTAAATCTTCATAAGTCATATTCCATGAAGGATTTACAGTTTTTGGATTGTAGTAAATCACACGAGCTCTTTTGGCTATACCTGTCCAATAGGCAGTTCTAAAATTAGCAGGCACAATGTTTTTAACTCCTGCCGAACTTGCTCCTTTCTGAAACATGCCTTGTGCTTGAAATGCACCAAGTCTTCCTGCATCAGCAGTGATATAGAGATCTCCCTTACAGTCTTTTCCTTCTTCTTTAATTCTTTTCTGTAAGGCTTTGTCTTTTCCAGAAACAACATTTACTTTAATTCCTGTTTTTGCAGTGAATTTTTTGTAAAGCTGAACATCTGAATCGTAATGTCTTGCGCTAAAAATATTTACTTCCTGAGTCATTACTGACGTAGAAATAAATAAGAAAGCCAATATACTTAAAAATAATTTTTTCATTAAACTCCCTTTCTATAATTAAGATGAATATATATTGATAATGATTATCAATTACAACTACTTAATAATGCTTCTCAATTGCAATAATGACGCAGGTTCAGGATTTTAGAAGGAAAACAGCGAAGTATTTTTGCCTATCTTGCCAGTATTTCTCTACCTTCCATTTAGTCTGACGAGATAAATTAACAAACGATTTTATCGTAAACTTGTTTGAAATCTCCACTTGTATGCTTTCATTCTTTTTTAAGAAGAACATTTTTTTACCTAAAAAAAATGACTGGTTTAGCTTGCTAACTATAAAGCCCTGAACACATTTTAAACGACTATTAAATTTTCCTTTATAATAGAAATTTTTAATATTCAAACCTGTATTAAAGGATTTGTTAATTATATTAATTAAATTCAAGCTAAATTTAGCAGTATAGCCTTTTTTATCATTGTACGCTTTTTCAATAATTTTTTTGTTTTTTATTAAATCAACACCAATGAACAAATAATTATTTTTTCCAATACTTTTTCTGATATTTTTTAAAAACTTAATCTCCTCTTTTTTATGAAAGTTCCCAATGGAAGAACCTAAAAAAAAACAAATTTTTGTAGTTCTTTTAAAATTTGGTATTTTGAATGGTTTTGAGTAATCTATTTTAATAGGTTTGACTTTAAGTTTTGGGTATTTTTTTTTTAATTTTAATACAGATTTTTTTACAAAATCTAAAGAAATATCTAATGGTATATAGAATTTAATATTTTTATTAAGTAAAATTTTTATTTTATCAGTAGCACCACTGCCAATTTCAACAAATGAGAGATTTCCTTTAAATAAAGTAGATATTTTCTTAGATAATTTTCTCAATATTTCTTTTTCTTTTCTCGTTGGATAATATTCTTTTTGTTGTGTAATTTTTTCAAAATATTTACTTCCTAATAAATCATAATGAAATTTGGAAGGAATCATTTTATTTTTTTTTGATAATCCTGCTTTTAATTCTTTTAAAAATATTTTTTTATCTTTTTTCATCAGCTTGGATTATTTTTTAAATATTCTATATATTCAATAACTTCTTGAAATTTTTCATCTTCAATATCTTTATAGCTTTTTTTAAACTTAGATCTTATGCAAATAGCCACATGTGCATAGGAATTTCTTCCTTTAGGGTGATTTGGGTGGTCTGGAAGTTTTCCTTTTAAATAATCACCAGCTTCTTGTATAAGTTTCCAGAGTTCTGCTGAATTTTCCTTATTCATTTTTTGTCTGTATTAGACAAATCTGCACCAGTTGTTGGATCAAGTTCAATACCTACAGGAGTAATATCTGTTGGCAACGGTGTAAATGTAGATTCGGGATTATCTTCATATTTTCTTCTTGTCACTCTGTAAATTCCAAAAACAACAATAAAAAATAAAAAAATAATAAAATGTAAAAAGAATCCATTCGGTCCAAATTCATTCATTAAAACGGAACATATAAGTGGCCCGGCCATAGCACCTAAACCAAAAATCACATTTAAACCCGCTCCAGCTGCTACGAATTTTTCTTTTGGGATATAGTCATTTACTAAAGCAAGATTCAGAGAGAATAATGGGAGAGTCATGCCAGATAAAAGGGTTATAAAAGTAAATAATTTAATTTTATCCATTGTTGTTGAAAAATAATTAAATTTAACCATATTTTCTATAAATAAATTATCAAAAGAAGCGCCTGAAAAAGCTATAGATAAAAAACAAAATATTATAGCTAACATCGCACATAAAATAATTATTATCCTTCTGTCATAACTGTCTGAAAAATAACCAATAGGCCATTGAAAAAGAGCTCCTGCCAAGGTTATTGAAACAAGTAGAATAGAAATTTCAAAAATTGGTAAATTCATTGTTGTTGCGTACACAGCAGACAAAGTAAATATTGCAGAGAAAATAAAACCAGAACAAAACATTGAAAAGCTTCCGAAAGGAGAAATTTTAAAAAGATCTTTTACTTTTATAGATGTCATTTTTTTAAATTTTGGAGGTTTTCTTTTAGTTAACAAAATAGGTATTAAAGCTATAGAGAATAGAAGAGAGATAAGTATAAAAGGTTCGTATTGAATTGGATTACTTATATTTAATAACAAATTTCCTATCGCAAAACCAAAGAAGGTAATAAACATATAGAGAGAAAGCACTTTTCCTCTTGTTCTATTGTTCGCTCTATCGTTTAACCAGCTTTCAACAATAATAAAAATCCCAATCATGCTAAAACCAGTTAAAAATCTTGCAAAAATCCAAACGATTGGATCAACAAAAAACTATATGAATTAATGAACTTAATGATGCCATTGAGGCAAAAGCAGCAAACACTCTAATGTGCCCTACCCTGCTAACAAGCTGTGGGGATAAATTGGCTCCAACAAAGTAACCAACAAAATATCCTGACATCAATAATCCGGTTGAAAGATAATTAAATTCTTCTAGAACCGCTCTTACTCCTAAAAGATTTCCCTGAAAACCATGTGCTGTAATTAGAATAGCAAAACCAGCAAAGAGAGCCCATGAATTTTTTAAAACTTTTCCCATAATTCAGGCTGTCTTTAAACCTTATTTAATAAAATTCAACTTATATTTATTAATTAGAATACGGGGTTCTGCTGAATATTTTTTTGACGTACGGCTCAAAGTCTTTGAGATTTAGAGATTTGTAGGCAGGGTCAAAAGACTTTTGATCCCACTTTTCACAAAAATCTATTGTGTCCTTATAATACTTGTGATCTTTAAATTTTTCTCTTTCATTTTTGTTTTCTCCTAAGTGATGGGCATAATAGTACATTTGAAATATACCGTGCTTCTCAACTATCCAATGTGTTTTTTCACTAACATATGGTTTTAAAACTGCAGCAGCATATTCCGCATGATTTAAAGGAGCTAGTTCATCACCGATGTCATGAAGTAATGCAGCTACAATCATTTCCTCGTCTGCTTTATCATGAAGTGCTCTTGTAGCGGTTTGTAAAGAATGCTCTAGTCTAGAAACTTGATATCCTTCTAAAGTACTATTTAAAGTACCCATAAAATTTAAAATTCTATCAGCAGTACTTTTAATAAATTTTTTTTCATGTCGATCTAAAAGGAGATAATCTTCTTTTGTGCCCTTTTTCATTTCTTTAAAACTTACTTTGTCCATTAAATATTAAATTTTTTTTTTAAATATTTCATTTTGCTTTCAGCAGAATCATGATCGATATAACATCCTTGTAAATGTCTCTCTCCAACATTCATGTTGTAAGCAGTTCTTCCATGAAGGGTTCTATAATTATCCATTACCATGAGATCTCCTGACTCTAATTTAAACTGGATCATGAATTTTTTTGAATTGCATAGTTTTATAAAAAATGATCTCGCTTTATAAAATTGATTTAATTGATCCTTTTTAAGCACAGGTACATAATCAAGTCTTGGACTTAATCTAACTCTTTTTACCGAACCATTTTTGTTTAGTTCAATAGTTTCTCCCCAATTTTCAAGAATTGTGTCTTTGCTAACATACGTAAATCTAATTTTGACACTAGTAAGTAATTTAAAAAAGATTTTATGTTTTTTTCTTAAATACTCAGCTACAGCAAACCCATCTGTAAGTGTTGAGTGCCCACCTTTGCTGTCATTTTTAATACAATGTAAAATTTGAATTCCTGGTATTGGTTTTCTATAAGGATTATCAGTATGTGCAGCTAATGCATGAGGTGTATAGGCTAAGTCATTTGCTTTTCTTACAGACTGAACATTAAACAAAGTTCCAAAGTTTGTTGGTCTAACAACACCTATGGAATTAGCAAAATTTATAACAAAATTCTTTTTAGCTGGAGTGTTTTTTAATATCGAAAAACCATATTTATAAAATTTTTCTAAAAAAGAGTAACCTTCCTTATTATTAAACATATTTCCTTTAAATCTTAAGATAGGCTTATTTTTTATCTTTGAATTCCATAAAGAGATTTTTTTATCAAGTAAATTTTTATTTATTTCTTCAAGCAGATCGTCTATGTGATATTCGGATTCAATGCCGTCAGTAAATTCTACGTTAAGTTTTTTTCTTTTAATTAAGGCTCTTTTTATTTTTAGTTTATGATTTAAATCTGAGGGATCGTATAATCTTTGACCGGTATTTTTGTCTAATAACTCTTGATTATTAACCCTTTCTCGCAACCAAAGAGGGTGTAATTCTATGCTTTTTTTGTACAAAGAAACAAAAATCTTCTTCTTATTTTTTGCGACTCCTATCTTCATGAAAGAAGCATATCTTAGTTCTGAGATTTTGAGAATATGTAGATTATCTGGTCTTGATAGTGTCTTGAGGAACGATTTTCTGTGTAATTCTGTCTAAAACAATGGCTAATATTACGATCCCTGTTCCACCAATAACAGCTCCGCCAATATCTAATCTTCCAAGAGCCACATAAACGGTAAGTCCTAACCCTCCGGCACCAATTAAAGCGGCTATAACCACCATCGATAGAGCTAACATTAACGTTTGGTTAACGCCTGCCATAATTGTTTTCATGGCTAAGGGTATTTCAATTCTGTGTAATATTTTAAATTTTGATAGTCCTAAACTTGCTCCTGCTTCTTTAAATCCTTTTCCTACTTGTCTTATTCCAAGATTAGTAAGACGAACTATAGGCGGCAGTGCAAAAATAATGGTTGCGACCACACCAGGTGTTAAACCTACACCAAAAAGCATAACAACAGGAATTAAATAAACAAAACTTGGTATGGTTTGCATTATATCCAAGATAGGTCTTAGAATAGCTTCAAATAAATTACTTCTTGAGGCAGCAATACCTACAGGCACACCTATAATCATACAGAATATTACTGCTGTGAAAATCATGGCCAAAGTAGTCATGGTTTCTTCCCAAAGATCAACGAGGTCAATAGAAATTAAACTTATGGCTGCGAAAATTGCAAATTTTAAACCATTAGTTTTCCATGCAAAAAATGCAAAAATTAAAATTACAATTGGAAAAGGAATAAAATTAAAAAGAGTGTCTAAACCGTCTAGAGTAGCATCGATTGGAGCTGAAAGCTTCTTAAAGAGCGGCCGTTGCATAAACAGCCACTCTTTAATATGTTTTTCAATCCATTCTGCTATTGGAATGTAAACTTCGTAGTCAGATGGTGCAAATTTTAAGCTCACTGAACTTATATTTGCAACCTATTTTAGCCAACTATCGAAAGTACTTTGGTTTGCTTTAATCCAAGCCGCAGCATGTTTTTTGATTGCCTTTTCACTTTTCTCGCCCGCATTCATTTTCATGTTTTGCGCTGCGATATCAGCAAGTGGTATTGATGCTTTTTTAAGCATTTTTTCCACATCTTTATTTGCTTTAAGGAAATCAACGTTAGCTGCTGCACGAATGTCATCAGCACCAAAACCCATGTTTATTTTAGATTTTGTTGCATTAGCAACCTTAACTTTTTTAGTACCACTGTAAGGAACTTCTATCCAAACAACGTCCTGTCCAAGTTTTAAAGCACCAACAGTCCAATTTGGAGTCCATGTATAAAATAATACAGGTTTTCCATTTTTGTATTTAGCAACTACGTCAGCCATTGAAGCAGAGTAGTCAGCTTTAACTGGATTAATAAAAGCATCTAAGCCAAGCTCAGCAAAATGTTTTGTAATTTGCTTTTCACAACCCCAACCTGGAGGGCAAGCAACCATATCTGCTTTTCCGTCCCCGTTAGAATCGAATGCTTTAGCGTGCGCTTTAATATCCATTACGCTTTTAATTCCAAATTTATCAGCTGATTTTTTATCAACTAGATAACCTTGTAAGCCACCTTTTTTCATCACATAACCAACGGCTTTAACTTTACCTTTTGATTCTTTGATGTATCCGTCGTGAGTACTAAACCAACCGTTAACCCATAGGTCTAGATCTCCCGCGGCAGCAGCTACGTAAAATACTGAAGGCTTGATAGCTTTAGGTTCACTTACTGTGTGTCCCATTTTTTCCAAAGCTTGTTTGTAAATTTCAGCTTGGAAATAACCAGTATCCCAGTTTGCTTTTGCCATTTTAATGTCAGCAGCAGAAGCAGCGCTAGTGATAGCGATCGAAGTAAACAAAGTTACTATTAACTTAAATAGTCTCATTCTTTCCCCCTTGATTAATTATTAATTAATAATTGCGAAAAACTAGCATGTATAAAATGTTAATGTAACCGCAACACAACTAAAAAGTGAATAAAATAAGCCTTTAAAATAAGGCTTTTTGAAAGATTTTTATTGTTTTAACTTACAATTTTTGCACAAGCCAAAAAATTCTAAATTATATTTCTTATATTTCATTCCCGAATTGTCCTCAAAATTAGTCAAATATTTAGAAAGTTTAAGATTTTTTATTTCTTTAACTTTTTCACAATTATCACAAATTGAAAAGGCTGTCGCATTCGAGATTTCACAATCAGAGTTATTACAAGCAATAAAGGCATTTTTGCTTTCAATTTTATGGATTTTTCCTATTTTGATTAACTTTTCTAAAGCTCTATAAACCTGTAATGGAGCTTTTATTCCTTTTTTTTGTACATTGTAAAGTATTGAGTAGGCTTTTAGGGGTCCTTTTGCTTTCTCAATTATATTGAGAACTATTTGTTGATTTTTTGAAAGATATTCTTGTTTTACAGCCATAAATTATTTTATCACTTTCATCTTATTGTTTCAATTCAGATTTTTTTTTAAATTTTATTAATGATAGTATAAATAAAAACAATGCTGCAGTAATTATAGATGGACCCGAAGCAGTATTTAATTCTAAAGATGAAAATAAACCAATTAGCACAGATAATAATCCACCGATTATCGAAAAAATAACCATTTGTTTGGGATTATTCGAAAGATTTCTTGCCATTGCAGCTGGCATAATAAACATTCCAGTAATAAGTAATAAACCAACCATCTTTATTGAAATCGCAATTATTGCTGCTAGCAGAACAGTAAAGATGGCATTTGCTTTTTCAGGACTCATTCCTTCTGCTTGGGCTAAATCATAATTAACCGTCGAAGCAAACAGGGGTTTCCATATTATTTTTAAAATTAATAGGATTATGGCTCCTCCAATCCATATAGTAATCAGATCGGAAGTACTAACTGCAAGAATATCGCCAAACAAAAAACCCATGATATCAAAACGAATAAAAGATAAAAATCCAATAACAACTAATCCTACCGCTAAAGATGAGTGAGCTAAGAGTCCTAAAAGAGCATCTCCTGGTAATTTAGTATTTTTTTGTAACTTTAGCAAAATTAGAGCAATTATTGATGATACTATAAAAACTGAAAGAGCAATACTTACATCAAAAGTAAAAGCAAGTGTTACACCTAATAGAGCTGAATGAGCCAATGTGTCACCAAAAAAAGCAAGTCTTCTCCAAATTATAAAACATCCAAGCGGTCCAGTAACTAAGGCTATTCCTATTCCTGCTATTAATGCTCTTATAAAAAAATCATCAAACATTTAAATTTTATTTATTTTTAATAGTCCCATCTGCTGAATGTGTATGGTCGTGACTATGCTCATAAACAGATAAAATAGTAGATGCACGATCACCAAATAGTTTTTGATATTCTTTATTATTTGCTACTGCAGTTGGGGATCCAGAACAACAAACATGACCATTTAAACAAACGACATAATCTGTAGCAGTCATAACAACATGTAAGTCATGTGATATTAGTAATATTCCACAATTAATTTTATCTGATATCTTTTTAATTAATTCATACAATGCAATTTCTCCCTTAAAATCAACTCCTTGAACTGGTTCATCTAAAACTAAAAGATCTGGTTTTTTTGATATGGCTCTTGCGATTAATACTCTTTGAAATTCCCCGCCAGATAAGTTTCTTAGATCGTTGTTTTTTAAATTTTTTACTCCTGTTAAATTTAAAGCATTTTCAATTTCATTTTCGTTAAGATTGTGTGTCAACTGCATAAAGTCAGTAACTCTAATTGGCAAAGTCCAATCTATTGAAATTTTTTGGGGAACATATCCAATTTTATCAGTAAATTTTTTAACTTTTCCCTTAATATTCTTATGAATTCCTAAAGCAATTTTAGCAGTGGTCGTTTTTCCTGACCCGTTAGGTCCTATCAAAGTTACTATTTTGCCTTTTTCTACATTCAAAGATACATCTTCGACTAACCATTTGTTGTTTTGAAAAACTCCAACATTTTCTAATTGTACTAGAATTTTTTTATCAAGATTTTTCATTTGCTGTATTGACATATAATTAATGTTATATTATTACACTGTTATATTATAACACCATGCTTAATAAATACTCAACATTCATAATATCGATTTTTACAGCAACATTACTCACGTTTTCAAATCTTAATGCAGAAGTTAAAGTAGTTGCTTCAATTAAACCAATACATTCACTTGTGAGTTATGTAATGGATGGAGTTGGTAAACCATCAATAATCGTTGATGGATCTAATTCACCACATAATTTTAACCTTAAACCAAGCAATGCTAAAGACATCGAAAATGCAGATATAATCTTCTGGGTTGGAGAAGATATCGAAAATTTTTTAGAAAAACCTCTTAAATCTATTAGTAAAAAAGCAAAAATTATAGAAATGATGGACATTAAAGGAATAAACAAACTTAAATTTAGAGAAAGAAATATTTTTGAAGAGCATGAGGAACACGATGATCACGGGCATGGTAAAAAAGACAAACACGATGATCACGGGCATGGGCACGCTCACGGAGAATATGATCCTCATATTTGGTTAGACCCACACAATGCTGAAGTAATGGTTGAAGAAATTGCTAAGCAGTTAGCTGCTATAGACCCTCAAAACGCTGCTGCGTATAAAAAAAATTCAAAGAATGCTATCGAAGATATTGAAAAATTAATAAAAGAAACAAAAAAGGATATGAAAAAAGGTATTAGTTACATTGTTTTTCATGATGCATATCAATATTTCGAAAAAGAATTTAATGTAAGCGCTTTAGGAGCTTTGACTTTAAATACCGATGTTGCGCCTGGTGCTAAGCAAATCTCAGAAATAAAAGAGATTATAGAACATGAAAATGTAAAATGTTTATTTTCAGAACCACAATTTAATCCTGATATAATAAATTCAATAGCTAAAGGAACCAATGTTAAAATTGGTGTTTTAGATCCTTTGGGCGCAAATCTAGATAATGGTAAAGAATTATACTTTAAGCTTATTAAAGATATCTCGTCATCATTAAAGAAATGTTAGTTTAATAAGCCTTCTTCTCAAAAAAATTAAGGTAGTCTTATAGTGCTAATAGTTTATCCAAAACTCCAGTTTCTTTCCATTTTTTAATTAGTTTGGAAAGTGCTGCGGTTGTTTTTGGCACAGTTTCATCGAAAATTTTTTTATAACCTGAACCAACCAGAAGTCCTTCAGATTTATTTTGAGTTAAAATATTCTTTGTTACTAATGATCTAACTTTTCTCCTAACGGTCTCTTTGGGTAATGTTGTCACCTGACAAATACTTGAGACCGTTAATTTGCTTTTTTGAATTTTGTTCATTAGTTCTTTTGCTTTAAAAATTAAAAGGCTATCATCGATATCTGTTGCTTTAGATACTTTGTTAAATTCCTCAGAAATCTCAGAGTATGTTTTTGGGGTCCCAAAAGATTGCATTATATATACTTCGTGACTCACGACAACTTGAATAATAATAAATGAGTCAAAATCCATTTTTAAATCTGTTTTTACTCTTCGGTAATGTTCAATCATAAACATTAGAAAAGCATACATTCCATTACCAAATGCTTTTTCATTCCCACCAGCAATAATATTTAATTTTTTCTTTATTGAAGTAATGTTGTCCATTTTATTTTATATCCTTCACAATAAACACAAAGATGATAGATGTCAGAAACATTATAAGTGCATAAGCAGCTGTAGGTACAAGGTATACAATGTCATCAACTAATTGAGTTGCTACAAACACTGCTAAAGTTCCGTTTTGTAAACCACACTCTAAAGATATACATTTTCTTTGTGCCATCCCCTTTATTAAAGACTTAGCTACATAAAATCCAACTAACATCATTACTATATTCAAAGTTAAAGTAATAACACCCGCTCTTGTTACAAAACTTATAACCTTGTCCCATTCTTCAACCCAAATAGAAAGAAATACGATTACAAACAAACCTATAGATATTCTTTGTATCATTTGTGTTTTTGAAACTATAAAATTTGTTGCAAATTTTCTAATTAACATCCCCAAAATAACAGGAACGGTTACTACTAAAAACATTTTCATAGCTATTCCCACCATTGAAATATTTTCATTAAAACCTGTTACTCCTAATAAATCCGCAGACTGAAATATAATAAGCGGAACAGAAATAATACTTATTAAACTTATGATAGCAGTCAAAGATATTGACAATGCAACATCTCCATTTGAAAATTTTGTTAATACGTTTGAAGTTACACCGCCAGGAGCTGCTGCGATTATCATTACTCCTAAAGCTAATTCTAACGGCGGATTGTAAATTTTAACTAAAATAAAAGCTATGATTGGAAGTAAAATTAATTGACATAAAAGACCTACTAAAAAATCTTTTGGTTGTCTTAATACTCTAGAAAAATCATCAACAGATAAGCCTAACCCTAAGGCTAACATAATTAAAGCAAGTGCAATTGGTGCTATTGTGGTTACGACTTCCAAAGTTTTTTCTCCCACTAATATTAGAACTGAAATGGATTTTTAAGTCAATAACGATTAATGAGAAATAACTGCTAAAAGTAAAAGAGCAACTATATTTGTAATTTTGATCATTGGATTAACAGCTGGGCCCGCTGTATCTTTATAGGGATCACCTACTGTATCACCAGTAACGGCAGCTTTATGTGATTCAGATCCTTTGCCACCGTAGTTACCATCTTCAATAAATTTTTTTGCATTATCCCAAGCACCACCGCCAGCTGTCATTGAAATAGCCACAAATAAACCTGTAACTATAACTCCAAGCAGCATAGCTCCAACTGATGATAATGCTGCTTCTAAACCGCCAATAAAATAAATAATTCCATATAAAACTATTGGAGAAAGAACTGGTAGAAGTGAAGGTACAATCATTTCTTTGATTGCAGCTTTTGTTAATAAATCAACTAATCTTCCATAATCAGGTTTTCTTTTACCCTTCATAATACCTGGTATTTTTTTAAACTGTCTTCTTACTTCAATCACAACTGCTCCACCTGCTCTACCTACGGCTTGCATACCCATTGATCCAAATAAATAAGGTAACATTCCACCTACCAATAGACCTATAACTACAAATGGATTTGATAAATCAAAACTTACATTTATTCCCTCAAGTGTAGAACCAGAAACTTTAGAAAAGAATTTAATATCTTCTGTGTACGCAGCAAAAAGAACCAATGCACCTAAGCCTGCTGAACCAATTGCATATCCTTTGGTAACAGCTTTAGTTGTGTTACCAACAGCATCAAGTGCGTCTGTAGTTTTTCTAACATTTTTTGGTAGCTTAGACATTTGAGCTATTCCACCAGCGTTGTCTGTAACTGGACCATAAGCATCTAAAGCTACAACCATTCCTGTTAGAGCTAACATTGCTGTTACAGCTATCGCAATACCAAATAACCCTGCTAATTCATTTGTAGTAATTATCCCGGCTACAATTATTAATGCGGGTAGTGCAGTAGCTTCCATTGAAACTGCTAAACCTTGAATAACATTTGTACCATGTCCAGTAGTTGAAGATTTTGCAACACTTCTAACTGGTCTATAATTTGTTCCTGTATAATATTCTGTTACCCAAATAATTAAACCGGTTACTACTAATCCAATAATTCCACAATAATATAAATCAAATCCGGTAAAACTTTTTTCTCCAACACTAAATGTGTTATCCAAACCAATAACGTTTGAAGTAATGGGGTAAAGTAATATTAAAGAAATTATTGCTGTAACAATAAATCCTTTGTAAAGAGCGCCCATAATATTTTTGCTCTTACCAAGTTTAACAAAAAAAGTACCAATTATAGAAGCAATGATACATCCTCCGCCAATTGCCAAAGGATAAATCATCATGCTTGCATTATCTTGAAAGAATATTGAAGCAAGAACCATAGTTGCAACTATGGTAACCGCATACGTTTCAAATAGATCTGCTGCCATACCAGCACAATCACCAACGTTATCACCAACATTGTCAGCTATAACTGCTGGGTTTCTTGGATCGTCTTCTGGTATTCCGGCTTCAACTTTTCCAACCAAATCTGCTCCTACATCAGCACCTTTGGTAAAAATTCCGCCACCTAATCTAGCAAAAATAGATATTAAAGAAGCACCAAAGCCTAAAGCTATTAACGCGTTTATTAATTCCCTGCTATCAACATTAAAAGATAATAACGCCCAATAATAAATTGAAATTGCTAATAAAGCTAAGCCAGCAACCAAAAGACCAGTTATAGCTCCAGATTTAAAGGCCATTGTTAAACCTTTTTGTAAACTTGTT
>CACHEU010000009.1 GCA_902578935.1 uncultured Pelagibacteraceae bacterium
TCAAAGGCCGACAGGTTTTTGATAGTAGAGGAAACCCAACAGTGGAAGCTGAAGTTTTTTCTGAAGATGGAAGCAGTGCATCAGCAATTGTTCCTTCAGGTGCATCAACAGGTACTCACGAAGCTTATGAATTAAGAGACAAAGATAATAAAAATTATCTTGGAAAAAGTGTTTTTAAAGCAGTTGAAAATATAAATGGTCCGATAGCAAAAGCTTTAGTAGATATTGATAGCACCGACCAATCAAAGATAGATAAAACTTTAATAGATTTGGATGGCACTGAACAAAAGAAAAAATTTGGTGCAAATGCAATTTTGGCTGTTTCTATTGCTTCTTGTAAACTAGCTGCGATAAATAAAAAAATTTCATTATACAGATATTTGGGAAATTCTAAAAATTCTCAACTACCAATACCACTTTTAAATATTATAAATGGAGGTGTTCATGCTAAGAATAATTTAGATATACAAGAATTTATGATACGCCCTGAGGGAACAAAATCATTTTCTGAGTCCATTAGAAGAAGTTTTTTAGTAATTCAAAATTTGAAAGAAATGCTTGACAATACAAATGTTGGAGACGAAGGTGGTTTTGCTCCTAATTTAGATAACAATGAAGAAGCAATTAAATTAATAATGAAAGCAATTGAAAAATCTGGATTTAGATCAGGCGAGGATATTTCAATTTGTTTAGATGTTGCAGCTAACGAATTAAACAAAGCAAAAACAGCAGATTATTATTTTGAATTAATTAAAAAATATCCCATAAAGTCAATAGAAGATCCTTTTGCCGAAGATGATTGGGGATCTTGGAAAAAAATAACAAAAGGTACAAATATTCAGATAGTTGGTGACGATTTATTTGCAACTAATATAAAGCGATTAACAAAAGGAATAGAAGACAAAGCAGCGAATGCAATACTGGTTAAATTAAACCAAATAGGCACAGTAAGTGAAACTTTAGATGTTATCAATCTGGCCCATAAAAACGGTTTCAAAACAATTGTGTCACATAGATCAGGCGACTCAGAAGACACTTTTATAGCTGATTTAGCAGTTGCGACAAATTCTTCTCAAATAAAAACAGGGTCTCTAGCAAGATCTGAAAGGGTAGCCAAATATAATCGATTGATAAGGATAGAAGAGGAACTTGGAAAATCCTCTAAAATGGCTAAAATCTAGACATGAGATTTTTTGAAGTTTTAAAAAGGCGAAAAATTCTTTTTTTAAATATTTTTTTGTTTTTATATATAGTTATGAATCTTTTTACAGGTGACAGAGGCTTAATGTCCTATATTGAAAAAAAGGAACTTCAAGAACATTTTGAAAAGAAGAGAATTTCTTTAACAAACCAAATTATTGATGTAGAGGCCAAAAACTCTCTACTTTCAGAAAATTTAAATTTTGATTTTATGGACACTCTTATTAGAGAAAAATTGAAATTTGGAAATAAAGAAGAGATATTAATTAAATTAAATGACTAAACCGAGACATCCAGAAAAAGTTAACAAACCCTACAATCCGATAAAAAAAAAACCTAGTTGGATAAGATCAAAAATTTTAGATACAAAAACTTTTTTTATAACCAAGGAAATTGTAAACAAAAATAATCTCACCACAGTTTGCCAAGAAGCTAACTGCCCAAACATTACTGAATGCTGGAGCAAGAAACACGCTACCTTTATGATAATGGGAGATGTTTGTACAAGAGGATGTGCTTTTTGTGATGTAAAAACTGGAAAGCCAAATAAGCTAGATCCTTTAGAACCATTAAAAATTTCTAAAGCAGTAAAAGAATTAAATCTTAATCACGTTGTGATTACCTCAGTAGACCGAGACGATTTAACAGACGGAGGTGCAAGTCATTTTAAAGATGTAGTTTTGGAAACAAAAAAAAATAATCCTAACACTACTATAGAGGTTTTAACTCCAGATTTTCTTAGAAAGGGAAATTCATTTGAAAAAGTTTTGGAAGCATCACCAGATGTTTTTAATCACAATATTGAAACTGTTCCGAGTCTTTACTTAACTGTTAGACCTGGATCAAGATATTTTGCATCTATAAAATTACTAGAGTCAGCAAAGAAAATTAAACCTAATGTATTTACTAAATCTGGTTTAATGGTTGGTTTAGGCGAAAATAAAAATGAGATATTACAAGTTATGGATGACCTTAGAACTGCAAATGTAGATTTTTTAACTATAGGGCAGTATCTTCAACCATCACCTAGACATCATCCTCTTCAAAGATATTACAAGCCTCATGAATTTGTAGAATTAAAAAATATTGCTTTATCAAAAGGATTTTTATTAGTTGCCTCATCTCCATTAACAAGATCTTCTTATCATGCAGACGAAGATTTTAAAAACTTGAAAAACGCAAGAGATGAGCAAACAAAATGCCAAACGCTTCAATAAAAAAAATTATTCCTTGTAAAAAAACTGATCTCATTAATATGATACTGGATATCGAAAAATATCCAGAGTTTGTTCCATGGTGTTTAAGCGCCAAGATTCATAGAAAACAAGAAATGAAAGACATGATTGAAATGGAAGCAGATTTAACCGTTGGAAAAAAATTTTTAAATCAAACTTATAAAAGTCATGTCACTTATTATAAAGATAAGGATAAAATTATAGTAAATAATATTGCTGGTCCTTTAAAGCATTTAAAAAATGAATGGGAAATAAAAGAAATTAACAACCAAAGTGAAATTAATTTTACAATCGATTTTGAAATAAAAAATGTTTTTTACAATATGATTATGAAAAAATCATTTCATCATGGTTTGAAGAAAATTGCTGATGCTTTCGCAGAAAGAGCAATTAAATTATATAAAAAATAATGATTACAATTTTATTATTCACGATATTATTTTTAATTATTTGGCATTATTTAAGAGATTTAATAAACTATTATAAAACTGGTGATCCAAACGAGAACAACCAAAACTACTGGATGTTTTCTTATGATTTTAAAGACAACAAAGAGCACAAAAAATATTGGAATAAGGATGTTCAATTATTAAACCAAAAAAAAAGGATACGAAATAAGCTTATTTTTCTTTTGTATGTTAATACTTTAATTTTATTTTTACTCACTAATTTGATAACTGCGAAAATGATGATTTTAATATTTAATTAAATTTAACAAAGGCATGTTTTATATTTCCGTCATATTTGTTTATAAATGGAAATCTAAAACTGTAGTATCGTTGAAACCAAGGACAGTTTTCAAAAATTATCTTATTACAGTTATTCCATGGATATTTATCAAAAATTAGTTCCTCTCCATCATACAATTTTTTGTATTCTCTATTGCAACAATATAAATAAGACTTATTATTTTTGATTAAATCAAAGTAATTATTAACTTCTTCATTCATCATCTCTTGAAAAGAAGCTATATTAATAAACAAATCAATATTTTTGTTATATAAAAAATTTTTAAAATTACTTGGCACTAAAATAAGTTTGTAATTAGCATCATTTTCATCTTCTGATTCAATTAATTTCATCGAATTTTTCAGTTCAATTTCTGTTTTATTAATAATTAAATTTTCATTTATCAAAACTTCAGACAAATTACATGAAAATATTTTTGCATTTGGAAAACTTAAGTGAGCACCTAGCAAACCATTAATTTTACCATCACCGATTATACAAATCTTTTTTGGTTTTATATTTTTCTTTATTAAGTCAAATGTAAAAATGTGTCTGATTGTGTCACTATTAATCTGTCTATCTATTGTATCAAAAACATTTTTATATTTTTTATAAATATCTTTAGAAAAAAGTTTATGACCAAAAATAAGTGTTTGGAAAAATACATGTAGGTAATTTTTAATAAAATTTTTTTTAATAAAGGCCCCAGCTATAACTTTATTCTCATCTAGGTAATCTAAGAATCCTTCATCTTTTTTATCTAGATGTTTTTGCCAATATGAAGATTTATTTTTATTTGATAATTTTATATTTCTTTTAAGTTTTTCAACTATTTCTTCTGAATTCATTTAATCAATTTTAATAATAGGTTTAGAGTTTTTTTAACTGCACTTTTTTGTATATACAACCTTCCCTTATTTAAAAATTTACATTTATTTATAAATACTCTTTTTTTTTTTACAATTCCAATATAAACAAGGCCAATCGGCTTTTGTTTTGATCCTCCAGTTGGTCCAGCAACCCCTGTTACAGAAACAACAATATCACTCTTGCTAATTTTCTTTAAATTATTTGCCATAGACAAACAGCATTGAAAGCTTACAGCTCCATGTTTTTTAATAACTTGTTTGGTTACTTTTAAAAGACGATTTTTAGATTGATTAGAGTAGGTGACCAATCCCATGCTAAATACTTTAGAAGATCCGCTCACAGAAGTAATAGCACTTGCAAGCATTCCGCCTGTGCAAGATTCAGCAAAAGATATTTTAAGTTTTTTTTTCTTTAAAAGTTTAACTATTTTTTGAGAAAGCTTTTTCATGTGAGCACCATGTATAAAATAAGAATAGCAACAACGTATAAGCCAGCACAGACATCATCCATAATGACACCGAGACTGTTCTTAAAGTTTTTTTCATAATAACTAACAGGAAATGGTTTGGTGATATCAAAAATTCTAAACAGTATAAACATTATGAAATAAAATTTTAATATTTCACCAGTTTCTTTTGGTACGTTATGTGCAACTTCATAAAGACATAAAGGAATTGATTGACCAATGAATTCATCAATAACTATTTCTTTAGGATCTTTATTTTCTAAATCTTTTATAAAAATATTGACCGCATAAAGTGAAATAAAAAAAATTATAATTAAAGCAATTAAAACGATATTTGGAGAAATATTTAAAATATGAAATAGAAAAAATAAAAATAATGTTGTGGTCAAAGAAGCAATACTTCCAGGTATTTTTTTTATTTTTCCTATACCAAACAAAGTGACGAACAAAAAATTTATTCTATTAATCATATTTCACCACAGACGTTATCACTTCGCAGGCTATAGCTTTTTCTTTTCCTATTACACCTAATTTTTCTGTAGTTTTCCCTTTTATATTTATTTGATCTTTTGAAATTTCACATAATTTAGAAATGTTATCTATCATTTTATTTTTATATTTTTTAATTTTAGGAGTTTGAGCAATTATATTTATATCTAAATTGTTTATGTAATAACCATTAGATTTAACTTGATCCATTACTTTTTTTAATAAAATTGTTGATCTTATATTTTTAAATTTTTTACTTTTATCAGAAAACATTTGACCTATATCTCCCATATTGCATGCTCCCAGAATTGCATCTGTTATAGAATGTAGAACAGGGTCTCCATCCGAATGACCCAAGGTTCCTAATTTAGATTTAATTTTTAAACCACCCAAATAAAGTTTTCTTTTTGGAACCAATCTATGAACATCAAAACCTATTCCTGTTCTAGTTTTTAGATTCATGTAATTTTTAAGCATTAAAAGATCTTCTTGATTAGTAATTTTAAAATTATTTTTTTCTCCATCAACAAATTTAACTTTTTTTAATGACTGAACTAAAGAAAGATCGTCGTCTTTATAAAGAGATTTATTTCTAGAATGAAGAGCAAGTATTTCTCTAAAGTTAAAAGATTGAGGTGTTTGAGTTGAAAAAAAGTTTTCTCTTGGAAGATTTAATAGAAATTCTTTACTTACAGATTCTTTTAAAGCATCATGGATAGGAATTTTAGGAATAACGGTATTTTTTCTAGAAGCATTTATAATTCTTTTTATTAATTTTAAAGAAAAGTTGGGTCTAGCAGAATCGTGTATAAGCACATTTGTACATTTGATTCTGTGTTTTTTAATATATTTTAAAGCATTATAAGTGGACTCTTGTCTTGTTTTTCCTCCTGTTATTTTTAAATAATTTTTTATTTTTGTTTTTTTTAAAAACTTGCTGTGTTTTCTGTTAATAACCACAATAGTATTTTTAATTTGTTGTATTTTATGAAATTTGATCAAGGAATGTTCCAGAAGGGTTTTTCCACCAATTTTAGCGAATGGTTTTGGTGTTTTTGAATTAAACCTTTTACCTTCTCCTGCTGCTAATAAAATTAGGCAAAAACTCATTATATTAATTTACCTCATATTTATGTAAAATGTTAAGAAATTAAAATGCTAAATACTATAAAAAGTTTTAAATGGTTTTTTGCCATTGCAGTTATATCTGTTTTATTAGGGATATTTACTTTTATAGCTTTTTTAAACCAAGGTCTATTTTTTTTAAACGAGCAAGATCTACAATATTTGCTAATACTAGATTCAGTAGTTCTAGTTATATTTTTAGTATTTTTAGTTAGAGAAGTTTCTAGGGTCTTTTTTCAATACAAAGAAAAGAAAACCGGTTCAAGAACTAGTTTGAATTATGTTTTACAGTTTTCACTTTTTACTTTTGTACCATCTCTACTTATTGCTGTTTTTTCATTAGTAATATTTTATGTAGGATTACAACAATATTTTGATAGAAAAATTTCATCAGCAGTAAAAAATTCCTATGAAGTTGCAAAAAACTATATTCAAGAAACAAAAAAATCAGTTGAAGCAGACATTCTTTTAGTTAGTGTTGATTTAAACAGATATTCTGAAATTCTTTATTCAAATACTAATAGATTCCAGCAAATTATTAGATCTCAAAAATTATTACGAAGACTAGATGAAATTTATTTAATCGATAGTAGTGGCAATATTTTATTGGCCGACACAAATAATATCGATTCAGAATTATCAATTCCATCCGAGGAAGAATTTGATTTAGCATTAGAAGGAAAACCCATCCCAATTATTGGATCTGGAGAAAACAAGGCTTCAGTTATTATAAAATTAAATAACTTTATAGACACATACCTTTTTATTTCAAGAAATGTTCAGCCCCAAGTTCTTGAATATTTAAAGGATACAGAGCAAGGTGTAAATTTTTATTACAATGTAAAAGACAAAAGAACAGGCATTAGAATTACCTTTGCCATAATTTATGTAATAATTGTTTCAATGTTTTTATTTTTAACTGTTGTTCTGGCAATTACATTTGCCGGAAGGTTAACAAGACCTATTATAAATTTAATTACTGCTTCAAAAAATATAAGTGCTGGTAAACTGGACAGTAAAGTTCCAGATATTGATTCAGATGAAGAAATTAAAACTCTTAATAAAAATTTTAATGATATGATTGATAGATTAAAGAAACAACAAGATAAACTTTTGATTGCAGAAAGGTATTCAGCCTGGGAAACAGTTGCGAGAAAACTTGCCCATGAAATTAAAAATCCTTTAACACCAATTCAGCTTTCAATTGACAGATTAAAAGAAAAATATTCAAACAAACTAAAAGATCAAAACAATAATGAATTTGGGGAGTATCTTGAGACTATCAATAAGCAGATTAGAGATATCAAAAAATTAGTTAATGAGTTTTCAGATTTTGCCAGGATGCCATCTCCTATATTGAAAAAAATGAATATTTCAGATGTTATTAGTAGAGCAATTAGTTTCTATAAAATGTCTGATAAAAATCTTAACTTGAATTTTAAAAATAACTCAAAAGAAAAACATTTAATCACTGGAGACAGCGAGCAATTATATAGGGTATTTTTGAATTTAATAAAAAACTCTCTAGAAGCAATAGAAGAAAAGAAACAAAAAGATAGCAATTTACAAGGAAAAATTAATGTAGAAATAAACAAGAATAATGAATATATAGAGATCAAAATGCTAGACAACGGCACTGGCTTTACAGATACTAAAAATATTGCCAGACCTTATTACACGACAAAAAAAGACGGAACGGGCTTAGGGTTACCTATAGTTACGAAAGTTATTAATGAACATAATGGTGATATTAATTTTGTAAAAAATCCTAAGGGAGCAGAAGTTGTAATATCTTTACCTATTTATAGATGAAACACGAAATATTAGTCATAGATGATAATTTTGATATTCGAAATTTAATTTCGGGTATTTTGAAAGATAAAAACTATACAGTAAGAGAAGCTGCTAATTATGACCAGGCAGTTTTTGAAATAGATAAAAAATTACCAGATCTTGCTATAATTGATGTGAAGCTAGACAAGGGAGATAAAGATGGAATTGATTTATTAAAAAAAATTAAAAAAATTACTGATTTTACTCCTGTAATAATGATTTCTGGACATGCTAACGTTGAAATGGCAGTAGAGTCTTTGAAATTGGGAGCTTATGAATTTATAACAAAGCCTTTTGCAATGGAACAATTACTTAATATTGTTTCTCGAGGTTTAGAAAATATAACGCTTAGAAAAGAAAATGCTCAATTAGAAAATAGATCTTTTTATTCATTTGATTTTGTAGGTGAAAGTACACAGATTATAAAAATAAAAAAGTTAATAAAAAAATTATCTTCAGCGGATAGCAGAGTTTTGATTTTTGGACCTACTGGTTCAGGTAAAGAATTATTAGCAAGAAAAATACACAAAAATTCTCAAAGAGGCAAAGAACCTTTTGTTGTTATAAACGGTGCTTTATTACAATCTAATAATTACGAAACAGAGCTTTTTGGATCAGAAAATTCTGATGGGTCAATAACATATGGTTTTTTAGAAAAAGCTAAAGGCGGAACACTTCTTATAGATGAAGTTTCTGAAATACCTTTAGATACTCAAGCTAAGATTTTAAGAGTGTTGATGGATCAAAAATTTAAAAGAATAAATGGAAAAGAAGATGTATACGTTAATGTGAGAATTATCTCATCAACTTCAAAAGATTTAAAAAATCAGGTTTTATTAGGAAATTTTAGGGAAGATTTGTATCACAGACTAAATGTTGTTCCAATTGAAATACCAAGTTTAAATTCTAGAGGAGAAGATATACCTTTACTTATAAAATATTTTCAAAAAAAAATATCAGAAATTAATGGCACACCTGAGATTGAAATAAATGTTGATGACGATTTACTTTATAGTTACCAGTGGCCAGGTAATGTTAGAGAACTTAGAAATTTGGTTGAACGAATTTCTATACTTTCTCAAAATGAAAACAAATCAAATGTTGGAAGATTATTACATGAAATTTTAAGCAAAAATTCTTCAGAAAGTATAGAAGAGAGTGTTATTTCTACTGCATACCCATTAAAACAAGCGAGAGAAAATTTTGAAAAAAATTATTTACTTACACAACTTAAAAAAAACAAAGGCAATATCTCTAAGACAGCCGAATTTATCGGAATGGAGAGATCAGCTCTTCATAGAAAACTTAAATCCTTAGGAATAAAAGGGATTAATTAATCATGAATATTATAATTTGTGGTGCCGGAATGGTCGGCTTTTCAATAAGCAAACAATTACAAGCACAGGGACATTCTGTGACTGTGATCGATCAGTCTTCAGAGGATATTAAAAAAATTAATGACACCCAAGATGTAAAAGGCATAGTTGGAAGAGCTACTTTACCTTCCGTATTAGAAAATGCAGGTGCAAAAGATGCAGACATGATAATTGCTGTAACTAGAAATGATGAGACGAACATGATTGTTTGTCAGTTAGCAAGCTCCTTATTCAATATATCTAAAAAAATCGCAAGAATTAGATCGCAAGAATTTTTGGATGGCAAATGGAGCAAATTATATAACAAATCTAATATACCAATAGATGTAATTATTTCACCAGAACGTGAAGTCGCTAAATCTTTATATAGAAAACTTGAAGCCCCAGGAGCTTTGGATAACGTACCTTTTGTTAAAGATAAGGTAAAGTTATTGGAAATCCTCATAGAAAAAAAATGTCCAATAGCCAACATTCCCCTGAAGGACCTGACAAAAAAATTTCCAGAATTTAAAGCATATGTTTTTGGAGCTGAAAGAAAAGAGAATTTTGTTTATTTTAAAAAGAGTGATCAGATGAAAGTAGGAGATAAAGTTTATGTTGTTGTTAGCACAGAACAAATTAATAAACTTTTATCTGTTTTTGGCCACCATGAAAAAGTGGCACAAAAAATTTTAATAATAGGTGGAGGTAATATAGGACTGCATCTAGCTAAACTTTTGGAAAGCGCAGAAGGTTTGAGAACTAAAATTATTGAAAAAAATAAAGTTAGAGCAGAACAAATTGCAGGAGAACTTTCTTCTTCGATTGTAATATGTGGGGATGCTCTTGATGAAAAAATTCTTAAAGAAGCAAATATTGAAGAGATAGAAACTATTTTTGCACTAACGAACGATGATGAAGATAATATCATGGCATGTGTATTGGCTGAGAAACACGCCCCTTCTAAAAGAACTATCGCTATAATTAACAAACATAATTATAATCTTTTACAAGAATCATTGAAAATCGACGATTTAGTTGATCCACGGATGACGACGGTTTCAACAATAATGAAACATGTTCACATGGGAACCATAGATACAGTTTATTCATTATTAGATGGAAAATATGAATTTTTAGAAGCAAAAATTTTAGAATCATCAGATCTAGTTAGTAAATCTATCAAGGATTCAAATTTACCTGATGGAGTAAGAATAGGCGCAATTGTAAGAAAAAATAAAGTTATGATGCCAAGCTCTAAACTTATTTTTGAAAAAGATGATATTGTTGTTGTTCTGTCGAAAAGGGAACAATTAAAAGAAGTTGAAGATATTTTCAAAATAACCTCATAAAATAATGAGAATAAAACCCTGCTTATATTTTTTAGGCCTTAGCTGTTTTCCAATCAGTATAATGTCTTTAATAAACGTATTTTATACTTTTTATTTTGGTTATTTAGACAACTTAATGTCTTACTTTTTAGTGATTCTTGTTTCTTCATTAACTGGTTTAGTTTTTTTTAAACTTGGACGGACAGAACGTGAAAATATAAATATTTATGAACAATTATTTTTAATATTTTTAGTTTATTTTCTAATATCTTTTTTCATTTCACTTCCTTTTTATTATAGCAATTATGATATTTCATTTATTAATTCATTTTTTGAGTCTATATCTGGATTAACAGGAACGGGGTTTACTACTTTTAAATATATTAAAAGTTTAGATGAGCCCTTGATTTTGTGGAGGTCTTCTTCTCAATGGATAGGAGGTTTTTATTTTTTGATATTTCTTGTTTTAATTTTTTCGAATAAGCAAATTAATTTTAAAATGGTTGATCTTTCTTTTAATCTTGAAAAAAAAATTAACTTTTCGTCCAATCTTACGAACGTTGCTAGTAGAATATTTTTAATTTATTTGTCTTTAACTGTATTAATTTTTTTTCTTTTCTTAATATCGGGAGTTAGACTTTTCGATAGTTTGAATCTAGCAATGACCGTTATTTCTTCAGGGGGATTTCTTCCCACAGATTCTTTAAATGATATAATAAAAAATAATTTTCAATCTCTATTACTATGCTTTGCTTTCCTAATCTCAATTTTAAATTTTTATCTTCTTTATAATGTTATTTTAGGAAGAGATAATCTTAAAGAACATGGGGAAGACGTATACATTCTTGTTTTGGTGTTAGTTTTTTCAATGATTTTTTATTTTATTAATGATTTAAATATTTTTTCAGTATTTATCAATGTTCTTAGCAGCATAGGGACATCAGGAATAAGCGCTAGAGCAGTTCCCGAAAACTTTGGATTATACTTTATAATCTTAACATTACTTGGAGGATCAGTATTGTCAACAACGTCTGGCATTAAATTTTTAAGAATTTATATTTTAATTAAAGCTTTTTTCATGGAAATTTACAAGCTTGTAAAACCCAATGTAATGCTGAATACAAAAATAATGTTTTCAGAAAAAAAAGTTAATACCAATAATATTAAAATGTCGTTTTTGATATTTATTTTATTTTTTCTTAGTCTTTTTATTTTAAGCAGCATTTTGTTAGCAGATTTTCTAGATTTTGAAAATTCATTTAAATTATCAATTTTGACCCTTACTAACACTGCAGCTTCAAATATTTATGGTATAGAAGAGATACAATTTAGTGATTTGTTCACATTTTCAAAAATTTCACTTATTATCTTTATGGTGATAGCCAAAGTTGAACTAATGGCTATTTTCGTATTAGTTCGAAGGATATTTTTTAAAGATTAGATTATGGGAAAAATAGTTATAATTGGCGCTGGTGCAATGGGAACGGCCTTTGGCTATCCTTGCTCTGATAATAAACACGAAGTTAATATTATTGGTACGCATTTGGAAAATAAGGCTATAGATGAACTAAATAAAAATCGTTTTCATCCAAGCCTTAATCTAGAAGTAACCAAGTCTATTAAATTTTTTAAACACGAGTCTATTAAAGACGTTTTCAAAACCAAACCAGATTTAATTGTGATAGGAGTTAGTTCAAAAGGTATTGATTGGATTGCTGAAGAACTAAAAAAAGTTTCTGAAAATGGAAAACTACCTAATCTTTTAATGTTAACCAAAGGCTTAAGTATAAATGGAAAAAAATATGAACTTTTAGTTGATAAATTAGAAAGGCTGTTGTCTGAAAAAGGAATTAAAAATATAAATTTATCTGCTGTCGGAGGGCCATGCTTAGCACCTGGATTAGCTAATAGAGTTCACAGTGGTGTTGTGATAGCTAATAAAAATTTAGATACAGCTAAATCCTTAAGCAATATGTTATCGACAGATTATTATCATGTATCGACATCTTCAGATATTAATGGAGTTGAAGTTTGTGCGGCTATCAAAAATATATTCTCTATGGTTATAGGTGCTGCTTCTGGATTAAATAAAACAAGACCTAAAGATAATCTTTATCTAAATACTTCTGCAGCCTTAGTAAAACAATCTATTTATGAAATGGAAGTATTTGTAGAATTTTTAAAAGGAAAGAAAGAAACAGTAAAAGGACTTGCTGGCCTTGGCGACCTGTATGTAAGTGCTGCAGGGGGAAGAAATAGTAAAATGGGAGCATTCATTGGTGAGGGAATTGTTTTCTCCGAAGCTAAAAAAACAAAAATGCAAAACGTTACAGTTGAAGGAGCTGAATTAATTTTTGAAATAGGCAATAAAGTAAAGGAAGATTTTGATGATAAAAAACTACCTTTAATGATTGCTATGATTAATGCTATCCTTGAAGATAAAAAATTAGATATTAAATGGAAAAATTTTAATTAATGGCAAAGTTTATAATATCTATTGATCAAGGAACAACTTCAAGCAGAGCAATTCTGTTTAGTCTAAAGGGAAAACCTGTTTATTCATCCCAAAAGGAATTTACTCAATATTTTCCTAAAAGCGGTTGGGTAGAACACAATCCCGAAGAAATTTGGAGCACAACAAAAAAAACTCTTAAAGATGTTATTAACAAAGCTAAAAGACTTAAAGGAAATGTTTTAGCAATCGGAATTACTAACCAAAGAGAAACTACAGTTCTGTGGGACAAAAAAACTGG
>CACHEU010000010.1 GCA_902578935.1 uncultured Pelagibacteraceae bacterium
AAGAAGATATAAATGATGTAATTAAAAAACTTTATGATACTAAATTTTTTTCTAAAATATCGGTAGATTTCTCTAATGGTATTTTAAAAATAAATGTTGAAGAAAATCCAATTATAAATTCAATTCTTATACAAGGAGAACCTACCAAGAAATTTACAAAAGCAATTCTCGAAGCACTTTCATTGAAAGAGAAATCTTCTTATATCAAAAGTGATGTTAAAAATGATTTAGAAACGATCAAGTATTTTTATAGAGCTTTGGGGTATTACTCACCTAAGGTAGAGGCAAGGATTCAAGAAGCCAAAGTAGGGAAAAATTCAATCAATTTAATATTTGAAATAAATAAGGGAGAAAGACAAAAAATTTCAAAAATATATTTTATTGGAGAAAAGAAAATTAAGACCAAAAGACTAAGAGACGTTATCGCTTCCGAAGAAGCGAGATTTTGGAAATTTATATCAAGAAATGTCTACTTGAATGAAGAAAGAATAGAGCTAGACAAAAGACTCTTAAAAAATTTTTATTTGAGCAAAGGTTATTATGATGTTCAAATTTTATCTAGTAATATTTTTGTTAAAGAAAAAGAAGGTATCGAATTAACCTTTAGTATAGAAGCGGGAAACAGGTATAGAATTAAAAAAATATCTACAAATATAGATCCAGTTTTTGATAAATCAATTTTTCAGCCATTGGAATCCGACTTTAAGAAGTATGCTGGCGGATACTATTCACCATTTAAAATTAAAAATATTTTAAAAAATATCGATGATTTGATTGATAACAACGAACTTCAGTTTGTTCAACATTCTGTTTCAGAAACTATTGATGAAAACTATATTGATATAGAATTTAAAATTTTTGAAGGCCGTAAAGTTCAAATAGAGAGAGTAAATGTTAAAGGAAATACAATTACAAATGAATCAGTTATTAGAGGAGAACTTGAACTAGATGAAGGTGATCCATACAGTAAAGTTAAATTAGAAAAAACAGTAGCGAATCTTAGGAGTAGAGATATTTTTAAGACGGTAAACCAAAAAGTGCTTGATGGTTCTAGTAAAGATTTAAAAGTTTTAGAAATTACCGTTGAAGAAAAACCCACAGGAGAAATTATGGCAGGCGCAGGCACAGGTACTGATGGAACTACCCTTTCATTTGCTTTAGCTGAAAATAATTATTTAGGTAAAGGTTTAAGAGTAGATACATCTTTAGAATTAACTGAGTCTACAATTAGAGGAGGCTTAGACATTACTGATCCAAACTACAAGTATTCTGGAAATATGGTTACGGGAGGAATTTCTAGTAAAAAAACGGATAGCGAAGATTCAGGTTATGAGAACACTATACATTCTTTTAACATTGGTACTAGATTTGAACAGTATGACAATATATTTCTTTCTCCTGGCCTAACACTTTCTTTTGATGATTTAAAAGTAGATAATACTGCTTCAAGTTCTATGAAGAAACAGGCAGGAAGCTTTGTTGACTTTACATTTGGTTATGGAATTCAAAAAGATACACGTGACAGAACTTTTATGCCAACAGATGGTTCTGTAATTGGTTTCAACCAGGGTATACCTCTCTATGCAGACGAACAGGCTTCATTCTTTAACAGAATTAGTGCAAATAAATATCATTCATTTAGTGATGATGTCATAGGTGCCATAAAATTTTATGCAGCAGCAGTCGTAGCTATAGAAGACGATGTTAGATTAAGTAAGAGACTACATATACCATCAAAAAGATTAAGAGGGTTCGAGCGTAACAGAGTTGGGCCTAAAGATGGGACAGATTATGTAGGAGGTAATTATGCCACAGCACTTAATTTAGAAGCTGCTTTACCAAATCTGCTCCCAGAAGGAACACAAACAGATATTGCAGCTTTCTTTGATTTA
Organism: uncultured Pelagibacteraceae bacterium; assembly: GCA_902578935.1. GTDB lineage: Bacteria > Pseudomonadota > Alphaproteobacteria > Pelagibacterales > Pelagibacteraceae > Anoxypelagibacter. The sequence continues at coordinate 1,893 of CACHEU010000010.1, forward strand.
GGGAACGTTTGGCACACAGATTATGATTCTAAAGTAGCCCAATCTAGTAAATTAAGATCATCAGTTGGATTTGCTACAAATATGTATACACCTATTGGTCCACTTAATTTCGTGTTTGCCCAGAAATTGTCATCAGCAGATACTGATAAAACACAGACTTTTAAATTTGAAATTGGAACATCTTTTTAAATATATGAAATATTTTAAAATACTTTTATTCACACTTGTCTTATTTTGTTATCACAACGCTAGTTTTTCAAAAGAAGTTTATTTTATTGATTTAAAAAAAATTTTAAATGAAAGCAAAGCCGGTAAAAAGGCACAGGATTTTTTAAAGAAAAAATTTGAAAATGAGAATAAAAAATTTGAAAAAGAAGGGGCTGCTATTAGAAAAGAAGAAGCTGATCTTATAGCAAAAAAGAAAATTATTTCTCCTGAAGAATATAAGAAAAACCTAGATTCTCTTAGAAACAAAAGCGTTAATTATCAGAAAAAGAGACGTGAGGCTTCCAATGATTGGGTTAAAAAAAAAAATGAGGCAAGAGCTAAACTTTTAGAAGCCCTAAATCCTATAATGCAAAAATACATGAAAGAAAATAATGTCGAAATAATAGTTGATAAAAAATATATTCTTTTAGCCAGCTCAGATTTTGAGTTAACAGATACAATTTTAAAAATTTTAGATAAAGAATTAAAATCTATTAATTTAAATTAAGCTTTAATGTCAGAAACATTTTTTTTTGCACCTAAAGGTCCATTTTATCTTAATGATTTATCAGATGAATTCTCTGATAAAAATAAAAAATTAAAAATATCAGATATCAAAACTCTTGATAGAGCTACCAAAAAAGATATAACTTTTTTTAATTCTATTGATTATAGATCTCATGCAGAAAAAACAAAAGCGGGAGCATGTTTAACCACAAAGCACTTACAAGAATATTTGCCAAAAGAATGCATAAAAATTTTGGTAAAAAATGTGTTATTTTCTACAGCCAAAATTTCAAAAAAATTCTATCCTGATGCAGATTTAGATTATCCAGACAAATCTCTTGTAGATTCTAAAAAAGTTTCTTCCAAATTTTCTTCTGTCACATTTGGTAAGAATATTTTTATTGGCAAAAAAGTGAAAATAGGATCTAAGACCTCAATAGGAACTAACAGCATCATTGAACATGATGTGCAAATTGGTAAAAATTGTTTAATTGGTTCTAATGTTATGATTAAGAATTCAATAATTGGAGACAATGTTGTGATACAGGATGGATGTAAGATTGGTGTAAAAGGTTTTGGATTTGTTCCTTTAAGGGATAAAAATTTTAGATTTCCTCACATTGGAAGAGTAATTTTAAAAGACAATGTAGAACTAGGAGCAAACTGTACTATAGATAGAGGATCAATTGGAGATACAATCATAGGTGAAAATACTTTTTTAGATAATCAGGTTCATATGGCTCATAATGTTAAACTTGGGAAAAATTGCATGATAGCAGGACAAGTAGGTTTTGCCGGTAGTTCAACACTTGGAGACAATGTTTCAATTGGAGGGCAAGCGGGAGTCTCTGGGCATTTAAAAATTGGAAATAATGTTAGAATTGGTGGAGGCAGTGGAGTTGTTAAAGATATTCCAAATAATACAACAGTAATGGGTTATCCTGCTGTTCCTCTAAAAGAATTTTTAAAAAAGGAAAAAAATAATGGCTAACAGCATAAGCAAAGAAGAAATTCAAAAACTTCTTCCTCATAGGGAGCCAATGCTTTTAATTGATAAATTAATTAATATAGTTCCTTTAAAATCAGCTACCGCAATAGTTAATGTTAAAAAAGAAAAATTCTTTTTTGATGGTCATTTTCCAGGACAACCTGTTATGCCTGGGGTTTTAATTGTAGAAGCTTTTGGTCAAGCTGCTGCAGCACTTACTGCGCATGGTATTGATCCAAAAGAGTATAAAAACAAATTAGTTTATCTAATGAGTGTTGATAAGGCTCGTTTCAGAAATCCTGTAATGCCAGATTGTGAATTACACTTAGACATTGAAGCAGTTAGATCTCATGGAAAAGTTTGGAAATACAAAGGCGTTGCTAAAGTTAATGGAAAAAAAGTTGCTGATGCAGAATGGGCAGCAACAATAGTTGAAAGAAATAAATGATACACAAATCAAGCGTAATAGATTCAAAAGCAAAAATTGGAAAAGATGTAAAGATCGGACCTTTTTGTTTTGTAGGAGCTAAAGTTCAATTAGGCGAAGGTGTTGAATTGATTTCAAATGTTCATATTGAAGGAAATACGACAATAGGCAAAGGAACTAAGATTTATCCTTTTGCAAGTATTGGAACAGCTCCACAGGATTTAAAATATAAAGGTGAATCTAATAGTTTAGAGATTGGAGAAAATAACGTTATCAGAGAATATGTAACGATCAACCCAGGCACATCCGGAGGAGGAAATAAAACAGTTGTTGGAAATAATTGTTTGTTTATGATTTCTTCTCACGTTGCTCATGATTGTAAAATCGGAAACAATGTTGTTATTGCTAATAACGTACCTCTAGGAGGACATGTTACAATTGAAGACTCCGTTATTATTGGAGGAAATTCTGCAGTTCAACAATTTACCAGAATAGGAAGACTAGCCATGATTGGTGGGATGACTGGAGTTTTAAAAGACGTCATTCCTTTTGGCCTGTCTTTTGGAAACAGAAATTATTTAAAAGGAATTAATTTAATAGGTTTAAGAAGAAAAAAATACGATAATAAAAAAATTATGGAATTAGACCAAGCTTATAAAAAAATATTTTCTTCTGCTAATCTTCATGAGAATCTAAGCAAAATTAATGGCGAATATAAAGGAAATGAATTAGTACAAGAGGTCACTAAGTTTATAGAAAAGGATAAAAAAAGACCTATTTGTTCACCATTATCTGAATAATGATTGGATTAATATTTGGGGAAACGCATTTTCCAAAGGAAATTCTAAAAAAAATCAAAAAAAGAAAAGTCAGATACTTAATTATTGATTTAACAAAAAGTAGAGTTTTTAAAAAAGATAGACACTTTAACGCTGTTTCTATTGGACAGTTTGGTAGAATTATTAAAATATTAAAAGAAAACAACTGCAAAAAAGTTTTGTTTGCTGGAAGAGTTAAAAAGCCAAATTTCTCCAAACTTCGCTTAGATCTCAAAGGCATTTATTATATGCCTAGAATAATTAAAAGCTCTAAGCTTGGTGATGCTGCTATCTTGAAAGAAATCATTAAAATACTAAGTCAAGAAAGAATTAGAACAGTCAGTTCATTAACTTTTAATCCTGAATTAACTTTAAAAAAAGGAAACTATTCTAAAACAAAACCTAACAAAGAAGATAAAACTGACATTAATAAAGCCATTAAAACATTAAATAGATTAGGCAAATATACCTTTAGTCAGGGGGCGGTAGTTAGAAATAGAAAAGTCATTGCCATCGAAGGGAAGGGTGGCACTCAAAAAATGCTTAAGCGATGTAAAAGTAAAAAATTTAGAAACAAAGGTGTTTTAGTTAAGTTTCCTAAGAAAAAACAAGATCTTAGAATTGATTTACCTACAGTAGGATTGCAAACTTTAACACAATGTAAATCAGCAGGAATTAAAGGAATAGTTTTAAAAGGTAAGCAAAATGTTTTTCTAGAAAGAAAAAAATGCATTAGTTTTGCAAATAAAAATAAAATGTTTATTACGGTTAAATGAAAAAGTTATTTATCTTTTTATTTTTTCTTTCTTTCTCCAATTTATATGCTTTAGAAATCAAACTAGAAAAAATAGTCGATAGCCTAGACAAACCTTGGAGTTTATCTTTCATTGATCAGGAAAATGTTATATTTACTGAGAAATCAGGGAAATTATACACATTAAATTTAAAAGATAAAAAAATTTTAGAGATAAAACATAATCTTTCAGTTTTAGAAGTCGGGCAAGGAGGATTGCTTGATGTCTTATATAGGAATGGACAAATTTATATTTCATATTCTGAAAATAGAGGAGATTGGAAGGCAAGTACTTCAGTTGCAAAAGGTAAATTTGACTCAACAAATATTGAGTTTAAAAATATTTTTAGAGCTGAACCTCCAATAGACTCAGGTTATCATTTTGGTTCAAGATTAGTTATAAAAGATAAGCACCTTTATATTACCGCAGGCGAAAGAGGAAAAGGCATGATAGCCCAAGATCATACAAAACATCCTGGCAGTATAATTAGAATAAACCTTGATGGTTCTATTCCAAAAGATAATCCAAAATTTAAAACTAAAAAAGATTGGTTACCTGAAATTTTTCAAATAGGAGTTAGAAATCCTCAAGGAATGGCTTTATCTCCTTTTGATAACAAAATTTATCTAAGTAACCATGGTGCAAGAGGTGGAGATTGGTTTGGTACTGCAAATTATGGTGAAAATTATGGATGGAAAATTTTAGGATGGGGAGGAACAAATTATTCAGGTTTAAAAATTGGACCCAAATGGAAACCTGGATTCACTAAACCAATTAAATATTGGGTGCCTTCAATAGCAACAAGCGCGATAGCAATTTATAAAGGTGAAGAATTTAAAGAGTGGAATGGTGATGCACTAATTTCATCATTAAGAGATGAATCTCTTAGAAAAATTCAATTTAAAGGGAACGAATTTATTAACGAAGAAATTATTTTCAAAGGGAAAATTGGAAGAATTAGAGATATAAAGATATATAAAGAGACAGGCGAACTTTATATGTTATCTGATAACGGTGAGCTCTGGAGGATGCATAAATGAAAAAGATATTTGTACTAACTGGCGAACCTTCAGGAGATAAATTAGCCTCAAAAGTTGTTGCTCAGCTTAAAAGCTCAAGATCAGACATAGAATATTTATCTGTTGGTGGCGAGCATCTAAAAGCTTTAGGAATTAAGTCTCTTTATGATTTAAAAGAAGTTACATATCTTGGATTTACAAAAGTTCTATTAAATGTTTTTAAAATTAAGAGCAAAATAAACGAAACAGTAAAAGAAATTCTTAAATTTAAACCTGATATTTTATTTTCAGTAGACAGTCCTGATTTTACCTTACGTGTAGCAAAAGAAGTTAAAAAAATAGATCCGAGCATAAAAACAATTCATTTTGTAGCTCCACAGGTTTGGGTTTGGAGGGAACATAGAGTTAAGCAACTCAAATCCTTTTTAGATCATGTTTTATTATTATTTCCTTTTGAAAAAAAATACTTTGATAAAGAGGGTATTCAATCAACATTTACAGGACATCCTTTATTAGAGGAAGGGGATAAAAGCAAAGTCGATATTAGTCAAATTATTAAAGATAACAAAAAAATCTTCTCCATCTATCCCGGAAGTAGATTGTCTGAGATTAATGTTCTAACACCAATATTATTTAAATTCGTCAAGAAAATGAACGAGAAGTACAAAGATTTATTTTTTGTTTTTCATTCCACAGCAGAGCATGTCCAATTAATGCAGAATCTTTTACTGAAAGAAGAACTTAAAAATTGCGGCGCTATAGGAGATGAAAAAATAAAATCTCACATACTTAAATCTTCTATGTTTGCAGTAGCTAAATCTGGAACAATCTCACTAGAGATTTGTAATGCAAAAATACCTTCTATAATTATTTATAAAATGGGCATGATTAACTTCTTTATCGTTAAAATGTTAGTCAAAGTTAAGTTTGCAAACATCATTAACATTGCCGCCAATGAAGAAGTGATTCCAGAGTTATTACAATCTAAATGTAACCCTACTAATATTTACAATACAGTTGATAAACTTTTAAGCGATAAAAAAGTTTTAGAAAAACAAATAACAAAAATTCAGGGAATAATTAATAATTTTAAAACCAAAGGATCTTCTGAAATTGCTAGCAAAGTATTAACAGATTATTTGTAAGCCATTTGCCAGAAATTAGCTTCAAGCTCTGAAGCTTTTTTAAATATTGTTATTAGCGATTTAATGTTTTTCTTTTTATTTATTTTGTAGAGATAATCTAAATAAGCAATATTATCTTTAGCCACACTTTGGTATTCTTTTGATGAATACATTTTTATCCAAGAGGAATATTTGCTTTTTTTCCAATTTTTATTCTTTTTTAGATTATATCCAATTTCTCCATAACCGATGACGCAAGGAGATAGGGCAGTAAATAATTCTAGATTGCTTTTCTTTATACCAACTTTCATAACATAATTGGTATAAGCTTTATTTTCTTTTCTTTCTTTTGCTTTTAAAATTTTATTTTTTGATATTCCAAATTTTTTGCAATAATGGACATGAAGTTTCAATTCGTGTTTTATGGCCATTATAAAATCTACCGATCTGTTCATATCTTCTATAGATCTTGCTTTGTAAGCAGATAAAGCCAGTATTCTCATAAATCTTTGTAGAAAAATATAATCTTGAATTAAATATTCTTTGAAAACAGAAGTATTTAAGGTTCCATCTCCCAATTCTTTTATAAAGGAATGTTCGGTATATTTTTTCCAACTTTTAATAGAATTTTTTTTTAGCTTATAAAAAAGATTTTTTTTGTTATTATAAAGTTTCATTTTTTCAAGAAACTTTATCTTTTTAATTTACTTGCAACTTGCAAAGCAAAATATGTAACCATCGCTGATGCACCAGCCCTTTTAATAGACATTAGACTTTCTATAATGGAGTTTTTATTAATGTTACCGTTTTTAACTGCTTTAATAATCATCGAGTACTCCCCAGACACCTGGTAGGCAAAAACCGGTATTTTAAAGTTTTCCTTTACTGATTTAATAACATCTAAATATGGAAGCGCAGGTTTTACCATAACAAAATCAGCACCTTCTTTTATGTCTAAAGCAACTTCTCTCAGAGCTTCATGTGAATTTTTGTAATCCATTTGGTAACTTTTTTTATCTCCCTTTAATTTTTTATTTGATCCAATAGCATTTCTGAAAGGACCATAGAAATTTGAGGCATATTTTGCTGCATAAGATAAAATTTGCACATTTTTAAAATTATTTTGATCCAAAGCTTTTCTTATAACCCCAACTCTACCATCCATCATATCTGATGGAGCTATGACATCACATCCCATTTCGGCCTGAACCAAAGCTTGGTCAGACAATATTTCAATGGTTTCATCATTTAGTATCTCTTTATTTTTTAAAATTCCATCATGTCCGTGATCTGTATAAGGATCTAAAGCAACATCGGCCATCACACCTATATTAGGATTATTTTTTTTTATTTTTCTTATCGTTCGACAAACAAGATTGTCTTCATTCAAAGCTTCAGTTCCCATAGAATTTTTTTTCTTTTTTGGTGTATGTGGAAAAATAGCTACAAGAGGGATTCCCAGCTTGCTCGCTTTGTTAATAATAGGATTTATTTTATCAACAGAGTACCTATAAACATCAGGCATACTTTTAATAGGTTCAATTTTGTTTTTTCCTTCAGTAACGAAAATTGGAAGTATGAGGTCATTAACAGTCAGATTATTTTCGGCAACGAGTCTTCTACTCCAACTATACTTGCGATTCCTTCTCAATCTTAAACCGGGATATTTACCCAATATTTTCATTTTTTAAACCTATTAATCTTTGTATAATGCGACAAATATAATATTATGTTAAATACTAAAAGGTGTATTAAATATAAATATGTCTAATTCAAGCACGTTTGAAGATTTCTATCAAGTACCAGATATAAAATTTGATATTTCTAAACTAAGAACAGATTTAGAAAATATTTTAAAAAAATCGAAATACCAAACTTTAGGAATAACAAATTTTCATGCAATTCCAATGAACAAAGTACCTGGAGATGATAGCTCAATCGCAGGTCATAATGTTAGGGGAGTGTATTGGACAAAACCAGATGAAACCGGCAAAGAAGTCATGAGAGACAAGCCAATCGACGAATCAAAATATACTGAGTTAGTGAGCGATTTTCAAAATACTTATTTTGAGGAAGTTTATAAGATTTTAAGCTCTAAGTTTAAACTTGGAAGAGTTAGACTTTTATTAAAGGAACCGAGATCAACATTAAGTTGGCATAAAGATCCTGAACCGAGACTTCATGTACCAATTATAACTAATCCAGGATGTAAGATGGTTATAGAAGATGTAGCAAAACATATGCCAGCAGATGGAAAAGTTTGGATTACAAATAATACCAGATATCATAATTTTTTTAACGGCGGTGAACAAAACAGAATTCATATAGTAGCTTGTTTATTAGAAAATAGATTTAATTGATTTGAGTTCTTTATTTAAAAAAGTATCTTTAGCATCCGATCACGCAGGTTTTAATTTAAAAGAAAGTATAAGAAAGTTTCTCATTAAAAAGAAAATCAAAGTTATAGATTTAGGGCCAAAAAATAATAATTCAGTCGACTATCCAGACTATGCCAAAAAAGTTGGAAGATATGTTTCATCTAAAAAAAGCGACATCGGAATATTAGTTTGTGGATCTGGCACAGGAATGGCCATGTCAGCCAATAAATTCAAAAAAATAAGAGCTGCTGTTTGCTATAATAAGGCTTCAACGCGTTTGTCTAGACAGCATAATAATGCTAATATCATGGCATTAGGAGCAAGGTTGACTAAAAAGACAAACGCACTCAAATTAGTTAATGTTTTTCTTAATACTAAATTTGAAGGTGGAAGACATCTTCGTAGAGTAAAAAAAATTTAATAAAAAAATTTAAAACTATGTCAAAAATTAAGAAAAATGTTTCTAGTAATTATCAGGATTATTTTGACCAAGATTTATCTTCAAGAGATCCAGACCTGTATAAATCAATCAAACTTGAACTCGAGAGACAACAACAACATATCGAACTCATTGCATCTGAAAATATAGTTTCAAAAGGTGTTTTAGATGCTCAAGGTTCAATCTTAACCAATAAATATGCCGAGGGTTATCCTGGAAAAAGATATTATGGTGGATGCGAGTTTGTTGATAAGAGTGAAGAGCTAGCATTAGAGAGAGTAAAAAAATTATTTAATTGTAAATACGCAAATGTTCAACCTCACTCGGGTGCTCAAGCCAATGGAGCAGTATATCTTGCCCTTTTAAATCCTGGAGACCCAATACTTGGTATGAGTTTGAACTCAGGAGGACATTTAACTCATGGAGCAAAAGTTGCCTTATCTGGAAAATGGTTAAAAGCTTTTCATTATGATGTGGATAAAGAAAGTGGGCTTATTGATTATGAACAAGTTAAAAAATTAGCTACTGAACATAAACCCAAACTTATAATAGCCGGTGGAAGCGCATATTCTAGAATAATTGATTTTAAAAAATTTAAAGAGATAGCAACAAGCGTTAATGCATATCTAATGGTTGATATGGCACACTTCTCAGGTTTGGTTGCCGGAAAAGGCTATCCTAATCCAATTGAGTATGCTGATGTTGTTACTTCTACAACACACAAAGTTTTAAGAGGTGGTAGAGGCGGAATTATTTTAACTAATAGAGAAGATTTATTTAAAAAAATTAATTCTGCTGTATTCCCGGGTTATCAGGGAGGACCACTTATGCATGTTATAGCTGCTAAGGCTGCCGCGTTCCACGAAGCCTTACAGCCTAGTTTTAGAGAATATATAAAATCTGTTCTTGCTAACGCAAAAATTTTATCAGAAACTTTAAAAAATAACGGATTTAAAATTTTTTCTGGAGGAACCGATACTCATCTGATGTTGGTAGATCTAAGACCATTTAAGGTTACAGGAAAAGCCGCTGAAATTAGTTTATGCAAAGCCAATATAACTTGTAATAAAAATGGAATACCCTTTGATACTGAGAAACCAACTATTACTTCTGGTATAAGACTAGGATCTCAAGCTGCTACAACTAGGGGCTTTGGATTAAACGAATTTAAGAAAGTGGGGGATTTGATTACTGAAGTGATCAAAGGTTTGTCTGAAAATCCAGAAGATAATAGCAAAACTGAATCAAAAGTTAGAAAAGAAGTGATTGAACTTTGTTCCAAATTTCCTATATATAGTCACTTGTTTAAAAATTGATTTATGCTTTGTCCATTTTGTAGAGAAAAAGATACCTCAGTTGTAGATTCCAGACCCGCAGAAGATGGAACAGCTATTAGAAGAAGACGATTTTGTACATGCAGCGGAGGACAAAGATTTACTACTTTTGAAAGAGTTCAATTTAGAGAACTAACTATTATTAAAAAGAATGGGAGAAGATCACCATTCGACAGAGAAAAATTAGCAAAATCTTTTTTTATTGCATTAAAAAAAAGACCTATAGATCCACAAACTATAGAAAAAGTTGTTACAAGAATTTCAAGGGAGCTTGAAGAACTAGGTAGTTCCGAAATTCAATCTAGTGTTATAGGAAAAAAAGTAATGGAAGCCTTAAAGGAGCTAGATAAAATAGCTTATATTAGATTTGCTTCAGTATATACAAATTTTAAAGAAATTGGGGAATTTGGAGAATATATTGAGGAACTAGATGGCAAGTCTAAAAAATAATTTTAAATCTAAAAACTTATACTTCCTAAATCTTGCATTTGAACAAGCTAAAATAAATTTAGGATCAACAAAAACAAATCCTTCTGTTGGATGTATTGTGGAAAAGGACGGCGCTGTAATTTCTTCAGCTTGTACATCGTTTAATGGCAGGCCTCATGCTGAATTTAATGCTCTAAACAAAAGGAAAGATTTTAAAAATTCTAACATGTATGTAACTTTAGAACCATGTTCACACTACGGGTTAACGCCTCCTTGTACTAATATAATTGTAAAAAAAAAAATAAAAAAAGTCTTCTTTTCTGCTTATGATCCAGACAAAAGGTCTGGAAAAAAATCAAAGAATATTTTTAAGAAAAAAAAAATTTTTGCTAGAGGATCTTTATTAAAACAGAATGGCTTGAATTTCTA
>CACHEU010000011.1 GCA_902578935.1 uncultured Pelagibacteraceae bacterium
TTTTTGGAACTATAGATAGCTTTTTAATTTGGAGATTAACTAAAGGAAAAGTTCATGCAACAGATGCTACGAATGCTAGCAGGACTATGATTTATAATATTTCATCAAATAAATGGGATGATACAATTTTAAAAATTTTAAAAATAAAGAAACATATTCTTCCCGAAGTAAAAGATTGTGCAGATAATTACGGATCAACCCATCCCTCTATAACTGGAAAATCTATTCCAATCAGAGGAGTTGTTGGCGATCAACAATCAGCAACAATAGGGCAGTGTTGTTTTGAGCCAGGTTCTCTAAAAAGTACTTACGGAACTGGCGCCTTCATTCTATTAAATACAGGTCATAGAAAGATATATTCTAAAAACAGGTTGTTGACGACCATTGGTTATAGAATAAACGGTAAAACCACCTATGCTCTTGAAGGTTCAATTTTCATTGCTGGTGCAGGCGTTCAATGGGTAAGAGACCGAATGAAGTTTATAAAAAAAGCTTCTGATACTGAAAAAATTGTTAAATCATTAAAAGATAATGCTGGAATTTATTTGGTTCCTGCTTTTACCGGAATAGGAGCTCCTTATTGGAATGCAAATGCTAGAGGAGTTTTGAGCGGAATAACAAGAGACACGGGGCCAAAAGAAATCGTGAGAGCTATAATCGAGTCAGTTGCTTACCAAACATACGATTTATTTGAAGCTATGAAACATGACGGCTTGAGACCTAAACTTGTAAAAGTTGATGGTGGAATGGTTATGAATAATTGGTTCTCTCAATATTTAGCAGACATGATTAATGTAAAAGTTTTAAGACCAAAAGTTCATGAAACAACAGCTCTGGGAGCTGCTTTCATGGCTGGATTAAAAATAGGGGTATACAAATCATTGAAAGAAATTTCTAAACAATGGAGCTTAGACAAAAAATTTTCCCCCAAAGTCAACAGCAACCTTAGAAAAAAAGTTCTTAAGGGCTGGAATACTGCAATTAAAAGAACTTTAATTACCTAATACAATTTTTAATTGAAATAAAAAAATAATTAACTTTTGACAGACAAGTTGTGATTAGGTTTAATCTTCCTGTTTAAACAACAATCTAAGGGGGAATAATGTCAAAAACATTAAGATCGATCTTAACTGTTGCTATGACTTTCTCTTTACTATTCACATCAGCATATGCTGATTCGGTTAGTAAATGGGCTAAAGGTGAGTTTAGTCTTTCTACTCTATCTGAAAAAGATAGAATTAAAGAACTTAAATGGTTTCAAAAGGCAGCTAAGCCTTTTAAAGGGATGGAAATAAACGTTCTATCTGAAACTATTCCTACTCACACTTACGAATCTAAAACTCTTACAAAAGCATTTGAGGAAATTACTGGAGTTAAAGTAAATCACCAATTGCTTGGAGAAGGAGAAGTTGTACAAGCAGTTCAAACACAAATGCAAACTGGAAGAAACTTGTATGATGCATACATCAATGACTCAGATTTGATTGGTACGCACTCAAGACTTCAGCTTGCAGTTAATTTAACAGACTGGATGGCAGGAGAAGGTAAAGATGTTACTTTACCAACTCTAGATGTTGATGATTTCATTGGTAAATCATTTACAACAGGTCCGGATGGTAAATTATATCAGCTACCAGACCAACAATTCGCAAACCTTTATTGGTTTAGAAAAGACTGGTTTGATAGACCTGAAATTAAAAAAGCGTTTAAAGCTAAATATGGTTATGACTTAGGTGTACCAGTTAACTGGTCTGCTTACGAAGACATCGCTGCTTTCTTTACTAATGATGTGAAGACTATTGACGGTGTTAGAGTATACGGTCACATGGACTACGGTAAAAGAGCTCCAGACTTAGGATGGAGAATGACTGACGCGTGGTTATCAATGGCTGGAGCAGGTTCAGTTGGTAAACCGAATGGTGTACCAGTTGACGAATGGGGAATAAGAATGGAAAAAGGTTCTTGTAACCCAGTAGGTGCTTCGGTATCTCGTGGTGGTGCAGCTAACGGTCCAGCGGCAGTTTATGCAATTAGAAAATGGGATGAGTGGTTAAGAGCCTATGCTCCTCCAGGTGCAGCTGCAATGGACTTCTATCAGTCACTACCAGCTCTATCATCAGGAAACGTTGCTCAGCAAATTTTCTGGTATACAGCGTTTACAGCATCGATGGTTGCTCCAAAAAGTTCTGGAAACAAAACTGTTGATGATAATGGAACGCCACTTTGGAGAATGGGTCCATCACCAAAAGGACCTTATTGGGACGAAGGCATGAAGCTTGGATATCAAGATGCTGGATCATGGACTTTATTTAAGTCTACACCAGTTAAAAGAAGAAAAGCTGCATGGTTGTACGCTCAGTTTGTAGTTTCAAAAACTGTATCTCTTAAGAAAAGTCACGTTGGTTTAACTATCATTAGAGATAGTGATATTAGACACAAGTCTTTTACTGACAGAGCTCCAAAACTTGGTGGTCTTGTAGAATTCTACAGATCTCCTAACAGAGTACTTTGGTCGCCAACAGGTATCAACGTTCCGGATTATCCGAAACTTGCACAAATCTGGTGGCAACAAATTGGAGATGTTAACTCTGGTGCGTTTACTCCACAACAAGCTATGGACCGTCTTGCAGAAGAGATGGACTTAGTAATGTCTCGTATGGAAGCAGCTGACAAAGCTAACAAAACATACGGCGGATGTGGCCCGAGACTTAATAAACCTCAGGACAAATCTGTTTGGCTTAACAAAGCAGGTTCGCCAAAAGCGAAACGTGATGAAAAGCCACAGGGTAAAACTGTTCCTTACGCAAGAGCGTGGAAATAGAAGAGCAGTAATCTAAATTATTAAAGGGGGCGTTCATCGCCCCCTTTTTAAATCAGGGAATTAATTATGAGCTTGGAACTTAGAAGAGTAGAAAAAAAAGTAGGACAAGATACTCATATATACCGAACCGATTTATCTTTTCAAAAAAATAGTATCAATATTTTGTTAGGTTCCACTCTCGCAGGAAAAACTACCTTAATGCAAATCATGGCAGGTTTAGACAAACCTACAAATGGCGAAATATGGTTTGATGGAAAAAATGTTACAGGAATGGCCGTTCAAAAAAGAAATGTTTCGATGGTTTATCAGCAATTTATTAACTATCCAAATTTTACTGTATTCGACAATATTGCATCTCCTTTAAAAATTACCGGAATTGGTTCAGATGAAATTAAGAAAAAAGTAGGAGAAGTTGCTGAACTATTAAAATTATCTGGAATGTTAAATAAAAAACCCAATGAACTATCAGGCGGTCAACAACAAAGAACAGCATTAGCAAGAGCTCTAGTTAAAGATTCAGGTTTAATATTATTAGACGAACCATTAGCCAATTTAGATTTCAAATTAAGAGAAGAATTAAGAGAAGAATTACCAAGACTATTTGAAAACAGAGAATGCATTGTAGTTTACGCAACAACAGAACCATCGGATGCTCTATTAATGGGAGGGAATACAGCAACTTTAATGGAAGGAAAAGTTATTCAATACGGTAAAACCATTGATGTTTATAACAAACCTTCAAACTTGATGTCAGCGAGAGTTTTTAGTGACCCCCCTATGAATGTTTCTGTCATTAAAAAAACAGGAGATACTTTTTCATTATTAAACGATTCAGTTAAATGGAAGAGCTTAGGTATAAAAATAAAAGACGGTAACTATAAAGTTGGAATTAGACCTCATAATATTACTACTTATAAAGAAGGAAATAATTCAGTCGAAATTAAAGGAAAAGTTTTAATATCTGAGCTTAGTGGTTCAGAAAGCTTAATTCACTTTAGAAATTTTGATTCAGACTGGGTGTCATTATCAAACGGAACTCATCAAATGGATGTTGGGCAAGAAGCAAAACTTTATATGAATGTTGACGAATTTATGTACTTTGACGAAAACAATAAGCTGGTGAATCATGTCTAAAATTACATTGGATAATTTAAGTCATAGCTATTTAGACAAACAAAACTCCAATGCTGATTGGGCCTTGAGAGATATCAATCTTGATTGGCAGGATGGAGGAGCCTATGCATTGCTTGGTCCTTCAGGTTGTGGAAAAACAACTCTATTAAATATTATTTCAGGCCTTTTAAATCCAACCAAAGGAAAAGTTTTATTTGATGATAAAGAGGTAACATCACAAACACCTGTAGAAAGAAATATAGCTCAAATTTTTCAGTTCCCTGTGATTTATGACACGATGACAGTATACGAAAATCTTGCTTTCCCTTTGAAAAATAGGGGAATGAGTGATGGCGAAGTTGACTCGAGAGTAAAAGAAATTGCAGAAATGTTAGAACTTACAAAAACACTTAACAATAGAGCCTCAGGTTTAACGGCTGATGGAAAGCAAAAGATTTCTTTAGGAAGAGGTTTAGCAAGATCAAATGTAAATGTGATTATGTTTGACGAACCTCTGACAGTTATTGATCCTCATTTAAAATGGGTATTGCGCTCAAAGCTAAAAGAGCTGCATCAAAAAATAAACAGAACCATGATTTATGTTACTCATGATCAAACCGAAGCACTAACATTTGCTGATCAAGTTGTGGTTATGCATGAAGGACAAGTGGTTCAAACCGGCACTCCTGTAGAATTATTTGAAAAACCAAAACATACCTTTGTTGGGCATTTTATAGGTTCACCCGGAATGAATATAATTCCTTGTCAATTAGATAATGGAATCGCAGCAATAGATGGAGTAAAAGTATCTGTCAGTTCTCAAATTAAAAAATCAAATTTTTCTAAAACAGAAATAGGTATTAGACCAGAGTTTGTTTCCTTTAGTAAAGAAGGTCTCCCAGTTAAAGTTTTAAAAGTGAGCAATACAGGGAGACATAAAATTATTGATACAGAATGCAAGAGTGGAAAAATAAAAGTTCTTTCCCACTCATCAAAAAATATTCCAAGCGGAAGTGCTTTTTTATCTTTTGATCAAAAATATACTTATGCCTATGGAGATAACTGGATAATCGAATGAATAAAACAATAAATCAAAAAGCTTGGCTGTTTGTAATACCTGTTTTTATTTTGGTAGCATTTAATGCTGTTGTTCCTTTAATGACAGTAGTTAACTATGCTTTTCAAGAGACCTTCGGAAACAATGTTTTTACTTGGGAAGGCACAAGATGGTTTAAACAAATACTTCGATCAGAAAGATTTCATGCAGCATTAGGAAGACAGTTTTTATTTACTGGAATAATACTTGCCATACAAATTCCTCTTGGCATAGCAATTGCTTTAACAATGCCAAAAAAAGGTATTGGAGTTCCAGTTTGTTTAGTATTGATGTCTATGCCTTTGTTGATTCCATGGAACGTGGTAGGGGCAATGTGGAATATTTTTGCTCTGCCTGAAATTGGATTTCTAGGTCATACATTAAACGATATGGGTTTTGATTATAATTTTACTCAGCAGATAGGTGACGCTTGGTTTACCACTATATTGATGGATGTCTGGCATTGGACATCTCTTGTAGTTTTGCTTTCTTACGCAGGATTAAGATCCATTCAACCAGCCTATTATCAAGCTGCAGAAATTGATGGTGCAAGCAGATGGGCAGTGTTCAGACATATTGAACTTCCAAAAATGAAAAAAGTTTTAACAATTGCTATTCTTTTAAGATTTATGGATAGCTTTATGATTTATACCGAACCATTTGTTTTAACAGGCGGAGGACCAGGTAATGCTACAGCTTTTTTATCTATAGACTTAGTTAAAATGGCACTTGGTCAATTTGATTTAGGACCAGCTGCTGCAATGTCGTTAATTTATTTCTTCATAGTTCTTTTGGTGTGTTGGGTTTTTTATAATTTGATGATGAGAAACGAGGTACAATCATGAAAAAATTTAAATGGTTAGTGCCTACCATATATATAATATTTTTAATGCTTCCTATTTATTGGTTGTTGAATATGTCATTCAAAACAACAACCGAGATAATAAATACTTATTCATTATGGCCTCAAAAGTTTACATTTGAGAATTACATAACCATTTTTACTGATAGCACTTGGTACACAGGATATTTAAACTCAATTTATTATGTGGTTATGAATACTGTTTTATCGGTAGCAGCTGCATTACCGGCGGCATACGCATTTTCAAGGTATAAATTCTTGGGAGACAAACATTTATTTTTCTGGCTTTTAACTAATAGAATGGCTCCACCAGCAGTTTTTGCTTTACCATTCTTTCAATTTTATTCCTCTATAAATTTATTTGATACTCATGTGGCGGTAGCTCTATCACATTGTTTGTTTAATATTCCTTTAGCTGTATGGATTTTAGAAGGATTTATATCAGCCGTTCCAAAAGAATTAGACGAAACAGCCTACGTAGACGGATATTCTTTTTGGAGATTCTTTATAAAAATTTTCATTCCAACAATAGTAGCCGGAATAGGTATTACCATGTTCTTCTGCTTTATGTTTTCTTGGGTTGAATTATTGTTAGCAAAAACATTGACAGCGGTAGCTGCTAAACCAATAGCAGCAACAATGACTAGAACAGTTAGCACCTCAGGATATGAATTAGGATTGCTAGCAGCAGCAGGAAGTTTAACTATAATCCCTGGTGCAATAGTGATTTATTTTGTTAGAAATTATATAGCGAAAGGGTTTGCATTAGGTAGAGTATGATTATTATTCCGTCAGACAAAGTATTACTATTAGCAAGCTGGGATTCTGTTTCAGAATCCAGAGAAAAAGGTTTTTTTGATTTTGAATTTATTACTTGGATGGCTTGGACTTGGCAAACAGCAGCATTTTTTGTTTTTATTGCTTTATGTATAACCGCAATGGTTTTTTGGGAAAAAAGAGTTCCTGGAGGGACACCTCGTAGAGGAGTTCTTGGATTAGATACCACAAGAGGTGATCGATTATTTATATCTCTACTCAGCAGTGCTTTCATTCATTTGGGTTGGTTAGGTCTTATCGGTCCCTTTTTGTGGATAGCTACAATAATATCAGTTGCTTTTGCCGTTGTAGTCTTTAGATACTTTTAAGTAATGGTTAAAATTGGAATAAATGGTTTCGGTAGAATTGGAAGACTTATATTAAGAGCCTTATTAGAAAATTATAAAGATAAAATACAAGTAGTTGGCATTAATGATCTTGGCTCAATAGAAACAAACGCTCACCTAATAAAATATGATAGTACTCATGGAACTTTACCTCATGATGTGAGCACATCAAAAGATGGTTTTAAGATTTTAAATCAAAATATTAAAGTTTTTGCAGAAAGAGACCCTGCCAATTTACCCTGGGGCAAGGTGGGTGCCGATGTTGTTCTAGAGTGTACAGGATTATTCTTAAACAAAGAAACTGCAGGAAAGCATTTGAAAGCAGGAGCAAAAAAAGTGATCGTATCTGCTCCTGGTAAAGATGTGGATTTTACTATTGTACAAGGTGTTAACAGCAAAGATCTTAAAAAGGAACATAACGTTATTTCTAACGGATCATGCACAACAAATTGTTTAGCTCCCGTTGCTATGGTTTTAGAAAAAAATTTTGGAATTGAATATGGTTATATGACTACCATTCATAGTTATACTGGTGATCAAAAACTTCTCGATACTCTTCACAAAGATTTAAGGAGAGCAAGATCAACAGAAGGAGCAATGATCCCAACTTCTACTGGTGCAGCAAAGGCTATGAGCTTAGTGTTACCAAGTTTAAAAGGTAAATTAGACGGAACAGCCATAAGAGTTCCAACACCAAATGTTTCACTTATTGATTTTACTTTAGTCACCAAAAAGGATGTTACAACTGATTCAATTAATAATGCGATGACTAAAGCAGCACAGGGAGAACTAAAAGGAATCCTTGGAATTAACAAACAGCCTTTAGTATCAAAAGATTTCAATCACGATTCACACAGTTCTATATTTGATGTTACACAAACCCAAGTTATCAAAGGAAAATTTAGCAGGGTACTTTCTTGGTACGATAATGAATGGGGTTTCTCTAATAGAATGTGTGATACGACTATACAAATTTCGAAACTAATCTAATCTTTTTTTAAACCTCTATTCTGATTCATTTTATTTCTTAAACTTGCGACAAAAGATTTTAAGAAACTTCCTCTTGTTACTACATTATCAGTAACTTCTTCTGAAAATTCATGGGTATTCATTTTTTTTTTATCGTAAAAAAGCTTTTCTTCCAAAATTCCGTATTTATCAAATTTTACAACCAAAACATTGTTATTTAGCAAAACGTTTTTACCCACTTTATAAACTCGACCTTTAGTTCTTGTTCTTTCTATATAAATCCATGTATTTTTTTCATGAATAGATCTGACATGAGGCTCTCCCAAAATTTCAATAACATCATTTTTGTTTGTAGTATTTACTTTTAGTAATGCTTCTCTTTTCTCAAGAAAGATTATTCCATGGCTTTTTATTACTCTATTTTTTTGGCAATTTAACAAAAAAAAGGATAAAATTATTATGAGCAAAAAATTTATATGTTTACTTTTTATAAAAAACATAACAACAAACTTTACAATAAATTGGTGGAATTATCACGAAATAAATTTTTTTATCAAGAATTAAAACTATCTGACAACTTTCAAACTAGAGCTTTATTAATTTTTTTTCATTTAGCGATAATTTTTAAGACAAAAAAAAATAGCAAAAACAAAAAAACCTTACAAAATCTATTTGATAACACTTTTCAAAATATTGAAATAGACATTAGAGAATTAGGGTATGGAGATACAAAAGTGAACAAAACAATGAAAACCTTAAGCAAAATTTTTTATGATATTCTTATAAGTCTTGATAAGAAAAAATTTTTTTCCTTTGGTAGCGACACCGTTTTGTTAAAAAAATATTTTTGTAACGTTGAAAAAACAAAAGATTCAGTAAAGATCAGTAAATTGGCTGATTATTTAGAAAAATTTCAAAATTTTTGTTTTGATTTGGATGTTAATAATATGATAAATGGTTCTATAGATTTTAAATATAGGTAATATTCATGGCCGTACCAAAAAGGAAGACCTCAAAGTCTAGAAGAAACAAAAGAAGATCCCACCACAGGATAGTAGCCGTTAATGCTATCGAGGATAAAAAAAGTGGTGAGTACAGATTACCACATCATATTGATTTAAAAACAGGCGTTTATAACGGAAAAAAGATTTTAGATAAATAATCTTATTTTTCCTTTATATTTATATTTCAAATGAAAGAAAGCATAAAAATTGCAATAGATTTAATGGGAGGAGAAAAATCACCCGACAAAAATCTTGAAGGAGCAAATCTTTTTCTTGAAAGAAATAAAAAAGTAACAGATTGTTTTTTTTATTTTTTTGGAGACGAATCTCAAGTAAAGAAAAAAATATCAAAATACAAACATTTAAAAAATAATTATAAAATATTTGATAGTAAGATAGTGGTATCTGATGATTTGTCAGCTCTATCAACTATAAAAAAAGGAAAAAATTCAAGCATGTGGAACTCAATCCAATCTCAAATTGATTTGGACGCTGATGTTACCTTGTCCGCGGGAAATACTGGAGTTTTATTAGTTATGTCTAAGATGATATTAAAAACTATGGAAGATGTTGATAAGCCCGCACTAGCTGGTTTGTGGCCAAATAAAAAAAATATGAATGTAGTACTAGATTTGGGTGCAAATGTTGAATGCAGCGAAAAAAATTTAATTGATTTTTCAGAAATGGGTTCCGCACTATTCAAATCACTTTTTCCTGATGAGAAAGCCAAAGTGTCTCTTCTTAATATAGGCGTTGAAGAAACTAAAGGAACTGAACTATTAAGAGGCAGTTACTCAAAATTAAAAAAATTGGATAAATTCGGAGATTTTGAATTCAAAGGTTACATAGAGGGAAACAAAATTACAAACGGCGATTCCAATGTGATTGTAACCGATGGATTTACGGGTAACGTAGCTTTAAAAACCGCCGAAGGAACAGCAAATTTTTTAACAAACACTTTAAAAGAGTCTTTGTCTGAAAACTTATTTTCAAAAATTTCTATTATTTTTTCATATTTTTCACTCAAAAAATTTAAAAATAAATTAGATCCAAGGAAGTACAACGGAGCTATTTTTTTAGGATTGAAAGGTCCGGTTGTTAAAAGTCACGGTGCTACAGACGGTTTAGGTTTTTCTTATTCTGTTGAACTATGTTATAAAATCGCAAAAGGTAAATTAATTGAAAAAATTAAAAATAATTTGAGTCATATAAAAAATTTGAATGAAAAGACATAACATTAGTAAAAATGATGTTTTAAAAAAAATATATTCAAATCTGGGCATACCAATTATTTTTTCTGGAAAAATTTTAGATTTAATTTTGCAAATCATTACCGACGGTTTAAATAAAAATAATAAAGTTAAAATATCAGGCTTTGGAACATTCAAACTTAGAAAAAAAAAATCAAGAATTGGAAGAAATCCTATGAGTGGAAAAGAATATGAAATAAAATCTAGAAAAGTTGTAACATTTCATCCCTCCACTGAAGTAAAAAAGGAAATTAACAATGAAAAATGACAAGATTTATAAAAGCATAGGTGAAGCAGCTAAAGAGATAGGTGTTAATGCTCATACTTTAAGATTTTGGGGAAAAAGAATTTAAACAAATTAAGCCGAAGCTTTTATCTGGAAACAGAAGATATTATTTGGAAAAAGACATTAACTTATTGAAACTAATATATGAATTACTAAAAAATCAAGGATATACTATTGCAGGTGCGAAAAAATTATTGAATAGTAGCTCAATTAAACTTGACGATGAATTAAGTTCAGGTATAAAAAAGAAAAATTTTCAAGGTTCATTAAAAATTAAAGCACAAAAAATTAAATTAATCTTGAATAGAATAAAAGGTTTAGATTGATGGCAAAAAAAAGTTCAATAAAAGTCAGATTGGTACCCGAGGGTAAACCAGACAGTCCTTTTTTTTACTATGTTAAAAAACCATCAAAGGGAGAGAAGGCCAAGGTCAAACTTAAGATGAAGAAGTACAATCCGGACAGCAGAAAACATGAAGTTTTTGTAGAAAAAAAACTTCCTCCTCATAGCA
>CACHEU010000012.1 GCA_902578935.1 uncultured Pelagibacteraceae bacterium
GCATATTTCTATCGACTTGCTTGATAGATCTATTCCGTATGCCCTGAATCCTTGGCTAGAAACTACGGAGAGATTTGCACCATTTCCGACTCCCACCTCAAGCATTTTAAGTTTTTTTCTTTTACTTTTTTTTATATTAAAATAATTACGACCAAGAAATCTGCAAAATTCCTCATTGGGGTATAATCTTTGAAAATTTTTTCCATATTTTTTGAAACCAAGATTGTAAAGCTTAAATATTTGTTTTTTTAAATTCATTTTATAAAACCTGATTTCATAAAAGATTGAACAAACTGTCTTGTGTCAACAATTTTTACTGATTCACAATTATTAAGCTTTAATAGCTTTTTGATTTGATTTGTTTTTCTGTAAAAATAAGTATACTTAATCAATTGCATTCTTAACAAGTCTCTAGGTTCAAAATTTAACCTTGAAACTTTTAAAATTTGTTTTTTAGAATATTTTTTATATTTTTTATTCACTCTTCCTGTAAAAAAAAAATATTTCTTCTTTTTTAAAAATTGAACTCTATCAAATGCAGAGTCAAAGTGTTTTGAAAAGTAAATTTCATCCATAAATTTTCTTTTTACAACAATCTGTAAATGACAATTAATATTCTTAGTATAAGGAAAATAGTATTTTTTTTTATCTATTTTTGCACTTTTAATTCCGCAATAATATGGCAGATAAATCTTGTCGAATTCAGAACCATTAATAAGTACTTTTTTTTCATTTACAATAAAAGATTTTACCCAAGAATGTTTTATTTTAATTTTTGAATTTTTTAAAGTTTTAAACAATTTATCAAATCTAAAATGAAAAATATTTTTAGGTTTATAACGAGAAAAGTGTTTATAAAATTTTAAATTTTTTTTTATCTTTATTTTAAATTTTTTTTTTAAAAAATTTATCATTTTTGGGATATACTTTTCCTGAACAATATTAGTAGGCGCTACCACATTTGTTTTTTCTGAAAAAACTATATTTTTATAAAATCCGTAAGCCCATGCTCCACCAAGTTTGTTTGACCTTTCAAAAATCGTCACATCATGACTCTTGCTCTGAAGTAGGGCATGTATAATCATGATTGGAGTTGTTCCAATTATCGCAATTTTCATTTTGTTAATTTATTAATCTAGACCACTCGTGAGGCCAATCTTGTTCGATTTTAAAAGAGAATTTTTTAATCTTATCAACAATTTTTTTGGTTTCTTTTTTTTTCCACCATTCTTCAGGATTTTTCCAAATTTTATTTATTAAATAACTGGCTTTTTTTGGATCGCTAAAAAAAATTTTATTTTCAGCTTCTCTTAACAACTTCTTTACTTGTGGTTCAAAATGATAAAGTTTTGGCGACATAGTTATAATCATGGGTATATCTTTAATTAAGCATTCCGCAACTGTTGTTGACGGATAAGTACATACTACAAATTTAGAGTGTGAGAGTGACTTTCCTAGTGATTCTTGTGAGGTATGACTCACTGTTAAAAACTTATATTTATCTTTCAAAATTCTATCAGTTTGAAAACCCTGTTTGGTTGCTCCACATCTATAAACTAATTCTTTTTTTATATTCAAATTTAAATTATCAATTATGAGTGAAATATCTTGTAACCATGATTTGTATTGCTCTACATAGGGCCAGGCCTGTATTTTAGTTGGGTACCTAAGTGTATCACAACTTAAAATTAAACATTTGGTTCTATTATTATTAAAATTTTCTTTTTTAATTTTTAAAAGTTGAATCGCACTCATTTTTAAATGTTTTGTATGAGTAGGGTTATGCCAAGAAATATATTTTTTTGAAATTTTTAAATCGTGTTCAAACGTACTGTATTCATATATTAACGGTAATGCTCCACCGTGAGCCATAACGTAATTGTTTGCCCCATTTTTAATCATCTTGGCCAACCAAAATTTATACCGTTCATTGAAAGTTGTCGATACTGATGAAAATATAGATTTTAATTTCAGTTTATTTTTTTTAAAGTTCAAATTTTCTATTTTAAAATAATCTTCTAAAAGTACTTTGGGAAAATCCACTTTCAAACAAGTCCAAAGATAACTTTCAAAATCTTTGTTATTTTCAATTCTTTTATTAAATATTTCCCTTGCTTTTTTATTAATTTTAAAATCTTTATTTAATGTTTCATAATTAAATGTAGAAATATTAAATGCTGGTAAAATTTTGCATGCCCAAAATAATTTTAAAGCATCAACTTTATTGAAATAAGTACAATCTATATATGTTTTACTAAATTTTAAAAAAAAATTTGAAAATAGTTTATCTATTATTATTAAAAATTTTTTTATAATATTAAAATTGTTAGTATTTAGATTTTTTTCTTCCTTAAATGAATTATTTTTTTTTTCATTAATTAATCCATCAACATATGTGGTTTGATTTTTAAATTTAAAATCAATTATTCTTTGAAAATTTGCCTGATTCCAGTAATCATTTTGGGTAACCTTTTTCCAAAATGACAAAGTGTCGTGGTTTATTAAAACTTCACTATTAAAGTTAAGTTTAGGTATATTTATATTTTCTTTCTTATTATAAGCTAATCTCAAACTTTCCCACCTATCAAACATTGAAATTAAATAAAAATATAGCCAGGGACCCAACAGTATTCTCCAGTATTCTTTATCGTGTTTTGTTTTATGGATTTTGTTTAATAATTTTGAGATATTTTTAAGCAAATATTCGTATTGGGCCTCTAAATATTTGCTATCCTTTTTAAGTTTTTCCCAAGATGTCCAATGATGTTTATAGATAAAATATTTTTTATTATTGAATTTTTTTTTATTATCATAAGTCAAGCACCACTCTCCTAAAAAATCAATATTGCTATTTTTTTTTAAATTATGGTTTAAAGCTGTAAGAACTAATAATTTTTTAGAAGTCATTTAATTTTGATTCAAAGAAAACTTTGGGGTAGAAGGATCCTCCAAATTTTTCTTTGAAGTCAGATATTGATAAGTATTTTTCAGATGGTTTAAATCCTTTATATTTATAAAATCTCTCTCCTAATTCATAAAATCTAAATTTTCTTTTTTTTAAAAATTTAATAACTGACCACTCTAAGAAATGTCTCACTTGGAAATCTTTTTCATATTTTTTTAGATTTACCTGTGACCATCCAAAACAAAATTTTTTATGATATCCTATAAATAAATAAGATATTGTTTCATGGTTTTTTTCTAGAAAGCAAAGTACTGCTTCATCGTCAATTATTGATTTTAACATTGAATCCCAAGAAGCATCAGGCCTAGTTTGTTTCCCCCACATGTCAAAGTGGGCTTTCTTAAAATCATCAATATTTTTTTTTACAATATCTTTGCTATCTTTTGATGAACAATATTTAAAATTTAATTTTTCATTTTCCATTTTTTTTAAATTTTTTTTCAACGTTTTGCTTAAATTATTCCAAAGCTCATTTAGTGGGCTGGTAAGATCTAAAATTATAGAGTTATGAACAAAAAATTCATCTGACCACTTGATCTGATAAAACTGATCTTCTGAACTAAGAATTGGGTCTTTTTTTTTAAAAATTACCGGATGTGTTCTAACTTTATAAAGATCTATATTATTTTTTTTTGCTATATCTTCGATTATAGATCTCAAATTATTTTGAATTTTTCTTTTTTCATATAAAGTTAAATTTTCATTAAATAAAGGTTCTGGACAAAAATCTCTATTAAAAGAAAAAATATTATTATTTTCTAAATTAAATGAACCTAAAGCTACCAAACCTAAACATTTTTTCCCTTCGAAAAAGGCAAATGAAAAATTTTTTATTTTACCAAGTGAATTAAAATAGCTGATTCTATTCCAGGTATAGTGATGACGACTACCCCTCATTTGACTTACAAGAGAATCCCAATAATCTTTTTTTAAATCATCAAATTTTATAATTTTGTAACTCATATTTATAATGATTTAATTAAATTCCAAATTTTTTTTGAATTAATTCTTGGTTTAATTTGTTTTTGGAGATTTATTCTATTTTTTTTAAGCAACCTGTTTATTTCGTCTATTGGTTTATTGATAAATATTTTAAATTTTTTTATATCATTAATTATTTTTTTATCTTTATAAAATTTAAAATAACTGTA
>CACHEU010000013.1 GCA_902578935.1 uncultured Pelagibacteraceae bacterium
ATTCGTCATTGAAGAAAATGTTTTAAAAACTTTTCCATCTTTACCAATTATAATTTTATGAAAATTCCATTTTGGAACTGCAGCTTTCCCATAGTTTTCCTTTGCCCAAACATAAAAGGGATGCGCATTATCTCCTTTGACATCAACTATTTGCATCATTGGAAAGCTAATACCAAATTTTGCTTCACAAAAATTTTTAACTTCTTTGTTTGAATCTAGTTCTTGTTTAAATGAATTTGATGGTACTCCTATTACTACCAAGCCTTTTTCCTGATATTGTTCCCACAAATTTTGTAGATCTTCGTATTGTGATGTAAAACCACATCTGCTAGCAACATTTGTTACGAGCAGCACTCTATTTTTAAATTCTGAAAGTTTAATTGCAGACCCATCTAAGTCCTTAAAAGAAAAATCATAAGCCAATTGTTTATAAGAAGAGTTGGAGTTTGTTGAAAATAGAGAAAACATAATTAAAAAAAATATTATTTTTTTCATTTTTTTGAACTAATTAGAATCAACATATAGCCAAAAATTGTAGATAACAATGAGCCAAGTAGCACACCTATTTTAACACCATCAAGATGAGTTGTTTCCTGAACAAAAGCCAAGTTTCCAACAAATAAACTCATGGTAAAACCTATTCCTGTTAATACACCAACTCCATAAAATGTTATCCAATTTGAATTATTTGGCATTTCTGCAAAATTAAGTTTTATAGAAAAATATGAAAATAAGAAAACACCTATTTGTTTTCCGAAAAATAAGCCACATAGAATACCAAGAGGAACAGGCTCTAAGAGTGAATCAAAACCAATCCCCTCCAATGAAACTCCTGCATTAGCAAAAGCAAAAATTGGCATAATTCCAAATGCAACATATGGGGAAATAGAGTGTTCTAACTTTATTAGCAATGAATGGCTATGGCTTCTTTCGTTATCCTTATGAGGTATTGTTAAAGCTAGTAATACCCCAGAGATAGTTGCGTGTATTCCAGAAGCATGCGTAAATTCCCAAAGGAATAGTCCTACAATTAAATAAGGAATAAAATTTCTAATATTTAGCTTGTTAAACAAAAGGAGAATAATCATGCATATTAGCATTAATAATAAATATACGAACTGAACTTTTCCTGAATAAAAGAAAGCAATTATTATAATTGCGCCCAAATCATCAATTATAGCAAGAGCAGTAAGAAAAACTTTTAAGGATAAGGGAACTCTTTTTCCTAATAATGACAAAACACCTAAAGAGAAAGCAATGTCAGTCGCTGATGGTATTGCCCAACCATTAAGAGTTACTGGATCTTTATAATTGATTGCAACATATATTAAAGCAGGAACAAGCATACCACCAACGGCTCCTATTATAGGAAGCATGGCTTGTTTTGGGTTTGATAATTCCCCCTGAATAAACTCTCTTTTAATCTCTAAAGAAACTAAGAAAAAGAAAATAGCCATCAATACATCGTTTATCCAGTGCAGGACGCTTAGGTTGATTCCAAATTTTCCTACACCCAAACGAAAGTTGGTTTCTAAAATGTCTTTATAATAAATACTTAAATCACTATTGCTGACTATTAACGCAATAATTGCTGCAAATAGGAGAAGAAGACCAGATGCCGCCTCTAATTTAAAAAACCACTTAAATGGCTTAGAAATATATTGTATCATCCTAATAATCTTTTATGAAATTGAATGTTTCCCTATATATACCTGTATACAATGGGGAATCTACAATTGAAAGTGTTTTAAAAAGTGTTCTTAAATTAAACCCTGCTCCTAATGAAATTATTGTAGTTAATGATGGATCTTCGGATGGTACAAAAAAGATTTTAGAAAACTACAAAAATCAAATAAATATTGTAAATAATCCTTCAAACATGGGGTTAGGATTCTCCAGAAATGAGGGGATATCTAAAGCCAAAAACGAAGATGTCGCATCTCTTGACTCTGATGTAGAGGTAGAAAGAGATTGGTTAAAAGACCTGATGGAAGTAAAAAATAGATCAGGAAGCGCTATATCAGGAGGAAAATTAAGGGAAAAATATAAAAACAGAAGTATATATGATCTTTGGAGACACGTTCACGCGACACAGAATTCTTTTGGAGAAAAAGATTTAGTTGATCTTGGAAGACCTCTTGCAGGATCTAATACTTTATTATCTAAGTCTGCTTGGAAAAAAGTAGGTGGATACGATAATCAGTATAAAACTAATGGGGAAGACTCTACTTTTTGCCAAAAGTTATTAAATTCAAATTACAAAATTTCCTACAGTGCTAAAGCAGTATGCTATCACCTTAGAACTGACAATTTAAAAACTCTCGCAGACTCTTCAAGAAGAGGCTATATATATGGTGCAGGATTAAAAAAACCTACCATAATGAGATTTTTTCAAAGAACAATTAGACATTTAAAAGGTTTTTTAATTAATTCAATGAAGGATTTAATAAAATTAAGATTTGCTTTAATTTATGTTGGATTTATGATT
Source organism: uncultured Pelagibacteraceae bacterium (assembly GCA_902578935.1). Lineage (GTDB taxonomy): Bacteria > Pseudomonadota > Alphaproteobacteria > Pelagibacterales > Pelagibacteraceae > Anoxypelagibacter. The sequence goes on from CACHEU010000013.1 coordinate 2,489, forward strand.
TTTTTAAATCATGTTATTAAGGAATTTGTAGGATTGGTCAAAAAAAAATCTGATTATGTTTAATTTAAATTAAGATTAAAAACTTGCATTTCGTGTATCTTATCATTTCAAAAAATATAAATTCAGTAAAAAGTTATGTTGGTTACACAAATAACATTAAAAAAAGGATTGGACTTCATAATAAAGGAAAAGGAGCAAAAAGCACAAGAGGTAGAACATGGAAGCTTATCTTTAAAAAAACGTTTAAAAATAAATCTTTAGCTATGAAATATGAATATCAATTAAAAAAAAATAGGAAATTAAGGAAAAAAATAAAAGATAACTATGCCAAATAAACATGTAATAATTTTAAAAAATGATGCAGTCGGTGATTTAGTACACAGTTTAGAAGCTATTTATAATATTATAAACGATACTGAGGTAGATAAAATTACTATTTATCTTTCAAAATTAAGCAAAAAATTTAAATTCTTATTTGATAATTCAAAGATAAACGTAAAAGTTCTTAATTATAATTTATCTTTGTTTGAAAAAATTCATCTGTTCTTTTTTATCTTATTTAACAATATATTTAAAATATATATACTTGCTCCAAAGAAATTTTATTATTATTTGCCTGTATTTTTTTTTAAAACTAAGTTTTATGCCATCTGTGTTGATAATATTAAAGGGTATAAAAGACCTTCACCTTTCTTAAGAAAGTTTTTGTATAAATATGTAATAAATGACAGATCTAAAGAATTTAAAAGAGAACCTATCTCAAAAATACAAAGCGATCTTACTATGGGTAAAAATGTTAAAAATATAGAGATTAAAATATCCGCAGATCTAAGTGATAAATTAAAAAAATATTTACCTAATAATTACATATATTTTCACGCAAAAAGAAAAATTCTTAAAGAACTCGATTGGAATATTGATGATCTTAAACAACTTTTTAAAGAGTTTTTGAAATATTCAAATACTGTTGTATTAACCAAAGACATCGAGATAGATGAAAATACAAAAATTTTTAAAGAAAATTTTAATTCTTTCGATTTTAAATCATTAAAATTTATTAATAAATCAGAAAAAATTATTTTTTTTGATAACATTGATGGTAAAGATCTATACAACGTAATATTAAATTCAAAACAAGTTATTGCATTTCATGGAATGATGACAAACGTAGGGTCAATTAACAAACAAAAAGTTTTAGATTTATTTCACTGTAAAATTAGAAATTGGAATGATTATAGAAATTATAGAAATTCTTTTTATGAATTTAAACCTAAATATAATGGGTATGATTTTACAATTCCTAGCAAAAATATAAATAAAACTATAAAAAAAATAAGATATTCTTTAAAAAAATGAAAAATAAATTAATAATTAGACTTTCAAATGAAGTAGGAAATCAAATGTTTATGTATGCATCTGCTTATGCAATCTCAAAGGAACTAAACAGAACTCTTTGCGTCGATAATGAGACTGCTTTTTTATCAAAAAAAAATGTCAGTAAATTTGGCTTAGACTCTTTCGAAATTACATCGGAAATAGCTCCTGACACCCTTAAATTTAAAAATTTATTTGGTTATATAAAAAGGAAATCTTTG
>CACHEU010000014.1 GCA_902578935.1 uncultured Pelagibacteraceae bacterium
CTGAAGGATTTAAAAAAATTAAAGATGCAAGACCGCTTTTAATACTCGGGGATACAGTAACAACTGATCACATCTCACCAGCTGGTTCTATAAAAAAAGATAGTCCCACAGGCGATTATTTTATGAAACATCAGATACAACAAAAAGATTTTAATTCTTACGGAGCTAGAAGAGGTAATCACGAAGTAATGTTGAGAGGAACGTTTGGAAATATAAGAATAAGAAATGAAATGGCTCCTGGAACAGAGGGTGGATTCACAATTTTACAACCAGATGGAAAACAAATGAGCGTTTACGATTCAGCTATGGAATATAAAAAAAGAGGCAATGATCTTGTAGTTATTGCTGGTAAAGAATACGGAACAGGATCTTCCAGAGATTGGGCTGCAAAAGGAACTAAATTATTAGGAATCAAAGCAGTTATTGCAGAAAGTTTTGAGAGAATTCACAGATCAAACCTAGTGGGCATGGGAATTTTACCACTTCAATTTAAAGAAGGTTTTGACAGAAAAAAATTGAATATTAAAGGTACTGAATTATTTACTATTATTGATATTGAAAAAGGAATTAACCCAAGAGCAGAAGTAAGTTGTGAAATTAAATATGTTGATGGTTCTAGCAAAACTATAAAAGTTTTATCAAGAATAGATACTGAAAATGAAATTGAGTATTATAAAAATGGAGGAATTCTTCAATTTGTTTTGAGAAATATGTTGAATTAAATTAATGAGAAATATTAAAGTTAAAGTTCATCCATCTGCATCGAAATTAAAGAAAAAAGAACAGTTAGCATGGAAAATTGCCGAAATAGCTTCTGACAAGGCTTCTCTTAATGAAGAGGCGATAGATATGGTTATTAATAGAATTATAGACAATGCGTCTGTTGCCATAGCTTCTTTTAATAGAAGACCTGTAGTTTCAGCAAGAGGTATGGCTTTAGCACATCCAAGAAAAAATGGAGCTACTGTTTTTGGAATTAATTCAAAAAAGAAATTTGATTGCGAATGGGCTGCCTGGGCGAATGGTACCGCTGTAAGAGAACTGGATTTTCATGATACTTTTTTAGCTGCAGATTATAGTCATCCAGGAGATAACATTCCCGCTATCTTAGCTGTAGCTCAGCAGAAAAAAATGTCAGGTAGAGATTTAATTAGAGGAATTATAACTGGCTATGAAGTTCAGGTTAACCTTGTTAAAGGTATTTGTTTACATGAACATAAAATAGATCATATTGCTCATTTAGGGCCAAGTGTGGCTGCAGGTTTGGGTTCTCTTCTAAAATTAAATACAGATACAATTTACCAATCTGTTCAACAGGCTCTACACACAACAGTTTCAACCAGGCAGTCAAGAAAGGGAGAAATTTCTAGCTGGAAAGCTTTTGCTCCAGCGCACGCAGGCAAGTTAGCTATCGAAGCTGTTGATAGATGTATGAGGGGAGAAGGAGCACCAAGTCCAATTTATGAAGGGGAAGATAGTGTCATTGCATATGTTCTTTCAGGGCCCAAAGCAAAATATAACGTTCCTCTTCCAAACATTAATGAGGAAAAGAAAGCAATTTTAGAAACTTATACGAAAGAACATTCAGCAGAATATCAGTCACAAGCACTTATAGATTTAGCTAGAAGAATGAATGAAAGGATTGATAATATCTCAAAGATCAAATCAATAGATATTCATACCAGCCATCACACTCATTATGTAATTGGTACTGGCGCAAAAGATCCACAAAAAATGGATCCTAAAGCTAGTAGAGAAACTTTGGATCATTCAATCATGTATATTTTTGCTGTCGCATTGGAAGACGGAAAATGGCATCATGTAAATTCATACACTCCTGGAAGAGCTAATAAAAAAAGTACAGTTCAGTTATGGAAAAAAATTAAAACTTTTGAAGATAAAAAATGGACAAAAAGATATCACGATCCCGATCCTAGCAAGAAATGTTTTGGAGGCAGAGTTATTATTAAAATGAAAGATGGTTCAAAAATTGAGGATGAAATATTTGTTGCAGACGCGCATCCAAGTGGCGATAGACCTTTTGAAAGATCTAACTACATAGAAAAATTTCAAACTTTAACTGAAGGAATTATTACACCAAAAGAGTCCGAGAGATTTTTGAATTCTGTACAAAATTTAAGAAAACTCAAATCGGGCGAACTCACTAAACTTAACGTTGAAGTTAAAGGAAAATCACTAAGAACCAGAGATAAGAAGTCTATTTTCTAATTGACTCTTTAATTAATTCAAAATCTAATAAGAAATTAATAAAAGGGAGGAAAAAATGACAAATATAAGAAAATTTATTAGCTTATTATTTGCTGCTGTTCTTTTCTCGTCAATTTCAACACAATCATTTGCAATTGACAAACTTCACTTCTTAATTGGTGGTGGAGCTGGTGGTGGCTGGGATGGTACCGCTAGAGGAACAGGAGAAGCATTAACAAAAGCTGGCTTTCTTAAAAGCGCATCTTTTGAGAATATGTCAGGTGGTGGTGGAGGAAAAGCTCTATCATTTTTAATTAATACTAAACCTGCAGGAACAGTATTAGTTCAATCTACACCTCTTGTTTTAAGATCAATAACTAGACATAAAGGTTATGTTAAAGGTAGCGGCGTTCTTTCATACAAAGACGTTGTTCCAATAGCAGGAGTAATCGGTGACTACGGCGCAATTGCTGTACCTAAGAACTCACCTTTCAAAAATTTCAAAGATGTTGTTGCAGCTTACAAAGCTAATCCAAAATCTGTGAAAATGGCTGGCGGATCTGTAAGAGGAAGTATGGACCATTTAATTGGAGCACTTGCGTTTCAAGAAGCAGGAGCTGATCCAAATCAAGTAGTTTATGTTCCTTACGATGCTGGAGGAAAAGCTTTAGCAGGATTGTTATCTGGGGAAACTCAAATTCTTTCAACTGGTTTGGGAGAAGTAATGGGAGCAAGAGACCAAGTAAATATTATTGGTATTACTGCACCGAAAAGAGTTTCAGATGCACCTGATGTTCCAACATTGAAAGAACAAGGTTTTGATGTTCAGTTTGTAAACTGGAGAGGATTTTTTGGCCCTCCTGGCATGAGCAATGCAGATAAAAAGAAAATTGCTAAAATGCTAGGCGATGTTCAAAAAACTCCTGAATGGGAAGCTGTTAGAAAAAGAAATGCTTGGGTTAATATTTATAATCCAGACAAGAAGTTTGTTAAGTTCTTAAAAACACAAACTAAAGAAATGACAGCTCTTATGAAAAAACTAGGAGTAATTTAATCCATTAGGATTTAAAGGAGGAGCGGTGAAGATAAGTTCAGTTAAAATTATCTCGCTGCTCTTCTTTGTTTTATCAGCTTTTTATCTTTATACAGCACACCAAATACAAGTTTTTTCCTTCGACGAAAATGCACCATTTAATGCGAAAACATTTCCTATTTATCTTGGTTATATCGGAATGTTTCTTGCTGGATTAAAAATTGTTTTACCAGAAAAGATTAAAGAGGAAGTAGATCATACAGTTTTAGATTATAAAAAAGTCATTTTTCTCGTTATTATTATGATTTTTTATGGCCTAACTATACTTAGAGCCGGATTCTTTTTATCAACCTCATTCTTTCTATTATTTGCTTACTACTTTCTTGGAGAACGAAGATGGAAACTAATGCTTATATTCTCTTTTCCATTTGTTGCTTTATTTGTTTTTTTACTTCATGGGCTTTTAGATATTTACCTTAGAGATCCATTTTTAAAATTACTAGGGATTATTGGATGATCGAAGGTATTCTAATAGGTTTAAATACGGCTTTATCACTAAAAAATATTTTAATGGTGGCGATGGGATGTTTTTTTGGAACCATTATAGGAATGCTTCCTGGTTTGGGTCCCATGACTGCAATTGCTTTGATGATTCCTATAACATGGGGTTTTGATCCTGCAACAG
>CACHEU010000015.1 GCA_902578935.1 uncultured Pelagibacteraceae bacterium
TTTTAATCTTTGTTCTTCTTCCTTTTTTAATTTTCTTTCTTCTTGTTCTTGCAATCTTAGCGCCTCTTCCTCTAAAAGTCTTTGCTTCTCATTCTCTTTTAACCTTCTTTCCTCTTCTTTTTGTTTTGTAATTTTCCGTTTCGATTGGAATTTATCATATGCCTTCTTGAGAGGCTTAAGATTCGTGCGTATTTCTTTCCAACTCGAACGCATTTCTTTCCAGAGATCTGGTTCGCTTTGTTTTCTTCGTTTATTAACCTTTAAATCTTTTGACTTCTTAATTTTTTTTACTTTTTTTTTGATATAATTTCTCTTTTTCATCTCACTACATCTTAGCAAAAAATTAGTGGTGTGTCTGTTTGCTCGAAACTATTTTGGGCCTTTTTGGGTTTGGTTGTTTATAAAGAAACATCCCCGTATAGGTTGTAGGGTTTTAAGGGACAAACTAGAGCCAGACTAGAACTAAACCAAGATAAATTAAAATTGTGATTATGTGAAATTGGTAAAAACACTGGATTTATTGGCGCGCCCTGGAGGATTCGAACCTCCGACCCTCGGTTTAGAAAACCGATGCTCTATCAAAAATCCTTTGAAAACGAACATTTGTCATTAAATAATTCAACAAAATCCTGAAAAATCATATCGAGTTGTGACATGGTTGTGACAAGGAATTTGATGTAGAATTTATAAGATGAAAAAACTTTTAGGGATCGTGGTTCTGGGTTTGTTGTTGAGCGGTAATGCTTATGCTAAATGCGTAGATGATCTTAAGTTTAGCTGGCGTCCAACAGAAGATAAAGCATATCTAAAATTTTATAATTCAAGTTCAAAATATATTAGAATAACTAAATATCTGCTTGCTGATGCGGAAGGTAATATAATTATAGATGCAACAGCATCTGGGTTCAAATACTCATCAGGGAAAAGATTTTATAAAGGTTTTTCAAAAGATGTTTTTACAGAAATGCACGTTATTGGTCCCAATGAAACAAAAAATTATTCTGTATATTCAGATAGAATGAAGCATGCCAAGAGAATAAGCTGGTTCTGCAAATATGGAAAGTAAATTGTAGTAGGATTTTTTTGTGATAATTTAATTTGCATCATCTCACCACAGGAAAATCAAGATCGATAATACCAGCAAGAAATGTCATAAACACCAACCACAAAATTACAACAATAACGAAGCTAAATCCGCCAAAGGTAGGTTCTAACATTTTCATAATCATTCCACCCAGATGGAATGCTGCAATTCCACCTAGAATCCAAACTATACATCCAAATATAAAACCCATAATTAAATAAACATTACCACGAAATTATCACATTACGACATTCATTAATCATCTCGCATTGTGTCATTAGAGCGTCAAACGTTGAGTGCATGCTCTAGAATTGGCGCGCCCTGGAGGATTCGAACCTCCGACCCTCGGTTTAGAAAACCGATGCTCTATCCAGCTGAGCTAAGGGCGCAACTAAAAAACTTTTTTAGCACTTTTTTAATAAAATTAAAAGCAAACTAAATGATCAACATAAATTGGTGTTTTAATTCCAAACTTATCCTTGATCTTATGCTGGTGTTCATGATGAGAATGAACAAATACAGGTATGATTTGATTGCCTTTTGTTTTAAGCGTATAAATAAAATTTGTTCCTCTAAATTTTCTATCTACCACCTCTAATATCAAGTTGCTTTTATCATCATGTTCTAAATCTTCGGGTTGTATTAAAAGTTTAACGGATGATCCAATTGATTGTTTCTTAACAAATTTACCTTTTATTGTTCCTAATTCATGGTTTTTTAAAGTGTCATTTCCAGTAACTTCAGCATCTATCAAAATTCCTCTATTTAGAAACTTAACAACATCAATCGAATTAGGATAATGATAAATGTTATAAGGTATATCAAATTGTTTTAAGGACTGATCTAATATAATTCCGCATTTGTCAGCCAGATAAAAAGCTTCATATGAATCATGTGTAACAGCAATAGTTGTAATATTTAGTTCTTTTAAAATATCTTTTATTCTTTTTTGTAATTCGTCTTTTAAACTTTGATCTATATTAGAAAAAGGTTCGTCAAGCAAAAGAAGATCTGGTTTAGACATTAAAGATCTAGCTAGAGAAACTCTCTGTGCTTCACCAGCACTTATCTCATGAGGATATTTATCTTTTAAATCTTCTAAGTGTAAAATTTTTATTAGATCATTATCCGAATAGCTAAATTTTGAATTTTTATTTCTTTTAGCACCAATATTTATATTATCTAGCACATTGTAATGAGGAAACAACGAGTTGTCCTGAAAACATAAGGCTATATTTCTTTTTTCAGGTTCTAAATTATAATCTTTTGAAGAAATAGTTTTTCCCTTCAATGTTATTTTTCCAGATTGTAAATTTTGAAGACCCGCTATAGTTCTAAGCATTGTTGTTTTACCAATTCCAGACGGTCCTAGCAGACAAACAATTTCTCCTTCTTTCTTAATTGTTAATGAAACATTGTTAACTTTATTTTTTGTACTAGCAGCAAAAGTTGCATTATCAATTTCAAGAAAGTTTGAGCTCATAGTTTTATTCCAATATAATCTTATTTGTCTGAAAGTATATATTTAGAGACAAATAATATAAATAGACTTGCCCACATAATTAAACATAGCGAAGGGAAAGCAGCTGCTTCTAACAAATCTTGAGCAGCATATGAATAGGCTTTTGTTGCAAAAGTTTCAAAATTAAAAGGACGTAGTATCAAAGTAATAGGAAGTTCTTTTATAATTTCGATGGCAATCAAAACGCCAACGAGAAAAACGCTGTTTTTTAGATAAGGAACATGTATGTTTGTAAAAGTTTTAAATTTTGAATATCCAAGAAGATATGCGCTGTCATCAATTGACTGATTTATTTTTAAGTATCCTGATCTAATTCCGTTAAAAGACAATGAAAAAAATCTAACAAAGTATGCAAGAACAAGTCCAATC
>CACHEU010000016.1 GCA_902578935.1 uncultured Pelagibacteraceae bacterium
GAAGGCTTCTTTTTTTTATAATTAACAACATTTTGTCATCTAGTTTATCTAATTTCTTCCTAATTTTTTTAATTTTTTTATTTACCATAGCGACATAAATGTAATTAAAATAACATTTAAATATTATATAACAATTTCATGGAAATTATATTAAGAAAAGAATATTCAAAATTTGTAAATTATTGGCTTATTAGCTTGTTATCCCTTATAGGAGTCATTGTAATAGTTGGAGGGCTAACTAGATTAACAGACTCTGGTTTGTCCATAACGACTTGGGATATTTTTCAGGGTATTCTCCCACCTTTAACAAATAATCAATGGGAAGAAGTATTTAATCTTTATAAAAAAATACCTCAGTATTTTCTACTTAATGAAAATATGACAATGAGCGAATTCAAAGTAATTTATTATTGGGAATATATTCATAGAATTCTCGGAAGACTTCTTGGGTTGCTTTTTTTTATTCCTTTCATATATATATATTTTAAGAATATTTTGAGTAAAAAATATAACCAAAATTTATTTTTTTTATTTTTATTAATTTTGCTACAAGGTGCTGTTGGTTGGTATATGGTTAAAAGTGGTTTAGTTGAAAATACAACAGTAAGTCATTACAGATTAGCAATTCACTTAAACTTAGCATTTATTTTATTTTCAGCAATTTTTTGGTATTTTTTAAATATTAAACTTAAAAAAAATAAAATATTTTTTGACTTTCAATCAAACAATGTGGTTGCAAAAATATTCATTTTTTTGCTTTTTTTGCAAATTACTTTTGGTGCTTTTACCTCAGGTTTAGACGCAGGTAAGATTTACCAAACATGGCCCTTAATGAATAACTATTTTTTTCCTGATGATTTGTCTTTTGATAATTTAATCTTTTCTCAAATCTTTAACGAACCATCATTTGTCCAGTTTGTTCACAGAAAGCTAGCTTATATTATTTTTGTATATGTTTTAGCAATGTCTTTTTTTATTTTCTATAAAAAGGAAAAAAATATGTATAATTCAATTTATTTTCTTTTATTAATGATTTTCACTCAAATAGCTCTTGGAATTTTTACTCTATTAAGTGGAGCCCACATCTGGATTGCTTCTTTGCATCAAATTTCTACAATTTTTTTATTAATTTCCTCAATTTACTTTTATTATAAATCCTTAAAATCCTAGTTTAGGTTGACATAGTAAATAATACCTTGTACTTATGCCCAAGTTTTATGACCCCTTTTGCAAAGAAAAAAGATTTAAAAAATAACTGGTATTTAGTTAATGCTGAGAATCTGGTTGTTGGTAGGTTGGCCGCTTATATCTCAAAAGTTTTGAGAGGAAAGAATAAAGCCAAGTATGATCCACAACAAGATAATGGTGATTTTGTAATAGTTACAAACATAGAAAAAATAAAATTTACTGGGAAAAAATTTAAAAACAAAAAATATTATAAACATACAGGTCACCCTGGAGGAATAAAGGAAACACATCCATTCAATTTAAAAGAAAAAAATAAATCACAAGATATACTTAAATTTGCAGTGAAAAGAATGTTACCTGGAGGTCCGCTGGCAAAAAAACAATTAAGCAAACTAAAAATGTATTATGGGGACAAACATCCTCATCTCACACAAAACCCGGTAGAAATAAAATTTTCTACCCTTAATAAAAAAAATTCTGTTAAAGTTTTATGAACGTAGCAAATTTAGAATCTTCAAAAATTAAAACAGAGAAAATTAAGATTGATCTCAAGGATAGTAAATACGCTACAGGAAGAAGAAAAAGATCCATAGCAAGAGTTTGGGTTAAAAAAGGTTCAGGAAAAATTTATGTTAACGGAAAAGAAATGAACAAGTATTTCAAAAGACCGGTCCATCAAATGTCAGTTGTAAGACCTCTTCAAGAAATAAACGCTCCAAACGAATATGACGTTAGATGTAGCGTTAAGGGCGGTGGATTATCAGGGCAAGCCGGAGCAATCATTCATGGTTTATCAAGAGCTTTAGTAAACATTGATTCTTCTTTAAAAAAAAACCCTTAAAAAAAATAAATTAACAACTAGAGATTCTAGGAAAGTTGAAAGAAAAAAATACGGACACAGAAAAGCCCGAAGAAGTTTTCAATTTTCAAAAAGATAAATCATTTATTTTCATTCAATTTAAAAGTGATATAAGGAAATTATGTCATCAAAAAAGATTAATATAGTTGTTGCTGGAGCTACTGGTTACGTAGGGTTAGATTTAGTTAAAATTTTATCTTCACATCCAAAAGCCAGTATAAAATATCTTTGCGCTCAAAAAAAATTAGGAAAAAAAATTCAATTTTTTGACAAAAGGATCAAAAAAAAACTACCAAAAATTTCACATTTAAGACAAGTAAACTGGAATAATATAGATGTCCTTTTTACATCTTTGCCAACAGGCGCCTCTCAAA